>CAVQUO010000023.1:0-107082 GCA_963716765.1 uncultured Bacteroidota bacterium | reverse complement strand
AACGTGCCGGCCGAGCTTTTAATGCAGGTTCAGTTCCATTTCAAAAGCCGGTTTCATGCCATCTCTATCCCATCAGGGTGAGCCCTTTAAAAACAGGTGTGGCTCTGAATTATCATCGTTGGAGTATATGTGAGCCTGCCCGTATCCTGGGGGCCAAAGAACAGATGCCGGTGTTCCGCTTCCTGAAAGATCCGATTACCCGCGTCTATGGATCTGAATTTTATGAGGAAATGGAACTGGTATATGAGGAATTGGGCAAACGGGTAGATGTTTAGCAAGATTAAATAATAAACATATAGATATGAAAGAGATAAAGAGTTACGTTGAATCGAACAAGGATCGTTTCCTGGATGAATTGTTTGATCTGATCAGGATTCCTTCCATCAGTGCCAAGGCTGATGCAAAAGAGGATATGCATAAAGCAGCCGAATTTATAAAGAAGAGTCTGCTGGATGCCGGTGCTGACCATGCCGAGGTAAAAGATACCGCGGGATGGCCGGTGGTCTACGGTCATAAAATGGTGGATGAATCACTTGCCTACGGTGCTTGTTTATGGTCACTATGATGTGCAGCCGGCTGAACCCCTGGATCTATGGGATTCGCCGCCCTTTGAACCCGAGGTAAGGGATGGAAAGATCTATGCCAGGGGTGCAGATGATGATAAGGGGCAGCTTTTTATGCATGTAAAGGCATTTGAGTTAATGAACAGGACCGGACGCTTCCCTGCAATGTAAAGTTCATGATTGAAGGTGAGGAAGAGATTGGTTCTCCGAGCCTGAAGCAGTTTTGCAAGGAGAATAAGGAGCTGTTAAAGGCCGATGTCATACTTATTTCCGATACCACCATGATCGCCCAGGATATTCCCTCCATTACGGTTGGCCTTCGAGGACTCAGTTATATGGAGGTGGAGGTGACAGGCCCGAATCGTGATCTTCATTCCGGATTATATGGAGGAGCAGTGGGAAATCCTGCCAATCTGCTTGCAAAAATGATTGCTTCACTTACCGATGAAAACAATCACATAACCATTCCGGGTTTTTACGATGATGTGCTGGAGGTTTCAGATGAAGAAAGTGCCGAGATGGCAAAGGCTCCTTTTGATTTGGAAAGATTACAAAAACGCACTGGATATTGATGAAGTAGTGGGGGAGGAAGGATATTCCACCTCGGAACGCACCGGAATCAGACCCAGCCTGGATGTAAACGGAATCTGGTCAGGATATACGGGTGAAGGGGCAAAGACCGTGCTTCCCTCAAAAGCTTATGCCAAGATCTCCATGCGCCTGGTTCCCAACCAGGATTCGAAAAAGATCGACGAGCTCTTTATAAAGCATTTTGAAAAGATGGCTCCTGAAGGATGTAAAGTGAAAGTAAAAAGCCTGCATGGCGGACAGGGATATGTGACACCCATCGATTTTCCTGCATACAGGGCAGCCAGTAAAGCCATTGAAGAGAGTTTTGGAAAATCACCCATTCCGGTAAGAAGCGGAGGCAGTATTCCCATTGTTTCAGATTTTGAAGAGGTGCTGGGGATCAAATCCATCCTGATGGGATTTGGTCTCGATTCAGATGCCATTCACTCGCCCAATGAAAACTATCCCTTATTTAATTTCTACAAAGGCATTGAAACCATTCCTCTTTTCTACAAATATTTTGTTGAGGAGATGAAGTAGATAACTTATCAGAAGGATCCATGAAAGCCGCCTGATTTTTCAGGCGGTTTTTTTTTGAAATGTAAAATTTACCAATCCAAACGTCTATAAAAATACGGGTAATTGATATAAAAAGATGAAAAAATCATCTAATTAGCTTAAAAAAATAGGGGGTATAATTAAAAATAGTATATATTTGCAGCAGGAAACCCTAAAAAATTATATACTAATTTAATTTTTATCATTATGGCGATTATCAGGTTTAAAGCACTGGAGCAGGTATTCGACAGAAAACCCATTCATGTTACACCTCCCTCCGATAAAACATCGGATTATTATGCGATCAATGTATTCGACAAGGTGAAAATGCAGAAATACCTTTCGAAGGATGCATTTAATCATGTAATGGAAGCAATGGATAAAGGAACACCCATCGACAGAAAGAAAGCAGATTCAGTTGCTGCAGGAATGAAATCCTGGGCTATTGAAAGGGGAGCTACCCACTATACACACTGGTTTCAACCTCTGACCGGCGGCACTGCTGAAAAGCATGATGCTTTTATTGAACTCAGTCCAAATGGGGGTGTTGTTGAAATTTTTGCCGGCGGCGCACTGGCACAGCAGGAGCCTGATGCTTCCTCCTTTCCCAGCGGGGGAATCAGAAATACCTTTGAAGCGCGCGGATATACCGCATGGGATCCCACTTCACCGGCATTTATTATTGACAATACCCTTTGTATTCCAACGGTATTTATCTCCTATACAGGTGAAGCGCTGGACCACAAAACACCCTTGCTAAAAACGCTTAATGTCATTGATAAGGCAGCCACAGACGTATGCCAGATGTTTGACAAGAACGTCACCAAAGTAAATGCCAACCTGGGATGGGAGCAGGAGTATTTCCTGATTGATGAAGCCCTATATTATGCCAGGCCCGACCTGGCTCTTGACTGGCCGTACCCTGATGGGACATGCTTCTGCCAAGGACCAGCAGCTGGATGACCACTATTTTGGCTCCATTCCTGAAAGGGTAACTGCATTTATGCATGATCTGGAATCGGAAGCCTATAAACTGGGGATTCCTGTGATGACCCGGCACAATGAGGTGGCTCCCAACCAGTATGAGCTTGCTCCGGTATTTGAGGAGTGTAACCTGGCAGTGGATCATAATGCATTGATCATGGACCTGATGAAGAAGGTCTCCAGGCATCATGGATTCAGGGTACTTTTCCATGAGAAGCCATTCAAGGGAATTAATGGTAACAGGAAAACACAATAACTGGTCGCTTTCAACTGATACAGGAGTTGTGCTCCATAAACCCGGGAAGAATCCAAAATCGAACCTCCAGTTCCTCACTTTTGTGGTGAATACGGTGAAGGCTGTTTACGATCATCAGGATCTGCTGCGGGCCAGTATTGCCTCTGCCTCCAATGCACACCGACTGGGAGCCAACGAGGCTCCCCCTGCCATCCTCTCCTGTTTCCTGGGATCGGAAGTTTCAGCCATGCTTGACCAGCTGGAGGAGCAGGTGACCAACAAGAAAATGACCCCGGATGAGAAGACTGCGCTGAAGCTGGATATTGGAAAAATACCTGAAATCCTGCTTGACAATACGGACAGGAACCGGACTTCTCCCTTTGCTTTTACAGGAAACCGCTTCGAATTCAGGGCAGTGGGTGGCAGTACCAATCCTGCCATGCCAATGACCGCCTTGAATGCAGCAGTTGCAGGACAGCTTATTGAGTTTAAGAAAGAGGTTGATGCCCTGGTTGAAGGTGGAGTGAAGAAGGATGAAGCCATCTTCCAGATTCTCAGGAAGTATATCATTGCCTCCAAGGCCATCCGTTTTGAAGGAGATAACTACAGTGACGACTGGGTAATGGAGGCTGAAAAACGAGGCCTTACCAATATAACAGATGTGCCTGAGGCACTGGGTGCCTACCTGTCGGATAAATCAAAGAAGCTCTTTTTCGATCTTGGGTATTTTCACTGAAGTCTGAACTCGAAGGTCGCGTTGAGGTTCTGTTCGAAGAGTATATGAAGAAGATACAGATCGAAGCCAGGGTACTGGGTGATCTTTCCCTCAACCACATTGTTCCCACTGCTGTGAAGTATCAGAACAGGCTGATGGAGAATGTCCTTGGACTGAAAGAGATCTATGGTGAAGAGTTTAAAGCACTTGCAGGAAACAGGATTGAACTGATCAGGGAGATTTCTGACCATGTTACAGCCATTAAGACTGGTGTGAATGAGATGGTCGAAGCCAGAAAAGTATGCCAATAAACTGGAGGATGAAAAGGAGAAAGCCAAAGCATTACTCCAAAGTAATTGCTCCATTCCTTGATTCGATCCGCTATCATATCGATAAACTGGAACTGATCGTGGATGATGAGATCTGGCCATTGCCCAAGTACAGGGAGCTGTTGTTTTCAAGTTAAACTTACCTGTCAATCCATATCTCAGGGCCCTCCGTGCAATACGGGGGGCCTTTTTGCTTTACCCTTAACCACCTATGATATCAGGGTGATGCTTTTGAGGCCAATAATTCACTGAATTCTTTCGTTTTATATTCATCGAAAAAAAAGGTAATTTTATCGAATTGTAAAAGGGGCACGACTATGCAAAAATATCATGAGATCAATTTTCCCGGCCCTGATGGCCATTTTTATTCTGACCATTCCTGCTGGAGGCTCAAAAGAAGGCGAAGGATGCAAGGGCCCAGGCTGCGTTTGATGCTGGAGAGTACTTTACTGCCATTGATCTGTATAAAGATGCCTACAGCAAAGTGGACAAAGAGCAGAAAACTGCAATCTTTTTTAAGGTAGGAGAATGCTACAGGATTATTGGTGATGCCAGGTCCGCCGATCTGTGGTATAAGAAGGCAATCACGGGAAGATTACCAGGATCCTATTATTTTCCTCCGGTATGGACAGATGCTGCTTGTGAATGAAGAGTATGACGAAGCTGAAGAGGAGTTTAAAAAATACAAGGAGCTTGTTCCTGATGATCCGCGGGGAGATATTGGTTTTGAATCCTGTCAGGCAGCAATTGTATGGACAGAGAATCCAACGGGATATATTGTTGAGAATATGAAGGTGTTTAATTCCAGGGAGAGAGATTTCAGTCCCGCCTATGTCAATGAGATCCTATTCAGAGGTTTATTTTACCTCGACCACGTGATGAATCATCTGGTGATGAAACCCATGGTGCAACAGGGCAGAGTTTTGCTGATATGTTCTCCACAACCATGGACCGGAAAGGGAAATGGAGTGTTCCCGTTCCGGTGGAGAGTTCTGAATTCAGAGTTTGAGGACGGCACTCCCTGCATTTCATCGGATTTCTCCAGGATTTACTTTACACGTTGTAAGAAAGGAAAGAACCAGCAACTTGGTTGCCAGATTTTTAAATCAAAGTCTGATGGAGAGGGCTGGCAGGAGGCTGACGTTGTATTTGAGAGCTTAGGAGATAGTATTTCCACTGCTCATCCGGCGATCTCACCCGATGACAATACCCTCTATTTTGTGTCCGATATGCCAGGCGGACTGGGTGAAAATGATATCTGGAAGGTGACCGATGGAGGATGGACAGTGGGGTGAACCGGAGAACCTGGGCGAGGAGATCAATACCCCGGGAATGATCTTTATCCATATGTGCATACCGATGGAACACTTTATTTCTCCTCCGACAGCAGGGTTGGTCTGGGAGGTCTGGATATTTATAAGGCAAGGAGAGATGAAACCGGTAGCTGGATGGTTGAGAATATGAGGCCTCCAATCAACTCCCCCGAAGATGATTTTGGGATTGTCTTTGAGGGGGATATGGAGAGGGGATTCTTCAGCTCTTCCAGAAAGGGAAGGGGTAATGATGAAATATTCTCCTTTGTTCTGCCTCCGCTTGAATTTTGCTGTGAACGGGGTGGTAAAGGATGAAAGAACAGATCAGGTTCTTCCAGGTTCAAAAGTTAAATCGGTGGGTAGCGACGGGATTACAGTGGAGAGTACCACCGGTGATGACGGAACTTTCCGCTTTATGCTCAAAACTGCCACAGACTATGTGTTTATTGCAAGTCAGTGAAGGTTATCTGAACGGCAAGGAGCGTGAATCGACCCGTGGCCTGGATCAGAGCAGGGAATTCGATGTTACCATTTACCTGGCCTCCACAAAAAGGGTGATCGAATTGCCGAATATCTTCTACGATTTTGCTAAATGGGATCTGAGGCCCGAATCAATGGTTTCGCTGGATAATCTTGTGGAAACACTGAATGATAATCCCAATGTAACCATAGAACTGATGTCGCATACCGATTCCAGGGGTACGCCGGCTGATAACCTGGAGCTGTCACAGAAGCGGGCACAGTCTGTTGTGGATTATCTGATATCCAAGGGAATTGCTGCTGACCGTTTTCAGGCCAAAGGTTATGGTGAGTCGCAGCCCAAGGTAGTGGATGAAAAGGTGGTTGCCGATCAAGACTTCCTGGAGTTGGATGATGTGCTTACAGAGGCCTTTATTAATCAACTCGGAAGTCCTGAACTGCAGGAAAAAGCACACCAGGTTAACAGGAGAACCGAATTCAGGGTACTGACGACAGATTACATACCACAAAATTAGAGGTAATGAGTAGTTCCTCCCGCTATATGCAGCGTGGTGTCTCCTCGGGAAAGGAGGATGTGCATCAAGGCCATTAAAAATGTGGATAAGGGATTATTCCCCAATGCATTTTGTAAGGTAATTCCCGATATGCTGACCGGCGATCCTGGATTATTGCCTGGTAATGCATGCCGACGGTGCAGGTACCAAATCATCACTGGCCTACATCTACTGGAAGGAGACAGGTGATCTGTCTGTTTGGAAAGGAATTGCCCAGGATGCCATCGTAATGAATCTGGATGATCTGCTTTGTGTCGGCATAACAGGTGATATACTGCTTTCTTCCACCATAGGCAGGAATAAAAATAAGATCCCGGGAGAGGTTATTTCTGCCATTATTGATGGCACTGAAGAGATCCTTGCAGAGTTGCGCAACCTGGGTGTTCCAATATACAGCACCGGAGGTGAGACAGCCGATGTGGGTGACCTGGTAAGAACCATTATTGTGGATTCGACAGTTGTGGCGCGATGCGAGAAGGGATGAAATTATTGAGAACAATATTATACCGGGACAGGTGATCGTGGGGCTTTCTTCATCTGGTCAGGCCAGCTATGAGGACTCCTATAATGGAGGCATGGGAAGCAATGGTTTAACCTCTGCCAGGCACGATGTGTTTGGGGGTGCCCTGTCAGAAATATATCCCGAGAGTTATGATCCTGAGATGCCCCGAATCACTGGTTTACAGTGGAAGCAGGGCGCTGACCAGTATGGTGGAAGGACTTGTAGGCTTGATGCAGGGAAACTGGTTCTTTCGCCAACCCGGACCTATGCTCCGGTGATCCGTGAGGTAGTTGAAAAATACAGGAGTCGCATTGGCGGGATGATCCATTGTTCAGGAGGAGCCCAGACCAAGGTTCTGCATTTTGCCGACAAAGTTCACATTATAAAGGATAATCTGTTTCCTGTTCCGCCCCTGTTCAGAATGATACAGGAGGAGTCGGGAACACCCTGGAAAGAGATGTACCAGGTATTTAATATGGGGCATCGCTTCGAAATTTATACCGATGAGGAGAGTGCCAATGGGATCATCGAAATTGCTGGAAAATATGGTATTGACGCCAGGGTGGTTGGCAGGTGTGAGTCTTCGGAAGAAAAGAAACTGACCATCAAGGGAGCAGTGGGGGAGTTTATATACTAGTGCATAAATTGCGTTGAATGGCAGAGAATATGATAATATCCAGGCTGGAAGGGGTGAAGGCCAGGTTTGAAGAGGTTGGGCAGCTGATTACCGATCCCTGCGATAATTGAGTGACATGAAAAAGTATGTAAAGCTGAACCGGGAGTACAGGCAACTTCAACCTATCGTTGAGGCCTATGAATTGCTATCGGAATCTGCTGAGCAATATTGAGAGTGCCAAGGAAATGCTGACCGAGGAGATTGATGATGAGATGAAGGAGATGGCCAAGGAGGAGTTGGACCTTTATCAGCACCAGATTGGCCCGCTTGAGGAGGAGATACAGTTTCTTTTGATTCCCAAAGGACCCTGAAGATGATAAGCCTGCCATTGTTGAGATTCGTGCCGGAACCGGGGGTGATGAAGCCAGTATTTTTGCCGGTGATCTTTACAGGATGTACCTGAAGTTTTTCGAATCAAAGGGATGGAAGGCCTCCACAACCAGTTCCACCGAAGGAACCGTAGGTGGTTTTAAGGAAATCATCATGGATGTTACCGGTGATGGAGTCTATGGTATTATGAAGTATGAATCCGGAGTACACCGGGTTCAACGGGTTCCTCAGACCGAGACCCAGGGTCGGGTCCATACATCTGCAGCCACCGTGGCAGTTTTGCCCGAAGCTGAAGACTTTGAGATAGAAGTAAAACAATCAGATATCCGGAAGGATACCTATTGTTCCTCAGGACCTGGTGGGCAGTCGGTTAATACAACATATTCAGCCATCAGACTAACTCATATTCCATCGGGGATTGTGGTCACCTGTCAGGATGAGAAATCGCAGCTGAAGAACCTGGATAAAGCCATGAAGGAGCTGCGATCCAGGCTTTATAACCTGGAATACCAGAAGCGAATGGACGAAATTTCATCCAAGCGTAAAACCATGGTTTCGTCGGGTGACCGTTCGGCAAAAATCCGAACCTACAATTATTCCCAGGGAAGGGTGACTGATCACCGGATCAACCTGACACTGTACAACCTTCAGGCTATTATGAACGGTGATCTGAAGGAAATCATTGAGAAACTACAGATGGCTGAGAATGCAGAGCGTCTGAAAGAGAGTGGTATGGAATAAGAGAGTTTAAACTTTTTATCTAAAAGCAGAAGTCATGAATGCCGAAGAATTATTCAGGAATATTCAGCGAAAGAAGAGTTTTCTTTGTGTGGGACTTGATACTGACTATAAGAAGATTCCAAGGATGTTACTGGACTCTGAATATCCCATCTTCGAATTTAACAAGAAAATTATTGATGCAACAGCATCCCTGGCGGTGGCCTATAAACCCAATCTCGCCTTCTACGAGACCATGGGTGCAGCCGGTCTTATGAGCCTGGAGATGACCATTAACCATATCAGGAAAGAACACCCCGATCTTTTTATTATTGCCGACGCCAAGCGGGGAGATATAGGGAATACATCTCGTATGTATGCAAATGCCTATTTTAAAACCCTTGATTGTGATGCAATAACCCTGTCCCCTTATATGGGACATGACAGCATTTCACCTTTTCTCGAGGAGGATGAAAAGTGGGCCATTTTGTTGGCCCTCACTTCCAATGAGGGATCGGCCGACTTTGAGCAGTTGGAGCTGAAAGATGGTACCAAGCTTTATGAGCAGGTGATTTTGACCTCTTCCCAGTGGGGTACTGTCAATAATATCATGTATGTGGTGGGTGCAACCAAAGCGATTGAACTGGAAAATATCAGGAAGCTAATCCCTGAGCACTTTTTACTCGTTCCCGGGGTAGGAAGCCAGGGTGGAAGTCTTCAGGATGTGGCTGAATATGGAATGAACGACCGATGTGGCTTACTGGTTAATGCCAGCAGGTCTATTATTTATGCAGACGGGACCAATCGATTTGAAGAGGCTGCAAACCAACAGGCAGCCATCCTGCAAAAGCAAATGGAACTAAGCCTGGAAGCGAAGAAACTGATTTAGGAAACCAGTTCCTTCACCTTCCTGGCCGCCTCCTCGAGTGTGATTGCAGAATGTACCTCGAGTCCCGAATTATCAATCAATATTTTAGCCTCCTCTGCATTGGTTCCCTGTAATCTCACAATTACCGGTATGTCTATCTGACCAATGGATTTATAAGCATCCACCACTCCCTGGGCAACACGGTCGCACCTCACAATTCCACCAAATATATTGATCAGAATGGCTTTAACAGCAGGATCCTTCAAGATGATACGGAAACCGGCCTCTACTGTTTGTGCGTTGGCGGTTCCCCCAACATCCAGGAAATTGGCTGGTTCTCCACCGGATAGTTTGATAATATCCATCGTGGCCATGGCCAGTCCGGCACCGTTGACCATACATCCTACGTTCCCATCCAGTTTAATAAAATTGAGATTGAACTTTCCAGCCTCCACTTCGGTGGGATCTTCTTCATTCAAATCACGCATGGCTGCGTATTCCGGATGACGGTACAGAGCGTTATCGTCAATGTTAACTTTTGCATCGGCAGCCATAACCCGGTTATCAGAAGTTTTGAAGACCGGATTAATCTCAAACAGCGATGCATCGGACTTTTCATAAGCCTTGTAAAGCGCCGTTACAAACTTAAGCATTTCTTTAAACGCCATACCCGAGAGCCCCAGGTTAAACGCAATTCTACGGGCCTGGAATGGCATGATTCCCACTCCGGGGTCAATCTCTTCCTTAAAAATCAAGTGGGGTGTTTTTTCAGCGACGGTTTCAATATCCATCCCTCCCTCTGTGGAATACATAATGATATTTTTTCCGCTATCCCTGTTGAGTAAAACACTCATATAAAACTCCTGGGGTTCCGATTCTCCGGGATAGAAGATTCCCTGCTCGATAAGTACTTTGTGTACCACCTTACCCTCAGGGCCAGTCTGATGGGTAACCAGGTTCATACCGAGGATCTCCCTTGTATACTTTTTTACCTCATCCAGTGATTTGGCAATCTTCACGCCACCCCCTTTACCTCGACCTCCGGCGTGTATCTGTGCCTTAACCGCCCATGTATCAGAGCCGGTTTCAGATCCTATTTGTTTGGCTGCCTCAAGGGCTTCCTCAGGTGTGTGCGCGACTGCACCCAAGGGTATCGCTACTCCAAATTGTTTTAATATTTTCTTTCCCTGGAATTCGTGTATATTCATAATGCTTCGTTCTTAGGTACAACTCTCCAAAATTAGTAATAATATTGAGTAAATTCGACTAAAATTAGGTGCCATGAGAAAGCTTTTGAATGAGGAACTTGATCGCCTGAGTGTCGGGGAATTTAAAAATGCCCCTAAAATTCCTGTGCTTGTGGTACTGGATAATGTTCGAAGCCAGAATAATATTGGGTCAGTTTTCCGTACGGCCGATGCGTTCAGATTTGAAAGAATTCTTCTTTGCGGAATTACTGCAACTCCTCCCCACCGTGAAATACACAAAACTGCACTGGGTGCCACCGAGTCGGTCGACTGGGAGTATCATGAAGATACAGCTGCAGCAATAACAGAACTGAAGCAGAAGGGATACAGGATTCTTTCTATTGAGCAAGCAGAATCTGCCATCTCCCTTGAAAATATTTTTTTATCAGAGAACCAGAAGTATGCGCTTGTTTTTGGAAATGAGGTTCGTGGAGTGGATCAGAAGGTACTCGATCTTAGTGACGATTGCATTGAAATTCCGCAGCATGGTACCAAACATTCATTAAACATTTCTGTAGCTGCAGGAATTGTTATCTGGGAAGTCTTCCGAAAATTATCCCTCTAATCCCCTTCCTTCCCTTTCTTCCTTGCGTTTCAAAGAATATTTTTTTGTTTGTCCGCTACGTTTACGAAGCAACCTGGGATTAGCTGGGCTGAGCTCGCCAGCTCGGTTTGTTGCGAAGCAAATTAACCACGTTGCGAGGAAATGTAGCGTAGCAAGCAAAAAAAATAGGGCATCCTTTTGGGACGCCCTATTCTTATATAATTATTAACCTAAGGTTTTACTCAACGATGGCTTTGAACTCGGGCTCATTCCACAGTTTTGCAAATTCAAGGTCAGACTTAGCATGATCTTTCATCCACTGAGGACTCATACAGGTCTCTGCAGCGTTTTTCAGATTCTCATAAACCACCTCTGGCTTGTCCTGGCTGGCTGCAATAACAGCTAGCAAGTAAGAACGGTATGGTGAAGCTTCAACATCTGCAGCAGTTCTCCAGGCTCCTTCAGCATCTCCATTCAGATATTTGGCAAGAGCCAAATTGAAGGAAGGAGTATTTCCAAAGTAGTTAATGGCTGCCTGATAATCACCCTGAATGACGTTGACGATACCAAGGTTGTAATTTACCTTGTCACCAGCACCAAGAGAAGCAGTGAAGAGTTCTTTTGCGCCATCCACATCATCCTTAGTAAGTGCAACAGCACCCAGGTTATTGTTGATGTTGTCGTGGTCCTTTATTGCTTTAGCAGCGTTAAATGAAGCTGCAGCTTCGTCAACTTTATCCATCTTGAACAGCACTACACCCTTATTATTATGAGCGCGTACACATTTGGGAGCAACCTTAATAGCCTGATTATACATAGCCAATTTGCTATCTAAATCATCGACAAGAGTCGCGCCATAAAGAAGTTCTTCCAGAACCAGGGTGTCGGGATTGCTGCCCCACAACTCAATGATTTCCTCATTGCTCCAACCTATCTTCTCAAGGTTCACAGTAAATTTGGACCTTCTCAGTTGCGGAAGGATTTCTACAGCGATTACCTCAAATGCGGCGGTAAGATTTTTGATCTCCTGCTCACGTACAACCGGGTCGGAATGCATGCTGAGGACCCTGAGAATCATCTCTTTGTCCTGTATGTTAGAGGCTTCCATAAGGTTCTTGAATCCTTCCCAGTCTTCTGGAGTGGACAATAAGCTAAGAAGCTCATCAGCAACCTCAACCTTGGATTTCTTAAGTTGACCGGCCAGATACTTTTCAGCTGTCTTCTGGCGTTTGTCAGCCAATTTGGCGTTCATATCAAGCTCTCCGTCAGGTGAAGCATAAGCTGAAATCTCGATTCCTTTCAGATCAAGTCTTTCATTAGCATTTGCAGCCATGAGGGTTTCATTCAGACCTTTGATTTCTTCTTTTCCCATTTCTGAATTTCGCACGTCTGCCCTGTTGATCACGTACTTGATGTCGGCTTCGTAAGCCTCAGGAACAATTTGCTTGAAGTGGTCACTGAAGGCAATCAGTTTGGCTTTTTTTGATACCATAGTGGCAGTGGCGATAACTCCGTCAGCAAGCTTTATGGTTCCAATTGGAGTCGACTTGTCTTTAATGCTTGCAACAACATCATAATAAAGTGCAGATACCACGTAAGTCGTCTTCATAAGGGAAGCTTATGGACTGACTAGCGGATCCTCCATTGTCGAAACTAACGGGTTTGTTGTTCTCTGTTACATCCTGACCCTGCAATACCAGTGGGCTAAGTTGCTTTTCTCCACCTTCATATTTCAGGACAGGAGTTAAGGTGACAATTGCTTTTTTGTTGAAGTACTTGGCTGGATATTTAACGCTGACAGTAGCGTCAACATCACCTCCGCGCATTACCAGAACGGTGGGGTCAACAGAATACCCAACGGTATCTGACTCCTTGACCATTTTTTTTACTCCGCCGCAGCTACTGAGAATAACTGCAACAAGAAAGAAAACAGTTGAGATTTTGAGGTTTTTCATAACAATCAGGTTATTGGTTTAATACTTAATGGTTTCGTGGTTAAAAATATTTCTAGATATAAACTTAATTAATGTTTTTGACAAAAGTAAACAAATATCTGTCTAATCCCCTATTTTGTTACAAAATAAGCATATTCATTCCCTGTTTAAAGGTGCTCTCCAAGATTAGCTTTTTGATAAGCTGATAGTCAGATTTATTATTTACAAAATCGATGTTGCTGGTATCCACCACAACGATCTTCATTTCGGTTTGAGATTTGAAGAAACCAAAATAGCCATCCTGGACCTCTTTCAGGTAGTGCCGGGCTAATTTTTTGTTCGTATTCCCGGCCCCTCATCCTGATGTTCTCAAGAAGTCTTTCAACAGGGAGATGAAGATAAACGTAAAGATCCGGTTGTGGAGCCTGCAGGTTAATGATTGAGAATAGTTTCTCAAACAAAACCATCTCATCATTCTTCAGGTTATGCTTGCTGAAAATAAATGATTTTGCCAGGTAATAGTCACTGATGATTCCCTGTCCGAAAAGATCGGGGTGTCCCAATTCGGTTTTAATCTGCTGGTAACGCTCCGACAGGAAGGAAAGCTCCAGCTGAAAAGCGTAGCGGTCCGGTTCCTCGTAAAACTTGGCCAGGAAAGGATTGTCATGAGAACTGTTCCAGAATAAGCCTCCTTCCGCAGTCTTCTGCCAAGCATGCTAGCCAGGGAGGTTTTGCCCGCTCCGATATTTCCTTCTATAACTAAATAATTGTAGTTCAAGTAGATGTAAATAGTATAATTCTTCCTGTAAAATATGAAAAACTTGCGATGAAAATGGCTTTGGGGACTATTTTTTTTTAGCTGGTGTTTTGGGAGGAAATTCAGCGTATAAAAAAACCCCGTTCGTGAGGGAACGGGGTTTTGTATGCTTCGTAAATGCTTAATTCTTTTTCAGGTTTTGGAAGAAGTGCTTTCCTGGAAAGTTTCAGTTTTCCGCTCTTCTCATCCACTGCAATCAGCTTCACCTCGATCATCTCACCTTCCTTGAGTACTTCTTCAACTTTTTCCAGTCTTCTGTGCTCAACTTCAGAAATGTGAAGCAGACCGTCTTTTCCCGGCAGAATCTCAACAAAGGCTCCGTAAGGAGTAATGGTCTTTACTTTTCCCTTGTATATAGTTCCTGCTTCAGGAACGGCAACGATGCCTTTAATCCAGTTCATGGCTGCATCGATGGCTGCTTTGTCCACTGCAAACACATCCACAAGACCTATGTTTCCAACTTCTTCGATGGTAATGGTACTGTTGGTCTGGGCCTGGATTTCCTGAATCACTTTTCCTCCGGGTCCGATTACAGCACCGATCATATCCTTGGGAATCTCGATTCTTTGAATCCTTGGGGTATGTGGTTTGTAATCCGCATTTGGAGCCGAAAGGGTCTCACTTATTTTATCCAGAATATGCAGCCTGCCTTTTTTGGCCTGCTCCAGTGCCTGTGAAAGGATTTCGTAAGAAAGTCCATCCACCTTGATGTCCATCTGTGTGGCAGTGATCCCGTCGCGGGTTCCGGTAACTTTAAAGTCCATATCGCCCAGGTGATCTTCATCACCCAGAATGTCGGATAATACGGCAAATTTATCTTTATCAGTGATCAGTCCCATGGCGATTCCGGATACAGGTTTTTTAATCTGTACACCTGCATCCATAAGTGCCAGTGTTCCTGCACAAACAGTTGCCATGGATGATGATCCGTTTGACTCAAGGATATCAGAAACAATCCTGAGGGTATATGGCATATCATCAGCGGAAGGAAGTACTCCTTTCAGTGCCCTGTGTGCCAGGTTTCCATGTCCTACTTCCCTGCGGCTGGTTCCCCTGTTTGGACGGGCATCTCCGGTGGAGAAAGCAGGGAAATTATAGTGAAGCAAAAATTTGTCATTTCCCTTTTTGAGAACATCATCGATGAGTTTGGCATCCATTTTTGTACCCAGGGTAACGGTGGTGATGGATTGGGTTTCACCCCTGGTGAATACTGCTGAACCGTGTGCTGAGGGCAGATAATTCACTTCGCTCCAGATGGGGCGAATTTCATCAGTCTTCCTTCCGTCCAGACGAATTTTATCATCGAGTACCGCACGACGAACAGCTTCTTTCTCCACATCGTGGTAATATTTGCCTACCAGCATCTCGTTTACTTCACCATCTTCTCCTGCTTCTTCGGTCAAGTTTTGCAAGAAAGTCTTCTTTTACTTTTCCAAAAGCATCACTGCGGGCATGCTTGTCAGCATTTCCTGATTTGGCAATATTATAGGCGGCATCATAGGTTTCATCCCAGGTCCGCTTTTTTAGATCTTCGTCGTTTACTTCGTGGCAGTATTCTCTTTTCTCCTCTTTACCGGTCTTTTTTGTCAGGGCAATTTGTGCCTTACACATGGGCTTGATGGCTTCGTGTGCAAATTTGATGGCTTCCAGCATTTCGGCTTCAGAAACTTCCTTCATCTCTCCCTCCACCATCATGATGTTGTCGATAAGTGGCACCTACCATGATTTCGATGTCTGCTTCTTCCAGTTGGGAGAAGGTGGGATTAATTACAAATTCTCCATTCACCCTGGCCACGCGTGCTTCGGCGATGGGTCCATGGAAGGGTACATCAGAAACAGCCATTGCAGCTGAGGCAGCCAATCCGGCCAGTGCATCCGGAGGAGTATCCATCTCGGCCGACATCAGGGTGACAGTTACAAATGTTTCAGCATGATAGTCATCCGGGAACAAGTGGGCGCAAGTGCCCTGTCCACCAGCCTTGATACGAGAATCTCATAATCGGAAGGCCTTGCTTCGCGCTTCAGGAATCCTCCTGGGAATTTTCCTGTGCAGCATATTTTTCTTTGTATTCTACTGAAAGAGGCATGAAGTCCACATCATCCCTGGCATCTTTTGCGCTGGTTACTGTGGCCAGCATCATGGTGTCGCCCATGCGAACCATGACTGCGCCATCGGCCTGTTTTGCCAGTACGCCTGTTTCTATAATGATTGTACGACCATCACCTAAATCGATGGTTTCCTGAATTGCTTTTGGTTTCGACATAATAACTGATTAAATACTATGAATACAAAAAAAGGCAATCCAAGAATTGCCTTTTTTGTAACTTAAATTTCTTATTTTCTGATTTTCAAGGACTTGATGATTGAGCGATAGCGCTCAATGTCTTTTTCCTTTAGATAATCCAGTAATTTCCTCCTTTTACCAACAAGTTTGAGCAGGGCCCTCTGTGTGGTGTAGTCTTTCTTATTGGACAGAAGGTGCTGGGTAAGGTGATTGATCCTTGTGGTGAAAATGGCGATCTGGCCTTCGGCTGAACCTGTATCAGCTTCTGATTTTCCGTACTGCTTGAAGATTTCCTTCTTCTTCTCCGTTGTTAAATACATTACTGTTTTTCTTCTTTATTGAACCTGTTTCAAAAATTGAGCTGCAAAGGTATATATTTATTTTGATTTCACAACATCAGGATTGAAGAAATTGAGGCTGATCATAACTCAGGAAATCAAAGGATTGACACCTACAGGAGGCTCATGAACCGTTATTGGAAATCGTTCTGATTAGCTGGTTTATCTGTTCCCGGGTTCCAAGGGCAAAGAGTTTATCTGTTGCTGTCAGAGTGGTTTCCATCTGTGGATTAATCAGGTAAGATTTATCTTTTCGTTTAAGACCGATGATATTGGCTCCGGAGGTATTTGCCACATCCAGTTCGCTGATGGATTTTCCGGCAAAACAGGAGGCCAGGTTTTTGCAGGAAATCTCGCTCAAGGACAACACTTTCTTCCTCCTGAAGTAATAGGAAATCGATGAATTCCACAATATCGGGTTGGGCCACCAGCTTGGCCATTTGCTTCCCGCCGACCTTATCCGGCATGATCACATTTGTTGCTCCGGCTCGTTTAAGTTTCCTGTCAGAATTATCAGCTGAGGCTCTTGAAATGATGGTCAGATCGGGATTTATCTCCTTGGCAGTCAATACCACAAAAAGGTTATCAGCATCTGCAGGTAAGTGTAGTGATCAATGCCTTGGCGTTTTGCAAATTGGCCAACTTTAGAATCTCTTCATCGGCTGCATCGCCTTCAATATATAGCATTCCGGCGGTTTCCCGCATAGCTCTGAACAATATCAGGATCCTGTTCGATGACCACAATTTTTTCTTTGTGTTCGATCAGTTCATCGCCTGCCTGTTTTCCGTTCCGGCCGTAGCCACAGATTACCACATGTCCTGAAAGCTTTTCAATTTTTCTATTCACTTTTGAGTCTTTATAGGAGTTTCTGAATACACCTTCCACAATTAAACGTGTAAAGGTGGTAACCGCATAAGCAAAGATGCCGATGGAAAAGATCACCAGGAAGGAGGTGAACCACATGCCGGTATTGTCGAGTTGGTGAACCTCTTCAAAGCCAACAGTGGCTATGGTAATGATGGTCTGATAGAAGGCCTCGGGTAGTGTGTAGCCAAGCATTTCATAGCCGACTACTCCAATTACGATGATGGTAATCAGTAGTCCAAGGGTGTAGTAAGCATGCCTGATACTATTTTTTTTCATGATTCGCCTTATCTATGAAACTTACTCCCAACTGACAATCGAGACAGCGTTTTTGTTTGCAATAAAAATTATGCAACTGGATGAGGGCCTGACTTTCAAATGCCCCATTGGGTACGATTCCAAATGTAGCCCATTTTTTGATGATCTGGTTGGACTCCGATTCAATTTCTCCGAGAAATTTATTGCCCAGTTTGATGGCAGGGAAATGATTCATGGTACTTCCATAGGAGAAAAGGAAGGGGACGAGCCCGTTGATGATCAGGGTCAGGATCGATTGGTGTCCCAGAACTTTTTTTGACTCAGGTGAACATTTTCCAAATAAGTAATGGGTGTCCCAATAAGCAGAGGACTCCACTCTGAAACATTGTTCGGCCTCAGCCAGGGATGTGAATTCCAGAACTGTATCCAGAAGGGGTTGCCGAATATGAATTAGTGAGGCGAACTGCGATATTCGCAGGGTAGGAAATGAAGCCGGGCGTAAGCGCAGAAACTTCCACATATATTGGTCGACAGGTCCGCTTCGAGAATTTGCGGCGATGAAACAGGTAGATATTATAAAGATCCTGGTCATAGGGTCCTGTCAGATGGTCCTTATCCAAAAATCCAGCCTGGCCGAATAGAATGGCTTCCAGTAATGGAAGGTTTTCCCTGTTCTGAACAAGGAGTTCAAAGGGAATTCTGGAAAGAGTCATCTGGAAGGGGAGGGAGTTAAGCGGCATGCCAAAGGCAGAGGCCAATACCTGGCAGAGGGTATCTTCCCATCTCCCCTTACACCTGAAGAGAAGATTTGAGACTTGCTTGCATTTCCGACTCATCCTTTCGTTTTGAAGAAAAGTAAGCCAGTGCTTAAGCAGAACATCTGATACCGAATGAATATGGGTATGGCAGGGCAGCCATGATTCATTTTCCAACAAAGACTTGAAAAATGGGGTCAGGGGAGCCAGATTGAGGAGCTGAAGGTTCGGGATCTGACGGCCATGGGAAGAGAATGTGTCAGCATCCTCTTCTTCGATCACATGGAGTATAACATTATTGTAGGCCCCATTAAGGTGGTGTCCATGTTTTTCCCAATCCGAGCTGCGTGGGTGAACCTCCACATTACCTGCCCAGATGATATTCTCAATTTTAATTTTTGCATTGAAGAAGTCTGGCCCTGCATTAAAATTTTGAGTGCCGGGTGCCAGGATGCTCAGCTTTTTTCCACAGGTGGTCTTCAATGAATGCTTCTGAAACATTCCCGTTTTCCAGACGAACTGCAAAATCTCTTCCTTTATCATAAATCAAACAGTTTAACTCTCAATTAATGTGGGGAGCTAAGGAAATATCGTTTGTGCTTTCTATTTTTGCCAGATGAAAACACGCATTTTATATCTTGGAATCATTATCGCCACATTATTTTCCGGGTGCAGGCCTGCCCCCCAATCAAATTCCCAGGAGCATCTTCTTCAGGCCGTATCGTGGTATCAGAACTCGGCTGAAATGAAAGCCATCTATCTTCAGTCATTCGCCTGGGCCACAAAAATTGTGAAAGAAAAAATCGGGCAGAGCACTTCCTTACCCCTTGCTGTGGTCCTGGACATCGATGAAACAGTTCTGGATAATTCTCCCCAGACGGCGCAACAGATTATTGACGGACTTCCGTTTAGCGATAAAATGTGGGATGAATGGTGCCAGCTCAAACAAGCCGAAGCCTTGCCCGGGGCCCTGGAGTTTGCCATGGAGACTGCTGCTTTGGGAATAGAACTCTTTTATATTTCTAACAGGGATATTCATTTGCTGGATGTAACTATTGAAAATCTGAAGCTGGCCGGGTTTCCTTATGCGGATGCGGAACATGTACTGCTAAAAACCGAGTGTTTCGGCGAAAGATGAAAGGAGGGCCAGGGTAAGGCTATCTCACAATGTGATCTTACTCATTGGTGATAACCTGGTCGATTTTTCGGGGATCTTCGACGAGCGGCAGGGTGGTGCTGATTTGAAAAATGTGATGGCAAACAGGGCGCTTTTTGGCCAGGAATATATCATTCTACCCAATCCGCTTTACGGAGGATGGGAGACACCTTTCAGGGGAGAATCTCCCGAGGCTGGTAATCTGAATAAAAGAGAAGCTTTGAATTATTACCGACGCTAAAAGGCGTAGGCAAGTCCAATCATAAGATCCACTGTCCGGACGAAAAAGTCGGATTGCAAAGGAGGAATATCTGTGGCAAGTCCGGCGAAAAGATCGAAGGTATAATCAAATTTGGCCCGCGACTGACTGAAATCAACACCCAGCTTAAGTGCCAGGTTCTCGTTGAGTTTGAACCTGAGGCCTCCGCCGGCCGTAAAACCAAATGCGACTTTGTTGTTGCTGACCACTGAATGTATTTCGTTTGCTTCCCAGGAGATAATTAACTCCTGATCAGGTGTTCTGAGAAAACTGAGTCCACCAAGAACCCTTAAATCGATATAAAGCCACTGGTTTGCCCTGATCGAAAAATGCGGACCTATGTATAGGGCCATGTTATTCCAAAAGCCGCTACCATAAAGTTTTTCAGCATCCTCCGGAATTTCGACAACAGAGGATGCATTTGCCTCAACATAGTCGATCATGTCCTGCATCAGCGAGTCGCTCATTGCATAGTTGGATCCAAAGGAGAATGAACCACCGATTCCAAGGTAAGAGCTTGGGAAATAAGCTGCATCAAATTTGATGGCCCCTCCGGTTTTGGCATAGCCATTGGAGGCGAGATCTCCAGTTTCTCCGAAGCCTCCCTGGGGCAGGGCAGCTCCAAAAGAGAGACTCGCAAAATTTTGCTGACCATAAACCGCCGCACCTAAAAAAGAGCACAAAAACCCAGGCAAATTTTCTCATCATCATTCTATTTGGCTCAAAAATAGCAAAACTCAATCATTATTCTTTACAGGGACTTTACGGACTTTACGGACTTTACGGACTCAAATAGGCTTTCGGTTAAAGGGCATCGTCATACAACGGACTCCACCTCCGCCCCGTGAAAGTTCAGCACCATCGATGGTGATTACACACTGGCCGTAGTGCGAAATGTCGACTTTCCCATCGGTCACATCCTTGGCTTTTAAAATCTCGTAACCCGACCGGTTAAGGTTTTCAAGGGTGTGGACATTCCTGTTGTACCCTATAATTTTACCGGGAGCAATGGCAAAAAAGTTTGCTCCGCTGTGCCATTGTTCCCGCTCCTGAACCATGGTATCGTTTCTTCCACCGCAGAAGGATGGTTTCAGATCCATGCCCAGTGAGGAGAGAGCGGAGACGAGGTTCTCCACATTTTTAATTGAAACCACCTTCCCGTTTTCCACATCGATCTGGATGGTCTGGTACTTGTTGGATTTCATGATGAGAGGTTCGAAAACCATGCAAGAGTCCCTGTCCAGAATGGTAAAGACCATGTCAAGGTGAATAAATGATTCGGGTGATGAAGGAAGCTCCTGTACCAGGATATGATGCTTTTCTTTTTTCCCCACTACCATTCTGGTAATGAAATCGATTCCCCGTGATGTAGTGCGGGATCCCAGGCCCACCAGTGTGATATCTTCTGAAGCAATGAGGATATCCCCTCCTTCAATGGAAAGACTTGATCTTTCTGCCTGTTCCTCAGCCGGGTTGATGGTTAGTGCCCGGAACATGGGATGGTAATCGAAAATTGCCTGCATAATCATGGCTTCCCTGTCGCGGACCCGGTTTGCCATCCTGGCAATGAGGACCCTGTCGCCCATTGCAATGGAAGAATCCCGGGTAAAGAAGAAGTTGTGAAGTGGCCTTAAGGAAAAATATTCATTACTCAGGTAACCGGTGAGGGAAGTCCTCTCCATGGGTATGCCCTGAATAAGATTTATCGCCAGGTCTTTTTCGTTGATATCCAGAAGCTTATCAATTAATTCGGGATGTCCTTCATTGATAACAGGCCTTTTTAATTATTCTTTCCCTGATCTCGGATGAGCGGAGAATATCCTTCAACAGGTCCTCTACCCGGTAGGAGGGGACCAGTTTTTGAAGCAGACACTCCAGCTGATCGTATTCCTTTCGGGCCACAGAAAGATTCAGGATGTCACTGTACAAGTGCCCGTTCGGCATTTTTTGGGGTCATGTTCTCCACTTCCGGTCCGGGAGGGTGAAGAATAACCCCTTGCAGATCACCTATCTCTGAATACAACTGGATGGCTGGCATGGCCCAAAGTTAATAGAATTCCGCGCAGGTTTATTCTGAAAAGCCGTTCCGCTTATGTGACCCGTCACAATAGGGCTTATTTTTTGATTCGCCGCAACGGCAAAGAAATACGGGCTCTTCCCTTGCAATGATTCTTCCTCTGGAATCGGCAATCCTGAAAAATCCGGTGATTTCAAGTGGACCGCCGTCTATGATTTTAAATCGTGTCATCTGTAAATCCAATTTTGCGATGAGTTCCATCACAGTAAGGCATATTTCTTGAATGTCCACACCTGCAGAATGAGGTCATTATAGCTGGGTTTTAACTCATGACCATCCTTCCCAACGACTCTTGAATTTTCCTTCAACCACAATGGGGCCATCCTTCATGATCCTCACATTGATAGGTTTGACCCTTTCCGGCTGGGCTTTGTCGTTTTCTTCCCCTGGTTTTGTTAGGGTTTGAGGATTTTCCTCTTCCCTGACCACCTCTCTCTGGGCCAATTTTTCACTCTCAGTAAGATCCTTGTTGTATTTCCAGATGATCGCCTGAGTGGGACATTTATTGACAACCTCAGCGATCTTTCGTGTGGGGGCTCCTTCCATATTTACCCAGGGTCTTCTGCCGGGATTAAATACTTCGATCAACTCCCTGAAGCAGGTGGTTGCGTGTATGCATTTGGAGGGTATCCAGAACACGGTAATCTCACCATTTGTGTACTGTCTGTTCCTGGGGTCACTCATAAAATATCTTTATTCGAAGTTCAGCAATGTAAAAACAATTCAGTTGAGCGAATGTTCACAGGAAATTTCAGCATCGGAATATGGTTCCGGAGTAATGGCTTTCTAAACAAAAGGTTTATATAAAACCGGCTTCAATACCCTGACGATATCTTCGATCTTTGCATCTTCACCTCCGGGATCGTATTCCGTTTTCAGATTATTGCCGAAGATACGCGCAATTCCCTGCCAGAAAAAGGCTGTGAAACCCTCCTTTCAGGTCCTTAATCACTTCATATGAAGTGTGACCTGTCTCCCTGTCTATCAGCTTCACAAGGATAATACCCTGTGTGATGGTAAGTTTTTTGACTTCCGTTTCAAATTCATTCATGATCTCCTTTTCAGCCCTGTTGATATAATCCTTTTGCTCGGCTTCAGTCTTTAGCTTTGCCAGCTCTTCATCCAGCTCCTTTAGTTTTTTTCCTGCAATTTTTGAATAGGGGTAGGCTTTTTTCACATTCCTGACAAGCCGCTGATCCCTTCTTTTATAGCTCAGGTAATCGAAATCGGAGCGTTGATATACACGCACCTCTTCCAGTTCAATCATGGCAATGGTGTCATTGCCTTCTATAATTCCCCTGCTAACATGGACGCTGTCCAGATTTGGAACCTGGGACAAGGAGGTGATTTTGCAAGCAAAGGAGCATGCATAGGCAAAACGAATATTTATAAATCCCATTCAAGAGCAGCATTCTAATCCATCATTTCAAGCATGGCCTTCACGACATTGTCAGCTCCCACTGCGATCTGATCGATGCTTGCATCGAGCATATAACAGGGCGTGGTGGCCACTTTGTACTTGCTGTCCACCACCACCTCGCCGTGCGTGGCTGCTGATGTGGGTGGCTCCCACAGATTCCAGGGCCTGGATGGTTGCTTTGTCATCGCCAATGGTGAGTTCAACTGCGCTTAGCACTTTAGCCAGAATTACCGGAGAAATGCACAGGGCACCAATGGGTTTTTTCTGTTGAATCATCACGTTGATGGCTTCTTCCACTTCGGGAAGAACACTTGCATCAGCCCCGTCAAAAGCCCAGCTGCATAAGGTTTTTGGCGGCTCCGAATCCTCCGGGAAACAAGAGGCCGTCAAAATCGTCTGGATTGAACTTCTTTAAATTCATAATTTTTCCACGGGCAATTCTGGCCGATTCTACCAGTACATTTCTCGATTCATTCATCGCCTCGCCGGTGAGGTGGTTAATGACATGGTGCTGATCCACATCCGGAGCAAAGACCCGGTAGGATCCCCCCTGCCGGGCTACGGCCAGCATGCTGAGGGTGGCTTCGTGAATCTCGGCTCCGTCAAAAACTCCGCATCCCGATAAAACTGATGGCAAATTTTTTCATAACAGTTCGGATTAGATATTTTTACGTGACTAATTTATGAAAACCCTGAGAACATTTATCGCTCTGCCCATAAAGGTGGATAATCATTTTCTGTCCGCAAGAGAGGAACTGATGAAGAAGCTTTGCAGGTGAGAGGATCACCTGGGTTGCTCCGGAACGCTATCATGTTACCATCAGGTTTCTGGGCGAAACTAAACCTGATATGGTGGAAAAGATCAGGTTTTCGATGAGGGAAAAGCTCATCAGGCCGGTAAAAACATGTTGTAAGTCTTGGCGAATTGGGGAGTTTTGGTCCACGAAAAGGACCCCGGGTGGCCTGGGTGGGTTTTGAAGATTCCCCCCTCTTCGAAGGCCTGAAGGACGGAGGTAGATGCTGTGCTGATAAGCTGTGGAATCAAGCATCTGACCAGACCTTCAGGCCGCATCTTACCCTGGGACGGATACGCGGATTAAAGGATCTTCAAGGAATATTACCGGGTGATTGATTCCATGAAGGGCAGTTTTTCAGACAATATTCTTGTCGATCGGCTGGTATTTTACAATAGTGAGCTGGAATCCGGAGGACCTGTATATACCCCTCTTGAAGAGGTGTTTTTTTCGGATCAGGCTCTTCTGAATTTCGATCATCAGATCATCCTTCATTACCGTGTCGCCCTTTTTTAACTTCCACCGATTGAACCACACCGGAAACATGACTGAGAATCTCGTTCTGCATCTTCATGGCCTCAAGGATAATGATGGGTTCTCCCTCTTTTACTTCCGAGCCTGTCTCCACAAGAATGTCAATGATTTTCCCGGGCATGGGGGCTTCGATTGGCACCAGGGCAGAAGGATCAGCCTGCTGTTCAAGAAATCTTCTTCCGCTTAAGCGATATGGGTGTTTCTACGCTGAATGAGTGCCAGACACCATTGATCATGACAGTGTATTTGTTCTGGTTCTTTTCAATCACATCCAGCATGTACTTTTTATTCTTCCAGACGATGTATGAAAAACCATTGGGATCTTCGCGCAATTTGACATCCACTTTTTTGCCCTGGTAAGAGATTTGCTTTTCCAGAGGGTTCTTAAATTCGTAAGTCTTATTGGTGGAACTCAGGGCTATCAGCCTGGATTGTCTCTTTTTCTTTTGTTCTTGAGCCATTTAGAATCCGGATTTAACGTAAACGTTTATTCAGTACCCAGGGGGAAATATCTTTACCTTTTTCAATCTGGAGGGAGTTACCCTCAATCTCATTCAGCTCCCTCGCATAATCAAAAGTTGCGTAAAAAGGCTGCAAGCATTGCCTCATCAGGTTCCTGGTGATAGTGGAGTTTCAGTTCCTTACTGAGGAATGAAGTGTTGAATTTTCCCTCTCTGAAGTTTTTGTTCTGAAGCACGGCCCTGCAAAAAGCAAGGGTGGTGCGGGTGCCTTTTATCCAGAACTTTCCGAATTGCAATGCTTGATAACTGCAGTACTTTTTCCCGGTCTTCTCCATGAACAATTAGCTTGGCGATCATGGAGTCATAATAGGGCGTGATGACTGAGCCATCCCTGACCCCTGTATCGACCCTGATATAATCCTCCTCGGGCCATGAGATCTTTTCAATGGTCCCAAGACTTGGGGAGAAGCCCGACTGAACATCCTCGGCATTGATCCTCCATTCGATGGCCCAGCCGTTTATTTTAATGTCCTTCTGCTTGAAAGCCAGTTCTTCACCCTGGGCGATGAGGATCATCTGCTCTATCAGGTCAATTCCGGTTACCATTTCAGTAACAGGATGCTCCACCTGGATGCGGGTATTCATCTCCATGAAGGTGAAGTTATTATTTTCGTCCAGCAGAAATTCCACGGTCCCGGCCGAATAGTAGTTGACCGATTTGGTAATGCGGATGGCTGCATCGCCCATTTTTTTTCGAAGTGCCTCATCCAGGGCAGGGGAGGGTGACTCTTCCAGCAGTTTTTGATGCTTTCCTTTGAACTGAACATTCCCGTCTCTCCCAGGTGGACCACGTTTCCGTGCATGTCAGCCAGATATCTGAAATTCAATGTGGCGGGGTTCTCTGACAAATTTTTCAATAAATACTGCAGGATTGTTAAAGGCTTTTTCGGCCTCGTTGGTGGCCAGCGTGAACATCCGTTCGACATCCTTTCTCCCTTTCCACAACTCTCATTCCACGGCCACCGCCACCGGCAGATGCTTTTAGTGATGACCGGATATCCAATATGATTGGCAGATTTCCGCTTGCTTCTTCAGCACTTGAAACGGCTCCCTCACTACCTCCAAGAAGAGGAACATTATGTGCTTTGGCCAGTTCCTTGGCGATGGTTTTATTCCCCATGCGGTAAATTGCATCTGGAGAGGGCCCGATAAAGATAATCCCCTCCTCCCCGCAACGGCGTGCAAAATCAGGGTTCTCGGCCAGGAATCCGTATCCGGGATGGATAGCGTCTATCTTTCTTGCCTTTGCGTGGGAGACAATTCTTTCAATATCCAGAAATTCAGGAATATTTTCGTCAAAAGACTCGGAGAAGTCAATGATCTCATCGGCCTCTTCCAGGTACCATGCATTGGGTTCCTTATTGGTTTTAATCACAAAGGTCTTAATGCCCATCTTTTTCGCAGTACGTATAATACGAAGTGCTATCTCGCCTCGGTTGGCTATTAATATGCTCTTAATTTTCATGGGTGAAAACTAAAGTGGAATGTTGCCATGTTTTCTGGCAGGGTTATCAATAAATTTGGTTTCCAGTGCTTTGAAGGCACGGATCAGTTTTAGCCTGGTTGTAGCAGGATCAATTACCTCATCGATGAAACCCCGCTCGTCGGCCACATAGGGATTTGCAATTTCGTCCCGGTATCTTGAAACCAACTCTTTTTTCATGGCAACAGGGTCCTCTGATTTTTCCAGATCATTCCTGTAAAGTATAGCCACCGCGCCTTCCGGACCCATTACTGCAATTTCTGCTGTGGGCCAGGCAAAGTTAAAATCTCCTCCCAGGTTTTTACTATTCATTACACAGTAGGCTCCTCCGTATGATTTTCTCAAAATGACAGTGATTCTGGGAACCGTGGCATCTGCAAATGCATAGAGCATTTTAGCGCCATGGCGGATAATGCCATTGTGCTCCTGGTCGATACCTGGCAGGAATCCGGGAACATCCTCAAGGATCAGGAGGGGAATATTGAATGCATCGCAAAACCTGATGAAGCGGGCTCCCTTTGGTGGATGAGTTGATATCCAGTGTTCCTGCAAGAACCTTTGGCTGGTTGCCCACGATCCCAATCACTTTTCCCCGAAGTCTGGCAAAACCGATAACCAGGTTCTGGGCGTAGTTTTCAGAGATCTCGTAAAAGGAGCGCTTATCTACGATCAGGTTGATCACATCTTTAATATTATAAGGCTTATTGGCATCGTCGGGTACAATGGTCCTGAGACGTTCTTCAATATCTGCTGTTTCATCCTCTGAAAGGCTCATCTCGGGCGCATTCTCCATATTATTGGATGGAAGGTAGGTGAGCATTTGCCTGACTCCCATCAGGGTGTTCTCCTCATCCTCATAGACCATATGAGCAACCCCGCTCTTCCTGGAATGGACCCCTGCCCCACCCAGGTCATTGAGCGAAACATCTTCGTTTAGTACCTCTTTGACCACATTGGGACCGGTTACAAACATATAACTGGTTTGGTTGGTCATAAACACAAAATCGGTGATCGAGGGGGAATAGACCGCTCCTCCGGCTGCAGGTCCCATGATCACTGAGATCTGGGGAATCACTCCGGAAGACTGAACATTTCGGTAAAATATTCCTGCATAACCTGCAAGGCTGGCAACACCCTCCTGGATCCGGGCTCCACCCGAATCGATTAATCCGATCATGGGGGCACCCATTTTAAGGGCCATGTCCTGGATCTTCATGATTTTTGACGCGTGAACCGATCCAAGAGATCCGCCCATGATGGTGAAGTCCTGGGAATAGGCGAAGGCCAGGCGTCCCCTGATAAGACCGTGCCCGATAATTACTCCATCCCCATAGGCCTGCTTCACTTTGCCGAAACCAGTGTCGGATCTGTCGGCAGTTACATATGAATCAATCTCCTGGAAACTATCCTCATCAAAAAGAATTGCGATTCGTTCCCATGCAGTCAGTTTCCCTTTTGCGTGTTGCTTCTCTTCAATCTTTTTATCACGAAGACGCTCCTTCGATTTTTCCCTTTCGAGAAACCTGGTAAAGTTTTTTCCTTTAACATCCATTGCTTAGTCTATTGCTTCTCTAAAGACCTGCCAGAGTGGAAAATGTTTAACAAGTCTTAATAAATATGCTGCAAAACTATAAATAAATATCAATTTTCGAATGCCGGTGCTCGCTAAGGTACTCCTTATTATATAAAGTCAATGACCACGGGGTTTTATAAAATCAGGATTATCGAACCTGCTTTTCAAGCCATTCTGACGGGGTACAATACCAGTTTGTATAATTCCTGGTGAGCAGGGTGTCATATTGCCCGAGGTACTCCATCAGGTGATATCTAAGGTCTTTATCGGTCGACCAGCTTACCCGGTCGGAAAGCTCATCTGCAGGAATACCCGAACCTTGCGTAAGATGCCCTCCTCCACCATTTCCGCGGTAGGAATTGATGGCCACATGATATGTTTTTTCAAAAAGGAAAGGATCTCCATTGGTGAAGCCCAGGATGGTCACACGCTCACCCGGATCTTTGGAGACATCAACGGTATAGTTTATGCCAGCAGCAGAAGAGAAGTTATAATATGGGTTGGCCAGCTGTCCTGAACCATCATTTCTATAAAGCAAAAGCTTGTCATCAGGACCTTTCATTGTGGAGAACCATAAGCCTGCAGCATGTTCCAGGAAACCATCGATCTCATATCCAGTGAGTTCCATGGAGTAGAGCATGTTCTCAAAACGGTAGAGCTTAAACATATCAGAAACAAGTAAGGGGCCTTTATCCAGGGTTGCCTGAATGGACAAGGGAGCGGTAAAGGAGATGTTTGCGCCACTGAGCTCCAATTGAACGTGGTGGATCAGCGAAATCATGGTTGAAGGACCATAAAGTGCATCGCTGCCGCTCATCTTTTCTGTGAGCCATGTGATGGTATCCTCCAGGTAGCGGGAAATGATTTCACGCTCTTCTGAAAATTGTTCATGGAAGCTCTTTGAGGGTTCAAAATCTTTCATGGAGACGTTTTTTCCTTCTAATTTACTGATCCCGTTTTTATCAAAAGTGACCGTAAGTTCACCTACGTAACGTCCGTGACTGCCCGCATCTATTACCAGCACACTATCCCCGTTGGAACAGGCCACCTTGGCAAGCGACACCCTATGATCGTGGCCGGCAAAAATCACATCAAAGCCGGGTACATTCTCTGCCACCAGGATTACTGCATTTTCATTGAGATAGGGGTCCGGATTTCCCCCATAAGTAGCATCTGTTCCCGAATGAAACAATCCAACCATCAAATCGGGGTTCTCCTTTTCCATAATCTTTGGAATCCATTCGTGGGCTGTCTCTACCATATCCCGGAACTCCATTCCCGGCCACAGATTTTCAGGCAGCCATTCTGGAATTCCAGGTGTTATGAGTCCCAGAACTGCAATTTTTTTCCTGCCAGCCTTCAGGATGATATAAGGTTCAAAGTAGGGTTCTTCGTTTTTAGTATAAACCGCGTTGGCAGCGAGCCAGGGAAAGTCCGATTCTGATCGTACCCTGTTATAGACAGCCGGACCGGTCTCAATATCATGATTCCCCACAGTTCCTGCCACATAGCCCATTTTGTTCATTACCCTGCTGAAAGGTGAGGGGATAGGGTGTCCACAAAATTGTAGTAATAAACAGTGGGTTGTCCCTGCAGGAAATCGCCGTTATCCATCAGGAAGAAGAGTGTGTCTTCATTCATCATTTTTTCTTCCACATAACTATATATATGGGCGAGGGAGTTATCTGAAGGTTTTCGGGAGATAAAATCGTAGGGGAAGATCATACCGTGAACGTCTGTGGTTACTGCCAGGCGAACGACTGTATTTTGCTGCTTACAGGCAGCTAAAGAAAACAAGATGACCCCAAGAAGGAATAGATTTTTTTTCATTTAACATCTTAATAAGTATGGCAAAGGTATCATTTAGTACCCGTGAAAAGGGCCCCCTCAAAGTGGATTTTTTGTTAAAATCTTGTCCGCAGATTTGAAAAATGACGGCCTGTGTGCACTCTGAATGGCTTATCAACAGCTGAGTTTCTATTTAATTTCATTCTAAAATTGTCATGTTATTTTTTGTAAAGATCAGTATTTTAGTGAAATACAATTGCAACTTAGTGTCATATGGGGGGTGAGACGATGAACGTGTCGATATATGTCGATGATAAAACCGCGAGATACGCATATTCTGACTGTATATATCTATTGTGAATGTTTGAACAGTTTATCTACTCAGGATATATTTACAACAAATCCTATAATTAAACTCTTAAGATTATGAAAAAGAAAATATCAATGATTACCATGTTAGGTGGCCTTGCTATTCTTTTAGCAGGTGCACTTGTAATAAGCAGTTGTGAAGGACCCATGGGTCCAGCCGGAACAGACGGAACAGACGGAATAGACGGAACAAATGGAACTAATGGAGTAGACGGTAATGTAACTTGTCTGGTATGTCACTCAGAAGGTAATATGGAAGCAGTTCAACAGCAATTTTCAATGTCACAGCATTCAAGTGGTGCTATTGCTGTAGATTATGCAGGTGGAAGAGCTAGTTGTGCAGCGTGTCATTCACATGAAGGTTTTATTGCATTTGCTGCAGGATTAGAAGCTCAGGATGTTGCTAATCCCAGTGCCTGGGAATGTGGAACTTGTCACGGACTACATAATACATTTGAAGAAGGTGATTACGCACTGAGAATGGCAGGTGAAATAAGTTTCATATTTGATGAAACTGTTACTGCTGATTTTGGTAATAGTAATTTATGTGTTAATTGCCATCAGAGCCGCAGAGCAGAACCTAATGTAGAGTCGCCAGGAGATACTTATAATATTACAAGTACCCATTATGGCCCGCATCACGGTGCTCAGGGAAATGTACTTAATGGAACAGGAATGGCGGAAATTGCAGGTGCCATTGCTTATGCTGCACCAGGATCAGCGGCTCATATGGATCTAGCATGTACAGGTTGTCACATGGGCGAATATGATGCTGAAGAAGGATCAGGTGGACATACCTACAATCCAACTCTCCTTGCTTGTACCTCATGTCACGGTGAATTAGAAGACTTCAATTACAATGGAGCTCAAACTGAAGTGGAGGAATTATTAGTGGAATTAAGAGATGTTTTAGTTGCAAAAGGTGTGCTTGAATATGTCGAAGCAGATGAAGCATACGAGCCAGTTGTAGGTGAACATCCTATGGTTGAAGCTCAAGCATTTTTCAATTGGATTGGACTTGAAGAAGATCGTAGTCTGGGAGTACACAATCCTAACTATGTAGTCGCTCTACTCAAAAATTCAATTGCTGCACTGGAATAAATAAGAAATCCAGGTTTATTAGTCTAAAATAATATTTCTAACCACCCGAATCAGCCAGCCTGGTTCGGGTGGTTTTTTTGTGCTGTGTAAAAAGATCAACCCGTTTCGCTGATCTGCCTCAGTCGGTCATAATCGAGAACTTCCAGGGATTTACCATCCATCCTGATTACTCCGTCATCATTGAACTCCTTTAACATCCTGATCACCGTTTCGGGACTCATGCCTGCCAGCTCTCCCAGCTCTTTTCGGGTAAGAGGCAGATTAAACTCGGTACTTTTGAAAATGCGGTCGGCCAGACAGATAAGAATATCGGCCAGGCGTCCAAATGCCTGTTTGTATGAAAGACAGAAAAAGCGACCATAGATTTGAACGCTGTTGGAGCTGAGGATGTCGATTACCTCTTTGGCAAAAGCAGAATTCTGGTTTATCAGTTGCCTGAATGCTTTAATATCAATTTGACGGATTTGGGAATCGGTGTAGGCCATTCCGGAATAGGGGAAGGTGCCCTGTTCTTCGGAGATGGCGGCAAGCCCGAAGAAGTTTCCGTCGGGGATGATTCTTAATACCAGTGTATTTTTGCCGCTTTCAACGAATACTTTCCCAAGACCTTTCTCCATGTACATCACATGAGAAACGAAGCTGCCCTGTTTGCAGATCAAATCGCCACGTTTGTATTCAATCCAGACTGAATTGGCATTAAGGAATTCGTGCTCCTCCTGAGATAGTTTCTCAAAACATACACATTGGTGCATGCTTAGGGTACATCCTGTAAAATGGGTCATACGATTTGTGTCTGCTTAATCCTTGGCAAATATAGCAAGAAACATCTAAAACATTGATCTGGATCAATTTTTTATCCGGCGCATATCACTTTGTTAGTGAATTCACAACAGTCTGATTTGTTTTGCAAGCTCCCCCAATTATTTAATCTTAGTGCTATTGGAATACAGCAATTTCTTTGGGTGAAAAAATAGCGCAATAAATTGAAATAGAGGAAATTAAAATTTATAATATGAACTGGCAAAGGATGAAGATTGACAGAGGAACGGGCCTTATGGGCATTTGCCTTGTGTTGGCCGGGATGATTGCGGGATGTACTAATTATTCGATTCCCGGGAATGGTAGTGGTACAGTAACAGCCAATTCCTGTGAGGGCTGCCATACTGACTATGACAGGCTGATTGAAGTGCACGACCCCGATACCACACCACCAGCTGAAGGATGCGGTGGCGCAGCCCCTGAGTACGAACCCTATGACAGGGTTTACCTGGGAGGAAGCGGCTATGAGGCCTTCAAATCCTCCCCACACTATAGCATTGGATGTACCAACTGTCACGGCGGTGTGGGAAATACAGGAGATAAATATGAAGCCCATTCGGAAGACTGGATTTCTGCTCCCTCCATGTTTTATGATGAAAAATGTGGTCAGTGTCATCAGGATATCACAGGAACCTTTGCCACCAGCCTTCACAATGGTACGGGGCAGAAAAGGAAAGTGACCATGAGGAGTGGATTGGATGGCCCTGAGGAGTTTGATCTCTTACCGGCACACCAGATTGAGGCCTATAATACCAAATGCGGCCAGTGTCACGGAACCTGTGGCAACTGTCATGTGGTTCGTCCCATTGCAGGCGGAGGTGGTCTTAAAGCCGGCCATAATTTTAACAAGACGCCCGATATGATCAATGGATGTGTGGTCTGTCACAGTTCCAGGGGAGGGCATGGCTACCTTGGAGTTGCTCCGGGAACCGAGCCCGACGTGCACCTAACGAAGGCCGGAAAAGAGTGCCTGGACTGCCACTCTGGTCATGAATTACATGGTACAGGAGAGCCAGTGGAACAACGTTATGCCTACACTGAACTTCCCCAGTGTGAGCAGTGTCATGCCGGCCTGGAGGAAAGCAACAGCTATCACGCAAAGCACTTTGATGATTTTAATTGCCAGGTTTGTCATTCACAGGATTATAATAACTGTGGTGCCTGTCACATCAAGGACAGCCATCCCGATTATCCTTCCTATCTCGGATTTAAAATTGCAATGAACCCCATTCCGGAAGTCAAGGATAAGTATAAAATTGCTTTGGTCCGCCGCACACTTGCTCATCCTGATAACTGGACTGGTTATGGTGAGGAACTGGCCTATAGCAATTTTGATGTATTTCCCACCTATAACTATACAACTCCCCACAATATTCTGAGATGGACCGAGCGCACCAGCCAGGAAGGTTCGTGCAGCCAGAACTGCCATATACGGAAGGAGGGCGATTCCCTGATGAATAAGCAGCTCTATCTTTTCAAATCAGACCTGCTTGACTGGGAGATGTCAGCCACCGATTTTATTACCATGGATGATCAAGTTCCATCATCCTGGCCAAAAGAGTGATTAAATCTAAATATTATTTATTAAACCAAACAAATAGATTGACTATGAAGACGACTAAAATGTGGCTATTAGCCTTACTGTTCTTAGCTTTTGCTGCTGTTTCTTGTGACAACACTGAGGAGGACCCCATTGTTGAAGCGCAGGTACTTGCTGAATACCTCGAATCTGCTGAAGGCGGCAATTATGCCAATACTGCCATGCCCGCCATTGTTGGAGCCGATGGTGTTAAAACCCTGATGGCCACCGGAGGAGTTCATATTCTCGATATCCGTTCAGATGTCGATTATGCTGCCGGTCATATCGAAGGTGCCGTAAACGTTGCAGCTGGTGAAGTTCTTGCTCATCTTGAGAGCATGGATGTTACCACTTATGATAAAGTGGCCATCGTGTGTTACACTGGTCAAACCGCTGCCTGGGTGACCTGTCTTGCAAGAATTTCGGGATATGAGTAATGTATTCTCCATGAAGTGGGGAATGAGTTCGTGGAATGCCGATTTCGACAAGTGGAGTCCAAATACCGGCAACATGTATGCTACCCAGTTTAAGACCGAAGACTATCCTAAAGGAGCTGAGGGTAACCTTCCCGCTTTGAGCACAGGTAAGACGTACCGGTGCAGAGATCCTTGATGCACGGGTGGACGTTGTTCTGGCCGAAGGTTTTGGCCCTGCGGCCATTTCAGCTGCTGATGTATATGCTAACCTGGGTAATTACTATATTATAAACTACTGGCCGGAGAATCATTATCTTGCTCCCGGTCATATCGAAGGAGCCATGCAATACACACCCAAAGAGAGTATCGCCTGGACGCGTATTTGAAAACCCTTCCCACCGATAAAACCATTGTGGTATATTGCTACACCGGACAGACCAGCGCCAACATGGCCGCTTACCTGAGGGTACTGGGGTATGATGCCAAGTCGCTGAAGTTTGGTGGCAATGCAATGATCTATGATAATATGCCCGCATCCAAATGGTCAGCGGAAGCGCAGATTTTTGGTTATGACTATGTTTCTTCTGCAAAATAGGGCAAGTCTTTAAATTTTTCCTAAAACCCTTGAAAATGAGGCTGTCCCGGTGGGGCAGCCTTTTTTTAGCCCTAAATAGAAGGCAGAAGGACGGTTCCCGGAATTTAGTATGAATCTTAATAGTGCTCATTATCCAAAAATGGTCCGGATTTTGAACTTACTTTTTCAGGAAAAAGATATTTTTATAGTATAGAACTCAAGGTTAACAAAAACTTATAGCTATGTCATCAAAGAAAATTTTAGTTGTTACGGTTCTTGCAATGTTTATTGCAGGTGCAATGCAGGCCCAGGATTTCAAATACATCGGTGCTGCCAAATGTAAGATGTGTCACATCAAACCTCCCAAGGGCGAGCAGTACAATGTATGGTTAAAAGGACCTCATGCCAACGCCATGACAACGCTTGCCAGCGACGAATCAAAAAAAATTGCAACAGAGAAGGGTATTGCTGATCCCACCACGGATGCTGCATGTGTAAAATGCCACGCCACCACAGGACATATTGCCAGTGGTGCTGCTGCCGGAATCAAGTCTTCAGAAGGTGTATCATGCGAATCATGTCATGGACCCGGAAGCGCCTACAAAAGCGCGACTATTATGAAGGATAGGGATGCGGCTCTGGCAAAAGGAATGATACTTCCCACTGAAGAGGTTTGTAAGACCTGTCATAATGCAGAAAGTCCTACATTTAAAGGCTTTAATTATAAAGAGATGTCGGCTAAGATTGCCCATCCGGATCCTACCCTTCATTAGGATTGGCTCACAAAAAAATATCTTCAAAGAAAATCCTCCGGTTCGTTGATCCGGGGGATTTTTCTTTTCTTTGCGGAATATTGTATTAACTAGTTTAAATCGGACGGAATATGAAATTCAGGAATGTATTGATAGCAGGAATAATGATGCTTATTTCCGCTTGCGGAAATCAGTCGGAGAGTGAGTTTACGAATGTTACAGTAATGGAGGTGGAGCAAGTTGCAGCTTACACTTATTTGCTTGTGAAAGGGAAGGGCCCTGAATACTGGGTTGCAGTACCTTCCATGGAAGCCCAACCCGGGGAGAAATATAAGTACCAGGGAGGGATGGTGATGGAGGATTTTTACAGTAAGGACCTGGACCGCACCTTTGATAAGGTTATTTTCCTTGAGGCCTTTTTTTCTGAGGAGAAAGCAGCACCTCATGCCCAGGACCTCACACCTGGTAGTCAAACCATCATTGAAAAATCCAATGTTTCAATCGAAAAGGTGGAGGGTGTAACTTCCATAGCGGCTATCTATGAAGATCCCGCTTCCTATGAAGGCAAGGTAATTCAGGTCAGGGGTGAGGTTACAAAATTCAATCAGGCGATTATGAACAGGAATTGGATTCACCTTCAGGATGGGACCGAATTTAACGGAAAATTTGACCTAACTGTCACCTCAGATGAGGGTTTTGAGGTCGGAAGTATTGTAACTGTGGAAGGGGTTCTTGCATTGGACCTGGACTTTGGATATGGTTACAGCTATGAGATCCTCCTGGAGGAAGCAACAGCGCTTGAATAATTTTCAAGCGCTGTTATTGTCAATTCGGAAGATTTCTTAAGCTTAATGTCCCCCGCCGGTAATGAAGGTGTAAATGATTAATAGAATCAGGATCACACCGATGGCCAGGGCAAGAAAGCCAAAGGTTCGTACCATGCGCATGTTCTCCTTTGAATAGTGCTTCTCTACAATCGACTCTTCCAGTTTTCCAGCATCTACCAGCTCCTGGTACTCACGGGGCCTTTCATGTTTAAAATGTTCCAGTGGCATGTGGCCGGTAAAGATCACTGTGTCCATGGGGAAAGCTTCGGGTCTGAAGTGAGTATTGAAGAAGTGGATGGTGAAGATAAAGCCCACGGCCAGTAAGGCCTCATCGCTATGCACAATCTGTGAAAGATTAATCACCCAGCCGGGGAATAACCTTGTGAAGAAAACAGGGAACCATAGCACCAGACCACTGAATCCAATGATAGCTACACCCCAGAATACGGCCAGGTAGTCAAATTTCTCCCAGTAGGTCCATCTTCCATAGTTGGGCCTGGGACCCTTGCCCACAAACCATTTGATGGTAGCCACGAAATCTGTGACATCCTGTTTATTAAACCAAAGGGAATTTCTGCCGAATATAAATTTGGTCAGGGAGAGCCGCTTTCTCCTTTTTTGTTTGATCAGGTTGGTGATGTGGAAGCCAAAATAGCCGAAGGTAATCACGGCTCCAATACGATGAAGGACACCTGCATTTTGTACCCCGCCCAGAATCCGGACCAGGAACTTGGCCCAATCCATGTGGGCAAATTTTAGCATCATTCCGGTAAGGGCAAGTAGGAGAAAACTTATAATTACAAATCCATGGGTAATTCGCTGGTTTCGTGAGAAACGTTTGATGTATTTGTTCCCTATTTCCATGGGTTCTTCCTTTCTTTTCTTTCTTCTTTCGGAAATCGAGCGTGGCAGCCACATTAGCAAATGAATGCCGAAAAATGAGAATACGCTAAGCAAGAGCAGGGTCATAAAGAGATAGGCTGCATGCAGTTTGGGATCATCTTTATGGGTGGCGTGGCTTAAATAGCCTGTAAAACGCTTGTTCGCCCCCACATGGCAGGCACCACAGGTTTTGACAAGATTTGCTGCATTGATCGTGGATGCTGGATTTTCAGCCTTCAGAATATTGTGTGATCCATGACAGTCCGAACACCTTGCAGAGGAGTAAGACCCAAGTTGGAAGGCTTTCCCATGATAGGTCTTAAGATAGGTTTCAGCAGTTTCTTCATGACAGCTTCCGCACTGGGTTGTGACTTCATTCATAAATTTGTCCTGCTTTACCTCGGAAATCACATGGGCGCTGTGGCATTTAACACAGGTGGGAAATTCTTTTCCGGGACGATCTTCTGTATAGGCATGATCACTCTGACTGTACTGCTCATAAATTCCCTTATGGCAGTTTCCGCAGGTTTTTTGAACATTCAAAGGGTGAACTGAAGATTCCTTATCCGTTTCTTTAAGCATCAGGTGGGTGGTGTGACAGTCGGTGCAAACAGCACTTACGGTCAATCCTTTGCTGGTGAGTCCCTGTCCATGAACGCTCATGGAGTAATCGGCGAAGGCATCCACTTCTTTTAGCTCCGTGGAAGAGGGGGCTTTCCCATCCTGCTTATGACACTCCCCGCAGAGGATTGGGATATTGGTGCGGTAAACCGGTGAGGTGTCGTCATACCTTGATTTAGTGGCGTGACTACCATGACAATCGGTACAATAAGGTGCATTATCCTCATTATTGTAGTGGGCTTTTCCGTGACCGCTTTTAAAGTAACGGTCAAATACCTCTGCATGACATGAGGAACAATCCACAGGCTTGTTGGTGGAACAGGGACGTTTTAGGTGTTCGTCTGCTTCCGTGTGGCACTTGATACATTGGATGTTTTTGTGCACAGAATTGGGAAGGGTACGGGATTCAACAAAGAGTGAAATTGTATCTGTCCCAACCATTTTGTGAACCTTCTCATCTCCGTGACATTTCAAACATGAATTGTCGGATATTCTTGCCTCGATCTGCGGAATATCAACCTTGTGAGGTGGGTGGCAAGCCGAACACGACGGGATGATCGAAGGGTTTTTTTCCCACAACTCACCTTTGATCACCTTCTTATGTGACTCTTCTATGCGAGTGTGGCACTGCATGCAGGTTCCTGCAATTCTTCCAGGAGAGATGGACGAATTTGGGCTGGTATGAGGAAGAATCAGGTGATTTCCGTGACAATTGTTGCAGGTGGCTGTCACGATCAGGCCCGATTCGAATAAACCTCTTCCGTGTATGCCCTGGGAATAATTCTCAACAATATTATGTTCCGATACGTCATATGCCCTGGCAACTACCTCGCCCTCCCTGTGACATGTCCCGCAAAGGATGGGGATATTCATTTTATAGGTGCGGGATTTGGGATCAGAGTAATGGAGGATATCATGATGTCCATGGCACTCCTTGCAGCTTGGGGCATTAGGATCGTTCTTCAGCAGGGCCTGTCCGTGTATGCCCCGGGTGTTGTCTGCCATGGGTTGCACGTGACAATTTCCGCAATTGACCGGATTAAGGTCATCGGCATGTGGAAAACCTTCATCGGCAGCATCCGTATGACAAGAGATGCAGGAATTGCTGTGGTGAACGGATTGTTCAAAAACCATGGTATCCACGAACATGGACACAGTCCTGCCGTGAAGCATTCCTTCCATTTCTTTGTCCTCGTGACACATCATGCAGTCCTCATCAGCCTGTGCCAATAGTGTGGAAATTGGAAAAAAAGCGAAAAAAAACAGCCAGACCAAAGGCTGTATTGCGCGTCGAAAAATTCTTAGAGAAAGGTAGATCATAGGTAGTTGAATTGAGCGAATAATATATGCAATTATTCACATAGTACCTGACGTCGGAACTATTTATAACTAGTCTGAATATAAGCTGATTCCGGAAAAGAACAAGCCTGTTAATTAGTTTCTACTCATGCTCCTCATGGTAGCCGTTGACCATACTTTTAAACAGGGTTCCCGGTTTGTCACCCAGGGTACAGGTGTAGAGATGGATGACCAGGAAAATTGAGAGCACAAACCCCACAATAATATGGAGAACATCATAGAAAAGAAGACCACTGATGTTAAATATGGTGTGCGGAAATTTTCTCCGGGAACATGAGTCCAATTCCTGAAATAATCAGCAGGGGCATCCCAAAATACATGGCAAAAACGTAGGATACTTTTTGCAGGGGATTGAACTTTTGCTTTTTGGTGATGGGGAAAGGGTGTGGTTCGCCCTTAAAAATTCCAACAGCATAAAACATAAACTGTTTCCATAGTTTGGGCCACAGGTTTTTTCTCCATTTTCGGTAATACATACCATTGCCGGAAATCATATTTCCAATGACAAAAACGCCATAGTTAATTGTCAGGATAATGGCGCATATATTATGAATTCGCCACTGAAATCTGGAAGGGTATCAGGCTACCTTCAGCAGAGGCATAGTGAAGGCTGAGGCCGGTCACAACCAGTAAGACGAACGTAAGGGCATTGGTTGACGTGCCAGAGACGGATCCATTTTGGATAGAGGTATATTCTTTTATTTGCCATGTCAGTTTTTTTTCTGTTTTTTGATACGCAAGTAGGTGTGAAAAGCAATGACCAGCAAGGTCATTCCGAACACGAGAAAACTGAGTCGGTTAAGCAGCACGTTCTGATTTGCACCGATTACATAGGAATTATTGATCATGATTCCATTCACAAAACCTCCTTTTCGCTGCTCCAGGCTCTCAAACTTATAAAGTGTGTGCATTAATCTGGAGTCCTTAGAATGACATTCGGTACAATTCTTGACAGCCGAGATTTTCGGCATGATCTTATGTGCTATGAGAATAGAATCACTGATCTCAGTGTGGCACTCAATGCATCTCACTTTGGCGAAATGCGCTGCCTGGTTAGGCAGCCAGTCGTGACTCTCCACCACAACAATCTCTTCCCTGTCACTCAACATAGAAAAGCGTGTGAAATCGGCATGACAACGCAGACACATGTTGTTGTCGTACAAGAATGGCCTCTTGCAGGTCATCGGCATTTCGCATAAAAGCTCTGTAGGAGTGCGGATCGTGGCAACTCCAGCAGTTGAAACCCTCCTTATTGTGGGTGCTTTCTGTAAATTCCTCTTCGATTCCTTCAAAATGGTACTGGGCATAGGTCTCATCATAGCCATGGCAGTCCATACACAGGGGTGTTTCCTCGAACCTGGTTTCAAGACTGTGAGGGAAGGTCATAAAATCGTATGAGTGGCAGTCGGTACAGGCGAATGACTTATGGACAGAAGTATAGTATTTGTCCCGGTCGACAATTTTCGTAGGTCCCATCCTTTTCACGGCGCTTCTTTCATTGAGCTCATCTTCCAGAATAAAATTTGATTCTCCATGACATTTCAGGCATCCTTCATTGTCCTCCACGAAGAAGTTAGCTTCGTGGTAGGAGGCTTTGATTTTCGTAGAGTCACTCGGCCTGGCCATCAGGCTGGAAGCCAGGGCCAGGTAAATTATGGTCAGAATTTTTGTTGGGGTGCGCATTTTTAAAATCTGATAGAGATGTTAAAACCAAACTGAAAGTCTCCGTCCCATGGATTCCTGTCATTGAAGGCGACGCTCCTGTTCTTTACAATTGCATTGTAATTGGAAACAAAGACCCTGAAAGAGTGGGTGCTTGTTCCGATCTCAACACCAAAAGCGAGGTTCGGGTAAATCGTTTTTCCTTCGATCATATCTCCTGCCGAATTTTCTTTATCCTGGGGCTGGGCAAGCGGCTGGTCATATTCCAGGATAATGGAGCTAAGACCCAGTATTTGGAAGCGGGCACCAAAGTCGAGGGAGTAGTTGTCGTTTCGATATCCTTCCGGTACGGCATTGTAATAAACAAAAGTAGGGGCCACCTGGACACCCACCTTTTCTCCAAATTTCCTGGAAATGATCAGCTGGTTCAGGTAGGAGAGGCGTGAGACAAATGGAAAGGCGAAATGTATCCTTTCGTACCGGCTTGGATCGCTTGCAATGTATTGTTCCTCGGTACCGAAATACTTGGAGTCCCGGGCGTCAAGCACTACATTTCCAAAATAGGACAGGGAGACGGGTATCTTATTATTTGTGGTTTGGGAAAGAATTGAATATTTCCACTGCAGATCCTGCTGCATGTAAGAGCGGGTTGTTCCCAGGCCCACCATAATTTTATCGGTGATTGCATAATCCAGGCCAATGCGGGTGTTGGCACTTCCATAGATCCCGAAGATATCATTGATCTCCTTTATCTGAGAAAAGCGGTGTTGAATCTCAAGATTGATAGAGCCCTTGTAGGGCTGAAAAGTGGTCTGGTTGTCCACCAGGGTTACAGTTTCAAAGGGTGGGTATACTGCTTCATTTTCCTGGGCAAACAGGAATCCCGAAAACAGAAAGGCAGTAATGACTGCCAGCGTAAATAGTTGAAGATATCTTTTCATGGTTGTAAGTTTTTTATTAGTTATCCTGGGCTCCCTCCTGGATCCATCCCAGTATTGTACTGATTTGTATTGAGTCTGCACGGCCATCGTGGGTGCCTCCGAAAACCTGGTAAATAGTACTTTCACAAGGAGAATCGGTGTCCACATATCCGCCATCCACAAGTTCGTCGTAGGACCAGCCTTCAATAAGGGCGGGCGACTGGGCTCCGGAGTGGCAGCTCACACAATTGCTGTTAAAAAAGGTCTGAACATCTCCGGAGTAACTTACGTCCGTTGCACCTTGGGGACAATCAACCGGGTACTCATAGTTGGAGCATGCGGAAAGGATCGCAATCAACAATCCAGTCGCAAAAAATATCTCTCTTCTCATTGGCTCTGTTGTTAGTTTAAGCAGTTAGGATTCCTGCCTGTTCACGCGCAAAGGTAGCTGTTCCATCCGGTTGTGTGAAGTGATTCACATGGGTATTTGTTATCTTTTTGATCGAGATAAATCAGTACAATGATTGATATAGATCAGTTTTGATTTTAATTTCTTAAATTTCGCTCTCTTTTAGCAAACCCAGTTGAAACAAAATGAATGAACAGAAGCTATGTGAAGGTTGTGAAAAATGTAATCAAAAAGCACCTCTATTTCAATGTTTATCGCCTGAGGAGCTGTCCATTATCAACAGGGATCGGTATTCGGTACGGTTTCACGAAGGAGAGGTAATCCTGAAGCAGGGGACCTCCGCTACTACAATGATATCCGTGATCGACGGATTTGCACGAAAGTATATGGAGGGCTTTAATGACAGGAAGCTCATCCTTGATTTTGTGAAACCCTGGCAGCTTGTAGGAGCACCCGGAGTCCATAATAAGGGGAAATACAGCTTATAGTGTTGTAGCCATACAGGAGACCCTGGTATGCTTTCTTGATGCAGCTAATTTCACAGAGGTGATCGGAATAAATGGTGAATTTGCCAAAGCCTATGTTCGGATGTGCAGTGGCAACTATGGCCGTTCGCTGGACCGAATGGTCAGCCTGAGTCAGAAACAGATGCATGGGCGAATTGCCGATGCCTTAATTTACCTGTCAGACGAAATCTATGAATCGGCCCATATCGGCCCTGAAATAACACGACAGGATATAGCCGATTATACCAGCATGTCGAAAGACAGTGCCATACGTATTCTCAAGGAATTTGAACGGGATCAGATTATCAATCTGGATGGAAAGTGCATAGAGGTCATTGACAACAATCGTCTTCAATCCGTTTCCGTCAATGGCTGATCCCGGTCTTCCTATTTAAGCCTTTCAAAAAAGAGATCCTGGAAGTCAAAGCTGAAGTCAAGATCGGGCGATACACCCTTCATTGTTATTTGTTGCGCTTTTCCCTCTTCGTCCAGACTGAAAATGGCAAATGCATCTGCGTCCAGCTCCCTGTTCTCCCATTTGATGGCAAAGGCGTTGGCCTTGTAGTGGTACATGGGTCCTGTAAGTTCTGGTGAGCGAAGTGACCTGAACCATGGTTCTCCATCTTTAAGGTAGACTTCCACTTTCCCAAACCAAGGGTCGGAATACACCCCAATATAGTTTTCGATCAATACACCATGGTGATCGCCGGTCTCCACAATTTTCCAGACCCTTTCCACTTCAGCCCCGGCATTGCCGGTACTTTCCACATGCCTGTCCAGGTAGTATGTGGTCCAGTCGTAAGGTTCAAGTCCCAGGTAAGCATCCAGGATGGTTTGTGTGACAGCATTAAAAACCCCGCCACCTCCGTAGTACGAATTAGTGAGCACCACCACCCCCAGTTCAAGTTCGGGGATCATGATGGTTTTTGACAACATTCCCGAAAGGTCACCTGTATGGGACACCGTAAATTTCCCATTCATATCACCCAGTCTCCAACCCAGTCCGTAACCCGAGAAGTTGGGATTGTATCTTGAGTTGGGCCTGACATTTATAGTGGTGTGGATCTTCCACATCTCCCTCTGGCTTTCCTCGGTGAAAAGCTGCTTTTCCAGAGATTCGCCATATTTTCCCTGGTTGAGTTGAACCAGCATCCATCGGTTCAGATCGTCTGCATTGGAGAGAATGGCCCCCAGGGCACCATTCATGTGGTCGGGATTATGTTCAAACCAGGCGATGGTTTCCAGTTTCCCATCCACCTCCATATGGGGAGTTGCCAGATTATCCAGTCCGGACATGGAGGCAGGAAGGGTAGAAGAGTGGTCCATTCCAAGCGGATCCAGGATTCGCTCCTGAACAAAGTCCTCCCAGCTTTGTCCGGAAACCCTGTGAATCACCTCTCCGGCTACCATATATAAGATATTATCATAATCATATTTTGTGCGAAAAGCCGAAACCGGCTCGAAATACTGGAAATTGGTAAGCAGGTCGGCCATGGTAAAGTCCGAACCTGAAGGCCAGAATTGCAGGTCGCCGGCCCCCAGCCCCAGCCCGCTACGATGGGTCAGCAGATCCTGAATGATGAAGTTCTGGGTTACATATTCGTTGTACATTTTAAATTCAGGAATATATTCCACGACCCTGTCGAGCCAGGAGAGCCTGCCCTCTTCCACCAGGATAGCCAGTGCCGCTGCAGTAAAGGCTTTGGTATTACTGGCGATGGCAAAGGAGGTATGCTCATCCACTTTCTCTTTCCCCTCTACGGACTTCAAACCATATCCTTTTGCAAGAAAGACCTTACCATCCTTCACTATCCCAAGGGCTACACCGGCCACCTTAAATTTTTCCATGGCATCTTCTACCAGTTTATCCACCTCCTTTACCGAAAGCTGGCCATATCCTGTTTTGGGAAATATCGATAGAAGAAGGAAAAAGATCAAAAAGGAGATGCTTTGTTTTTTCATGGATTCGGCTTAAAATTCAAATGCAAAATTGAATAATTATTCTGAAAAAAGCGTCATTGGCGCCACTTTCTTTAATCATTCTAAACTGAGGGAAACGGGATAGTAACTATATATTATGAAGGAAGATTCAAGTAATTTAGAGAGGGAGTTTTGCTGCAAGCTTATGGAAAGGATAAATAGGAAAAATAAATTTATTCTTGGGATCGATGTGGGTTCAGTTTCTGTTTCCCTGGTTTGGATTAATACAAAGGGCAAGCTGATTGGTAAGGAATATGCGCTGCACCATGGCGATATCAGAAGCACTCTGGAGAAGGTCCTGGGCCGCTTTAAGCCGGAAGATATAAGAGGGATCGCTGCACCTTCCGGTAAAACCGGCTTTCATCAACAGATCCGGGTATTTGACACACAGGTCTCATTGATGGGCGCAGTTTCACAACTGGGCCTGAATGTCCGTTCCATTCTCCATGTGGGGGCCGAACGGTTTTTCCTTATAGAACTGGATGAAAAGGGAAACTATTCCCATACCAGTCACAGCTCGTCGTGTGCTGCAGGTACAGGCAGTTTTCTGGATCAGCAGGCCCTGCGACTGGACCTGAAAGATACGGCTCACCTTTCCGATATGGCCCTCCGGAATCGCTCGACCACTCCTGATATTGCTGCCAGGTGCTCGGTTTTCGCCAAAACAGATCTGATTCATGCCCAGCAAAAGGGTTTCAGCCTGGAAGCCATATGCGACAGCCTCTGCAAGGGACTGGCCGATAACATTGCCGATACCTTATTTAATAAGTCAAGCCCGGTGTCTCCCATACTCATGAGTGGCGGTGTTTCCCTGAACCAATCTGTAGTGGGACATCTTCAGCGGATCATCGGGAAGGATATTGAGGTCCATCCCTTATCCCCTCAATTACCTGTCCTTGGTGCTGCCCATCTGCTGCTCAAAGAGATAGAGGGGGGGAGAAGTATGCCAGCCATGGATATGAGTAAGATCCTGGCCGAACAGGGCGAAAAGGTCTATTTTTTTGATGCCCTGGAAGTTAGAGAGGGCGATGCGGGAGACCATGGAGTCCTTAAAGCGATGGGATTACAGACCAAAAATTGCCAGGCATGGTGGATTGGTTCAGGTGGATTTCTACCAGGATCCCACTTCCGGAGAAAGTATGTTTTACCTGGGTATTGATGTGGGATCCACCAGTACCAAGGCGGTATTGATTGATGCAAAGGGTAAACCCTTTGCCGGATTCTATACTTATACCCTGGGGCAACCCCTGAAGGCGGTTCAGGCCCTCTTTGAAGCCATCGATGTCTTGATGGCCGATTATGACCTTGAGCCCAAGATTCTGGCCTGCGGAACCACAGGTTCGGGCCGGAAATTTATTGGTGGAATTGTGGGGGCCGACCAGGATGTGGATGAGATCACTGCCCATGCCCGGGCAGCATATGAACTGAATCCGCTTACCGATACCATCATTGAGATCGGCGGACAGGATGCCAAGTTTACCCAGATGAAGGATGGGATGGTCACCTTCTCCCACATGAATACCGTATGTGCTGCAGGAACCGGCAGTTTTATTGAGGAGCTGGCCGGCAGGCTGGGGGTGAAACTAAAGGACTATGAACGAATGGCCATGGGGCAGCCGGCACCTCTGGCCAGCGATCGATGTACCGTCTTTATGGAGAGGGATATCAACCAGCTGCTGAGCCAGGGATACTGCGTTGGAGGAGGTGCTTGCCACAGTCATCCACTCGGTGAGGGAAAACTACCTGAAGAAAGTAGCCAGTGAGGCACATATCGGGGATCATATCTGTTTCCAGGGAGCCACCGCAAAAAACAGGGCACTGGTGGCAGCCTTTGAACAACGCCTGGGAAAAACCCATTGTATGTTTCCCCGCTCTGTCACCTCACCGGGGCACTGGGTACCGCCTTGATACTGATGGAGGAGCACGAAGGGGCCTACGAAGTTCAGGGGACTGGATCTGTATAAAAGGAGCCATCCCGGTAGAGACTGAAACCTGTGAACTTTGCCTGAACCGCTGTACCATCAGTGTGGCCAGCATCAATGGGGAAAAACAGGCCTACGGTTTCCTTGTGTGGCAGGGATTATGAAACTAAAAAATTTGTAAGCAAAGGAAGGCCAGCGGATTTGAATCTGCTGAAAGAGCGAAAAGGCTCTGCTGAAGCTGGATGTGACAACCCCTTTACCGGGAATGATCAAAGGGCAGCATCCCGTGGTCGGTTTGCCTGCCACCCTGCACCTCCTGGAAGATCTGCCCTTCTGGACCTCCTTTTTCAGGGAACTGGGTATCTCCGTGATCAAGACCAGCGAAGGATTCAAGGATTCACTGAAAACCGGGAAAAAAATTGCCGGAGCCGAGTTCTGTGCTCCCATCGATTCCATGTATGGTCATGTGGCCTACCTGGCCGAAAACTGTGATTATGTCTTTATGCCGGTATACCTGGAATCCAGGATAAAACCCGAGTCGAATCCGAACAGAACTTCTGTTACTATACCCAGTATCAGTGCTTCACTGGCCTATCCTGGAAGGGGACCGAGTGAACGAGAAGCTGATCAGTCCCATGGTCAATTTCAGCAAAGAATTGGACACACAATGTAAGGCTGCTTGTGCAAGAGTTTGAAACAGATGGGTTTCGATTCCCTTACCCTGTCGAGTGTATCAGATGGCTCTTGAAAAGGCTGAATGCGGATGCATCCAGCTGAAAGAGGAGATGGAGAAACTTTATCAGAATCCAATTCAAAACAGGATGATGATTCCGTGGTCCTGCTGGGAAGGCCCTATGTGGTCCTTTCCGAGACACTGAACAAAGGGATCCCGGATATCTTTACCGGGATGGGTGTATTCAGCCTGGTACCAGGATATGCTGACGGTTGATCATGAAAGGGATGAGGCATTCAACAACCTGTCTGAAAAGGTTCCCTGGCACTTTGCCTCCAATATCCTGCGTGCCGCCGAAGTGGTTTGCAGGACAAAAAATCAATATCCGGTGCTTATCACTGCATTTAAATGTGCTCCCGATTCATTTATCATCGAATATTTCAAGCAGTTGATGCACCTCTACGGTAAACCCTACCTGATCATTCAGATAGATGAGCACGATTCCAATACGGGTTATGAAACCAGGATAGAAGCTGCACTGCGATCCTTTCAGAAACCATGCCAGGATCGACGGAAGAAGTACCTCAACCCGACCTGGGTTGCCTTCTGCCCAGGGTGGATACAGAGACTGAATGGAAGAATCACTGCTAATGCCCAACTGGGATATGTTTGTGAGTCCGCTGGTAGTAGCCAACCTGCGAAGGGCAGGCTATGATGCCCGGATGCTGGAAACCAGTGAACTGGGCATCCGGAAAAGCATGGTTCACAATACGGGTCAGTGCCTGCCCATCAACATCATTGCACAGAACTACATAGAATATATTGAAAGACATCAACTCGATCCGGCCCATACCATACTGTGGATGACGGAAGGCAAGGTCACCTGCAACCTGAGGCAGTATCCCTTCTATATCAAACGAATCCTTGAAAAATACGGAAAGGGAATGGAAAAAGCAGCGGTCTATTCCGGGGAGATCACACACCGGGAGATGTCCCTGAGCGATCACCTACTATGTCTATTTTGCCTACATGCTGGGAGGACTCTTCAGAAAGTATCCTGCCGCATCAGGCCCTATGAAGCAAATCCCGGTCAGACCGATGAGGTTCAGTGAAGAGGTGCACCGGATCCTGGTAAATGCACTTTCAGGAGAGCATTCCATTGAAAGTGCCATCAAAGATGGAATCCGAATGTTTGAGGAATCGAGTATGACAAGAGGCGCGCAAACCGCTGGTGGCCATCTTCGGGGATCTCTATGTAAGGGACAATGATATCATGAACCAGGACCTGATCCGGGCCATTGAAGAGGCCGGGGGTGAAGCCCTGGTTACACCCTATCACGATTATACCAAGACTCACCATTGAAAATATTTTTCGACGGGCCATTCAGCGGGGTGAACATGTGAACACAGTGTGAACAGGATTATGCTGAATGTATTAAAGTTCATGGATGAAAGGTACTACAAACCCTTTGCAGCAATCCTGGGGCCAGCGCCTGTGATCAAACCCAAGGAACTGGAGAAGCTGGCAGGTTTCAATATCGATCCCCTTCATTCGGGCGAATCCTACGACAATATTCTGAAAATCTTCTACATCATGGAGAATTACCCGGATGTTTCACTTTTTGTTCAGACCAATCCATCCTTCTGCTGTCCGGCGCTGGTTACCGAAGCCATGACCCAGAAAATATCAGGAGATACCGGTGTTCCCATTGTAACCATTACCTATGATGGTACCAGCGACCGGATGAATGATGTCATTGTTCCCTACATCCAATCAAGTGCGGTTCAATAATTTTCGTAAAGCGCAATCCACTCCTGCATTGGCAATCTCAGCGTCCTGCTCTCCGGAAGCCCCTGAAAACACAGCAAGAACATATCCCGCCTTCACTTTTTTAATGATGCCTCCCTGGTATCCGAACTCTCCGTGCAGGATTTCCCTGGCACCGCTGCCACTATCCTTATAGGTATCGACCATTTCAGCAGCTTTGGAGTAAGCGATGGCAAGAAAATTAGCTGAATTGTTTCTCAAGGCCCCGGACAACTTTCATTTTTGATGTCCAGCTTTTTGTGGTGTCCCCGGGGATAAAAGCCACAAGAGCCACCCCTTTAACCGACATATCCCGGGCTGCCTGATCCATAACAAGCAAACACTCATCGGCATATTTCAGGAAACGTCTTTTCTCCCTCGGAGCCCTGAATCTGATTGGGCCTTTGCATGGAAAAACAATGTGGATGTTAGCATAATGGATAATAATAATGAGCTTTTTTCATGAGATCTTAGTGTTAAGGTTTAGTTTTATTTCAAGACCCTGCCCCACCTGATGCTCACCGGAATATCAAAATAGGAGTAGATTGGACCGTGGCTTCTGTATGCTGGTTGAATGGTAAAGCGCAATCCAATGGAAAGCAACAAGCGGTTTTTTCCCTCATTAAATAATGATCTGGTATAAGCTGCCCCTGCTCCGAAAACGTAATTGGGGCCCTGCTGGTAAAAGGCCATGCCGTTGAGAATCTCCACTCCAAAGCGTTGGGACCACCGTACCTGATCCCGGTGGCAAGAAGCCCCTGGCTGCCCCACCCTGTGTAAGCCAGATTCAATCCCCCCTTTTACAAGGACCCCATCAGTCACACCTTGAAGGTAATCAAAATTCAAGCTTGCACCATTCATACCCGGTTCCCATCCCTGGGTGTGAGCCATCCCCGTATAAAGATTAATTCCCAGTTCCAGTTGTTGACCATGGCCCGTTTTAGAAAGGGTCAGGATGACCAGTATGAAAAGAAGACTTACCCTATTCAAATCCATTTTCCAGGTAGAATTTTTGTATCTGTTCAACAATATGCAAATGTTGGGCTTCGCGGCTGATCTCAGCTTCCCCGTCGCCATTCTGCTGACCATAGCTACCAAACCCGCCGTGGTTCCCTCCATCAATATCAAAAAAGAACCGTTGCGCAGGCAAGCTGATTTTACCATTCTTCATATTTTTCCCAATCGAGGATCCCGTCGTTGGAGGCTGTGATGGAGAGAGCGGCTCCTTCCCAGATGCTTAAATCAAGCGAGCCTGAGGAGTAAGCCGCCATCAATACAAGTCCCTCGAAAAGTTCGGGTTCCTTTTCAAGCATTGAACATGCCATGGCGCCACCAAGACTGTGCCCCCCGATTACCCAGCGCTCATCAGGGAATTCTTCAGTGATCTTTACCGCAGCCTTGGATCCCATCACGGCCAGGTTGGCCGGCATCTTTGCAATAATCACATGGTGACCGCTGCCCGAGACGTGCAAAACGGGAAAGCCAGTTCAATGTATGCATGCGGATCGACAAGTCCACCCGGATAAAAGATAAATCCGGTATTGCTAATGTTCCGAATGGGTGGGGAGAAGCTCAATGTAATCCCTGGTTTCCCTGCTAAGAACATCCTGGAGATCCTGGTTCAGGTTCTGGGGCAGGTAAGTGCAGGCACTGCTAAGAGAAAAGCGCACAGCGGTAAAAGCAGGTATTTATCCAAAATCATCTGTGTAAATATGCTGAGCCGGGACGCCGTTATTTTGTAGCATTTCAAGCATGGAGCTAAGGAAAGTAGAGCTCGCCCACAATATAGAAATCTATTGCAGGTAAATCATTCAGCTTATTTTTCAGCATATTAATGTTGATTCTTTCCTGACTTTCTGTAAAAACAGGTACATAGCTGTAATTTTTAAGTCCGGTTTTTGTAAGCTGCCGGTGGTAGGCAGCAGTAAGCTCTGTTTTATTTGAATAGAACAGGTAAACCGGCTCGGTATACCCTTGTTGCTCCAGTTCTCTGAGCATGGGTAAAACCGGAGAGATGCCAATACCCGAAACTAAAAACACCACCCCGGCACCTTCTGGGACTCAGGGTAAACTCTCCCACAGGCCCATAAATAGTGGCTTCTGCGCCGGCGTGAAGCGCTTCGCAACTTCTTTTAAAACTGCTCCTGCTGTGCCTCATGACAAATTTCAAATGATCCTCCGATGGATGGGAAGCTATGGAGAGTGGACGGATGGAGATATCGGAACTTGTATATGCAGGATCCGAGAGGTTCAGTAATGCATATTGTCCCACTTGAAACTCAAAACCTTCAGGTTTTTGGAAAGTCAGCTCCAGGGTTTCGGTAGCGATTTCCTCTTTTTGCAGCAGTTTCACCACCCTCTTATCTGAATATTGGCCCTCCTTTTTTATACCCTGGTCCTTTTTCCAGCTGTTTCCTTACCTTAAGTCCGCAAAGAAAACCACTGACGATGGCTCCGGTGAATCCGCCTCCCGGGGAAGGTCCAGTTTCCTGAGAACCAAAGATTATTCTACCGGTGACCGGTAGGAAGGTCTTTTGAATCCTGCCTGGGTCGGAGTTTGTGCAAATCCATAGGGTGCAGCGTATGGATTAAGCGTATATTTTTTAATGGTGCGGGATGTTCCAACCTCGTATGTTTCAATAATGTCTGCTGATTCCAGGGATTGCTTTTTCGAGACGATTCAACAGAATTCCGGCAACTTCAGCTTTCTTTCTTTTGTATTCGGCTTCCTCCAACCCTCCCAGTCGCTCAATCTGTCGGCCGTACAGATCACCCCGAAGCTCTTTCCCTCTGGTGCAAGTCCTGAGTCAATCTGACTATAGTCCACAAAAGCAAAACTTCGCTGTTCCCAGGGTCCGTGATAGTTGCCGTAAACATCTTTCAGGCTCTTTACGTCATCACCGTAAAAGAAAGTGGAATAGCGCTTGTGCCCGAGTGATTTAGGCTCCCTGGAGAATCCAATGTAAACACAAAATAGGGAGCAGGAAGGCTGCAGGCCCGCGATTTTCTTTCTAATTTTTTCTCGCTGCATCTCCGCCCAGTAGATCTGCTGCAAGGGGTATTGCACCACTGTGGATGATATGACTTGCGCACGAGAAGTCTCCTGTTTAAGCTCCTTGTTAAATGCATCACTGAAGCGAATACCCACCGCCTTGCCGTTTTTCCATCAGAATCTCATCCACCCTCTTCCCCAGCAGGAGGGTCCCCTGGTTCTCAGTGATAACCCTGGCCAGTGAATCGGAGAGCCTTTGTGATCCGCCCCTGATAAAATATCCGCCTTTTTGGATGAAGCTGGCCTGGCCCTTGGCAAAGAAAATCAAGGACATGGTATAGGGGTCGTCGTGGTAGTAGAGCAGGTTTCCCTGAAGGATCAATTTCAGCTCGTCACTCACAAAATGGCGTCCAGATAGCGGCCCAGGTTTCGGCTGAATGTATTCGTGATTTTGGGAAAGATGAATGGAAAAAGTGGAAATTTCAATACTTTCCCCCAGGTTTTTTTTGGAAAGCGGGAGAGTTCATCCTGTACACCCATAATCAGCTTGAAAAATTTCCTGATTGCGACTCTTTTCTCCCGGAAAGGCCTTTGTCAATGCTTCAATAGCCGGGTCGGTTCCATTGGGAAAGGTAAAGTCCATACTGTGATTCCGGATGTGGAAAAACTCAGGAATAGGTCAGAAAATCGAGGTATTTTCTTACCCCAAGGTACCTGAGAATTGAGTGGCTCTTTTGCTCTTCTATGTGGTGACCATCCATGGCATGGAGACCGGCTTCCATAAGGAAATCCTTCCGTTTGAAAATGGTGGCACAACCCCCGGGAATGTAATGCTGCTCGATCAGCATGACCCTTTTTCCATGCCGCGACAGAATGGCTCCTGCCGACAATCCTCCCAATCCACCGCCTATAATGATGGCATCAAAGTCCATTTATTAAAGTTAAATAAAAATGTGAGTTATATTTACAGAAACCAATACACTCTGCAAAATATGAAAACTTAACAATCTATCTTCTGCTTGCCACGCATGCTCGTTTCATGCCAGGTGGCTCCACAAAAGGAGATTTCAGTAAAGGGCGAATTGCAAGCAATGGCATAAAGTGACACTCGAAATTCCCGGGCCCTGAAACTTCAGAATGGGCCGATGACAATCCCTTTCTGAACTATAAACTGGAGGTTCTCTTTAGCCATGAGGGTATATCGTACAAGGTCCCAGGTTATTTGCCGCCGATGGTAATGCAGGAGAAAGCTCGGCACGGGAAGGGCAATATCTGGAAGGTCCATTTCAGTCCCGATGCAGTGGGTCAGTGGGACTATAAGGTGCTGTTTCGAAAGGGGAAGAATATAGCCATTGTGGATAGGTGAAGATCCGGGAGAAGCGCCTGGATTTGGATGGATGCTGAAGGTAGCTTTGAAATTCTGGAATCTGATAAAAGCGCTCCTGATTTCCGGTCCATGGGCCGCATTGTGAATGGAGGAAAGGGCTACTTTACTTTCCAGGAGAGTGGTGAGTTATGGATCAAGAACGGAGCCGACAGTCCGGAAAATTTCCTCGCTTTTGCGGACTTTGACCAGACCTCCCGATTCAGTCTTAAGAAAGTTGTGAGAGAAGGGGAGGCCGATCCAAAGGAGAGCCTACATCGCTATGAGACTCATGTGGCCGATTGGAAAGAAGGTGATCCCACATGGCAGGATGGGAAAGGCAAGGGGATCATCGGTGCCTTGAACTATCTTTCATCGGCTGGTGTAAACTCTGTATACATGCTCACCATGAATATCCTGGGAGACGGGAAAGATGTGTGGCCCTATACCGATTACAATGAACGTTATCGCTTCGACTGCAGCAAACTGGATCAATGGGAGGTGGTTTTTGATCACATGGAACAAAAGGGTATGATGATGCACCTGGTTCTGCAGGAAACTGAGAATGAGGTGCTATTGGACGGTGGATTTACCGACGTACAGCGAAGGATCTACCTTCGTGAACTGGTTGCCCGCTTTGCACATCATGCCGCTGTTAGCTGGAATATCGGCGAGGAAAATGGTCCAGCCAACTGGACACCTATCGGACAAACCGATCAGCAGAAGAAAGATATGATGGCCTACCTCAAGGGAATCAATCCCTATCCCTCCAATGTGGTTCTGCATACCCATTCCAACGATGAGCACCAGGATGAATACCTGGAACCCATGCTTGGTTTCGAATTCCTGGACGGACCATCCATGCAGATTGGTGATCCGAAAAGGGTTCATGAACGTGTTTTAAAATGGGTAAGGGTGTCTGAAGAGGCCGGAAAGCGATGGATTGTTAACCTGGACGAGATCGGTCCCGCATTCAAAGGCGCCATGCCCGATTCCCATGACCCTGATCATGATACCATCCGTCAGCACTGCCTTTGGGGTACCTTACTGGCCGGAGGCGGCGGGGTTGAATGGTATTTCGGTTATCGTTATCCTCACAACGACCTGGTTTGCGAAGATTTTCGAAGCAGGGAAAACTGGTGGAAACAATCGACCATAGCGACCAGCTTTGTGAATAGCTTCCCTCTTGAGGAGATGCGCCCCATGGATCATCTGGTAAAGGCCGAAAATGCATACTGCCTGGCCAGGCCTGGTGAGATTTACATTGTATACCTGCCGGCTGGAACACCAGCAAGCCTGGATCAAACTTGAAGACGACGGGGTCTATACTGTAAAGTGGCTCAATCCCAGGGATGGAGGAGCATTGCAGGATGGCTCAATTACCAAGGTGGAAGGCAGTGGTTACCTGAACCTGGGAGAAGCGCCTTCAGATCCTGAAAAGGATTGGGTGGTGGTTGTACGCTATAGTTTCTTTAGCATCCAGATATCACAGCCGAGTGACCCGAAGCGCCCAGGGGTCCACCAGGGTTTTAAAACCCAGGCCTTCGTATATCCCCAGGGCCCTCGAGAAATGGGGCATACTCTCCAGGTAAAGGGTATTATATCCAAACTCCCTGGCCGAATCGATAGATCGCTGCAAAAGGGCCTTCCCGGCCCCTTTCCCCTCTCAGACGCCGCCAGGTAAAACTTTACCAGTTCGGCACAATCGCTGATCCAGACCTGGTGTGGGATAGATTCCACAGCAACCCAGCGCTTCACCATTTAACTCCGCCACCCAGAGTACAGACCGGTTTTCCCTGAAAAGGCCATAAAGGTCGTCGGTGGTGGGGTCAGAGTAGACTGTTCCGGCGGTGGGGGCATCAAATTCTTCAAATACCCTGCGTATCATCTTGGCCAGTAAAGGATTATCATTCTTTAGTACTTCTCGTATAATAAGCTCCATGGCAGCTATTTCAGGGGGTCCATATCTTCCTCAAGTTTCTCCATCCTCTCTTTATGGTAGTCACTACCGCTGAGTTCAAAAGCTTTTAAAACATACTTTAAGGCATTTTCATTGTCGTTTTGAGCAAGATAGTAGTCGGCCAGGGAGTCGTAGGCATTTGCACTGGATGGATAATACTCAATGCCCAGGAGAAAAAAGGCGAGGGACCTTTCAGGTAGGTCCATGTCCAGGCTCATGTATCCAAGCATAATGAATAGCTCTTCATCATAGGGAGGAACCTTATATCCAAAATGCGCTTCGAGTTTCTTTTCCCGATTCCTGATTACATGCAGAAGTTCTTCCACCGGGGTCTCAGGATTATTAAACTTATCAGTATCCTCCATCTGGTACCAGGTGAAAAGGAAAATCAGGCCGTCCATGACGGAAGGCAGAGGAACAGTGCCGTGGATGTCATGTGGGTAATACTTCCACATGATATTCAGGCCATTTTGGGGAAAAGCTTCCGCAGTTCTGAAAAATTCAATATTCGACCTTGCAAAGAGGGTGGCTTCCGAGCTGTCGTTCATTACATTGTCGATGGTGATCTCATAATCCTGCATATGCAGCTGTCCCCCCAATGATATAAAAAGTGACTTCCCCTTAAAACTCCTGCTGCTGAAGGCCTCTTTCGATTCTATGATCAGTTCCTGATTATTCCTGTCAAGACTGGGATCAATAGCAAGATAATTATCAAACAGATCGGTGTCGTTGATTAAAGTATTTATTGCGAAGTAGCCCCCTAAGGAGTGCCCGATGAGGGTTCTGTAATCAGTAACAGGATACTTGCGCTCTATGTAAGGGATTAACTCTTTCTCTAAAAAGCTATTGAATTTCGTACTCGATTCAAGTAAGTCTCTTTCCCTGTTCTCCCGGTTAGAAATGCCGATGATGATCATTTCTGGCAGAAATCCACCCCAGTAGTAAGAGTGGACCGTGGTGACTGCATTTAGAATTGTTTCACCATCCAAAACATAAACTACAGGGTATTTTCGTGCGCTTTCCGGATGATAAGTGTCGGGCATTTGAATATATATCTCCCTGGATTCATGAAGAATATCCGAGTAGAGGCTATCAATTTCTCCTATCTCTAGTATGTGCTTTGATTGGGCATTTGCCTGATGAACTGTACATAATAAAAGAATAAAGAGTAGGATGGAAAAGATCCTGAATGTCAATTTCATAGGGTATTTATTTGATAAGTTCATTCAGGTTTGTAAGTGAATACCTCCTGGATGGGTTTAGAGAAAATATGTGCCAGTCGAAAAGCCAGTTCCAGAGAGGGCGAATAATTCCCTTTTTCAATGGCCACAATGGTCTGCCTGGAAACGCCGGCGGCATCAGCAAGCTGTTGCTGGGTCATCTCATCCTTATGGAAGCGTAAAGTTCGGATGTTATTTTGTATGATACTTTTAGCCATCTCAGATTCCTTTATGATAGTAATAGATCTGAGAACCATTATCCATAACTTCTGCCAGTAGTCCTGTGGCAACGAAGGCAATGAAGATTCCGTAAACCGGCATGCCGATGGCCAGGGACATGACCGCAAGTACAAATCCGCTACTGAAAACGTAGTAAGAATTCCGGGTGGCCATTAAGCTGATTAGTTTATCACGTTCATCTGTAACAGGAACTTTTTCTTCCCTGGTTGCAATGGCATTAATGATGTGAAATACAATCTGAATGATGATCCGGGCCACAATGGATACACCAACGTAGATGAGGAAAATAACTCCCCAGGTATCGAAGTCCTCCTTTAAGTTAAACTGACCTTCCTGGTGTCTTTTAAATATGATCAGCGCATAAAAGGCTGTGATTAGTAATCCGCTGAGGATATTGACGATGTTTTGTTTTACCTGATACGACATGATTTCTATGTTTATGTATGTTTATTTGTACAATATGTAAAGTATAACTTACGCAAAGATAATAAAACTATACATAATGACAAGTAAACTATACATCAAATTTAAAAGAAATCACATATTCAATTATAATATGAGAGAAATTAAATCAACTTTTCTTTGAAAAATTCAATGGTTCGGCTCCATGCTAAATCAGCTGCAGGCTTATCATAGCGCGGGGTTGTATCGTTGTGAAAACCATGGTTCACATCAGGGTAGATGTAGGCGATGTATTCCTTCTGATTTTCTTTTAATGCTTCTTCATAGGCAGGCCATCCTTCATTTACACGCTTGTCTAAACCGGCGTATTGAAGCAATAGGGGGGCTTGTATTTCCGGAACCAAATCAAGGGGTGGCTGTCCCCCATAAAAGGGCACTGCTGCTGATAAACCTGGAATACGAACGGCCATCATATTGGAGATCCAGCCTCCAAAGCAAAAGCCGACAACTCCAACCTTTCCATTGCACTGGGGGTGGTTTTTTACAAATTCATAGGCTGCAATAAAGTCCTCGAGCATTTCATCCCGGTTGCGCTGGCTTTGCATGGCCCTTCCATCGTCATCATTCCCGGGATAGCCTCCCAGGGGAGTGAGCGCATCCGGTGCGATGGAGACAAAGCCAGCCAGAGCAGCCCTTCGTCCGACATCTTCGATATAGGGATTTAATCCCCGGTTTTCATGAACAACCACTATTCCGGGTAACTTACCCTTCATATCGGCCGGGCTTGAAAAGAGACCACGAATCTCACCTCCTCCTTTTGGAGAGTCGTAAGTGATATATCCGGATTTTAACCTGGGATCATCGGGCTGAACCTGTATGTGATCCTGGTAATTGGGCATGATGAAACTGAGCAGAGATGTGACTGTAATCCCTCCAATGGCATAAGCGCCCAGCCTGTCAATAAACTGTCTTCTGTCAATCAGGTTATGAGCATATTTGTCATAAAGATCAAATACTTCCGGGCTAAGATTCTCTTTACTAATCTTTTTCATAAGTTCAGTTTTATGGTATTATTCTATAACACCTCAATCACCAGTTTGGTTTTTAATTCCGAATAGGCACTGCCCCTTACCGACCCTGTCACAGCCATGGTATTGTCATAGTGGGCACTTGAAGCCACAGGGATGTGGCTGGCACCAGCCACCATACCATGACTGGGATCAAAGCCTATCCAGCCGGCTCCCGGAATAAAAACTTCTACCCAGGCATGCAAATCAAACTCATCTTTTTCCATGGGCAAATAGAAATAGCCACTCACAAAGCGAGAGGCAATGCCCATATGTCTTAAGAGGTGAATTTCCATCCAGGTGAGATCTCGGCAGGAGCCCGACTTTAATTCATAGGTTTTATCAGGATGGTAGGGTTCGCCGGTTTCCCGAATTTCAACAATAAAATCCTGGTGAATCTGCTGATTGAGTTTTGTCAGGAAATCGATGGTACTTGCATTCGATTTAGTTAAAATATTTTGACCATAATCGATTAATGCTTGTCCAATCACTTCCTTTTTTATTGAAGGGAGCAGTTGTTCCTTCCAGGGTTGTGTGTATGAAAAAGGGATTGTGAGAAAGCTTTCCGGAAAGATGATGAAATTAAATGGATTAAAATCAGCAGAAAGCAAGTGCAGTTCTGCCCGAATGCTGAGCTTATGATGCATTCCTTCAAACCAGCAATTGTGTATGAAGTTATTTTCCGGGTCAAGCTGTTCAGATAAACCCTTGGGCATTGGATCCATTTGTATGTTAAAGGATTCAAGTTGAATATTGGGGGCGTTTTTTGGCTTAAACCTCAAGACATGGGGTTCAAAAAAAACCTTGGAATTAAAGATATATTCAGTTTGGTGGATGATTTTATATTTCATCTTCCTCAATATTTTCAACTTCAGGCTCTTCGTTGATCAGTTTGTCCATCCAGTCGTCGGGCAGGCTGTTGATGGACTCGCTCAATTTATTGCCCCAAAGCTTTGACATTTTCGAAAGCTCCTCCTTTTTATACCTCTTCTCAATGATATTGAAGGAGTCTTTGGCGTAGTAGATCACATCAATGGGATAATCCACATCATTTGCACTGATGCGGGTAGCATCGAAGGACAGAAATCCAGCTTTTAATGCAAACTGCATGGACGAATCATATTTTACTGCCCGGTCCAGGATGGGCTTTCCGTATCCGTTGTTACCTATGATTACGAAAGGTGATCCTTGTGAAACTTCAACCCAGTTGCCTTCCGGGTATAAAAGGTAAACTTTATGTTCATCGTCATCCTGCAGCTGGCCTCCCACAATGGCAAACAGATTAAAGCTCAAGCCAGCTTCTTTAAGCGACTCCTTATCTTCATTGGCCGCTCTTTTTACCTGTGCGGCAAATGCGTTTACCGCTTTATATAGCTTGTTGAATGACTCGTCATTCTCATCAATGATTTCCTTGAAGTAGGTAATGGCTTTATCACGCACCGAACGTAAGCCGGATGTCATGATAAAAAAAGAGTGCTTCTCCTTATTTACCGTGAATATTTTTTTTGCCCTGGTGGTTTCAGTCCCGGAAGTAATCCTTGTATCGGCGATACCAACAAAACCTGTTTTTAGCTTAATGCTAAGACAATAAGTCATTTTTTTATGGGGGCTTTTTAGTTAAACTATTTAGAAACCATCTTTTCGATGGAAAAAAAGGATTCAAATAAAGCCATGGAGACTTCATTCAAATTCTTCTGAAAATTATCCAGATACTCGTGCAAACCAGCCTCAAAAATGTCACTCACATCATCGTATTCCAGTTGCGACCTGAGCATGCCAAGGTTGTTTCTCAGCAGCGTTTGAGTATCCTTCCGTATTTCCGGTAATGGTCTGAAGTGATTGTTCTGCGTGCATCAGACATCGCAGTATGGATCGGGGAAATTTCGTGTCCAGGATTAGAAAGTCAGAAATTCCCATGGGCGTGAGTTTCCCGCTTTTTTTACGGTACATATCATAAGCGCTCACCGACTTAAGCAGGGCAGCCCATTGTATGAGGTCAGTTGGAGATCCTACTGCTTCAGGCGCAGGCAAAAGGATATGGTACTTTACATCAAGAACCCGTGAGGTTTTATCGGCGCGTTCCATTAATTGTCCGATTTTTCCAAAATGCCATCCATCATTTCTGGAAATGGTTGCGTCAAAAATTCCGTATAGCAGTTGACAGCCTTTTTTGATTTCATTGAAAAATTCCCGGGGATCTTTTTTTTGCCATCGTTTTTTCTCCAGTCCGTCCTTCACAAAATAGTACAGATAATTGATCTGTTCCCATACTTCCTTGGTAATTTCAGGCCTGATTGCCCTGGCATTTTCCCGGGCCTTTACGATGCTGCTATAAATAGAGTTAGGATTCTCAGGATCAAAGCCAAGAAAATATATAACCTTGTTCTTTTGAATTTTCTCGTATAATGATTCATAGAGGATCCAGTCGCCTGTGGTCACCACCAGAGGTCGCCATTGTTCAGAAATATTCGGTGGCAATTCCAGGGAAAGATTAAAATTAACATCCATAAACCGGGCATAGTTCTCGGCCCTTTCGATGTACCTGTTCATCCAGTACATGGCATCTGCTACTCTGCTAAGCATGGCTTGCCTCCTTTTCGTCGTTTAAAACCCAGGTATCTTTACTCCCTCCGCCCTGGGAGGAGTTTACGACCAAGGAGCCTTTCTTTAATGCTACCCGGGTTAATGCACCCGGTATTGTTTTTACTTCTTTCCCATATAAAACATAAGGCCTTAAGTCCACATGCCGCCCCTCTATGGCCCCTTCGGTGAGGGTAGGGACCCTGGACAGGTTAATGGTAGGCTGTGCGATATAATTTCTTGGGTTCGCTTTGATTTTCCTGATAAATTCAGATTGCTCCTTTTTGGTGGACCTGGGTCCTATGAGCATGCCATAACCCCCGGACGCATCGGTTTGTTTGACAACCAGTTTCCCGATGTTTTCAAGAACGTAGCTTAAGTCCTCCTCCTGATCGCATATATAAGTTTGAACATTGGGCAGAAGGATTTCCTCATCCAGGTAATATTTGATGATTTTAGGAATGTAGGCATACACTGCCTTGTCATCAGCAACACCGGTGCCGGGGGCATTAACCAGGACCACATTTCCCTTTTTGTAAGCATTAAAAAGTCCGGGAGTACCCAGCATGGAATCTTTTCTGAATACCAGGGGATCGATAAAATCGTCATCTACCCTGCGGTAAATTACATCCACCCGCTGAAGCCCCTTGGTAGTGATCATATACACAAATTCGTCTTTTACAATAAGGTCTCTTCCTTCCACCAACTCAGCTCCCATTTGCTGGGCCAGGTAAGCATGCTCAAAGTAGGCAGAGTTATAGATTCCCGGGGTGAGCACTGCAATTGTTGCAGGCATCGATCGTGTGAGGGACTCAAGCATATCCCTGAGATAATGGGAATAGTCATATACCGGCCTTACATGAAGTTTTTCGAAGAGTTCAGGGAATGTTCGTTTAAGAATCTCCCTGTTTTCAAGCATGTAAGAGACCCCGGAAGGACATCTCAGGTTATCTTCCAGAACGTAGAACTTTCCATCCTCTCCACGAATCAAATCAGTTCCGGTAATGTGGTTCCAAACATTTTCCGGCGGCTTCAGACCCACACACTGCTTGAGAAAGGTGGCGCTTGAAAAAATGAGTTCTTTGGGAATGATTTTATCCTTTAAGATCTTTTGATCATTATAAATGTCATCAATAAACAGATTGAGTGCCCTGACTCGTTGTTCCAATCCTTTTTCAAGATCAGCCCAGTCCTTTCCATCTATGATTCTTGGAATGATGTCCAGGTGCAGAATTCGTTCCATCCCCTGATTATCACTGTAAACATTGAAGGTCATACCCAGAGAAAGCTGGGCCCGGTCTGTTGAATGCTGAAGGTAGTTGAGCTTTTTCCAGCCCATTTTTTCAATCCTTTCCTTGAAAAGTTTGTAGTGTGGTTTAATCGAACCACCCGCATCAATCATTTCATCAAAAAATCCTTTGGTTTCGTAGGTCTCAAAATTTACCTTTGGCATATAAATACTGTCGTTTTAGTCAATTTCAAATTCATAAATAACACCCTCAAATTCATCATTCATAAGGTCGTCGTCATTAATCCAGTAGTCGGAGGTAATGATGGTTATGCTTCCGTTCTCTATTTTATGCATTTCCCATACGATAGATTCGGCCTCAATAAATTCAGCTTCCCCGGATAATTGTTTTGCAAAAAGCCTTTTAATGAGATTATTATCTCCCAGTCCATTGGCGAGGGCCTTGAGAACGAGCTCTTTGCTTATTTCCTGTTTAATCCCGCTTTGAAACTCAATCATTAAATTTCAGCCTGGTGGCTTTGGTATTGGGAAAGGTCCCGTTGTATGCCTTATAAAGCAATTGATTAACATTAAATAAAGGAAAATGCAAGGCAGATATCGGAATACTCTTCAGCCACCTTATCATCCATCATTTCATTGGAAAGATTCTTTATCTGGCCCTTGCTTAAAAGGTCTGACAACTATAGCTTAAAAGAATTTCTGCAGCTTCCTCCGGTTCAATATCATTGATGGCCATGTACAGGAGTTCTTTTAACTCCTCGGGAGTAGAATTCTGTGCATCGGGGAAATTCATCCTGTCCAGCAATTCAACGTAGTCTGCATCGTCCCACGCCCCATCTATCTCGTTAATGGTCTTAATGTCTAAAACTTTTACTGTGCAGCGCATATATTATTGGGGAAACCCGTGAATTAGTTTGTATGTGATAAGAACCCTTATCTAATGTTTAACAATTAGACTTCAATATTGTTTTAGGTCACTTCTTCCGATGATGGTTCTTATTTGTTCCATGATAAGAACATTCGTGCCACGGGCAGAATTGTGATTCTCTGATTATACTCTGCCTATGTGTTTTGTCAGAGCATGGAATTGCGTCCTGGTCCTTTAGACAGGTTGAAAGCTCGATGATTGAACAAGTGTTTATGATAGGTGTTTTGAAGATGAGAACCGGAAAAAGAATTTGAAATATAGCGGACAGATGGACCCACATGTTAAAATATACAGTAAAGTGAATCGTGACGGCAATTCTGCTGAGTTCAGAATCTCAAAGATGGAAGAGCTGTATGAAACGAGGGAAGGGAAAACCGACGAAGCCCACAGGCACGATTATTATACGGTATTGCTGGTGGAGAGGGCTGTGGGAAAGCATATTATCGATTTCAATGAGTATGATTTTTCAAGCAGCCAGGTGCATTTTGTTAGCCCTGGCCAGGTTCACCAGGTTATTGAAAAGGAAAAATCCTTTGGATTCGTGCTCCTGTTTTCGGATCAGTTCCTGATCAACAATCATATTCCTCTGAATTTTATTGAAGACCTGAACCTCTTTAATTCATACGGCGAAGCGCCACCCATTGATATCGATGAGAAGAAATTTATGGAGCTAAAAGGGCTTTGTGATGAGATATGGAAATGGAATGATCCTTCTGTGAAATTCGGGGAGCATGCCATTGGGTCCATATTAAAACTGTTTCTGATTGAATGCAACAACCTTTGCACTCTCCCCGTCAGGCATGAACAGAATATTGAAGCTGGAAATACCATTTTGAAAAACTTCAAAGCCCTGGTTAATCAGAATCATCACAAATGGCATTCAACTTCCGAATACGCAAATGAATTGCATATTTCATCTGACCATCTTCACAGGACAGTGAAGCTTTTAATAGGGAAGGGTGCCAAGGAATATATTCAGGACAGAATTATGGTTGAAGCAAAAAGAATGCTTCTTTTTTCTGAGTTGTCGGCTAAGGAAATCGGCTTTGCACTGGGATTTGAAGAAGCTTCAAATTTCAGTGCATTTTTCAGCAAAAATGCCGGAATTTCTCCCTCCGCCTTTCGGCAAAACGTATAATGTCGGATTTTCATAAATCTTCTCCGGTATTTAATAATCTTCTTTTAAGCCGCAATGCGGATCTTTGTCAGTAAATAAAGAATTAATCAATGGAAACGGTTTTTCATAAAGCAAACTCAAGGGGACATGCCAATCATGGATGGCTCGATACATATCATACTTTCAGCTTTGGACATTATTATGATTCAGCCAGGATGGGCTTCGGAGCCCTGCGGGTACTAAACGACGACAGGGTTGAAGCCGGCAAAGGTTTTGGCACCCACCCCCATGATAATATGGAGATTATTTCTATACCATTGGAGGGTGATCTGGAACACAAGGACAGCATGGGCAATAAGGCAGTGATCAGGCAGGGTGATATACAGGTAATGAGTGCGGGAACCGGGGTATTTCACAGTGAGTATAACCTGAATTCGGACCAGGCGGTTAAGTTCCTTCAGATCTGGATATTTCCCAATAAAAAAGACATGGAACCCAGGTATGACCAGCGCTCGATACGGGATATTGAACAAGCCAATCAGTTCAATCAGATCCTCTCGCCGCACAAGGATGATCAGGGGGTTTGGATTCACCAGGATGCCTGGTTCCACATCGGGAATTTTGAGGCTGGTAAAAGCACCTCTTATTCCTTAAACAGGTCCGAGAACGGAGTCTATCTGTTTCTTCTTGAAGGCGAGGGCGAAGTTGAGGGCCAGCTTATGGAGCCCAGGGATGGTATGGGCATCCAGGGTTTGAGTGAGATTACATTCAATTCAAATAAGCCCAGCAGGATATTGCTCATGGAGGTACCCATGCATCATTAAATAGAATTTCAATAATTAGTAAATACAAACACAAACACAAATAAAAATGAAAAAAGTAAGCTTACTAGTGGCATTAGCGGTTCTGGGAACCGGAATGCTCTCGGAAATAAAAGGTGAGGGAATTAATACTGAAAAAGCTCAAATCAAGTGGACAGGCAAGAAAATCGGAGGAACTCACTTTGGGGCCATCGAATTGAAAAAAGGTGAGCTTGTGCTCGATGGGAATCAGATTGCCAATGGGACTTTTGTCCTCGACATGACGACCATATCAAACGAAGACATTAAGTCTGAGGAGTCAAATCAAAAGTTGGTGGGCCATTTAAAATCCGCAGATTTCTTTAACGTGGATGCCTATCCTGAATCCACACTTCAGATCAGAAACAGCACTCCCTTTGAGAACAATAAGTCAAGGGTAAGTGCAGACCTGACCATTAAGGGAATCACCGAGCAGATATCTTTTGATGTCGTACGTGAAGGAGCTGTTTATACAGCGCTTATTGAGGTTGACAGGTCGAAATTCGATGTCCGATATGGTTCAAAATCATTTTTCAATGATATTGGTGACAGGGCAATCGATGACATCTTTACCATGGAGGTAAGCATGTTTATGGACTGATTCCTATAGCGAAAAAATGATTTAAGAAGGGCTGTCGCATTATGTGGCAGCCTTTTTTTATGATACATATATTTTGACATTTGTCATTTTAAAACCTCCAGTTCTGCGTCGATCAATTGGATTAAATCTCTAGCTCTAATCGTTTTGGTTTCGGTCAGGCTGATCCCAATAGTCAGAAACGTTGCAGCACTATTATAGAAATTCTCCATTTCAAAATCTTTAAAATATGTTTTGAAAGGGAAGGGCTCCCCTTTATAGCCCACATATAAATCTTTGTTCGGTCCGCCATATTGTGCCTGAGTTCGATATTTTCCAAGCCTCACGTCCATGTGTTTTAAGGAGAAATTTTTAGTCTCAGAAAGAAACTGACTTAAATCGTTATCCGAAAAGTAGAAAGAAAGCCTTGAAACCAGATCATCGTTTCTTATCCTGAATAAATTACCGGAGGCTTTAGCTGTTTCAAAGGCTGTTTGATTAGGGTTGTCTACGTAAAAGTAATAGGGTTGGAACATCTTAGAAAAAAACAGGGCGGTATCTGTTATGACCTTCTCAGGCTTGATAAAATATTCGATCATGTACCTGGAATCTGCCAGTTGAGCATCTTTAATATCGATCAATCGTTGAAGATCGATAGTATCCTTTTTAAGTTCCTCCCTCAGAGATTGAAGGACCGTTATTTCAATCTGCTTGTAATCCTGTTTTTTTTTCAGCGCATCCAGCTGTAGGGCTATGATGATCCCGATGACTACCAGAACGATCTCACCAATGGCATATCTGATATATTTCAACGGTCGGTTTTCGTCTGCCATCTGTTTTCTTTTTTTTCGAAAGAAGGGTATCATTCGCTTATCTGGATTTCACGTTTATTTCATTGCGCTACATTCATCTTCACCTGTCTGCATAAATTGTTTTAATTGAATGAATTAGAGAAACTCTGAGCTTCAAATGTGCTTTTATGCATTTATTCCAGGGTATCAATGGCCCAAATTGGAGCGATCCCTTTAAAATCAATTGGACGAATCCTTTCTCCCAGGTCCGATTTCAGATGATTCACAAGTTCATTGGATGAAAATGAAATAAATACATCGGAGTAGTTTTTGGTATTTATTAAGCTGTCGAGGTTTTGAATATCTGCCGATGCGTAAATGATTTCATGTATTAAAAGTTCCTTTAAGAAAGGTGGTGATTAGTCGGTAAAATTTAAACAAAAAAAAAGCCCGTCAATATTGACAGGCTTTTAAATGCTTTTTAGTTAGAGAGTTTATCTATAACAGAGTTACATTTGTAGCGCTCAATCCTTTCGGACCATCCTGAACATTGTAGCTTACTTTATCACCTTCAGTTATTTCATCAGTAAGTCCGCTCTGATGTACAAAAACGTCTTTCCCACCATCTTCGGGAGAAATGAAGCCAAAACCTTTGGCATTGTTGAAAAATTTTACTGTACCGTTACTCATAATCTTTAGTTTAACACGAATTAATAGTATTTATACTTACTTCTTATTTGCAAATATACAGCTAATAACAATATAAATGCATTATTGTTTAGGATGAAAGCAATATCTCTGCATTTGCTGGTACTTATTTCTTAGAAATTCATGTCCTCGCAGACCTTAATAATTTTTTCAATATTTAATAGATTTTAGCCAAGCGTCATCCAGTTACTGGAGTCGTGATAGCTCTTCAATCAGGCGCGACTTTTGTTTGGAATTTGTAGGAGCTGACCAGCATTGAGATCTCCTGCTTAATGGTCTCGATGCTGTTTGTTATTAGATCCTGCCGGAATCCTTTGAGTCCCATATTCTGCAACAAAATCGGCGGAAATAATCCTGCTGATGATCTTGCCGAGATCTACATGTTTACGCTGTTGAAGATTAAGATCAATTTTGAAATTCAGAAGAGATTTAAAATGATCGGCTACATTTTTTGTCAATGAATAAGTGGATAGAAACTCAGATAGATTCAGGTTTTTTTGACGATTCATCAACTTCAATACCATTTCCGAAATTTGTGTGTAAAGCATTTCATTTGAACCTTCAAATATTTGAAATGGCCTTGAATCAACGATGCCTCTCGAGCCCCTGCTTTCAGCCTTGTATCCGTTTGCTCCGCTCAGCTGGGTCAGGGTCTGGGCTGATTCCTGCATTAAATCGGTTATATAGGCCTTCATGCTGTTAGCCTCCACACCTGAAGAAGCCAGGTTATTTTCAATGCCTGCCATATTCAGCACTTCTTGAACACATGGCCGAACAAACCGTGAATGCACTCTGAATTTTTGATATCTGATGTTTCACCTGGTCAAAGCTTATCAGGGGCTTTCCTCCAACTATCCGGGAGTAGCAATGCTTAATTGCCTCATCAAGATTCCTGCGAATGAATCCCATGCCCATGCCCGGAAAATGAAAACGACTTCTGTGCAGGAGGTCCATCATCATTTTTAGACCGGTGGACTCAGGTTCCAGTTTGATACTGTTCGGGAACCTGGATATCAATAATATTCTTCCCATATGGGATGGGATATAACCCGATGTTGTTATAAAATTCTTCAATCCGGTATGCTTTGGTGGGGTTGCTGCACATCGCAAATGAAGAAATCGATATCTCTTCCCAATTCTCCTGAGCTTTGTTTTTGCCGGGATGTAATCAGCCAGTAATCGGCCTGCCCCGTTAATCCCTGCCAGTGCTTTGTTCCCTTGAATATGATACTGTGATCCCATTTTTTCATTGTAGGTCTGCATATTTAAGGCATCGCTTCCATAATCGGGTTCTGTAATCATCAGTCCGCCCATGTTCTGTTGGTTCAGAAACCTGCTGAATAGGTCTTCTTTCACACCATCCTGGGCATATTTTGCAACGGGCTCCAGGAAGAGGGCAATGTTGATCCCCATTGTTAAGGACAGGGGAAGCGATTCATAGGAGGCTGCTTCCATCACTGCCAGGCATTCCTTTACCTCGGCCCCCCGTCCTCCATACTCCTTTGGAATACCCACTGACAAGGGTTTATTTGTCCATAATATCCCGTAAAACCGGTGCTGGAAATCCCCTCTCGCCGGTGAATTTCACCTGGTTATCCTTGTCATAAAACACCCTGCTCAATGTCTTTTTAAATGAGTCCAGAAACTCTGAAAAAGATAGCTGCTTCACTATTTCTCCGCTGTTCATATTTTTATGTTTTTTTACAAAAAGCCATCCTCTTCAAGTTAGATCAGCTTACACATGAGCATAAAACACCACTTCTTATAAATTGTTCTTTCTGAACAGAATGGGATGCTTACCAGGATGATTATAAAAATTATTCTTTCACAACTTTAAATACGGAAATACCACAATCGCTTTTTAATTGTATCAGGTATATCCCTTTTGGAAGACTGCTCAGATCCAAATGATTGCCGGAAGGATTGTTCAATTCAATAAAGTTTTGCCCCATCAGGTTACTTATAGTGATCGCCCGGACTTTAGCCTCAGTTTTAATATGCAGAATATCAGCAACTGGATTGGGGTAGACAAAGGCACCCGGATCGTGAGACCATTGTCTTTCTGAGGCAGTACCTGATCCACCACAAATAATGGACTCCAGGAAGGCAGCCGATTCCTGGAGCACAAGTTTTTTGGTGCTCTCATTGTTCAGATAAGACACATGGCCAGTACTATTTGACACCAGGTAAAGGCGATTGGTGATATCCATCTGATCGGCAACTGATTTCATCGCACAGCTGCCATATAAGTAAACAGGAAAGGGTACTGCAATGGATTTGTTATAATTGCATGGTACCACTGGATCCTGATCATCATGGGCACTGTATACCGGGACATCCTCGCTGTCGATCCATGAGCTTCGTAAAAGTCCCCCAGAGTAGTTGATCACTCCCTGTACATTTGATGAATATTGAGTGTTCTCACTGCTGTTGCCTTCAAATCCTCCATGCTTTGCAAGGATTTCTTGTAAATATTCAGGAACTTCATCACCGGGATCCAAAAAGCCAAGATGGTTTGCCATGATGGCACCAGCAGATACTCCGGCTACAAAGATATAATCGGTCGCTATGCCGTATTTGTTTGAAAAAGCAGCATCTTCCCTGAAATATCTCACTGCGGCCCTCATATCATTGATTGCCATGATAACGGCCTCAAACATGCCCAGAGAATCTAGTACTAAAAAATCAATTAATCGATATTCTATGTTGGCGACTACATATCCTCTTCTGGCAAAATCAACACAAAATTCAGCGGTTTGAGATCGCCCCCCGCTTATAAAGGAACCACCATGAGCCATGACAATCAGTGGCCTTATAGCCAGAGTATCCCCAACAGGCTCATAGATATCCATTAATAAGTTTTGGGTTTTGCCTGCAAGGGTAAGGGCCTGACCATATTGAACATCTTTCACAGAATCAACATTGGCGAAAATCTGGTTCTGGTAACGATTACCATCACAGTCAAGCTCCTGGGCCATTACAGGTGCAGACAAAAGGAATAGAAGTGGAAGAATGGCTTTCATATTGGATTTCATATAAAGTCCAAACGTATCTTCCGGTGAATTGTTTAGCTTGAATTCAGAAAATAACTAAGCTCAGTCCTGGTCTGGATTCTTGCTTTTTTGTCTTTTTGAATAGAAAATCGAAATTCCAATGGAGATTAAGGCTAAAAACATCAGGGCCACAATGCGATAGCCCAGGCTGATATTGCTGAGATCGACAATGAAAAGATATAAGACTGTTACGATCATTGTGCTAATGGCCAGCCAGCGATATTTCATATTCCTGATTACAACGCTTAGAATGAAGAATACCACTGCTGCCAGAGTCCAGGAAAGGGTAACAAAGGTTGGAGGAACTGCCTCATGAAGACTGAACAGAACCATGACTGCACCGCTGAAAAGGAAAATATTGCGGATCAGTTCGGTTCGGATTTCCAAACGTTGCTTTCTCCAGTTCAGAATCCTGGCAGTCAACAGGGCCACAAGGGAAAAAGAGAAATTAACCATGGTGAGCGATTCGGCTGTGCTCAGGTATACGATTAATAATCCTGCAAAAAGAATGGTATTCATAATCACCATAAACCTGGAACGGAACCATAAGGCGACAATAAGCACAAGAAGACTTTGAATGGAAAGCAGGAAATAGGCCAGGGGGAAATGGTAGATGCCCGCGATGCTAATACTTAATGCAACAAAACTGTAAATGGCATACATGGCAGCAATTTTTTTCCAGGTGCCACGTATTTGAAGAAATACGGAGTATATGATACAAAATGCCGCGATGAGACCGAAATAGATGTAATAATTATCGGGGAAGAAGGACAGGACCATCAGGGTGAAAATGAAAGAAAATCCAAGGCCGTTCCAAAGAATTACCTGAAAAGGTTGGTTTTGAGGCAAGCGCTCGGATTTTTGCAAGAGGCCTAAAAGAGAATATGCCAGTGCACAGGCAAACAGGTACACATATCCCATCTGGTGGTCCGAAATAAACTCGAGGGACCTGCTTAAGAATGGATTCCCCAGGATCCACAGCAGGAAAATGAAATAGACCAAAAAAACCGAAATGATCAATCCGGTCCACCATCCCCTGAGGCTTGCAAATAAGATGGAAGTCCCGGTTATACCAAGCATCAGGGGAAGCATAAAATGAGTTTCCCCACTTGAAACTGCTGTAACGCAGGCCATCAGCCATGCCAGGACCGCCAGCAATTGTGAATTTTTCCGATATGCCAGGTAAATCAGGGCGATCAGGACGGTGATAACCACTGCGTGACCAAGGATGGGATTATCGATCACCCTGCTGCCCTGGAAAAGGCAGATTCTCATGGTCTGGATATAAAGGAGAAGGTGACCATTGTAACTGAAGAGCCTGGACATATAGGGAAGAGAGTCCCGGGTGAGGTATCCGATCAGGTACACAAGTCGCAACAGAGCAAATCCAAATATAAGGGAGATAAGCTCCCGATTGATACTCTGCAAATATTGTGTCAGGAACAGGATGCCAAAAAGCAGGACAATGTTCCCCATCCATGCCATCCCATATTCTCCGATCCTCGATTCCATGGAGTTTGTGGTGGATGTAAGCCTCCTTGATACCAGCTTCATCGCTTTGGCTATGTTGTATTTTAAATCCGCCTGGCGCTGCAATACTTTGATCCTTGCTTTTCGTTTCCAGTCGGTTTATCCTCTCCTCGAGAGCTGCAATTTTTTGTTCGAGACGCCCGATTTCTTTGTATTCAGACTCGGAATTATTTTTCATGGCACGGCTTTGTTTTTAGATTGCATCATATTTCTTCCATGGAGGTAAAAGCCATAGTAAGAATGCGAGAATCAGGAAAGGGAGGACCATCCACAAGATTGCCATAAACAATCCTTCAGAGCCAACCAAGTCCCAATTTGAAGTTTGTAAATCCATGAAATCCCTTAGAGAATAACTGACCTCCGATGACTACATTCCAACGCATGAAGAAAATACCCATCAGAACCAACACACCCGTTACGCTGTAGATGATTTTTCGCACCTTTTCCCTGACTTTAAACAACTGTAAATAACCGAGTGAAATCATAGGGATAATCATTCCCAAAAAGATCTGGAAAACAAAGAGGGTGATGTTGAGCCTGCCATTGACGAGCATATGAAGGATATCAAATGATTCCTCTGCCTCATAAATCCTGTGAACCTGGTCCAGCGATTCAAGTGTAAAATCCAGGATCAGCATATAGAAGAGGTATTTTCCAATGGTATCCAGGCATGGCATATCAATTTTTACTTTTCGCAGGAATGATACAGCCATATAAAGTACCATGATCAGTGCGATCCCGGATACCATGGCAGAGAAGATAAAGATCACCGGCATTAAAACGGTCGACCACCATGGGTTTGCTTTAATGGATCCAAAGATAAAACCGACGTAACCATGAAGCAGGAAGGCAGAAGGAATACCAATCACTGTGATAATATAGCCGAGGCGATCATCCCATTTTACCGCTTTTGGCGATATGTCGCTGATCCCCAGGCTCAATATCTTGTAAACTACGCGCATTACACCCTTCTTCTCCTTTGACCAGATCACAAAATCACGCCGTAATCCAGCCAGATCTCGAGGTTCAATACTGCGAGAAGGTACCAGAGATAGACAAAGCCGAATATGGCCATGGCCGACTTCCCATTTGGTGTGATCATAATCTCATAGGCCCTCAGGGGTTGTCCCAGGTGTGATACCAGTGTAAGAGGTGCTACAATCAGGAATGACAGGGCTGTTAGTAATGCCAGCTGATAGGTTGGCCCCAAGTACTTTTATCTTGAATACACGCTCCAGAGATGCCAGGATAAATGCTCCTGCAACCAGGCCGGTGAGGTAGGGATAGAGTACAACCAGGATTCCCCACTGTAGCTCAATTTCATTGGGATAAATGTATCCCTCAACCTGGGATAGCATATCATATAGATGCTGTGTGTGGTTTTCCATATTAGCTTATCTCGGAGCTAAGTCCATTATAGAATAGTTTCGAACCTGTGTTCAGATGCGGTTTCAAGACCTGGTAATCGTTGTCACGCAAGAATTTTACAATCTCACTGTCCCTGTCTCTTAGATCGCCAAAAATCCTTGCTTTGCTCGGGCATACCTCCATGCAGACCGGGGCCAGTCCTTTTTTCAGCCTGTGGTAACAAAGTGTACATTTATCCGCTACTTTTTTCTCCGGATGTATATACCTGCATCCATAGGGGCAGGCCTGCACACAGTAGCCACATCCGATACAGTATGACTCATCCACCAGTGCCACTCCATCGGGGCTCTCATAAGTAGCACCCACGGGGCATACCTGTGTACAGGGAGATTTTGCACAGTGGTTGCACATTTTGGGAACGAAAAAGCTTTTGAATATCTCCTCTTCCGGCACCCTTTGTTTAAAACCATCAATCCCACCATTGGGCGACTCAATCTTAATATCACCATCGTTCAGAATGGTATATTGCTCAACCCAGGTACGAAAATAGAAAGGTTCCTCCGGAACCTTGTTCTCCATCTTTCAGCCCCGGGCACACAGTCCGCAACCAATACATTTGTGGATATCAATACCAATTCCCCACCAGGGCCCTCTTCCGGAGGCGGATCAGAGGCCAGCAGGAGTACATTAAATGGTCTTACAGCGGAAGACAAAACCAAAGCACCTGCCGCCGCCATGGAAGCTTTCATGAATTTTCTGCGCGACGATTTCATTCCATTACCTCCCATAGTTTATGTGGATTATGACACTCAATACAGTCCTTTTTCTCTGTATGGTGCGTTTGGACATCAACCTGGAATACCACATCTATGGGTCTAGCCGGATTGATATCATGGCAGCGTCCGCAAAACTCCCTGCCACTTTCTTTTGTAATGTTTCCTGCCATTGGATCCTCCACATGTGCACCTCCAGGTCCATGACAGATCAGGCATGAAAGACCGGCGTGCATCTCACTTTCAAGTGTCTCCTGAATATCAGAATGACAGGCATGACAGTCTTCCCTGTCGGCATAGGTCATCTCCCTGGATTCGTTATCCAGCAACGAGTCTCCCCTGTAGTGTCCGTATTGGCCAAAGGTATTCCGGGATTAAGAAAATGACGGACCAGAAGAAAGAGCCCGATGAAGACTGTAAACAGTAAAAGAATGCGTGTTAAGTTGCGCTGGCATGATTAAAACTGCATTAAATAATACATATAATCAAAGATTAATAATACAGAAAATATCCAGTAATTATTATATTTGTATCATGGAAGTACTTAATAACCAAGCTATTTATAATTATACCAGATAAAAATAATGACGGTAGAAAAGAATAAGCCTGTCTTTACCCTTAGCGTGGCCTCCCAGCTTTCGGAAATTCCCACTCATTCTATCAGGCAATATGTTGACATGGGACTGCTTATACCCTTTAAGCGAGAATCAGGGCGTCACCTGTTTTCCCAAAACGATATCTCCAGGTTAAAATCGATACAGGCACTTATCCATAAGAATGGGCTGAATTTTGCCGGTGTCAGAGCACTCATGGGTACGATTCCCTGTTGGGCCATCAGAAAGTGCTCTGAAAGCGACAAAGAATCTTGTGGGGCATACCAGGAAAGCTTTCAGCCATGCTGGGAAGCTTCAGAAAAAGGGAAGCTTTGCAAAAACGAAAATTGCAGGGATTGTGAAGTCTACCAGTCCCTGGACAGCAAGGCAGGGCCAAAACAAATATTACAGACCTTGCTGTAAATCTCGTTTTCCAGGAGCTGTGGGATTTATTTTCAACATCTTGCTGTTTTACGTTTTTTACCAATTCGTCCCTTGTCAATGGCTTTATCTATATATTCATTTGCGAGCGGCACCTTGCAGGCGGTTCCTCCCACATCCACGCTGACTTTTCCTATCTTCTTTGCCACTTCCTTTGCCTTGTCAGTTAAGGCTTCAACATAGGTCCCCAGGGCAATCACAAAACCGTTCATAACATATCGAACCCTGTTGTGGGCCCCATGAATTTCCCTGGCAACGGTATCAAGCAGTTTGATGTAAACATTGTTATCGAGCTTTTCATCTTCATTTACTGCCGCATAATAAGCCAGAGTTGCCCAACCAGCTGCAGCAATATTCTCTTTCTCCGACTTGATCCATTCCAGACCAAGTTCAAACCCATATGCTGTTTCTGCGGCAACCCAGGGAACTGCATATTCACTCAAATAATACCAGTAAGCCTTGTCTGCCCAATCATTCAGTTGATCCTTGGTAATTTGCTTTTCATCAGCCATTAATCCAGCCAGATACATGGCATCAGAATTTCCTGTAGCATAGAGTTCTAAGGACAGCTCGTGATTCTTCTTCGTTTTTTTCAGGATCTTCTTTAAATCCTGAACTTTAACCCCAAAAAATGGCTCTTTTGCTCCGTGTTTCATCAGGGTTTTCTTGGTTTGATCGTCTCCGTATTCCTGAAGTTCTTTAAGAATTTCTTTTGCTGTCATGGTTAATATTCTTTAGTTGAGACCAGGATTAGCTATTACCCGTCTAATTCCTTGAGAATGCTGGTTGCTGCATGCTGATGCAATGAATTCCACCTCCTCCTTTATGATCGCTCGAAGGCCAGATTAACCATATTGCATCCGGGGTTTCGAATTCAGCAGCTTGGCGTAGAACAGATAGGTCAACCTTAACTTGAGGTGGTGAACATGATAGGACTAATAATCCAATAGTTAAGCTGAATAGAACTGTTCTCATATGATTCGTTTTTGCGATGTAAAGCGATGGGCATGAGAAAGATTAGAACTTAAATTCTCCAACAGCCTTTTCGCATCCCTCCCAATTAATTCGAATGTTTGATTCATCGAGCAGCAGATCTTCGGGAATCAATAATTCAGGAAAACCTTTCCAGCCAGCAGCCGGACCAAAGAAATCCCCCGGCCTGGCATTTTTGTCCATACTTGCGCGTATGATGCCTGTGGCGCCATCTTCAGCTGACTGCGCCTGATTCATAAATTCACTTTTGCCGTCCATTCCGCCATCTGCTGCTGTAGTGACCTGCAAGTTTGTCTGAGCAAGGCCCGGATGAGCGAGAAGAGGAATAATATTGCTGATTTGCTTCTCTTCAAGTTTCTTTTTCAGCCCATAGGTGAAGACTGCATTGGCAAGCTTGGTCTGATGGTATCTTTCCCATCTGGGTCCCTGAAAGGCGAGGTTCTCCTCTTCAGTCCCGTCACCCCCTAAATTGCCTCCTTTTTTCTCAAAGAAATCCATTTTGAGCGGTCCTCCTAATCTGGCCATCGATGAATGATTCACTATTCGGGCTTGTTCGCTTTTTTTCAGAAGTGAGAATAGTTCTTTGGTAATCAGGAAATGAGAAATGACGTTGGTCTGCATTTGCACATCGTAACCATCTTCAGTGGCTTGATCCTGGAGGGCCATTACGCCAGCATTATTTACCAGCACATCGATCACATCATATCTAGATTTAATTTCTTCCATGGCGCTATGCACGCTGGCTAAGCTCTGCAAGTCACAATGAATGGGATCGAATTTTCCGTCGGGAACGGCTTCAAGCAATTGCATATTCGCCTGCCCGGATCTTTCACTTTTCCGATTTAGCAGAATGACAGTGGCTCCCTTTTTTGCAACTTCTCTCGCGCAGACAAAACCAGTTCCGCTGGTTGTTCCTGTAATCGCAACTACCTTACCGGTCATGTCCTGTGTGTGGTTTTCTATTACATCCTCGAGGTGATGGGTTTTGTTTTGATTTATCATGGTTTTAATCTGATTTAGTGTTTATTTCAAAACAAAATCCTGAGTAAAAGGTTTACCAATACTTCAAAGATTATGGAGAAGTTTAAGCTACTGATGATGGTCTTTTTCCAGGTGCTGCCTTAGCAGGTCCTTTCCGTAATCGTTCCCGTTGGGTGTTCTTACGACCGTATGAATATGCTTTTTTGTAGGTTTATCTCCAGGAAGAGCCACGGGTTCCTGGTGGTCAAATTCAATTTTTAGCTCCGGACTCTGAATGCGATAATAAAAAGGGCTGTCGTTTTGGCAGTTCCCACCCAACTGAAATAGGTCTCGTCCATATGGTTTAAAACTTCCTTCATTTTCACAGCGGCATGAGCTTCATCCATGTTTCCCACATATTCCTCAATAATCTGTAAGGGTAGTTCCCTTTGATCAAAATTCAGGCCGATGGCGGGTATCCCTGAATATGGGATAATGGTGTTATCACTGTAAGCTTGGGTCTGGATAAAGTTGAAATCCTTCTGATCGTTGCTTGTTATCGAAGGACTGGTAAAACATCAAGCCCAGGGCTTCCTCCCTTTCAAAGGTTCTGGTACCCTCATCCGGACTGTTTGGGATGAAACTGGGTTCCGACCCCATGAAGGTTAACCAGTAGTGATCGGATCCAAAATTTTCTTCCCGATTGATAAGGCATCCCAATCCCCTTCCGCCTGCATGGGAATGACCCTGCGGCGCTTTAAAGGATCCAGGTTGCCGGTGATCCCCAGGGTGGAAACATCTTCAATATCCCCCAGAATGTCTGAAACATCCACTCGAAAGGTGATTCGTACTTCCTCGATTTGATGTCCCTGGCCGCTTGTGAGGTAAGCGACTGCCAGGATAAAAATAAGCAGGTATTTCATTTTCATAATTCCAATATAGCATCCGGGTTATTATCGAATTGCAAATCCTCCATCCATACGAGGGGTCTCTCCGCTTACAAAGTCAGAGGCTTTAAAAGCCAGAAAAACTGCTGTACCAGCTAATTCTTCAAGTTGAGCCCAACTTCCGGCGGGAGTTCTCATGATTGTTTTATCATGAAGAGGCATCGTTCTAATGGTTGATTTTATAGCCATTATGGATTCCGTCCTTTTGTTTGCTAAGGACAGCATATTAACACCCATTAACATAAATTGTTCTAAATGAATACGTTAAGAAAATCATAACTAATATCCCGCCCCTTCCTCAGCTTAAGTCCTTTAAGCAATTCTACAAAGTGATGAAATACAGAGTAAACAGGGTGATCCTTGTCGAGGGATAGTGAATGTTTACGGAAGTATAAATAGCTTATTGAAGGATCTATTGGAAAATGTATCTTATTCCTTCTGCGAAGGCGACCGGGTAGGTATTTTCGTAATTACTGTTTTTGTATTCTATTGATTCAAACTTTAACCAAGGATAGCGGGCATCGTTAATCAGCTTTATGATATTGGTACACATGTTATAATCATTGCTTGTGGAGAAAGAAAAATGAAGTTTTTTATTTTGTTTATTTTTTGGAAAATCCTCATTTTCAAGAATCTTGATAATGGCCGAACCGTATAGGCCAGACGGGTCTGTAGCAATAAAATTATCAAACATTGAGCTTTCTGAATCTTCAAGAAAAAGAGCCATCATTACGACACCCGATTCGCTGCCTTTTCCAATAAATGTTCTGGAAGTATTATTGGTGTATTTACCATCGATATAGGAAGCCATATTTTTAAAAATATCGTAGTGTTGCTGAAAACTGGACGGTTCAGCATCAATATCAAGAATTTCCTCCAGTGACACAACCAATGCATCCTTACCTTGAATCTGTCGTACACCATCAATTACTTTTTCAAATTCGTCAGTGGCAATTTTAAAATGTTGTTCCGTAAAATCTATTAAAAAGATTGCGGGTAAATTCATATTTGCATCATATGATGCGGGTAAATATATTTTCCCTTTCATGGGCGTTCCATTTGAGGAAAATGTAAATGTTTCTATTCTTGATGAAGCTATGGGTTCAATTGAAAATGAAACAATTCCTAAATTCAATATTATAAGCCCAATTAGAAATTTCATGGCTGAAATTTTATGTGAGTAAAATGTTGTCTAAGCGATCATTGTCTTATTGTTTTTAAATATAATGGTATGTAAATCAAATGGTTGTTAATGAGCTGTTAAAAATTACCTACCCATTACCGATTAGTCCAGCCCTTATCACATTACGCCCTGTAAGCAAATCTTAAAAGTGATGAAATACGGAGTAAATGCTTTTAGATATCAATTATTGCTTATTGGATTGTCATTCGCAAAGAGAGCCAAGCGTTCCTTCATTGTGGGCAACTGATCGGGTTTGATTAATGATACACAAACCCTTGTACCTTCCAGTCTGCTACTTCCTGTAATATTTAGTGGTATTAAGCTTATTCCATAATAGAGTAGCTTTTCAACCAGACTTACTCCATTTAAGCCGGGGTAGGATACTGTAAAATAAAAACCATCAGCAAGAGATTTACCATTTGCATCATGATTGTAGACTAATCTAAACCCAAAATCGGCAAAGAGCTCTTTTAATAATATTGCACGCTTTTCATAATCTTTCAGCTCATCTAAAAATTTATATTTTTCATTATTTACATTATGCAAGATTGAGTATAAAGCATGCTGGGCAGAGTGAGGTGCGCCTGAAGAAAGTGCCGCGAGAGCACCAAAAATGATTGCCTGACCAAATGTATCTGTGGCATAAATATTTTTCAGTAAAGGGAACTTTTTGTTAAAGAGATAGTCAGAAACCACAATAAGACCAATTCTTTGACCTGCATAATTAAAAATCTTTGAACTGGAAACAAGCAGAATATAATTATCGGTATAGTTTGCGATACTTGGTTGGTATGGCGCTTTACCGGGTTTTGAGAGGTCAACTCTAAAATCCATTCCTAAATAGGCAAGATCCTCAGCAAGCACTACATCATATTTGTTAGCCAGGTCTGCAATAATTTGGAGTTCTTTTTCCGTGAAGCAGATCCAGGCCGGATTATTTGGATTTGAATACAGTATTGTACCAACATCGCCTTTTGCAAGATAGGACTCAATTTTGTCTTTCAGCAGATCTCCTCTATAAGCATATACATCAAAACCATAAAATTTATGCCCTAGAATTTTTATTTGTTGTTTTTGAATGGGAAATCCAGGATCAAGAAATAACATTGCATCTTTATTCACTTCTCTCTTGCAGGCTACCATCATTGCCGCAAAAGAGCCCTGGGTGGACCCAACAGTTGGAATACATGCTGCAGGGGAGACTTCAATATTTAGAAAATTCTTTATAAAGATGGAGGCTTCATTTTTTAATTTTGGAATGCCCCCCATTGGAGGATATATACTTGTAACTCCTTGCTGTAGAGATTCAATCTCAGCTTCTACTGCGAGTTTGTTTGACTGCAGGCCCGGAACACCCATTTCCATCCTAATAAAATCAATGCCGCTTGCATTTTCCAGTTGGTTTACCAAAGTTGCAATTTCTTGTATTGAAGCAGTACCAAAATCCGTTATCCCGCTTTCCTCTATGAGTTTTGATACAAGCTTAGAATTCAATGGTTCTTTCATCTGTATTTAAAACAGCTTTAAAAGTAGTATTTTCCGTTTGAAAGAGGTGATCGTCAAATTTGCCTGGCGATTTCGAGAACTTAATATAAATAGTTTAATTTGAACAATTTCCCCATTTTAGGTTAATGAAGTGTTAAAAACAGCATACCTGGATAAAACATATACATACAAATTTGAAGTACGTGGATATGAACTTGATTCCTATGGCCATGTAAATAATGCTGTCTATTTGAATTATCTTGAACAGGCAAGATGGGAAATAATTGAGCAGCTTGGCTTGTTAAAATATTTTAAGGAAACGGGGAATTTTTTAGTTGTAGTTGAAAATAGAATCAAGTATATCCATGAGCTAAATATTTTTGATAAAGTATACATCGAAACTTCAATGGTACGGCTTGGATTCTTTGTAGAGTTCAAACAAAATATCTTTTTGCAAGACACGAATAGGAAAATCGCCAAATCAGTCACAAAATGTTTATTTGTAGATAAACACAGAAATCCTTTGGATATTCCTGATCTTATATCATTTTGAAGATTTAGCAGATGAACAGAATTGAAGTAGTTGGAGAAATTTGCCAGATTATTCTTGATAATGAAGCTCAAAATTATCTCAGCTCACCGGAATTTATTTCTCCCTTCGATCTAAATAATACAATTAATAATAAAAAATGTAAGGCAATTCTGGTAAGAGGTACAGGCAGACATTTTTCAGCCGGTGCCGATCAGGAAAGTCTGTTTAAGATGGCCAAGGAAGGTAATCTGGAAGCTGAAATTTCAAAAGGCAAGTCTCTTTTTCAGCTTATCAGGTCATTTAATCTACCCATCATAGCTTGTATCGAGGGAGCTTGTTTTGGAGGGGGCTTAGAAATTGCTTTGCTGGCAGATGTTAAAATTGCCAGTAGAAAAGCCATGTTTGCTTTTCCTGAGTCAAACCTGGGACTGATGCCTGGCTTAGGTGGAATATTTCAAACTACCCGGATAACGGGGAAAGCAAATACTCTGGATATCGTATTACGGGGTGATCTGATTAGTGCTGATGCGGCTTTGGATCTTAAGCTTGTTGATTATCTTGTTGATGCAAAAACCACCCTTGAGAATGGAATATCTCTGGCGAAGAAATTAATCCAATCAAGGGATGTAGAGTTAATCAAAGCTATTGTGGAAGCTGTAAGAAATGCTGCAATTTTAGAATATGAAAAGGCTATGGAAAGGGAAACCGAGCTATTTTGTAAGCTTGCCAAAATGGCTGTAAACAGGATTTAAATTGCAAAAGATAATTAGAGAAATAAACGTAGATGACTTTAATAAGCAGTTAAGTTATCGTAAATATAATGAGTGCTTTACTATTAATGAGATCGAAAAATTTGGAAGAAAAAATAATAAAGCCAGCCTGGCAGCCAGGTATCTGATAAAAGAAATCATCATTGAATGGCTGGGTGATGCATTAAAACCTGTTGATATGGAGATATTAAATAATGAATATGGTCGCCCACAGCTCTTCTCCAAAAAAATAAGTGAGGATATACAGAAGAAAATACATTTTTCAGTATCGCATACAAAGAGAGTGGCAACTGCGCTGGTAATATTTGATCTTAGTGAACGGTAAAACAATTAACTGGAAAACAGAAGATAAGATCGCTTATCTGACCCTGGTTTCAGCTCCTGAAAACAAGATGGATTCCGTGTTTTTTGAAGAGTTTAATACAACAATTTCAAAAATAGAAGGATATCAAAAATTAAGAGGGCTTATTATTCAATCTGAAGGACGGCACTTTTCATCTGGTGCTGATGTGGAAGAATTGGCTTCAGTGTTTAAATCTTCAAAGCAAAAAATTCCTCCCTCCATAGGCAAAAACAGTGAAGCTTTTAAAATTTTAAATAAGCTGGAAATTCCTGTTGTAGCCTGTATCAAGGGAATATGTTACGGATCAGGTCTTGAGCTGGCACTTTGTGCAAACTTCAGAGTTGCTTTAAAAAACTCGGTGCTTTGCTTGCCTGAAGCTGGTTTTGGAATGATGCCAGGTTTGGGTGGTATTTACAATAGCTTTCAATGCATGGGTACAGCCCGAGCACTTGAATTTGTTTTGACCGGCAATTCACTTTCCGCCGAAGAAGCTTTAATGTATGGATTGGTAGATCTGATTGTGGGTAAAGATGAGTTGTTAGATAAAGCTAAAAAACTGGTTCATCTGTCATCTGATAACTACCGGAAAGAGTTAAAACCAATCTACCTAAAGGAATTTACCAGGTTTACTTAACTACTGACCTGTACTCATCCAAGCTATTCCGATGCATTTTCAAATGCCGGTTAATACCCAGCATGTACATTAAAAAGCCAAATCCCTTATCCACTGAAAGAAGCTTTTCCGATTTTAGTTTCATGATTGTTTTATAGAGGGCTTTCTTCTGTTTATTTCGAGTAAGAATAAACTCAAAAAGAAGTATTCCGGACATTTTAAATTTTAGCCAAAAACTTACATCGGCTCCGGGTTTAACAAATGTACCTTTCCCAAATAGAATCATTGCTTTTTTATTGAGTGTTTCCCAGCTATAAATTCTATCTATGGTTTCCATGTATTTGTTAAAGAGCTCAAGCCGTGTAAAGTTTTTATAATTTAGATTTGGCAAGAACCCCACACCTAAATCAAGAGACATATTGGCAAGCTTATTCTCCGCTTTCATATTCTCATATAGCTGAGTTCCCGGCGCTGCTGAAAGGGTATGTAAATTTACATTTGCAAGTCCTGCTTCGAGGGTGAAATTGTAGATATTATCAAATTCATCGAGTGTATCATTATCAAAACCCACAACAAAAGATGCATTTATGTTAATTCCGTATTTATAAATAATAGAAACAGCCTTTCTGAAATTCTCAGCACCTTTGTTGTGCATTTTATTAGTCTCTTTAAGGCTTTCCGGATTTAAGGACTCAAAACCAATTAATATGTTAAAGCAACCTGAATCGGCCATTAGTTGCAAGAGCTCCTCATCTTCAGCGACATCAATGCTCGACTGACAAGCCCATGAAATTCCAAGAGCTTTGATTGCTTCCAATAATTCTCTGGCATATTTTTTATTGATGGTAAAATTATCATCCACAAAAAACACCCATTTACTGGGTAAGGCCTTAATTTCAGCTACAACATTCTCTATTTCGCGATGCCTCATTTTCCGACCAAATAATCCTGAAACCAGGCAAAAATCACAATTAAAAGGACAACCTCTTGAAGCTTGTACTGCTACCTGGAATATTTTATTGGTTGATACCAGGTCCCATCTTGGAATAAGTGATGTTCTGTATTCACACTTAGTTTCATTTTTGTAGGTCGGCTGCATATTTCCAGCCTCAAAATCTTTCAGACAGTTTTCCCAATTCACTTCAGCTTCTCCAATTACAATGGTATCGGCATGTTCCAGTCCTTCTTCCACCCTGTAAGATGCAAGAGGACCACCAAGAACCACTTTAGCTCCTTGCAAACGATAGAAGTCGCCCAGCTCATAAGCTCTTGTCGCGGTGGCAGAAATAGTTGTAATGCCTACAATATCCGGCTTATAGTTTTTAGGGATAAGCTCAATTTCCTCGTCAATAATCTTAATCTCATAATTTGAAGGAGTTAAGGCGGCAATTGTTGGAAGCGCCAGGGTAGTCATCAGCCTTTTTTTGCCAAATATCTTTGCCAGCTCAACATGGGCAGTATAATTAACATATTTTTGTCTTGGACTTATGAGTAATAAGCTGTACGTTTTCCTTTCTTCTGCAACTCCTTCTGAAGGCTCTTTCATTTGATAGGCAAGATTACTTTCTAGGCTTTAAAAATAGAAAAATTAGCTAAGAACAAGATCTTTAGCATTTATCCGACTAATTATTTTATTAATACTTTAGCAGGAAATTTTGAAATTATTTTTAATGGCAAATCATTCTGTTAAAATAATTGGATCCGGAGCATTTCTGCCAAATAAAAGGCTAAGCATTCATGAGGTTGATCATGTACTTGGAAGATTGACCGAAGCTCCCGGGAAAATATTAAAGTGGCTGGACCGCATGAAATCCTTAATGGATGAAATGTTGGAAGTAGATTTTTATCATTACGCAATTGATCCGCTTACAAGAGAGTTTACCGATGATAATATTACAATGTCTGTAAAGGCTGCCAATAAAGCCATCTCCAATGCAGGAATAGGGGCAGAAGACATTGATTTCATTGCTTATGGAAGTGCTCATCAGGATCAAATGCCAACTGCATCAGTGCGTATTCAGGAGGCCCTGGGTATTGAAAGCTGTGCAGAAGTATCGGTTCATGCAAACTGTACTTCTGCGTATAAGGCCTTTCTGATTGCTTATGATTTTATAAGGCTTGGAAGAGCAAAAACTGCATTGGTATTATCTTCCAGTATGTCCTCTTCTGAATTAAGGGCAGAGTACTACAACCAGGCACTGGTTAAAAAGGAGGATTTGTTTTTAAGGTATTTTCTCAGTGATGGGGCAGGGGCAGTAATTCTTCAGGCAGATGATAGTCAGCATTCTGAAGGTTTATTTGTACACAGTGCCTACATTGAATCAATAGGTGGTAAAAAACCTGCTGCAATGTTAAATCACAGGCCTGCATACTGGATGAATCCAAAGGAGGAGTACGAAAAGGCTTATCATCATCTTGCACAAATGTTTAATGAACAGTTAGGAGAGCATTTTAACGAGGCGGATGGCTCAGTATTCTATAAAGGCCTGAACAGGATGATCAACAAATACCAGATTGATGTATCCAGAATCAAATACTTTCAGGTAAACTTTCCTTCAAAGCATATTTCTGAAATGATCATTGAGGAATGCGAAAAACTTGGAATTGACAGGGAAACCCTGTACACAAAAATGTCGAGCATGGGCTATCCGGGTCCTCCCATGGCATTTATCTGTCTTGATAAAATCATTCGTGATGAAGCGCTTGAAAGAGGTGATATGATTTTGAGTTTCGTGACTGAAGTGAGCAAATTTATGCAAGCTGGTTTTGCAATTGAAAAACGTTAGCATTGACAAAGGAAATTAAACATGTTGGAATTCTGGGAGGAGGTAAAATGGGTTTTAACCTGTTTGGTTTTCTATCGGGATTTGGATTTGACCTGTCACTTTATCAACGTAGCAATCCTGAAAAGTTACTTGAGAAACATCAAAGGAAACTATCAAGGCAGTATAAAAATGGAATCATATCTGAGACGAAATACAATCAGCTATTAGCCAATCAGCAGATAAGCTCGGATCTTGAAATAATTGCAAAGGCTGATTTGCTTATTGAATGTCTCGCTGAAGACTTGCAAATAAAAAATCAGTTTTTTCAGAAAGCGGAAAAAATAGTTTCTTCCGATACCATTTTTGCAAGCAACTCTTCATCCATTCTTCCTTCGGAAATCATTATTTCTGAAAACAGCTTATCCAGGCTTGTTGGAATGCATTTCTTTTTCCCCATTGAGACGAAAAATTTTATTGAATTGATTTCTTCCGAATACTCTTCTGAAATTACAAAAAAGTCTGCAGCTTCTTTTTTAAACAGAATTAACAAGCAAATTCTGTATCAGGATTCTGAAAATGCATTTCTTGTAAACAGGGTATTATTAGATCTTCAATCGGCTGCCTACAACTTATCCATATCAAAAAAACTGTCCTATGAATTCATTGACAGTGCTGTTAGTAACAGTTTTATGTCCTTGGGAATATTTGAGATGATGGACCATATAGGAATGGATGTGCTGCAATACTCAATAAAAAATTATTTGAGAGATTGTGATGATCTTGATCAGTATTTACCCCTGTTGGACAAATTATCTGAAATGAACAAGAATCAGTGTTTGGGAGTTAAAACAGGTAGAGGATTTTATAATTATTCTGAAAAAATAAATGCTGTGACAATCTCAGATGGCATCTCAGTCTCATTACGAGGACACCGCAAATTATTTAGAAGAAATTTTAAACCTGTCGATTAAAAGTTTTACAAATCATGGTGAAAATGATAGAAGGATGTTGGAAAAGGCAGTATATGATGTTTTGGCTTTCTAAATGATGCAGGTTCATAATGGACTTCGGATTAATTATCATCGTTCAATTTTCTTATGATGAAAGATAAGGTTGTTGTAACAGGAATAAATATTATCAGCTCTCTTGGCTTGGATATGGATCAAAATTGGGAGAAACTAATCCAGGGGCAAAGCGGGATAGGTAAAATCAGCCTTTTTGATGCATCAGGCCATGACACCCAAATTGCAGGTGAGGTTCCTGAGGAGTTTGAGGAGTACAGCGCCAGGTACATAAAAAAAAGACTTTCTAAACAAATGACACGTATTTCACGAATGTGTCTTGCTGCTGTTAAAGCTTTAATGGAGAAAGAAAATGTACCTGTTGAAGATTTTGATAAAGAACGTTGTGCGGTAATCCTCGGAGTTGTGCATACTGCTAATTCCAGTGTGGAGAAGGGTACAACAGTTCAAAATACCGTATTAAAAGGAATGAACAATGCGCTTTCTGCCTGGATTTCCTTGGAATATGGTTTCGAAGGACCAAATTATACCATTGCCACTGCCTGTGCATCATCTGCCTATGCAATTGCTCAGGGGTATGAATTAATAGCCGCGGGAAAGGCTGATTTTGTAATTGTTGGAGGTGCAGATTCAACTATTAATCCTGAAGAAATTGCCGGCTTTAATGCGCTTTATGTGCTTTCGGTACAAAATGATGCTCCGGAAAAGGCCAGTTGTCCGTTTTCAGCTGACAGGGATGGTTTTGTCATTGGGGAAGGTGCTGGCGTATTGCTCTTAGAGCGGGAAAGTTTCGCAAAAAAGCGTGGTGCAAAAATTTATGCTGAATTAAGTGGTTATGCTTTAACAAGCGAGGCTTTTAATATAATGTCGCCCAAAACCGATGGTGAGGGAATGGCCAAAACCATGAATAAAGCTCTTGAGTCTGCTGGTATTCATAAAGAGGATGTTGGTTACATAAATGCGCATGGCACTTCCACAACACTAAATGACTCTTATGAAACCTCTGCAATTAAAAAAGTATTTGAAGGTCACGCAAATTCTCTGCTTGTAAACTCATCAAAATCAATGTTAGGACATACCATTGGTGCTGCAGGGGCTATCGAGGCTGCCATAACCGTAAAATCTCTTATGGAGCAAAAAGTACATCCAACCATTAATTTAACCAACCCTGATCCCGAACTTGATCTGGATTATGTAAAAGAAGGCGCAAGAGAAATTAAACTAAAATGTGCATTATCAAATTCATTTGCATTCGGGGGACATAATTCAACCCTGGTGTTTAGTAAATACTAGATAGTTGTCTAATATTAGGCTATTTTGTATTTTAGCAGACTTTATTCACTGGCTGCCTCAGGGCAGATAATATTCATGATGATATGGCAGAATTAACAGAGCAAATGAGAATTGAGGTAAAAAAAATTGTCACAGATTTTTTTGCTGAGGAATGCGAGGTAGAAGCTTCTGAAATAAATAATGAAACTCATATTTTCGATGATCTTGATGGTGATTCACTTATGTTTCTTGAACTAATTGAGATATTTAAAAAAAAATATAAGCTGACGATAGATCTCAAAACCATAGGTAAATATAGTGTTAAGCACCCCGTGCGCACCATTGGTGAGCTAATTGATATGCAAATGCTCATTATTGAGCACGAAAACGAGATCATAAATATTGACTAGACTGTGGTTTTAGGATGTGGTATTGATATAGAAGAACATAAGCGCTTTTTAAAATTCTTCAAATCTGCAGATGCAGCACACTTCTTTCTTTCGATTTTTACACAAAACGAAATAAAAAATTATTCAATATTTAATACCCCGCTTTGTTATGCAGTTAGTTTTTCCTGCAAAGAAGCTTTTTATAAGGCATTTAGTTCGGCTTTTAACAATGTTCAGATTGACTTGCGCGAAGTGGAGCTTATATTTCATGATGAGCCCGCTAAGGGCAGGGCAGAGGTTCATTTCAAAGGTGCTGTTCTGGAGCTTTCCCTGAAGAACAATCTAATCATTCCTCCTGATTTTTCTTATTCAATATCTGATTCCCTTGTTATTTTTGAAACTGTATTAGAATGCGACAAAAACTAGCCTTTTTTTATCCTGCCTTTGTATTAAAATATACCGGGAAAGAAATCTCAATCCTTGAGAGGAATAAAGTACCCTTTGCAAAAAAACTATCAGAAGCATCTGATTATACAGGGGCTTACCTTTCTGATTTTGATATAGTGAACAATAATTACCTGGGCGACGAACTTAAAAACCAGTACCTGTCATACATATTCAGTTGTTCATTTTCTGATCTACTGAAAGAAAATAGGGTTGAGGCAGATTATATTGCCGGATTCAGCATGGGCATATATGCAGCCCTGTATAAAGCCGGGTCGATTGATTTTAGAACAGGATTATTAATAATCAAAGACGTTTTTTATACCATAAAAGACATACTTGCCGGGAAAGATTTTTCAATGGCCTCGGTCATTGGTTTTTCTAAAGAAGAAATCTCTACCTATCTCCAAAAGTTTCCATCCATTGAATGTGTGATACAAAATGGAGAGCATTCCTTTGTGCTTTCCGGACCGGCTGAAAACATGGGATTGGCTTTGGAATTTTTTCAAGTGGAAGGAGCCATACATCTTTCAAAATTTTCTGTCTCTTGCCCCTATCATTCGGCTGTTTTATCTCCATATAAAAGCCTCTTTGATAAGCTTTTAGAAAAATACAAAATGAAAAATACCATCATTCCAATAAGCTCATTTATTGATATGCGGCAGGTTCATACCCGCGAAGATCTTAAGGAAGAAATTGTAAAGAATATAATATCACCTCTCAACTTTTATAATGCTCTAATCTATCTTCAAAAGCAGGGGGTTCATGAAATAATTGAGGTTGGCCCAGGCGATAGCCTGACAAAAAGCAGTAAGTTTATTGAGGGTGATTTTAAGTTCCAGGCCCTGGCAAAAGGGAAGGTGTTGTAAAGATAATCTCACCCAACAATCATTCTACCTTCTTTTACCCAATCATGGCGGATTCTCAACAGGGTTTTAAACATGGGTTCCTGAAGTAAATGTTCAGCTCTGCGCTTTCTTGCTTCGGCCATCATTTCGGGTGAGGGTTTTGATTCACTTGAAGGAACAAAGTTCAAATTTTCTTTTGCAAAGGAATTTAATGCCTGATTATATGCTTCCATATTTAATTCAGGAGAGAAATAATATTTAGGGTATAATAATTCATCGTCGGCTGAGATTATTTGCTGTTCAATCGCAATCCTCTGGAGTTCAGTCCCCGGAAAAATACGCAAACCACTGGTAATATGCACCATATTAAGCGGATCGATATATTCTTTTATGAAATGGGTCGTTTCTTTGAAGGTTTCTAAAGTTTCTCCAGGGGCAGCTGAAATGAAAAACCACATTGTTGGGAAATCATGTTTCCTTATTAATTCTGCCACCCTTATGATCTCATTTATAGTAAAATTCTTTTTAAGATTTTTAATGATCCTTGGTGAAGCGCTGTCTGGCGTACAGTCAATTTGTACAAATCCGGCTTGTTTCATAAGGGTGAATAACTGATCACTCGTATGTGCAGGATTTATACCCATGGTGCGAAATCTCGATTTTATTTTCCGTTTTATAATGCTTTCGCAAATTTTCTCGGCATATCCTTCCGGATCGTTAAAAGTTGAATCGACAAATTCAAATAATTGTGGACCTATGCGTTTTTCAACAGCAACTATTTCATCTGCAACTTTTTCAGGATCACGCTTTCTGAATTTGCTGCCTTCGATAAGCGGATAGGTACAATAAATGCATTGATGGTAACAACCCCTCTTTGTCTGTAATGGGTAAGCCCCCCGGGTTAAGTAATAATTGAAATCTATTCGGGTATCTAATGCAGAAAATCCTTCGAAGTTCTTTACTTGTTTACTCTTATTAGCATTATTTAGCTGAACCAGACCATCAATATCATCAAAACTCGCTGCATTAAAATAGGCATTCAGGAATTTAAGTAAACTTTCTTCGCCTTCACCCTGAATACCATATTTGACCTGAAAGAATTTCAGCAGTTGAATTGGGTAAAGACTGAAAGCGCTTCCTCCAATGATAAGCGTTGCATTGCTAATACGCTTTACAGGATCAATGAAGTTGGATTTAATATCGTCGAGGTAAAAATGTGGATTTGTTATATCCAGGTTGTCGATATTTCTAATTCCAAAACCAATTACATCAGGATTATATTCACGAACCTTGGTGATTAATTCATCGGGACCTAAGGATACACCATCGTAGATTTCAACATTGTAGAATGCTTCGATTTTAGATGCAAGTAATGCCAGTCCCAATGGAGGCACAGGGTAAGGCATTTGTTCGCTATTGGTATTTACAAGCAATACTTTCTTCACCACAACAAAGTTTAAATTACATCTTTCCCTTTTTTAATTAACCAAAGTTTCCCCACTTCCCTGTAATATTCCAGCAGAGGCAGTTTTGTTGGAAGTACAGAATTAAAAAAATTATACTTACTTAAATCATGGTCGATAATTTCATCTTTTACCTCCTCATAATAAGTGGTGCCTGGCATGGGTGTTAAAATTGTATAGCCCGCATAACTTACTTTGTGGGAGTTGGCATAATCGCTCATAGCTTTAAAATCATCATAGGAATAATCGGCAGGGATGACATAATTTCCACGGAGCATAATGCCATTGTGATGAAATACATCAATTGCTTTTGAGATGAATGAGGCCGACGCGCTTTTATCATATTTCTTAAGTTCTTCTTCTTTAAATGATTCAAAACCACATATTACAACCTTAAGTCCGTTACGTGCCAGTTTTTCAATTAACTCCGGATATTTTACGGCTGTATCTGCCCTTATATCCATGATGTAGGTTTTTCGAATACCTTCTTCTTCAATCCGATCGAATAGATGATTTATGAATTTAGCGTTTACAATTGTATTTGCATCCGAAAATCTTACTATCTGATAATCCATTTCCTTAAGCTCGTTTACAATACTTTCTATATTGCGTTGCATGAATTTGCCATCAAATTCTTTCCAAATTGAACAAAAGGTACATGTATAGGGGCACCCCAGGGATGTAAACATATAAGTACTTGGATACCTGGCATCCCCGACAATATACGTTTCTTTCCACCGGTCGAGCAGGCTGCGCCTGGGTACAAGGTAATTGGCATTTGCAGGATCCCAGCAAACACTTGTTGATTGCGTTTTTTTCAGCCCCTCTTTTGTATTTAGTATAATTCCAGAGACTGATTCCAGGTCTTGTTTTTTTTCAAAGGCATCAACAACATTTCTAAACAGGTGGGCCGATTGACCCTGGCAGATCACATCAATACTCGGGTCCGTAAAGTCTTCAAGGCATAAAGTAGCATGTACACCACCAATAATTGTCAGAATAAAGGGGTTACATTTTTTTGCAGTTTGCAGGATTTTTATTCCATAATAGAATTCCGAAGTAATTACAGTGGTCCCCACCACATCGGGTTTATGTTTCTCCATTAATTGGGTAACCATAACTTCTATTGGGGGGCTGTCTGGATGAAGGTCGTACTCACCTTTGGTGTCCCATACAATAACATCATGATTTGGTACAGCTGCAGCAAGAGTTAGTAAACCTACAGGGGGACCAACCAGCCTTTTATGGATAAACTTTTTTGCATCCTCTGGTGCATGCTCTCTTATGCTATTATGGGGTGATCGGGGAGTATTGATTAACAGTATCTTCATCTGAATCATATTAGTTGATCGTGTTCCACCATTCGTAGTTTTTAAAATCTCCAAATGGAGTAACCAACTCACCAATATGAGGCGTTAAATATGAGACTGATTTTGTTTGACAAACAGAAATAAACTGTTTTACCGGGTCTGTCCAAAAGTGGTCCGACAAAGTGAAACTACCCCAGTGTACCGGCATAATTTTTTTCGCATTTCCATCTATTCCAGCTTGCACAGATTCATCAGGGAATAAATGGATGGTTCGCCAGAGTTTATTATACTGTCCACATTCCATAAAAGCGAAGTCGAAGGGACCAAGTTTTTCACCTATTTCTTTAAAGTGGTTTCCGTAACCGCCATCACCACTAAACCAAATGTTTTCTTCAGCTGCTGTAAAAGCCCATCCTCCCCATAGCCCTTTGTTTCGATCTTTAATTCCTCTTCCAGAAAAGTGGCGAGAGGGTGTAAAGGTTATTTTAATATTTTCGAACATTTTGGATTCCCACCAGTCAAATTCGGTAATATCTTCCGCGGGAATTCCCCAACTGGTTAAATGTCGTTCCACACCAATCGCAACAAAATAATTTTTAACTTTTGCTCGTAACAATTCAATACTCTTATAGTCTATGTGGTCGTAATGATCGTGAGAAAGAATCATCAGATCTATTTCGGGTAAATCATTAATTAAATCCAGCGATACATCGTTATATCTTTTTATTTTAAAGGGAGCAATAGGAGCAGCATCAATCCCCAGCATAGGATCGATTAATATCGTTTTGTTGTTCATTCGCATCAGCAATGCAGAATGACCGTACCAAATAAATTTAAAGCTGTTGGATACAGCTAAAAATTCTGCTTTATTGAAAGGAATAAGCGGAATATTTTGCTTTGGTTGCAAGCCTTTTCGTCCAAACAATTGATTGTAAAGCATTCTTGGAATTGCGCTAATTGGCATGTCCATTTTCGTTTCTTCTATATTGACAAACTTCTCTCCATCCCAATGTTTTGAACGAACGTATTTCTCCAACTCTAATTTGCCAACCTTTCCTCCAAATTGCTTACCCATGCTTCAATTTTTCAAGACATCTTGATTCTTTTCAGCCGCCATTCCACCAAGAATCAACCAAGTATCTCCATATTTCTTCCAAGTATGGGTAAACTTCTTGGTTACCTTTCTTACGACCTTGTTCTCCGTGTCAGTCCATATCCATTCTGCATCGTAAAAAACAATTACCACGTCATCAATCGCGTTGACTGCTTTTTTGTATAGTTTATAACTGAACTTTAAATTTGGATCTTGATGCAAATCAGGTATCCAAATGGCTATCTTACTTTTATTTGAAACTCCGTCTCCAAAAGTTGGATAGCCTATAAAATCATTATGCCAAAGGTTTTTATAGGCAACAGTGTCAATTTTCTGAACGTAATCCCAGTACTTCTCTTCCATTTGCCACACTTCGTTTTCAAGTTCATCTTTGCTTAGTGTCGATAATACTGTCACTGACTTTTTAGAATCGCTATTCTTTTCTTTACAACTCGTAGTCGCAGAAATGATAGTTAGTGCAATTCCAATTGATATAATCAGTCTAGATGTTTTCATATAAATTACTTTTTAATGTGTCGCCTATAATCAGATTTCGGTTTGCCGTCTTGATGTATTAAATTACTGCCATTGTTGGCGGTAGTTTTTAATATTCGGTCATTTTATCAACTTTAAGTTTTCTCATGGCTTCTCCTTCAACAAGTCTATAAGAAACTTGTCTTGTTCCTCCAGTTGGTTCAGCATTTGTATCACCTTCTTTATAGATTGGAAATCGTTGACCTAAAGTATTTTCAACGAGCGAAAATTCATCGTGGCCCATATATCCTTTATTTATCTCGCTGTTTTCTGCTGTAGGTTGAAAATACACCTCACTCATTGATTTCTTATTGTTAACGGAAAATGCGTACACATTTCCGTAACTTCCACTTCCAACTGACTGGGTAAAAACAAAAAGTTCAGGTGAGCCATCAGAATTAAGATCTTCAACTTCTGCGTTGATTACTTCTTCACCGTCAATGTTGAATGTTTCGTTGTATTCACGCTCTTTTAAGCCAAAGGTGAAAATTGTTAGGGTGTTTTTGCCATCTTTTTCTATTGAAGAGACATTAAATCCAACGTCTTGTAAATTTAGTACTCTCTTGAATTTTGTTTTGTCAATTTGACTTTGATCAATTGGATCATTTATTTTCAGGTATGTTCCGGCAATACTTGCACCACCAGAGCAATAAAAATACAGTAAGCCTTCGTCTTCTTCTTTTTCTGCAGTTATACTGATTTGTGCATTAGTAAATTCAAACAAAATGGATTTCCCATCAATTTGAGTTTGGTAAACTTTGTCATCTACTTTTTTAGCAACTGCATCAAATGTACAAGTAGGTTTTTTCTTGTCTGCTCGTGAGCGGATTGAAATATTCAAATTATTACTTTCTGTTTCCATAACCGATACGGCTACCCAATCATAGCCTTCACTTCTCTTCGAATAATCGTCAGAAACGTAGCTGCCTAATACATTAAACTCTTCAGTAATTTCTGTTTTTGAAACTTCTTCAATCTTTTTTGTTTCGTTTTTACAGCCGAAAGTCAAAAAAAGAATCATCACGATCATATAAAAATTATTATTCATATTTTCTGATATTAGTCGTTATAATAATTACTGCCAACAATTGAATATATACACGTGGTGTACAAATACATTTCCCTGTGATTAAACGCTTTCCAGCATAAATTGTTTTATATGAATATGTTAAGAAAATCATAAGCGATATCCCCGCCCTTCATCATATTAAGCCCTGTAAGCAAATCTTAAATGTTATGAAATATGGACTAAACAGGGGAAACCTCGTTGGAAACGTGGGTGAAATTCCCAGGGTGTCGGAACGGGATGGGGAGGCTTTTTTGGCATTTCAAGGGCAGCTTTCATACGTCTTTTTTAACCTTCATTTTCTGAAGCATCCATTCAGGATATTCTGAGTTGTTTTCAGCATCATAGATACGCAAGTTTTGAGATTCATCAGCTTTAATTAGATCATCTTGATTGCAGTTAAGAATTTTTGCTGCTGTTTGCACCCCGGAATAGCTTGCCCCTGCTACACCATGTGCAACTATACTTGCACCACATAAATGCAAGTTTTCAATTTCGCTTTCTGATTTAAAAGCAAAAGGGCCAGTTTGCTTGAAACTCTTCTCCGTACCATACACGTTTCCTTCAGTTGAATTAATGTAAAACTCATTCGTCATAGGTGTACCCAGTTCTTGCTGTATAATTTTACCACTGATTCCTGGCAATACTTTCTCGAGGCTATTTATAATTTTCTTGGTTAAGCGTTCTTTAAACTGCGTATACTCATGTGAACGTTGATTTTCTTCCCCCTTAAATTGCCCGAATGATTTACGATTAATAAACGTGACAACTTCGAGCACATGGTGCCTTCCATCAAAACTTGTTGGGTCTTTAAGTGTGGTGCAACTAATAAATATTCCTGGAAATTCATCACCCAATTTAATGTCAATCTTCATCATTTCTTCGAAGAGGTCATCTGTGTCTTTGTCACTCATCATCCATATATTACCTGAATCAAGTCCTGCTTTACGCACATCCATATCTACGATTAAGAATAGCATGAGCGAAGTACATGAATATTTTGTTTTGGCAAGTTGCTTCAACAATTTAGGGCTGAGGTTATTTTTACCTACCAGATCAAGATATGTTGTGCTAGGATCCGCATTGGAAATAATTTTTTTCGCGTAAATCTTGTCTCCATTTTCAAGTTCTACACCAAGGGCTCGTTTCCTTTTATTTCCTTCCAATAGAATACGTTTCACTCTCTGGCTCGTTCGTACTTCACTGCCATTTTTTTTGATAGCCATGGTTATCGCTTTTACAATTGCACCGCCACCTCCCATCGGATAGAATCCTCCACTGGAATAGTGATTCACGACCGCACAGTGCATGGGAAAACTCACCTTGGCAGGAGATAATCCATGGTTTCCACATTGCACGGTCAGAATCTTCTTTAATAATGGATCTTTGATGTGCCAATCAATGACTCTTTTTAAACTAAATAAACCATACTTACCTAAATGCCTCGTTCGCCAGGGAATGGTGATGTTATCCCAAAGACCACTCATCTTAGGAATTAGTTGTAACTGACGGCTCACGTTACGCACAGTAATGAGGTATTTGGAAAGGCCTTTTATTTCATTCGGGAAACGTTGAGCGAGAGATTGATATAATTCATCAAAATCCGCAGGCATGTCAAACCGCTCATCGCCTATCCAGCAATGCTCATAAGAAGCTGGATTCATTTTAAAAAACACCAGGTCATTTGCGATTCCCAACCCTTCATACAACTCCCTGGTTGATTCACCTTTACCAAGTGACCCCATGTAGTGCAATCCTGGGCTAAACCGATAGCCATTCAAGTAAAAATTATGACACCAACCCCCTGGGACATCATGCTGTTCAAGAACCAGCACACGCTGACCAGCACGCGAAAGACAAATAGCAGAGGAAAGTCCTCCGGCCCCCGAACCGATAATAATAGTATCTATATTCAAATTATTTTTTGCTTAAGTTAATTGACTTGATCATTATTTATACTATTCCTACGCTAAGTATTATTTTATTGTTGCGGATTGTTCCATCAACTGGAGCAGCAATGCCCTCATCAAATGTAAATTCTTTGCTGACTTTTATTCTTCAATAATTTCAAGGTATAAGTGAATATATACGCCTAAGTCAACTGAGCCAAAACATCTCAGGGGAAACCTAACCGATATCCCCACGCCTTATCACATTAAGCCCTGTAACCAAATCTTAAACATTATGAAATACGGAGTAAGCAGGGTACTCGTTGGAAATGTCGGCGAGGTACCCAGGGTGTCGGAACGGGACGGGGAGGCTTTTGTGGCTATTCCCGCTGGCAACAAATGAGTATTACCGCAATAAGGAGGGTGAGGAGGTAAACAAGACCGAATGGCACCGGATTGTACATTTGTCTGGATCATTTAGTTCAGGAACTTTTTTAAGAGGAATGTTGAATTGAGCCCGCTGAAATTCAGGAAATCTACAATACTATCAGAATGAGAAACTACACGCATACCCCTATGCACTCCAAAACAACTGTGACGAAACTTCTGATCTTCTCAGCTAACTTAGGCTTAGTCCGCCCTTTATGAATCAGAAACCTCAATACCTGATCGCAGAAAATTTACTCTAATGATTTTGTTTTCTTAAGGTAGCGTTTTTCGCCATTGCAGCAATTTCGGCAATAACTTTGCAACAATCTTGGGATTCCGGTCGGCAACATTGTTCTTTTCCGCCGGATCGTTGGGAATATTATACAATTCAACTTCGCTGCCATCCGGTGTTGCGAACAGCTTCCAATCGCCGTCGCGAATGGCGAGACCTGGCGGGCGATACGCCGCGTTACCGACAACGTCGGATCTCCAATCCCAGAAAAGCGGTTTTTGCCGCTCTTCGGTCGTGCCTCGCAAAATATTAGAAATATCAATGCCATCAGGTTTGATGTCAGGCATTTTGACACCAGCGATACGACATACTGTCGGAAGCCAGTCGACAGCGGCTATGACCGAAGTGCTGTCGATGCGTCCTGCGGGCACATTGCCCGGCCAGCGCACAATACAGGGCATCCGGATCCCGCCTTCGTAGAGACTGCGTTTGCGTCCGCGCAAAACACCCGTTGCCCCCATACCGGAATTCATAACGTTACCGATGTGGTAATCTTCCGGCCCGTTGTCACTGGTAAAGAAAATCAAGGTGTTGTCGGAAATGTTCATTTCGTCAAGTTTATCCAGCAATCGTCCCATCGCCGTATCGATAGATGTCATGGCGGCACAGTAAGTCTTCATCTGTGCCTGAAGGTCTTTGGCGTCAGTGGCATAGTCACGCATCCACGACTCAAAATCCTCCGGCTTGGCTTTGAGATTTTGGTATTGAGCCAACTGCTGGGCAGTCGGACGGTTCGGTGCGTGTGGCAGCAGTGCCCAGAGGTTCAGGTAGAACGGCTTGCCGCTGGTTATATTTTTTTCCATAAATGCAACCGCCCGATCCACAATGAGATCGCTTGAGTGGGTCCAGAAATAATCCTCATCCGTGCAGCTATTGTAACTGGCGTGTGCCAGGTCCGATTCGGCAGGTTTTCCGTTGCGATCCCATCCCGGCCCGTTGCTACCGAAGGTGCGATATTCGTCGATACCATAGGCGCCCGGCTCAGGAGCATCGGGCGTATGGCCCAGGTGCCATTTGCCGAAATGACCAACGCGATAACCGCCGCTTTGCAGCAGTCGGGTAACCGTCGTCACCTCGGGATCGAGGTAGTCAGGCATACCGCATTTTGTGTTATGCTGATGGTGTGAAAAATGTTGGTGAACGCCATGCCGCGCCGGGTAATGACCGGTCATAAACGCAGTTCGACTGGGCGAACAAACCGAAGCCGCCGAATAAAACTGGTCAAACCGAGTCCCTTCCTTCGCCAGTCGGTCCAGGTTGGGCGTCTTTAAATAAGGATGACCAACACTGGCAAGATCACCCCAACCCTGATCATCGGTAAAGAAGAATATAATATTAGGCCGCAGGGGCATATTGCTTATATCCTGTGCTGCCAAACACCCCGCCAAAGCCATGCCGCATGCGACAATACCCAAAGTCTTAAAAAATCCCTTGCGAGATTGCATTTTCTTGCTCATAAATAAATTTCCTTATTGTTGACTTTCATGTTGAAAATTCTCAGTTGTTAACTGAACAGGTCCGAGCAAACCAGAAGGCAACAGGGTATGCTTACCCTCTCTCGGTTTCTTGTAAAAGTGAGATATATTAGTTTTTGTTTTACGTTGATCCTCAGGAAGTTTACCATCGCCGATAAGGCGGTTAGGCCAACGGTTGACAACTTCGATCTCGAGTGTATTAACGCCCTTTTTAATAGCCCTGCTGACATCAACGCGCATGGGGCTAAACAATACCGCTCCAAGATCAATACCGTTAAGATTAACAGAAGCCATATCGCAAACCTTACCAAGATCAAGCACAAACTTACCACCAGAAACATCGCTCACCTCAAATTCTGTAGTATACTTTGCCGTACCACTAAAGAATCTAACAGCCTTCTCTTCACGCTGCGTCCAGTCCAAAAGCGTATCAAACACAAACGTCCCCTGTGCCTGTTTACCTGTAAGTCCGTCAAGCGGATAGAACCATTCCTTATCAAACTGGACCGTCCACGGCCCATGGACCTGCTGAATGGGCTTCAATAATGCAAAGTTCTTACCCGCTAACTTCTGTGCTGAATTTGCAAAAACAATAAACATAGAAGCATGCGATTCGAACTTCAGCTCAACACTGGTCCTGCCATCTTTTATAGCATACTCCGGCAGATCTCGTTTCGTTCCGCTAACGGCATCCCACAGCTCCGGCTGACGACCGGTTTGCCTGAATGTAACTGTCACCGTCTCCGGGCGATCATTGCGGTTTGCAAGGAAGTAAAGATCAGCATCTGCCGTTGCACGATGGATATAATCGATATACGTTTCGTCCTGACCGGCAATTTCGATGTCCGGGACAATGCCGTCAGCCATCAAAATCTCGACCGGACTCTTGCCAAACACTACACGTCCTTTGCCAACATTGCGTTCAAGAACATCCTTACCGTCAAGATCTCCCCACAGCGAGTTACCAATATCACTGACAACCTTATCGCAATTAGGATAATCTTTAAGCCCCGGATCAGAAACCGGTTTCGGGCCAACAACGGTCGCACCTGCTTTTACAAGCGATTCGATCTTTTTGGCAACTTCAACCGGCATGCGATCTGCATCCGGCAGGACTAGCAGACGATAACTCATACCGTCCGGCAGGACGAGTTTACCATCCTTAACCGACACACGCTCAAGCAAAACCTCCGCGTTACAGACATCGTAATCGTAACCCTTACCCGGATTGTGTGTAACATTTCTTGGACCGACAAGGTTCGGTGCCCAGTCGCCGTTGTAATACAAAACGTCAGCAACGAACAAACCGCTTTGCAGCATAGCCTGGCAGCGATTAATGTAACTCACCCACGAACCTGCCGCCATATCCCACCACGTAACATTCGGATTGAAATGCGTGCCCGCTCCGTACTCGTATCCGGGCTTTCCGTCAACAGGGCGCTGACAAGTTACAGTATGGAAAACAAAATAATTGATCCCATCACAGAAGGCTTGGTCGGCTTCGGGCTTTAGGATATCCGGGTAACCTGTCCAGTGATTACCACCAAGAGTCAGGGCCTCTGCCGAGGCGGTTCGCTTACCGTAAATGTGCGAGGCTGTGGCGGTCTGTTTACAGACCACATTTTCTCCATTATCTTTATGTTTAAACCATTTCCCCCTCCAGAACTCGCCCTGTGGAAAATCAACACGTCCAAGATTCTTCAGGCCGTCCATACACAGCGTACCGGACCAGCTGGGCCCTGCCGGTTCACACCGGCTCATAAGACCGTTTTCCTGGCAGAGCTCGTCGAAACGGCCGTAGTGTTCATCTGCGAAGCAGTCGGCAACGGTCTTGCGATAGTCATGCAGGAAACGGTCGGATATTTCGGCACTGCCGACAACCCAGCCCTTAAAGACCGGAAGATACGGAGTCGGGTCATAACCGCGGTACTTCTTGAAATGCTTGAGCATGTTATCCGTCCAGTTTGGATAACCGGCCTCGAAACTGTCACTGCAAAAACCCCTAAGAGTATTGCCCGCCATGGGACCTGCTGCTTCGATGAGGAGTTTGGCAGAATTTTCGAACATCAGCTCAACACCTCCGCGGTCAAGGAAATCATTCTCCAATCCGCCCTGGTCCGGCATAGGCACAGAAAGCATCGCACCTGTCGTCCGGTGACCGGTACGGACTATCGTCCAATCGCCTGCCGGTACGTCCCAATGAAGCGTTCCGTCCGCCTTGAAATTCTCCGTCAGGTCTATTACATCCTTTGGATCGATCGGATTGTCATCCCTGGACGGGGTCCACTGGCCAAGCGTTTGGGACATGACCTTCTCAGCCGGTATAAAACAGTCTGCGTCAAGACGGTTACTCTTTGCTGGCAGATCATCCCGCTTATTAGGTCCAACATTTCCATCTGCATTATTCGGAGTCCTAAAAGCGACCACTGCATTATCACGGTAATCAATCTCTTCAAACGGCATCTTTACGCTGCGTTTAACTCCCAACTGAGGCTTTGGAATTATAACCATCTATACTCCCAGGCAGCGGCAGCTTACCGGTAAACTTCTGCGGTCCCTTGATCGTCATCTGCGACTGGAGAAACCACCTGTTAGACTTTTCCTTTGTAATCCACGGCCCGCCCATGTTCCAGCCGGGAGCGATATTGACATCAACCTTGATACCCAGGCGATGAGCCTCTTTCAGTGCAAACTTAAAAAGCTCCATCCATTCATCGGAAAGGAACGCCGGACCTCTGACCGGCATGTGCCCGCTCCAGTTACCGGAGCTAACCAGCAAAACCGAACCCATACCCTTGGCCCTGAAGTTCTCCAGGTCACGGGTTATCGCTTCCTTGTCGACATTGGCATTAAGCCACCACCAGTAACCCGATGGCCTGGCCGATTCTGGCGGATTATCAAACGCCTTTTCAAGCGAACTCTCAACCTTACTGCCAATCGATTTTTCGATTGATTCTGTACAACCCCAGGTAATAAGAACAAGAGCAGCAATAAAAATTCTAAATTTCATAAATCTTTCCATAAGTAAATATTATCAGGCACCACCAAAGGCAATTTCTAAAATTAGTAATTAGAAATCGATATACCCATAGTCCAAATCTAACCCTGGTACAAACTCGATAAAGAGTGTCTCTCCCGGGAATATTTGAAGAACATTCTCTTTAACAAAATATGGAAATTTAATGACAGCCTGTTTCGTTAGAATGCTCTCCTTCAAGGGGAAGGGTTAGATTAATTTCGTCTCTATCTATTTTCTAGTTTTGAGCGAAAGAGACACCTGAGTGTAGACTTGGGATAACTGTAATTAAGGATGTGAGTTTTATTATTTATAGTTTGTGAATGAATACCAGCAGGTGGATATATACCCTGGTCAATAAACGGAAAATCTTCCAGGCTATCTAACCGATATCCCCGCCTTTCATCACATTAAGCCCTGTAACCAAATCTTAAGCATTATGAAATACGGAGTAAACAGGGTAACACTCGTAGGAAACGTGGGTGAAGTTCCCAGGGTAACTGAACGTGACGGGGAGGCCTTTGTGGCCAACTTTCCCGCTGGCAACAAATGAGTATTACCGCGAATAAGGAGGGTGAAGAGGTCAGCAAGACCGAATGGCACCGGATTGTGGTATGGAACAAAGCTGCCGATATTGTGAAGCAGCATGTGAACAAGGGGGACGCCCTTTATGTGGAAGGAAAGATTTCCACCTCTTCATGGGACGACAAGGAAGGAAACAAGCACTACAGCACCGAAATTGTCTGCGATAACTTCCTTTTTCTCTCTCCACGAAATAATGGGGAGGAGCCCAGGTCTGATGCTAAGGAGAAGACCAGTTTGAAGGAGAAGTCCCCTGAAAAGGTTTAGGCCTTAAAAACCCTTGATCTAGTCCCGGTAGGACTCCAAGGGCTCGCAGGAACAGACCAGGTTCCGGTCGCCATAGCCATCGTTGATACGACTTACCGGAGGCCAGAACTTGTTCTCCCTGACCCAGGGCAGGGGATAAGCCGCGCTTTCTCTGGAGTATCCGCGGTCCCATTCTTCTGCAAGGAGGATTTCCGGGCTGTGAGGTGCATTGCGCAGAACACTATCCGGCCACATCCTGTTTTCCTTCGACAATCTCCATGATATCCTTATGGATGTCGATCATGGCCTCGATGAAGCGGTCCAGTTCTGCTTTGGATTCACTTTCGGTGGGTTCCATCATCAGGGTGCCGTGAACCGGAAAGGAGAGGGTGGGGGCATGGAAGCCATAATCCATAAGCCTCTTGGCAATATCGGCCTCGGTAATATCTGCCATGGTTTTGAATTTCCTGCAATCGAGGATCATCTCATGGGCCACAAAACCTTCGGTTCCCCTGTACAGAATATCATAATGATCTTTCAGGGAGGCAGCCACGTAGTTGGCATTGAGAATGGCAATCCGGGTGGAGTCGGTCAGGCCCTTTGCGCCAAGCATCCGGATATAACTATGTGAAATGGTCAGAACTCCGGCACTTCCATAGGGAGCCGCTGATACAGCTGTGATACCCTTGATTCCTCCTGTCTCCACCAGCGGATGAGTGGGCAGAAACTCAACCAGGTGGTTGGCCACACCAATGGGTCCCACACCGGGTCCGCCACCTCCATGGGGAATGGCAAATGTTTTATGCAGGTTGAGGTGGCAAACATCGGCTCCGATAATGCCGGGCTGGTCAGTCCCACCTGGGCATTCATATTGGCTCCATCCATATAAACCTGTCCCCCGTTCTCGTGAACAATATCAATAATTTCACGGATATTATCCTCAAATACCCCATGGGTGGAAGGGTAGGTGATCATGATGGATGAGAGGACATCCTTATGACTTTCGGCAAGCTTCTTTCAGATGCTCCGTATCAATGTTTCCCTGGTCGTCGCAATCCACCACCTTTACCATCAGCCCGGCCATGACTGCACTGGCAGGATTGGTGCCGTGTGCCGAGGCTGGGATAAGCACAACATTCCGGTGTTTTTCACCCCGGCTCTGATGATAGGCCTGGATTACCATCAATCCTGCATATTCACCGGATGCACCCGAATTAGGCTGAAAGGAAATGGTTTCAAATCCGGTAATCTCCTTCAGCGCTTGCTTCCAGCTCATTGATCATCTGGTGGGTAGCCTTCAGTCTGGTCTGATGGGGACAAAGGGATGGATGGATGCAAATTCAGGCCAGCTCACCGGGATCAGCTGGGTGGCTGCATTCAGTTTCATGGTGCATGATCCCAGGGAAATCATGGACTGGGTCAGGGAGATGTCTTTTTTTTCAAGCATCCTGATGTAACGCATCAGCTCGGTTTCTGACCGGTATTTTCGGAAAACCTCCTGGGCAAGAATTTCCGATTTTCGCGCAAAAGAAGGATCAAATGAAGTGCTGACCTCAATGCTATCCTTGTATTGAATTGCTTTTGTCGCAGCTACGGCAGAATATTTCCAGGAGCTCGTTCAAGTTCCTCCTCACGCATGGATTCATCGGTGGAAAATTGAAGACGCTTATTATCTGTGGTAATGCAGGTTGATTTCCTTTTTTATGGCAAGCTCCTTGATGGTATCGGTGCTCATTGAAGCGGGCATCTCCACTAAAAGGGTATCGAAGAAGTTCTTCATGAACCACCTTGTAGCCCAGCTCCTTGAGCTTTGATGCCATATAAGCCGCCCCGGCGTGAATGTTGGAGGCAATCCTCTGCAGTCCTTCCGGACCATGGAAAACGGCATACATTCCTGCCATACTGGCCAGTAAGGCCTGGGCTGTACAAATATTGGATGTGGCACGTTCCCGTTTGATGTGTTGCTCCCTGGTCTGAAGGGCCATTCTCAGGGCAGGTTTTTCATAGGTGTCAATTGATATTCCAATGATTCTTCCCGGTAAATTTCTTTTGAAGGTCTCCTTTGTGGCAAAGTATGCAGCGTGAGGTCCGCCGTAGAACATGGGGATTCCGAAACGTTGAGTTGTACCTACAACCACATCGGCATCCCACTCTCCGGGAGGGGTGATCAGGACCAGGCTCATCAGATCGGCAGCAACCGCTACAGCAATCTCTTTATCGTGTGCCTCCTTCGCAAAGCCAGTATAATCACGGACCGCTCCATCGGCCGCCGGATATTGGATCAAACAGCCGTACATATTGTCGTCAAGGATGGTTTCTTCGTAGTTGCCGAAGATAAGCTCAATACCCAGGGGCTGAGCACGGGTGATCAGGACCGCTTTTGTCTGCGGGAAGATGTTTTCATCCACGAAAAAGCCATTTTTCTCCGCTTTTACAGCACTTCGGCTGCGAGCATTAAAAAGCATGATCATTGCTTCAGCAGCTGCTGTGGCCTCATCCAGAAGGGAGGCATTTGCAATCTCCATCCCGGTTAGGTCCATTACCATGGTTTGGAAATTGAGCAGGGCTTCAAGGCGGCCCTGGGAAATCTCTGCCTGGTAGGGGGTATAGGAAGTGTACCAGTTTGGGTTTTCAAGGATGTTCCTTTTTATGGCCGATGGAAGAAGGGTGTTATAATAGCCAAGCCCGATATAGGATTTAAACATCTTGTTCTTCCCTGCAATCTCCCGCATGTTCTGAAGATAGGTATGCTCGTCGATTTCATCCGGAAGCTTAAGTGGCTCCTTGTTGAAGATGGAGGCGGGTATGGTTTTTTCAACCAGTTCGTCCAGGGACCCCACTCCAATTTTTTGCAGCATTTTTTCTATATCAGTCTTACTCGGGCCCAGGTGGCGCTGGCTAAAATTATCTGGTTTCATTGCTTCAATTTATGGTAAAAAAAAGAAGCCCAAATATAGTTAAAAGGGCTTTCATAATTTATGTCAGAAATCATGTTATTGAATCTCTCTGAGGAAAGGGTTTTGACTCTTCTCATAGGCAATGCTTGAGGAAGGCCCATGTCCCGGATAGACTACAGTATCAGGTGGAAGCGTGAGTAATTTTGTCCCGATGGATGAGATAAGTGTATCATAATCCCCACCCGGTAAGTCGGTACGGCCGATACTTCCCCTGAACAGGGCATCACCCGTGATGACAAAGGAGCCCTCCGGGGAGTAAAGAGCAACACTGCCCGGGGAGTGACCGGGAACATGTAAAACCTTCAGAAAATGATTGCCGATGGGAATTAATTGGTCCTCCTCTAAAAATTCATCAATGCCTTCGATAGCTTTTACAGTCCACCCGAACAAATCGCCCATCAAAGGTGCCTTTTTGATGATCTGTAACTCCTTCCGGTGGGCCCTGATGGGAAAATGATACTGTGAACACATAAAATCCACCCCAAGAATATGATCCACGTGACAGTGTGTATTGAGTTGTCCTGTCAGATTCAGCCCCATTTCATTGATGAGGGAAAGGAAACGCTCTTGCTGATCGGTGGAGTAAAAGGCCGGGTCGATTACAAGGCATTCCTGAGTCTCGTCCCACACCAGGTAAGTGTTAACCTGAAAATCGTTGAATAATATAGCTTCTTGTCCGGATCATTTCAAATGTTTTTTCCTCGTAGAAGTGGAACAAATGAAAAGTGTCCGTGTTCGCTCTTCTGATAATCTTTTTCAGACACACGCTGAATCCTGGTCATTTTTTGTCCGGCCGAATCCCCAAGGGGATCACAAGGATTCCCCCAATAGCCAATTGATCCAGCAGAGTTTGGGGGATTTCAGGAGCAGCCGCAGTAACCAGGATTCTGTCAAATGGTGCGTAAGTGGGCACTCCTTCGTAGCCATCGCCAAAAAAATAGACGGGTTTGTAGTTGAGGGGAGAGAGGGGTCTTTTGAGCTTCAAGGAAAAGCTGCCTTTGACGCTCGATGGTGTATACCCTGGCTCCCAATTCAAGCAGCACAGCAGTCTGATACCCCGAAACCATCCGGTTCCCACCTCCAGCACCTTCTGGTGCCTTTGCACTTCGAGGAGTTCGGGCTGGAAGGCCACGGTATATGGTTGAGAGATGGT
>CAVQUO010000022.1:0-559387 GCA_963716765.1 uncultured Bacteroidota bacterium | reverse complement strand
AAATTATCATACATAGCAGAAATGCTGCCAAAATAATGATGCTCATCCGATTTAAGTATATGCAAATGAATTACCTGTCTACTTTTACCAACACTTTCCATTGAATATAAATGTTATTGTAAATCAAATTGTTACAACTAATGATTTAAAGTACAAGTAAATATATTAAATATATATACCAATATATTTGGTAAATATGGTAAATATATATACTTTAACGATGAAAACCAATAAAAAATTCAAAGATGAACAGAGTTGTGCTATTTTGCCGAGTATCCTCAACCAATGACCGACAAAGTTATGAGCGTCAGATAAAGGATTTAACACTGTTAGCGGAAACTATGAATTCTGAAATTGTATCAGTATTTGCGGAAAAGGTTTCTGGTGCAAAAAGAACCATGAAAGGCCGCAATTGATGAAGATGGTTGAATTCGTGAATTCAAATCACATAGACAAAGTGTTAGTAACAGAATTGTCAAGGCTGGGCAGAGACCCTTTGCAGGTTTTGCAGGCTATAGAAATCCTGAACCAGAATAAAATATCGCTATTCATTCAAAATTATAATATCGAAACCTTGACCCCTGACAAGGAAATTAATGCAATGAGTCAATTCCTGATTACTATTCTGGCGGAGATAGCCAGAATGGAAAGAAGAAGGTCCATCGAAAATCGGCTTTCCAGTGGGTACCAGAACTATCGAAATAATGGGGGTGTGGTAGGCCGAAAGAAAGGATTTCGGAAAAGCAATGAAGAAATGATAATTCAATATGCCGAAGAGATAAAGATGCTGAAAAAGGGATATAATTACCAGCATATATCGCAAATAACCAGTACCAACAAAAATACCCTTACAAAGTTGAGGCGAATGTTTGTTGATGCATAGATAAAACCTCAACCAGATACTGTACTATTTTTAATTAAAAACATCAACAAATAATCCTTTGTATTATTTCAGGATATTTATACGGTAGTTTGGTATCCTAAAATGACTTCTGATAAGATTAAAATAGGACAGTGATTATTTTGGGATGAGGTAGGGGGGCCGCTCCCTCCCCCGCATGTAATAATGTGATAAATCTGCATCATTGTATCCGCTGTTTGTTTTTTCATAAGTTGATGTTATACCATAGGTCTGGGGTGCTGCGGCCAGAACATACCAAGACAAAAATTATACTCGAAAATTAGTTTTATAAAAAATTATAAAATATTGTAATTTTATTGATGATAGAAAAAATATAAAATGTAGTAAATGATTACACAAATCGGAAATAAGATTAAGCAGCTACTCTCGTGGATTTCATTTAATTACGCACGTAATTGAGACAAGAACTTCCCGATTTACCTGATAAAGGATTAGTTCATCTGCTAATAAAACACACATCTGCGGGACTAACTTTGAATGAGAATGCCGACCCGTCAGTACGTGATGATTTTGAAAGTTTCGTTAATAAACTCATTCCTGAGAACCATCCAGTGTATACCCACGTATTTGAAGGCAGTGACGACCTTCCTGCACATTTAAAGAGTTCTTTATTTGGTGCTGAACTGACCATCCCCATTACAAATCACCGTCTGAATTTGGGTACATGGCAAGGAATATATCTTTGTGAGTTTCGAAAACATGGTGGAAGCAGAAAGATTTTAGCAACAATTATCAGTTAGTTATTGATATGTATTAAAATACATTAACTATGATATGCCTGCCCATCTGGTGACAATACCCATTAGCAATGGCCGCTTAAACCTGGGCACATGGCAGGGGATTTATCTTGGTGAGTTTCGCAATCATGGCGGATCCCGGAGACTGGTGGTAACGATCATGTTTTAGAATAGCTGGGCTCCCTGACTATTTTATATAATTTTGAGCTATACAAAAGCTATTGCTCATGTCAAAATTAGTATTGCTTGGAGACGAGGCCATTGGCCAGGGAGCATTGGATGCAGGCCTTTCAGGTGTGTATGCATATCCGGGTACTCCATCCACCGAGATTACCGAATATATCCAGCATTCGGAGGAAGCGGGGAAGAGAAGGTCCATTCCCAATGGTCGGCCAACGAAAAAACAGCCATGGAAGCTGCGCTTGGGATGTCCTATGCCGGAAAGAGAGCCATGGTTTGTATGAAACATGTGGGCCTGAACGTGGCCGCCGATGCTTTTGTGAATGCGGGAATGACCGGAACCAACGGTGGACTGGTGCTGGTAGTGGCCGATGATCCTTCCATGCACTCATCACAAAATGAACAGGACTCCAGGTTCTATGGTAAATTTTCCATGGTTCCTGTACTGGAACCTGCCACCCAGCAGGAAGCCTATGATATGACCCGCTATGCTTTCGAACTTTCTGAGAAATTTTCTCTGCCGGTGATGCTCAGAATCACCACCAGGCTGGCACATTCCCGTTCGTCGGTAAGCAGATCGGATGATCCTGCCCGAAAATAGCTGAAACTACCTTCTGATCTGAAACAGTTTATTCTACTGCCTTCACTGGCCAGAAAACGCTATAAAGGCCTGTTGTCGCTTCAATCTATACTTGAAGAGGAATCCGATAACTCAGGTTTAAACCGGATCGAGGCTGGTCAGGACAGATTCCTGGGGGTTATTGCCTGTGGACTGGCTTATAACTATTACAAGGAAGTGGCTGAGGAAGCGAACTTGGCTCATCCCGTTTTGAAAATCTCTCAATATCCCATATCACCGATCCCTGCTGAATGGATTTGTAGAAGTCGGTGGATGAAGTACTGGTCTTGGAAGAGGGAGCACCCATGCTGGAGGAAGCACTCAGTGGTGTTCTGGAGAGCAATTTCAGGATCAGGGGCAGGCTCGATGGCACACTTCCCCGTGACGGGGAGCTAAATCCGCTGATTGTGAGAAAGGCGCTCTGCCTTCCGGTGAAAGTCACCCGTGAGGTGCCACGAAATCGTAAAAAACCGTCCACCCGCCCTTTGCAAGGGCTGTGGCCACATCGACATGTACAATGCCTTGAATGAGGCCCTAGTGCCTATACGGTCCCGGACGGGTTTTTTCAGATATTGGTTGTTATACCCTGGGTGCGCTGCCTCCTTACAATGCCATTAACTCCTGTGTGGACATGGGTGCCTCGGTGACCATGGCCAAGGGTGCTTCCGATGCAGGTCTAAGGCCATCGGTGGCGGTCATAGGCGATTCAACCTTCACCCATTCGGGGATGACCGGTTTACTGGATGCTGTAATTGAGGAAACACCCTTAACACTCATAATTTCGGATAACTCCACCACCGGGATGACAGGGGGACAAAAATCCCATGCCACTAACCGCCTGGCAGATATTTGTAGCGGGATTAGGGGTGGCCCCGGAGCATATCAAGCTTTTAAATCCGCTTCCGAAAATACCACGAAGAAAACCGGGAAATCATTTCCGGAGAGCTGGAATATGAAGGGGTTTCGGTGATCATTGCGCAGAGGGAGTGTATTCAAACGGCAAGGAAGTCCATGTCTAAAGTCCATAAAGTCGTAAAGTATGAAAAGGGATATAATATTAGCAGGGGTTGGTGGACAGGGAATCCTCTCCATCGCTGCGGTGATAGGGGTGGCAGCTGTTGAGTCGGGTTTGAATCTTAAGCAGGCTGAGGTTCATGGCATGAGCCAGCGGGGCGGTGCGGTTCAGTCCCACCTTCGAGATTTCGGATGAAAGCCATTTCCTCTGACCTGATTCCCCAGGGGAATTGCGATATGATCCTTTCGGTTGAGCCCATGGAGGCGCTGCGCTATCTACATTTTCTTGCACCTGAATGGCTGGCTGGTTACCAGCAGCAAGCCATTTCAAAATATTGATAATTACCCCGATCCCGAAGATTTGTTTAAGGAAATCAGGCTGGTTGAAAATCACTCTATTGTGGATGCTTATTCCATTGCAAAAGAACTTGGTATCCCAGAAGGTTTCAAATATTGTAATGCTCGGAGCCGCTTCATCCCAGCTGGGAATTTCAACAGAAAGCCTTGAGAGGGCTATTGGTATTTTATTTGGCAGAAAAGGAGAGGAGATCGTGAAGCTTAATATTTCCGCCCTGGAAGCTGGAAGAAATGCTGTATATTAGAGTTAAAACAGATAGTTATGTTTACACAGAAAGACCTGCACCAGATTGCTGAGAAAGGAATTCAGCTCGATGAAATCAACAGGCAAATCAGTTATTTTCAAAACGGGTTTCCTCCTGCCGATATATAGATGACTGCCACTCCCGGGAAAGGAATCATTGTTCTTTCGGAGGGGACGAACAGCATTACAGGGATATTTTCCTGAACAATGGTCCGGATTTTCATATTACCAGGTTTATTCCGGCTTCAGGAGCTGCAACCAGGATGTTTAAATCTCTCTTATGAGGCGCTGGAAAAACTGGAGGCTGAGTCATCCGAAGAAGAGCAACAGGCCATGGATTGGCTGAAAATCCTGAGATCAGGAATTTTTTTAAGAATCTGGAAACATATCCCTTTTATGAAGACCTGGAACTCGCCGAATGATCCTAGCTTGCCATCAGAAATCCTGCAGGCCTTGCTGGAAGAAGAAGGCCTTAGTTATGCCGCCAAGCCCAAGGGACTACTGAAATTCCATAAATACAGTGCAGATGATCGCAGAACCTCCTTTGAGGAGCATCTGCTTGAGGCCGTCAGCTATTGCTTGAACAAGAATCAGAATCGTCAGGATTCATCTGACCGTATCTCCGGACCACCTGGAAGGATTCCAGGAAGAGGCATGCCAGAATCATTCCCAGGATTGAGAAAGAGACCGGGATGCAGCTCGACCTGTCATTTTCCTTTCAAAAACCGGAAACTGATACCATTGCCGTTGATATTTCCAACCAACCCTTCAGGAATCGGATGGCTCCCTCTTGTTCAGGCCCGGTGGTCACGGTGCTCTGATCCGAAACCTGGATGCGCTGGATTCCGATATTATTTTTATCAGCAATATTGATAATGTGGCTCCGGATCGACTAAAAGAGATTCGTATAGAAGTATAAGCAAGGTACTGGGAGGCCTTTTAATGGAAGTTCGCTCAAAGATTTTTTACTACCTGCGGCTTCTTACTTCCAATGAAAAGATTGGAGAAAACCCGTCTCGACTACCATGGTAGCATTCATGCACGATCGCTTGGGTATCGCCATACCAGAAGGCCTGCTGAGCTGGGATACCCCTGAATTAAGCAATATGGCTGATCGAAAGCATGAATCGTCCCATCAGGGTATGCGGCATGGTTAAAAATGAGGGTGAACCGGGTGGTGGTCCATTTTATGTGCGTTCCGAATCGGGCGAAGTGAGTTTCAAATTGTAGAATCATCACAGATTAACCTGGATAATCCTCATCAGGCAGCTGTACTTGGTGAATCGACGCATTTTAATCCGGTTGACCTGGTATGCAGCATTCGTGACTTCCGCGGGGCAGAAGTTTAACCTCACTCTCTTTGTGGACCATAACACCGGCTTTATCTCCAGTCAAGTCCGTGGGAGGTAAGACCTCTGAAAGCCCTTGAACTCCCCGGGCTCTGGAATGGTTCCATGGCAGGCTGGCTCACGGTATTCGTGGATGTTCCGGTGGAGACCTTCTCTCCCGTAAAAACTGTATTTGATTTACTCCGGGAGGAGCACCTGGCTATAACTCCCAGATCAAGAAATATGAAGTGGAGCGATTATCGTATTTTACTGGTTGATGATGAACCGGACATTCTGGAATTTCTGAGTTATAACCTTCGTAATGAAGGATTTGAAATCCATACTGCCAGTAACGGACGCGAAGCTGTAGTAATAACAAGAGAGCTAAATCCACATCTCGATTTACTGGATGTTATGATGCCGGTGATGGATGGCATCTGCTGCCTGCGAGGAAATCCGGGCCAACGAAAATACTGAAAATACACTCGTGGCATTTCTGACTGCCAGGGGAGAGGACTACTCCCAGATTGCCGGATTTGAAGCAGGAGGCGATGACTATATTACCAAACCGATTAAGCCGAAGGTCCTGGTAAGTAAAATCAAAGCCTTGCTTAAAAGACACCGGGTAAATTTCCCTGGTGCGGAGAATGAGAGCCTCCCAGGATCGTTTCCGGCGACCTTGTAATTGACAGGGAGCGCTACCTGGTTATAAAAAAGGGGAATGATATCTCATTGCCCAGGAAAGAGTTTGAACTGCTTTCCCTGCTGATCTCCAAACCGGGAAAGGTATTTACCCGGGAGGAAATTTTCTCCGCCATCTGGGGTGAAAACATTATTGTTGGCGACCGCACCATTGATGTTCACATCCGCAAGATTCGTGAAAAACTCGGAGTAGAAACACATCAGAACCGTGAAGGGAATTGGTTACAAGTATACACCTTCCTAATCCATCAGGTCCATCTCAATATCCGTTCGAGCTTTTGATCAATGATTTCTGTAATTGCGCTTCAGCTTTAACAAGGTGAACCACATTCAGAAAGAGATTTTTGGTTTCATTAAGCATCTCCATATAAGTCACACTCACCTTGACACCCTTCTGGGTTTTCTTAAGGATCTTGATGCGATTCAAAAGATATCGCATTTACCATATTCAACATTTCATCCCGCCGGTCTAGTCAGCTCATCAATGCTTTTGAAACTCTTGTTTTGCAGGATATTCAGCGCAAAGTTGAAAAACTCACTGGCTTTCTCATTGAATTGTTTCAAGGATTCAGACTGCTCCTTATCCATAGGCGTGATTATTATCAAGATGCTCGTAGGCCGGCTGGATGATGTGCACCAGCGAATTACTCATCTCCTTCATATAGGCCACAACCTGAACATAATAGTGACCGCTTTCCAGTTCGTTTTCCTTAAATTTCTTGAGGGTGCCCGGGATGTTTTCCTGGATCTTCCGGATCTCCTTATTCAATTGCTTTGGCATCCTTTCGAAGTTTTTTCAGCTCCTTATGCTTCTCTTTAAAGAAACTGGTGTAGGTCAGATAGAGTATCTTGGATACATTGACCAGAGTATCTTTTTACCTCTTCATCGCAGGATTCAGCACCTCATTGGAGGCAGTAATTATCTTCGCTGTCACACTTTCTTCCTTTTCTCGGTCTTTTCTTATGAAAGGCATGTGTCCTGAAGAAGAATAAAGATGGCCAGCGCAAGAAGGATTAGAATTACCGGTAATTTCCCGAAGAAAATGAGTGAGGCGATCAGAAAGGATGCCAGGAAGGCAATGAAAGCAGTAAAGAACCATCCTCCGATCACCGTGAGCACCCCTGTGATTCGGTATACTGCACTTTCCCTGCCCCAGGCTCCATCTGCCAGGGACGTAGCCCATGGCCACCATAAAGGTTACATAGGTGGTGGAGAGCGGAAGTTTCAGGATGTACCTATGGCAATCAGAATACTGGCTACAACCAGGTTCACAGAAGCCCTTACCAGGTCAAAAGACAAGCCCTTTCTCCTTTTACCGTTCGTTCCTTTCAGCATCAAACCTTGATTCCACAAAACGGGTCACTGCCTGCGGGAGCAATTCTTCCCGCCGCATTGCTTGTTTCCACTGCTCTTCTGCACAAGAAACCGGGCCAGGGAAGAGGAGGCAAAGCGCTCCGTCCTTCACCCTGACGGCTCAGGTCAATGGTCGTGGCTGTCACCGACTTGGCTTTCTTGGAGAAGCGAAGTGTAAGTACCATAATCACTCCGGCTGCAATGAGGAAATAGATGGGAGTATTTACCTTTTCCTGGAGGGCTGTCATCATGAAGGAGCCTGGATCCATGCTGCCGGAGGCCATAAAGGCCTTGAAGGATTCAAAACCGGCCAGGGGAACACCGATGAAGTTCACCAGGTCGTTCCCCGCAAAAGCCATGGCCAGGGCAAAGGTGCCCACAAGTACGGTGATTTTTAATACGTTGATCCTTGTAAAGAATGACCAGTAGCTGGAATAAAACGGTCCAACCCACAAAACTAGATGAGCATAATCCGGGTGGTATGTTCCTTGATGTAATCGAGCATATCGGACGAAATCAGGGTAGATCCTTTGGCTCCTTTGATCAGCAGGAAATAAAGGATGGCCGTAATGGCAAAACCACCCCAAAGGCCGGTCCAGTATTTGGTAGTTTTTTTGACATTGAAGGAGAATGCAAGCCTAACGATCCACTGAATGATCATACCCACAGTAAAGGCGATCACCACAGACAGGAATATCCCCACGATGATCATAACCGAACTTTCCACATTAATAAAGTCGCTCACCTTATGAAGACTGATCCACCGCCCTGGTAACTTTAAAGATGGCGACAGCTACAGCCGCTCCCAGTATCTCAAAAACAATGGATACCGTAGTGGATGTGGGCAAACCAATGGTATTGAAGAAGTCCAGCAGCAAGATATCGGTGATCATCACCGCAAGGAAAATGACCATGATCTCCTTAAAAGCAAAAAATTCCGGATTGAAGATGCCTTTTCTGGCCACTTCCATCATACCGTTTGAAAATACGGCCCCCACAAGAACTCCCGCAGCCGCTATGGCAAGAATTATTTTAAAAGGAGCGGCTTTTGAACCAATGGCTGAATTGAGAAAATTTACGGCATCATTACTTACACCAACGATCAGGTCAGAAATGGCCAGAAGGAACAGAACGGCGACAATGAGGATGTAATACGATTCCATGAAAGAGTAGTTGTTAGGTATTAGGCAAAAATAAACCTATTAGGAAATACCAACATTAAGTTAATGTTAACTATTCTAAAGATAATGTTATGCAATCTAGGCTTTGGATTCTAAACATTTAAATCAGCGAGAATAAACCGGCTGCTGATTTTTTGGACTACATTGAAAATTGCAATGAACATGAGAGGATCAAATTTCCATTACCCTGGTGCAGCCCGATATCATATGGGAAGAGCCTTCCCAAAACCTGAGCTTGCTTGAATCCATGCTGGAAGGTAGCTTGAAGCAAACCGATCTGCTTATTCTGCCGGAAACCTTTTCCACCGGATTTACCATGAGAGCAGATCATTTTGCTGAAGATGAAAAGGGGCCGGTAATCAGCTGGATGAAGGAAACTGGCAAAGAAGAATGAACTGTGTGTGACCGGGCAGCCTTATCTTAAGGAAGGAAGCAGGATCTTCAACAGGCTCTACTGGATCACTCCTGAAGGGATAGGGGGCCACTACGACAAAAGACACCTTTTCAGGATGGGACGTGAAGATGAACATTTCACCCCGGGTGAGTCCAGGGTCATCATGAACCTGGGAGACTTTCGCTTTCTGCCACAAATTTGCTATGATCTTCGTTTTCCTGTTTTTGCCAGGAACCGGAACGATTATGATATCCTTTTTTACGTGGCCAACTGGCCGGCGCCAAGACACCTGGTATGGGAAACACTGCTAAGGGCCAGGGCCATTGAGAACCAGGCCTATGTAATCGGGGTGAGCCGGTCGGGCAGGGATGGGGAAGGGTGTTGATCACCTGGGTGGTAGCTGTGTGGTAGATCCCCTGGGACAGATTGAACATCTGCCTTGGTCCGGATGCCAGGTGTCCTGAGTTTTGCGATTGAACTAAATAAAGATCAGGGAATTCCGGGAGAAATTCCCTGTCTGGAAAGATGCTGATTATTTTAAGCTGGAATAACTCAGTATAAGACCTTAGCAACCACAGCCACAGCCACCATGACTGCCATCGTCACAGACCTTTATCATCGCATGATCCGTCACCGCAAGATCCGTCACCACTGCCGCAGCCGCAACCACCTGCAGCGTGGAGTGTGCCCGTGATTCAAGTTCTTCTTCAGTGGCTTCACGAACTTCAGTAACCTGTCCTTTGAAAAAGAGATCATTTCCTGCCATGGGATGGTTAAAGTCCATCTGAACAGCCTCTGCTTCAATGGTCAGAATCTTACCATTCATTCTTCTGCCCTCCGAGTCCATCATGGGAACCGTATTGCCCACCTTCAGCAGATTTTCATCAATTTCGCCATTCTACCTCGAAAATATTTTTGGGAACATGCACTACAGCCGATTCAACAACGGGGCCATATGCATCTTCAGAATTCAAAAGGAATTCAAAACTGTCACCGGAAGCCAGACCATTCAGGTTCTCTTCAAATTTTGGTAATAATCCACCGGTTCCGTAGAGGAAAGTAAGGGGATTGTCGGGGGTCAGGGCCTCCACAATTTCACCTTCCTGTGATCCTGAACGAAGTTCATATATGATGGATACTACATTATTCTTCTCTGCTATCATGGTATTCATTTTTTCAAGGTGCAAAGAAAACAAATATTTCTCTCTTATTAAAGTGAGAAACACTGACAAATGATTTTTAACAGTAAATTAAGCTATTCAGGCTGTTCAGATTCCCCTTTCTCAGCGGCAAGTAGTTCCCCGTCCCCCTCAGGCTCTGTCAAATCCGGAACCCTGGCTGAGCGCCTCCGGTAATGAATCAGGGCAAAGGCCATGAGCAGACTGGAAACCAGGATCACAAGCAGCAGCACTCCCGGATTGAAGGCTTCAACCCGGAGTTTATCAGGAATTGAGTAAAATAAAAGGATGGTGATCAAACCCCGGGGCGCAAGCCATACATCCGGGACGATATATTTCCTGAAAAAAATCCTGAAATAGAGATATCTGCTTCCATAAATGATTGCAATCACGGAAAGACTTACCAGCCAGACTTTAAAGCTCAGAAGTGTTGAAAGAATGATGGTAAATCCGAATATGACAAAGAAGAAGGTCCTTATCACAAAGGAGGTTTCAAGGGTTATCATCTTGAAATTAACGAAGATCCCATTCAGGTGATCCTCATTCAGGTATTTTCTCAATTTACCTGGAAAAAAGAGCTGCCTGTTGGAAAGGATCATACCAAAAACCAGGATGATCAACAGGCTTGAAAGGTGGAAAATTTTACTGATGGAGTAGAGCAGAATCAACACTGAAATAAGCAGAAACAGTTTTAACTCGGTTCTGATATTCTGGAAGAGAAAGATCAGGAAATAGCTGGCAGCAACCGAGACCAGGACTGTCAGGGAGAGGTTGAGAAGGGCATCCAGGCTCATTTCCCCGAAACTCTCGGCTTTCAGACTGCTGATGAGGAAATAGAAAAGCATGATTCCCAGGATATCAGAAAATGTGCTTTCATAGATCATGAATTCCTGCCTTTCCTTTCCAAGGGAGCCCACACTGGGAATGATAATCGCTGAACTCATGATGGATAAAGGAACCGCGTACAGCAGTCCTGTTGTCAGGTTCACCCCCAGGTAAAGCATCATGACTCCTCCCACTGCCAGAGAGCAGATAATCAAGGATACAAGGGCAGTAAAAAAAGCTTTGGAAATCAGGGCTCTTTTTCCTCCGCTTAGTTCCAGGTCCAGGGAAGCTTCAAGGACGATCATTATCAGGCCGACCGTACCCAGTATCTCGAGAAAGGGTGTGAGGTCGGGCGACTCGATGCCGGTTGAGGTGACCAGTCCATGAAGGGCCACACCCAGGATTATCAGCAGTAGCACACTGGGGATGCTGTAGCGCTTGGCCACAAGGTTGAAGAGGTAGGATATGATTATGATGAGTGAACCTGCAATCACCAGGACGTTAGAGGAGAAGGGGGTGCCGGAGCTGAGAAAGAGGAGTTGTTCCATTAAAAATAGGAGTTGAAGCCGACCCTGAATACAGGATTTGCATATGGTGAAAAAGTCGATCCGCTTACATCCCACAGCACCATGAAAGAAACAGAGTTATACATGCCGATCCTTTGACTCACACCCCCTCCCAGCAAAATTCCATTGTAAAAGAACCTTCCTTCGTCCGTGGGCTGAAAGTAAATATTTTTTTCCAGGCTCATCCCTTCGTATTCCGGATGGACAAAAAGGTCGCTGAAAAGATTGATGGGAAGAAACTGCTCGGCATTGGTAATCATTGCAAATCGGCTAAATGCCTTAAGACCAAATGCATGGGTTTCATAGGAATATGGAGTATAAGGATGTTACTTTTACCGACCGGTAAGTGTAATGGGGCCCGGCACCGATATCAGGCGTTCCAGGGCATGATAGCCCACCATCGGAGCTACATCAATGTAGGTGGAAGAACCAAATGATAGCCAGAATTCGGGAACCAGGAAAAACTTCCCCTTTCTTGATCGGGCATCTCATCCTCCATTTCCCTCCTCTGCCTGTCCTGCTGGCCCCATGCAGAAAGTAAGCGCGATGGACAAAAGGGTTCATATTAGAAAGTGCTTTTTCATGCAGAGTATTATTCCCGTGCAATATTATATATTTTGTGGCTGATTGAGATGGAAAGAAGTTATTTTTACTGTTAAAACTGACCAAGATGGTAATCATGATTACAGGAGCAAGCAGGGGTATAGGAGCCTCACTTGCCAGGGCAATGACAGGTGCCGGACATAGCGTTTTGATGGTATCCAGGAACAGGAGCAGGCTGGAAAAGGTGATGGAGGAGTGCAATGAGGCTGCAGGCTAAGGTCCTTGCCCACGCTATCCCCTTTGATCTGACCGATCTGACGAACTGGAGGAGGAGTTTGTATCCCAGGTAACGGGGATCAGCCCAAAGCTGGATGCCCTTGTCAATAATGCCGGGCAGCTGATCAGAAAACCCTTTGCAGATACAAGAGCTGGAGAGGCCAGGGCGCTTTTTGAAGCCAATTTTTTTGCGCCCGCTCAGCTGATCCGCATCTGCCTGCCCCTTATGGAGCAATCCAGGGCTGAAACACATTGTGAATATTACCAGCATGGCCGGATTTCAGGGAGCCAGTAAATTCGCAGGCCTATCATACTACAGTGCTTCCAAGGCTGCCCTGGGCAGTCTGACAGAATGCCTTGCAGAGGAGTTGAAGGAGGAGGGTGTTAACGTAAATGCACTGGCCATTGGATCGGTTCAGACGGAAATGCTGGCCCAGGCCTTTCCGGGCTCTGAAAGCTCCCATGAGTCCGGCCGCAGATGGCTGAATTTATGCTCTGGTTTGTGCTGGAAGGCTGCAGATATTTCAATGGAAAGGTTTTGCCGGTTTCGCTTTCAACACCCTGATTATTCCATCGAATCTCAAGATCCAGACCGGTGACCACATTATCGCTGCAGTACTCCTTTGCTTTGATCTGACCTTTGAGAAGCAGGGCCCCATTCTGGGCCAGCGCCCGCATTTCATCCTCTCCAGGATAAATGAATACCGGGGCAATGAAACCTGACATGCTCTTTTACGTATGAGGTGAGGTCCGGATTGTGGGCAATTCCTCCCGTGAGGATGATGGCGTGAACCTCTCCTCCCAGAACTGCGGCCATGGCTCCTATGTCCTTGCTGATCTGATAGGCCATTGCATCCTGAATCAATTTGGCTTTTTTATTACCTTCCCTGGCAAGCTTTTCAACTCTGGCAGCATCTTTGTACCCCATATAAGCAAAGAGGCCTCCCTCTCCGGCGAGCATCTTTTTTACTTCCTCCATGGCTTTCCCCGAATCATAACAGTAACGAACGAGTGCTCCTGTGGGAAGTGTGCCTGACCGTTCAGGTCCAAAAGGACCTTCCCCGTCCAGTCCGTTATTCACGTCGATTACGCGGCCCTTTTTGTGGGCACCCACCGAAACTCCGCTTCCCAGATGCGCAATGATCAGGTTCAAGTCCTCGTACTCCATTCCCCTTGAATGAGCATAGGTACGGGCAGTGGATTTCTGATTCAAAGCATGAAATATGGAAGTCCTGGGGAATTCGGGGTGTCCACTGATTCTTGCCACATCCTGTAATTCATCCACCACTACCGGGTCGGCGATAAAAGCCCCGGCATTTGGGAGCTGAGTTCTCAGTTCCTGGGCTATGAGTCCTCCCAGGTTACTTGCATGGTCGCCCATTACACCCTCCTTAAGGTCCTTCACCATGGCATCATTCACTTCGTAGACGCCCGATTCAATGGGCCGGATCAATCCTCCCCTTGCTATGATCAGCCCCACCTGCTCGAAGGGAATGTGGTTATCTTCCATCTCCTTCAGCACCAGTTTCATTCTAAGATCCAATTGGTCGATACTCCTTTTGAAGCTCAGGAGTTCATCACCGTCGTGCCTGATGGTTTTTAGAAATATAAATTTATTGGTCCGGTAAACCGCAATCTTGGTTGACGTTGCACCCGGGTTTATTGCTAAGATGTAATCAGCTTCCATTTTCAGCCCTTTTTAGCCCTGTTTGTCCACTTTCTGTCGATACGCAGCACATACCGCGGCGAGGAGTATTGAGTCGAATTTTGCCTGGTCAGAATCAGATCTGGAAGTGAGAACAATGGGAGCAGAGGCACCCACAATCATGGAGGCAACTTTTGCATTTGCAAAGAAGACCAGACTTTTATAAAGTACATTTCCCACTTCAATATCAGGCATGAGCAGCAGGTCAACGTCTCCTGCCACATCACTTTTAATCTCCTTGTGCCTTGCGCTTTCAAGGGAAACCGCATTATCAAATGCCAGGGGACCGTCCACGATGCAGTTCAGGATCTGGTCCCTCTGGTTCATTTTTGAAAGCAGAGCCGCATCCAGGGTAGCGTTCATTTCAGTATTCACCTTCTCCACAGCCCCAAGCACAGCCACCTTGGGTTTTTTAATTCCAAGCATATTGAGAACATTTACTGCATTGTTGAGAATGGCGATTTTTTCAGTTAGGTTGGGGGCGATATTCATAGCCACATCCGTCAGTGCGATAAGCTTATGATAGTTTTCCACCTCGAAATAAGCAAAGTGGGAGAGAAGTTTTCCTGTACGCAGTCCATACTCTCTGTTTAAGACACTACTGAGCATATCTGATGTTCCCACCTTTCCCTTCATGAGAATATCTCCCTCCTTGTCGTGTATCATCCTGACGGCTATCGCAGTCGCTTCAACAGGGTTGCTGGCCTCGATCATTTCAAAGTCGCTGATGTCAAGCTTCATGATTTCAGCTATTCCCCGGGTCTTTTCAGAGTCACCAACCAGGATGGGCCTGATAATCTTTTTTTGTGCCGCTTCAACCACTGCAGTCAGTGAATGAGCATCTTCAGAGGCAGCCAGGACCAATCTATTGGGTTCAATGCTTTTATCTATCAAATCCTGAAGCTGCGATAATTTTGTTAACATAAGCCTATCTTAATAATTTAACACAAAGAAAAAGAAATACCCGGCGTAAACCGGGTATGGGGCTATGATATTCAACACATTTGCGATCTTAAATACACTTCTCAAGAATCTTGTAGGTATCTGTCGCAATCACAAGCTCCTCGTTGGTTCTGACCACCAGGGTTGTGACCCTTGAATCGGGCTTCGAAATGATCTTATCTTCTCCTTTCACTCCATGATTACCCGGTTCGTCAAAGTCAAGTCCCAGGTATTCCATGTTTTGACAGATCATCCGACGTATATTAAAATCGTTCTCACCAATACCTCCGGTGAAGATCAGGCAATCGATCCCGTTCATAATGGCAGCATAGGCTCCGATAAACTTTTTTACGCGGTATGCATACATGGTCAGCGCCAGGTTGGCCCTTTCGTTTCCTTCGTAATAGGCCAGCTCCAGGTCACGCATATCGGAGGATATTTCCGAAATGCCCACCATTCCACTTTTTTTATTGATCACATTGCTGATTCCCTTGAGGCTCAGGTGCTCTTTATCTGCAAGGAAGAGCAGAACTCCAGGATCGATATCACCGGTACGGGTTCCCATGATTAGTCCGTCAACCGGGGTAAAGCCCATGGAGGTATCCATGGATTTCCCATGTTCAATCGCAGTTACAGATGCTCCATTTCCCAGGTGGCAGGAGACCACCTTCATATTCCTGGTATCCTTACCCAGTATTTTACTGGTCCTTTTGTATACATACTTATGACTGGTTCCATGGTAACCATATTTACGGATACCATACTTCTCGTAATACTCCCTGGGGATGGCATACATGTAGGCATGTGGGGGCATACTCTGGTGAAAGGAGGTATCGAATACGGCCACCTGTGGTATTCCCGGAATAAGGTGATCAATGGAGAGAATCCCTTTCAGATTGGCTGGATTATGCAGGGGTGCTAGTTCAATACATGCTTCAATATCCTGGATGACCTCCTTGGTAATCAGAACACTTTCCTTATATTTCTCTCCACCCTGAACCACCCTGTGACCCACAGAAGAAATCTCATCAATATTGCTGATCACACCATGTTCCTTGTCCACCAGCGCATCCACAATCATGTTAATACCCACGGTGTGGTCCATGATAGGGGTGATCTGTTTATATTTATCTTTTCCCGTGGGTTTATGCGAGATAACGGCATCAGTAAACCCAATGCGTTCAACCATTCCCATGGCAATAACATCGGCCTTTTCGCCCATGTTAAAGAGTTGGTATTTGATGGAGGAGCTTCCGCAGTTTAATACAAGTATGATCATAAAAGTAAGTCTGTTATATTGTTGGGCTAATGTTATATTTATTTCTTAAGTCCGGCTGCCTGATTGGATGTGATGGCTACCAGGTTGACTATATCACTCACAGAACATCCTCGTGAAAGATCATTGATGGGTGCAGCCATTCCTTGAAGGACCGGACCGATAGCTTCAGCTTTGGCCAGCCGCTGAACCAACTTATAAGCCACATTCCCCACATTGAGATCAGGAAAAATCAAGACATTCGCATTACCCTGAATGGGACTGTCGGGTGCTTTGCTGCTGGCAATGGCTTCAATCAGGGCGGCATCTGCCTGTAATTCTCCGTCAATGATAAGTGTGGGATCCATCTCTTTGGCAATCCTGGTGGCATTAACCACCTTGTCGACCATGGGATGTTTGGCACTACCTTTGGTTGAGAAGCTCATCATCGCTATTCTGGGCTCAAAACCAAGGATGGAGCGCGTGGTAGCCGCTGTGGCAACTGCAATCTCGGCCAGCTGCCTTTCATCGGGATCAGGATGAACAGCGCCATCGGCAAAAACAATAATTCCATCCTCCCCGAAGGAATGGTCCTTGAGAATCATAATAAATGCACCCGAAACGATGCTAAAGCCGGGCATGGTTTTAACGATCTGGAATGCAGGCCTTAACACATCACCAGTGGCATTTCTTGCCCCGGCAACCTCACCGTCGGCATCCCCTGCTTTTATCATAAGAACTCCAAGATAGAGCGGATTTTCCACCAGTTTAGCAGCCTCTTCCATGCTAAGTCCTTTTCCTTTCCTTAGTTCGTAGAGTAATTCGGTGTATTCCTGCTTTTTAGGATGGTCTTTTGGGTTGACGATGGTCGCTTTTTCAATGTTTTTCAAACCGTATTGGTGAGCCTTCGCTTCTATCTCCACAGGGTCTCCGATCAGGATGATATAACATAGTTTCTCCCGGATTATGGCATCAGCTGCCATGACGGTTCTCTCCTCATCCCCCTCGGGAAGTACGATTCTTTGACAATCCAGTCGAGCCTTCTGTCTTATTTTTTCAATTAAATCCATTGATTATCAGTAATTTGAGGTATTTGTTATATAAAAAACAAAGTTAAATAAAAAAAAGGCGTTTTAAAGCATCTTTTAAAACACTTTCACTCCTTTTTGGTTAATTAAGAGTACTAAACATCTTCCTTATGAAAGCACAAGCTATTTTTAACAAGTTGTGGGACCAGTATTCAACTGAAAATCCAAGTGCAGGTCAGATTCACAGTTTATTCAGCAAGAAGGATCTTCCGGTGATCAATGACCATGTGGCATTTCGGACCTTCAACGATCCCAGGGTAAACATCGATGTTCTGGCCTTACCCTTTATTGAAGCAGGATACAAAGCTATGGGAGAATACAAATTCGAAGCAAAAAAGCTTAAGGCCAGGCACTATGAATTACCAGATTCACCCGAATCTCCAAGGGTTTTTATCAGCGAGTTGTTACTGGAGGAGTTTTCCCCCTTTCTCCAGACTACCATTCGGGAAAAACTGGACAGGGTTCCGGACCAGGTAATAAATTCTCCCGAACTGATCCTTCAGGGATCCATTTTCAATCCACTGAGTCATGAGGTTTATGGTCGTTTGCGCGAGGAATCCGAATACGCTGCATGGCTCTATGTGTTTGGATTCAGGGCCAATCACTTCACCGTGAGTATTAACCATTTGCCTGATTTTGAAGGAATTGAGGAAGTAAACAATTTTTTGAAAAAGGAAGGTTTTGCACTCAATACTGCTGGTGGAGAGATTAAAGGTACACCTTTAGAGTTACTGGAACAATCATCCACCCTTGCTGACCAGGTTGATGTTGAATTCCAGGAGGGAAGTTTTAGTGTACCATCCTGTTATTATGAGTTCGCAAAACGATATCCTGATGCCGATGGCAAGCTATTTAGTGGCTTTATTGCAGGATCGGCGGATAAAATATTCGAAAGCACCGACTTTCGTAAGTCGGAAAGTCCGTAAAGTCGTAAAGTCGTAAAGTCGTAAAGTCGTAAAGTCTGTAAAGTCGTAAAGTCGTAAAGTCGTAAAGTCGTAAAGTCGTAAAGTCCGTAAAGTCCGTAAAGGGTGGGATTCTGCCTCTTTCAGGATGCTATTTACCTATTAGATTTATAGGTAATTATAAGTTATAAAACCAGTGATTTAGCTCATCATACATAAAGTTATAATTTAAGAAATAAACCGAAGTTCCATTTCAGTGATCTGATGCGTCTTGTAAAATGAGTTGAAATCTCTCTGAAGGGCTGTTCTGCTTTCCTGATCCTTTCTGCTATATTTGTTTATCAAATTCAGAAAATGAGCATTACTAGCAAGACCATACCTGTCACAAAAGAGATAATAAATCCGGGAGAAGTTAAGTTTAATCAGTTGAGAGCCAGACTGGATGGAGAGGTATTCACCGATAATATCCGCCTCACCATGTATTCCACAGATGCTTCAGATTACAAGGAGCGTCCGATGGCAGTGGTTTATCCGCGTCATGAAGCGGATATCAGGGAACTTGTTAAGTTTGCCACAGCTGAAAAAATTACACTGATTCCGAGAACTGCCGGTACATCCCTTGCGGGACAGGTAGTGGGCAGCGGTGTGATAGTGGACGTCTCCCACTATATGAATAAGATACTGGAAATCAATGAGAAGGAGTGTTGGGTTAGGGTGCAGCCAGGGGTCGTACTGGATGAACTGAATGTCGCACTGAAGCATACAGGCCTTTTCTTCAGCCCGGAAACCTCTACTTCCAACCGGAGTATGATCGGAGGAATGATCGGGAACAACTCCTGTGGTCTTCATTCCATTGTGCACGGAACCACCCGCGACCATACAATCTCGGTGAACGCAGTTCTTTCGGATGGTTCAAGTGCTGAATTTGGTCCGCTCGACCAGGAGATGCTGAAGGAGAAGCTGGTAGTAGGTGGGTTGGAAGGTGAAATTTACCGTGGAATCCATCATATACTGATGGATCCTGAAAATCAGAAGGAGATTCTGGAGCAGTTTCCGGATCCCGGGGTAGTGAGGCGGAATACCGGTTATGCCCTGGATGAACTATTGAACAGTTCACCCTTCATGGGAGAAAAAGCAAAATATTCTGACTATAATCTTTGTCGCCTTATTTCTGGTTCTGAGGGTACACTGTTGTTTATGACAGAAGCCAAACTGAATCTTATTCCTGTTCCTCCGCCAAACAGGGCGCTGGTACCCATTCATTTTCAGTCTATTATGGAGGCTATTAGGGGGAACCTTGTAGCCCTGCGACATAAACCCACAGCAGTTGAATTGATGGATAAGACCATCCTTGATTGCACCAAGGAGAACCATACCCAAAGAAAAAATCGATTTTTCCTTGACGGGGATCCCGGGGCTGTTTTAATGGTTGAACTGGTGGATGAAGATCCGGCAAAGCTGGATGAGCGGATCAGCATCATGATCGCGGATATGAAAAAGGAGGGCCTTGGCTATCATTACCCGGTTATGAAGGGAGGAGATATTTCCAAGGTGTGGGCTTTGAGAAAAGCAGGCCTTGGTGTTCTGGCCAATGTGCCAGGAGATGGAAGACCGGTCTCGGTTATTGAAGATACAAGTGTCAATGTGGAGGTTCTGGAAGATTACATCTCAGATTTTAATGTGATTCTGGACGGCTACGGGCTCGATTGTGTTTATCATGCCCACATTTCAGTAGGGGAGCTGCATCTTCGTCCCGTGCTAAATCTGAAGGATCCCAAAGACGTTCAGATATTCCATGACATTGCCCTGGATACAGCCCGGCTCGTGAAAAAGTACCGTGGTTCTCTCAGTGGGGAACATGGGGATGGCAGACTCCGTGGCGAGTTCATTGAGTTAATGGTGGGCAAAAAGAATTACGAACTTTTAAGGGAGGTAAAGCGGATTTTTGATCCCGAAGGAAGGTTTAATATTGGCAAGATCACCGATACCCCGCCCATGAACTCCTTCCTGCGCTTTGACCCTGGAACTGCATCTCCCGAATTTGAGACCTTTTTTGACTATACCCGGGAGGGCGGCTTCATGAAGCTGATTGAAAAGTGCAATGGATCAGGTGATTGCAGGAAAACTGAAATCGTTGGAGGAACCATGTGTCCCAGTTACATGGCTTCAAGGGATGAGATGACAACCACCAGGGCAAGGGCCAATGTGCTAAGGGAGATGCTTTCCAAACCAAATCAGAAGCATCCCTTTGATCAGCCTGATGTATATAAGATCCTGGATCTTTGCCTCTCCTGCAAGGCATGTAAATCTGAATGTCCTTCCAGTGTTGATATGGCCAAGCTTAAGGCCGAATTTATGCAGCATTGGTATGAGCATCACAGAGTTCCGCTGCGTACCACTCTTATTGCCAATATCACAGAGGTCAATCGCCTGGGCATGCTCTTCCCGTGGCTGTTCAACAGCTTTGTTACCAGTAGCTTATTCGGACCATTGATCAAAAAAATGCTGGGATTTGCAGTGAAAAGGAGTATTCCAACACTTGGAAAAAATAGCGTAAGGAGATGGGCAAAAAAACACCTGGGTCCCCTCGAATGATGGTCTCCCGGGGGATGCTCCTGAAGTGCTTCTCTATATGGATGAGTTTACCTCTTATAACGATACTTCCCTGGGTATTACCGCCATCAGATTGCTCAACAGACTGGGAGTAAGGGTAATGATGGTAAAACACCCTGTGAGTGCAAGGACCTATATCTCAAAGGGATTGCTTAAAAAGGCCAGGGTACTGGCCGGGAAAAATGTCTCGATGCTGGCGCCACTTGTTTCGGATCAAAGACCCCTGGTGGGGATAGAACCCTCAGCCATTCTTGGTTTCCGCGATGAGTTCCCGGAGTTAGTTGATAAAGCACTTGTAAATATGGCTAAAGATATTGCAGCTCAAACCTTTACCATGGAGGAATACCTGGTGAGTGCCTTCGAAAAAGGCAGGTTTGATAACTCTCTCTTTACCGAGGATCAGCAGAGAACTTAAATTGCACGGGCACTGTCAGCAAAAAGCCATTGCGAGTACACAAGCAAGCCTTAAACTACTCTCCATTCCCAGAAACTATGAAGTAAAGGAAATTCCCTCGGGTTGTTGTGGGATGGCCGGTTCATTTGGCTATGAGAAGGAACATTATGATCTTTCCATGAAGGTTGGTGAGCTTGTCCTCTTTCCTGTAGTAAGAGAGGCACCTCAGGAAACCCTGATTGCCGCGCCAGGCACCAGTTGCAGGCACCAGATAAAGGACGGTACGGGAACCATTGCATTGCATCCGCTTGAAATATTGTATAATGCACTAAAATAGAGATAATTAAACAAAGGTTTTCATGTTGAAAAAAATACCACTCTGGGCTAAGATTTTTATTGGAATGGGACTTGGGATCCTCCTTGGATTGGTATGTGTCTGGGTTGGTTGGGAAAATTTTACCATAAACTGGATCAAACCCTGGGGTACCATTTTTCTGAAGCTTCTGAAGATGATCGCTGTACCCCTGATTTTTGTCTCGCTGGTAAAGGGGATCTCCAGTCTGACCGATATCACAAAGCTATCCCGGATTGGCTATAAAACCATAGCCATATACCTGCTCACCACTGTATTTGCAACTAGTGTTGGACTGGTTATGGTCAATGTTTTAAAACCTGGTGATGTCTTTCCCAAGGAAAAGCAGGAGCAATATCGTCAAAAATTTGGCGGGCAGATTGAATTGCGTCAGGAGTCAGCGGCCGAAATAGAGAAACAATCACCTCTTCATTTTTTCGAGGAGATGGTTCCCGATAATTTTTTCCTTGCTGCAGGAGACAACTCTAAAATGCTGCAAATCATATTCTTTGCCATAATGTTTAGCATTGCCCTTGTGCTTGTTCCAGGCGATAAAACAGAGGTAGTCAAGGATTTTTTTGACGGCCTCAATGATGTGATTTTAAAAATTGTGGATCTGATTATGCGCTTTGCACCTTTGGGAGTTTTGGCCCTGATGGCTGCCCTGGTGGTTGATTATTCAGGTGATGCTGATATTTTCACAGCCCTTGGAATGTATATGCTTACCGTAACAATAGCCCTGTTTCTGTTGATAGTCGGATTTTATCCGATACTGATGCGACTTTTTGCCGGAATGGGGATAAAATCCTTTTTAAAAGGAATATTGCCTGCCCAGCTGGTGGCCTTTACAACCAGTTCCAGCGCTGCTACCCTGCCGGTGACCCTGAAACAGGTTACCGCTGAGTTGAAGGTATCCAAACCCATTGCCAACTTTGTACTGCCGGTAGGAGTGACCATTAATATGGATGGTACCAGCTGTTACCAGGCCATTGCAGCCGTATTTATTGCTCAGGTTTTTGGAATCGATTTGACACTTATCCAGCAACTCACCATTGTGCTCACTGCCACGCTGGCCTCCATTGGGACCCCTGGCATTCCAGGGGGATCGATTGTGATGCTAATCATTGTCCTCAACTCTGTTGGATTACCAGTGGAAGGCCTGGCCCTCATCCTTGGTGTCGACCGTCCACTGGATATGTTAAGGACTGTGGTGAATGTAACCGGCGACTCAACAGTTGCCTCCATAGTGGCCCGTTCAGAGGGGGAATTAGGGTAAAAGCCCTGGCTTTCGCCATAATTTTATGAGATTCCTGGTATTTCGTCTGGATTGATTCTTACCTAAATAAGCTTACTCCCGCTATTTCTATCTCTTTTTCAGTGGTTTAAGACAAATATAAGGGTTTCATAACCCTTTCAGAATGCAAAATTCGTCATTTCCCGGGTAGACGGGCGCAAATTCTTAAACCTGAAGCTTCGTTTTTCCGAATTATTCGCTTGAAGGATCCAAAGGGCTGCAAAATTTTTAAGCTTCGTTCGCTCGCAAAGACAGGATGGGGCAGGGCTCCGGAAGTAGGAGAGGCATTTTGGATCTTATCTTTTTATCCAGATCATTCAGCCTGGACAGCTCAAATTCCCATTCTCAAATAGGAAGGCAACAAAGTTACAAATGTCACGAAATCAATACGAATAACAAATGTCAACAAGGAAAATAAGGCATAAAAGATGACATTTGTCTAACAAAACAGGATTCAACTCGGTTACATATGTAAACGGTAAATCAGCAGGTAACAATTTGTAAGTTTGTATCATTAATACCTTAAATATCAGTAAATATACATAAGTTACATCAAGTAATAAATAGCCGTAATTGCAAATATAATAAGAAAAAGAGGTTTCAAATTGATTATTTGTACACTCAATCACCTATTAACCAGACTTTTAATAGATTTATATATGATTTTACTTTAATGTTGTGGCAAAATGTTGAAAAAAACTGCATTTTTGGAGCGAAGTCAGGGTTGACAGGACATGAACTAGCCCATTCGCAGAGCATTTATTTCAGCTATATACCCTCCAAAAGCGCATCAATAGAGGAATAGATAAATAATAATACAAATTCCTTATAATATGCACAAATGCATGCCTTAAATAGGTGAGATGTGAGGCTTGATGATCTTCCTGGAATAAGCATTTTATATTATACTTTTAGTAAATTCACAAATGTCACAAGCGCTAGATTACATAAGTGAACATATTATTGATTACATTTGTAATAAGCTATTTTGATATGAAAGATCGGCTTTTACAGTTATTAGACCTTGAACATCTTACTCCTTCCAAATTTGCTGACCTGATCGGAGTGCAGCGGAGCAGTGTATCGCATATCTTATCTGATCGAAACAAACCAAGTTTTGATTTTCTTCAGAAAACCTTAAAAACTTTCCCTGGTTTAAAAGCCGACTGGCTGATGCTTGGAGAAGGCCCCATGTATGAGCAAATGGGACGGGAAAGCGGTGATCTATTCAGTCAGGCTGTTGTTGCGACTGAAAAGGATCACTACGATGCATCTTCTGATATGCCTGAAGCTGATTCTGTACCTGTGCAGCCTCTTATTGCTGAAGTTTCAGATAATCAACCAATTAATGAGGATGTGGCACCTCAATCAAGAAAAATTGTACAGGTCATGCTTCTATTTGATGACGATACCTTTGTTACCTACAAGCCGTCTCAATAGAAAACTGTGTATATTTGCAGCAAAAATCGGATGTACCGCTGTATTATTAGACCTCTACTATTTCTTCTTCCCCCCGAGACCGTTCACCACCTTCTAATTCGATTTCTAAAGGTGCTATTTGCCATACCGGGTATCAGAAGCCTGACCAGGCGGTTTTATCACATCAATGATCCCTTGCTGGAAACCGAATTTCTGGGCTTAAAATTTTCCAATCCCGTGGGCCTTGCGGCCGGCTTTGACAAAAATGCTGAGGTGTTTGTTGATTTTCAGGCCTTTGGCTTTTCCTTTATTGAGGTGGGTACGGTTACCCCCCTGGCTCAGCCAGGCAATCCTAAGCCACGCAGTTTCAGGTTAAAGCCCGACAGGGGATTAATTAACCGGATGGGATTCAATAACCATGGAGCTGAGCAGGCTGCCAAAAATCTGGCTGTAAAAAGGCCCAAAGGGCTTATTCTTGGCGGTAATCTGGGAAAAAACACCACTACCCCCAATGAGGATGCTGTAGCCGACTATGAGGCTGTGTTTAAGGCATTATATAGTGGAGTTGACTACTTTGTTGTCAATGTGAGCTGTCCAAACATTACGGATCTTCATAAACTTCAGGATCAGGATTCACTTGAGGCAATCCTGAGCAGAATCCTTGAAATCAGGGAAACTTTTGAGAAAAAGAAACCTGTTCTACTTAAAATATCCCCCGATCTTAATGAGAAACAGCTGGATGAAACACTGGAGATCGTTGAACGTTTGAAAATTGATGGCATTGTGGCCACAAATACAACGGTCAGTCGTAAGGGACTAAAAACCAGCGAGGAAGATATCAAAGCCATTGCAAATGGTGGGATGTCGGGTGCACCCATTACTCAGCGCAGCCTACAGGTAGTAAAATATGTCAGTGAAAAGACCAGGGGTAAACTTCCCATCATTGCAGTGGGAGGAATCATGGGTGTCAACGACGCCATGAATATGCTTAATGCGGGAGCCACATTGATTCAGCTCTATACCGGATTCATTTATGAAGGGCCTGGCCTGGCAAAGAAGATTAACAAGGCCATTCTGAGGCAAGAAAAAAAGGCCTAAGCCTATTCAGCTCTTAGACTAATACTCCTCTCTATCATCCTGTTGGGTGGTTCGGGCATGGGTTTGAAAGTATCATCAGGCATCCCGAGACTTTTCTTTAAAGGAGAAACACCCGTAATTCTTTCAAGGGCTTTAGCCAGCATGGGATCGTTCAGACTGCCAAAAGGTTCAAGATATAATATACGCTCCTCCACCAGATAGTCGGGATCGATTCCATTTACAAAGTCGGTAAAACCATCTGCATTAGCGTATTTCAGTACAATGGGTTGCATGGCCCATTTATGGCGTTTTGGCTCTTCCCAGTCATCGATGGTAATAGATCCATAGGGTTTCCCATAGGTGGTGGTTCCAATCTGAACCACATCCACATAGGGATAAAGTCCGGTCATCAAGGATTCGCAGGCGGAAGCGGTTCCCCCGGTAGTAAGAAAGTAGACCGTTGACAAATTCAGGTTATAATCAGACTGGGGTAGTTTGATTACCAATTGGACAGAGTTTGCACCATCTTCCTTTCCATCTTTGTCAAAGTCATATTGTTTCCAAAACTCGTTATACGCCTCATTCCAAACCAGATTTACAAAAACATTATTGTTATTCATGGCTGTTGCAGGGGCAAGGGTGCTGGCAAAATATGCTGATAGATCCAGGCTTCCACCGGGATTATATCGAAGATCGACCACCATATCTGTTACCCCGGCACTTTTGAATTCTTCAAAAACCGAATTCAGTTCGGCCAACCATTCTCCATCTCGCCCGCTTGTAAATTGAGTGTACACTACATAGCCCACTTTTTTACCCTGGTATTCAATTAGTTCGTGATAAACAACAGGATTCTTGTTCAGTTCTATGGAGCTCAGGCTTACTGTTCTTCCGTTTGGGATCATCTGACTGCCATCCCAGTCGCCAAATTCAAAGCTGGCTGTCGTCTGGTAGTAAAGGGAATAGTAATTGTCCACGTTCAGGGATTGTCCGTCAATTGCGATAATAATATCTCCCCTCTCAATTCCCGCATCAGAGGCCGGCGAATCAGGTGTTACATATTCAACTACACTGACAACCCTGACACTGTCAATCACTCCCAGGGTCAACTGACATACCGGTTGAAAGGGATACTCCGCTAAATCTGGCCAAAAGCGCCTCGTAGTCCTGCTCTATCCATGAGTTACGGTCCTCGGGGTATAGCAGATCGTAAAAGTATTGCTCAGGATCCAGCTGGTATTCAGGATCCAGCCTGGGCATTTGGTCCGCCCAAAGATACAGATCATTCATTCCCTCCCATATCCAATTATTCAGGATCAGAACCTCCTCGGAAAGAACAGGTTTGTCAGGATCAAAAGGATCCTCCTTTTTACAGGAGAAGACGATGATTGCAAAAGCGATCAGCAACAGGGGCAGGGAGCCTTTCGTGTTCATTATTGCGACTATTAAATTGAGATATCAAATGTATTGTATTAAACTCAAAAGTTGAATTATTATTATAGTCGCTGAACAAGCATTGTGCTTACATGCTTCGAAAAATATAAGCTCTCAAAGATGGCTGAAATATTCCTGGTACTAATTAAGTTGGTCGCTCAAATATTTCCCCAGGGATTTCCCCGCTTTGGCGTAAGCTTCCGAAATCCTGTACCCTGTATCAAAATCGTAGCCCATGGCACCGTTTCCGGGCGATTTAGTAAGGGTCATCACCACTACCTTTTCTTCTCCCCTGAAGAATATGACCTCCAGATCGATGAGGGCAGGTTTTCGGGAAACGCCCACATTGTATCCGGGTTCGATAAATGTGGTGTGCACAAGCATGGTAATTTCTGCGTCCAAATCCTGACCGGATTTAATGGTCGGGGCATAATCATTTAAAAGTTCTTCAAATTTTGGTTCAAAGCGGAGAGGTCTGTCATCGAACCATTCCTGTTTCCATAAATCACCGGTTCCGGCCTCATCTTCATTTTTCTCAGTCACTTTTTTGTCAATATAGTCGGCCTCCACATCAAATTTGCCCACTCCTAATCCGGAGTAATCATATTCAATCTTCAACGCCGTCATACCCTGAAGGTCATTAATATTTCCCGATACAATCTTTATCTTCTGACCAAATGCAGCGGAGGAGAAGAGGATTACCAGGCATACCATTAAGATTCGATCTGTTTTCATAGTTTGTTTTTTTGAGTTACTACACAATTTAGAACTTATTATGGGTGGAGACAATATTTGCACTTAAATAATTTTTGATGCTTTATACAATGTTCTGGCAACCGGGGTAAAAAGGCCCAATTGGGCCAGCAGCATCATAGCCATGGTTTTCCCGGAGGGATTAAATGGAAATTTCATTAGTTCCGGCCAAAGGTTCATAATAATTTTCCTGTGTAACCGCTTATCTGGTTCATTGTTATACCTGAGTGGCAAGGATAAGAACAGCTCATTCAGTATTCTGGAATTCAGAGGATTAATATCCTCCTGTGCAATGTCCTTATCGATGGAAATTTGGTTTCCCCAATTGTTGATCCTCTCCTCCCAATAAAAAAGGTTTATCACGTTCAGCTTGCATTCATCGCATAATACACTGGCATTTTGCATCCATTGATGATAGTAGCTATTTGCATGCTCATATCGATCAACCTGATAATATGCCAATATTTCATTGATGCTTACGCTTTTTTGATTCATATGATAGACTCCCCACGGGGCAGATGCTATATTCCCGGGGAGGTTAACCTTGTTCTGATAGTTTAGATAATAGTTGTAAATATGGGGGAGAAAGAATTCAGAAGCCAAAGGATTGTTTTCATAATAGATCTTTTTAAACTGAAGATCCACTTCATCCTGGATCGGGAGAACATTAAAATCCATCCCCAAATGTTTAAATAACTTTCGGGATGTCCTGATATCCCTGATTTCACTGGAATTATGGTTAACTTGATTAATGTAATAGTAAACCTCATCATGAAAACTCCTGCTGGCAGACATAAGCAGCCTTGAATCACTTCCACCCGTAACGGGTAACATGATATCGTACCTCTTTTTAATGCTCTTCATATGGCCTTCGAGGATAAGGGAGCATTTTTCTGCCACCTCCTCAAAAGATCGCTTCTGAATAAGCTTTAGCGGCCAGTAACGAACAGTTATATTGCGGGTTACGTCAAAATAGTGATTTGACATCAACTGTGTGATTTCGTCATAGAATGTGGTATTTCCCAGGTCGGAATTGTTGAGCTCAACAAAATCATAGGACCTGTAATAATCCATTTTGGAAGGATTTTTCGAACTGCTTAATCCCATCACCTTAGCCAGCAGGTGCTGTTGAGAACTGAACCAGATTCTTCCATTTCGGCTTGCAAAAAATACTTTCCTGGCAGCCGTTGCATCATGCACGATAATAAAGCGATCCTTTTCAATCAGGATCAGGACAAACCTGCCGGCAAAATGTCCGGATCTTTCCAACAGGGCTTCGTATCCAAGTGAAACAAGGTCCCTGAGGATTGCTTCATTTCCTTTCCCGGGATCTTCATAGTCAAACAAATCACCCAGCAGAATCAATCGTTTTTCCGCGGAACAAAATTCGCTAACTACCAGGTCGGGATGCACATATAAAAAATAGCGGGTGTCAATTTTCAGGCACTTGTTCTTAAACGGACATACTATCTCCTCCGGAGTCAGCAGATATTGCCTCCGATAAGTGAGAATATTTATGCCGTTTGGATTCATTTGCTCTGAATTCTTGTTCTTCCCAGTTTACGATATACGATTAATGGCTCTTTTTTGTTTTGATCTATGTTTTTCTTTTCAGGGACTTTCCGATCCTGCCCATAAGGAACATAATTTCCGGGAGAGGATCTTTATATATATAGGATAGTTGAGTGTCTTTGAGCTTTATGGGATATTTGGATCCTGAAAAGAGATTCCTGATTTTTGTTTTTACGGCCCTTGTGGAAAAATAATAAGGCCCGGTTCGGTAATCAAGGACCTGGGCTTCTTGTGAAAGGGTCCATGCTACCGCCAGGTAGGGGAAATTAATGCCCATGGCCCTGGAGCCCTGTACGGAGCTCCAGTAGCGCGAGTTAAAATCGATGAGAATATACTGTTTATTTGAGTTGCTGTACCTGAAGTCCAGGTGAGCAATCCCGGTATAATTGAGTTTACTAACCATATCAGTAACCAGTTCCAAAAGGTCCTCGTTTTTGACAAACTCAATGCCCTTGGAATAGACCATCATCTCTGAAATCAGCCCCTGCTGAATGGTATGGTACAGAATCTTTCCTTCAATAGCCAGGAAGCTAACATCAATATCAAATCCCTCAATATATTCCTGCAGGATGAAGCCTTCCTCAGGAGTATTATCATTTTTAAGAAGGCCGTGCAATTCTTCCATGCTGTCCACCAGGCGAATTCCCTTTCCACCGATTCCGAATACCGGTTTATATAAAAGGGGGAAGCCTCCACTCCATCCCTCAAGGGTTTCAGAACTTAAAGCGGATGGAAATCCATTGGTGTTCAACCATTGGTTAAGTTTCCACTTGTTCCCGGTGATCCCAATGGTCGATGAAGCAGGCAGGGGGTGAAGCTTTACAAATTCCCCCAACTCCTCCCTGTGATTAAATAAAAGGACCGAGAGCCACTCCCTTGTGGGAATAATCAGATCAGATCTGAACCTTGCAACTTTATCACGCAGGACGCTTACAACATTTTCTTCATCAAGCGTATCTACCTGATCGATCTTACCCAAAAACCTTGAATACCGAAAATGCAAGGCCCTTTCAGAAGATGAGACAAGAACATCAAGGTGGATATTTTTGTATCCGGAAAAACTCCTCAAAAGGGGAAGAACAAAGGGCGAATTATCGTCAATAACCAGGATTCGGGATGTACGTAAACCAAAATCATTGGTGAAAGGGAGAGGCATTCCTTGAATACTTTATGAGTGTGTCATAAAAGTAGCTACTTTTTTCAGGGCTTAACTCTTTTTGGTTTTTTTTATAGAACAACCTTTCCTATTTATTTAGGCCTGGGATGAACATCGCATTACTTCAGACCAATAAAAAACCCCGACCAAAGCTGATCGGGGTTTTTGTTGGTGGTGACTCAGCTGAGTCTCGAACTCAGGACCCCATCCTTAAAAGGGATGTGCTCTACCAACTGAGCTACTGAGTCATCCTGTCAAATGCTTAAAAAGCGGTGGCAAAGATAGGAATAAATGTTTTCAATGCAAAGACTTTTTTATTTCAATAATTTCACTTTTCCTGTAATGAATTTATAGGGTATTCGTCTTCCGTTTAGAAATCAGAATTATGTGGATCATAAACTAAAACAGGAAATCATGAAAAAAGTAATTTTATTAACAGTTGCACTGGCACTTCCGGTATTAATGTTTGCCCAGAACAGTGCTGTGGACAAGCTTTTCAATAAGTATAAAGGTAAAGAAGGAGTAACTACCGTGCAGATCAGTCCGGAACTTTTTCAGGTCTTGAAGGGTATGGATATCGATGAAATTGAGGGCGCTGATATCCCCTTCGATAAGGTTTCGAGCGTAAAAATCCTTACCATTGAAGACGAAAATGCCTTTGAAGGTGTGAATTTTTATAATGAGATAAAGGGTGATCTTAAAACCGCTGATTTTGCAGAGGTAATGACCGTGGATGATGGGGGCGAAACCGTAAGAATGTGGATGAAGGCAGATAAAGCCGTGGTATCGGAGTTTCTCCTGATTGTTGGCGGTGATGACAACGTATTGATTTACATCACAGGAAATTTCAACATGAAAGATCTCGAAGGCCTGGCCGGATCATTTGATGAGGACATTGACATTGATCTGGATATTTAGTTTTCCTTAACTTTAAGTTCTAAGAATATTGAAATTTGATGAGGTCCTCTGAATTTAAAATGCGGGTAATGCCATACAGTGACCGGATATACCGTATGGCATACCGTCTCATGGGAAACCGTGAGGAATCAGAGGACATCGTTCAGGAGGTTTATTTGAAACTCTGGGGATTGCGTGACGAATTGGATAAATATGACAGCATCGAGGCGCTCTCCATCCGCATCACACGGAATCTGTGTCTGGATTGCCTGAGGCGAAGGAAAACCAGTCAGAATGCCATGAGTTCGGAAAGAAGCAAATGGGAAAATATCCATTCGGAAACTCCTGAAGATAGTATTGAAAGGAAAGAGGAGAGTGAAGTGGTCCTCTCACTGATTGCAGCACTGCCGGAACCACAGCGATCGCTGGTTCATTTAAGGCACATTGAGGAAAAGGAATATGATGAAATCGCTTCCATGGTTAATATGAATGTGAACGCCATCCGCGTAAGCATTTCCAGGGCCAGGAAACAGATGCGAGAAATATTAGAAAAAAAGTATGCGTCATGGAAAGCATAGGGAAAGTACGTAAGTTGCTTGAACGGTTTTACCAGGGGGAGACCAGCCTGGAAGAGGAGAGGTGGTTGCAGGACTATCTCTCTTCCACCTCCGTTCCGGAGGAACTGTTAGCAGACCAGGAGCTGTTCAGGGCCTTTAAGGGAAAAGAAGATTCCATCGTAATTCCGCGGGATCTGAATACAAAAATATTGAATAGCATAGATCAGCAGGAGAGATCCAGGTTAAGAACCAGGAGAATAGGTCTCTATTCATTTTCGGGTCTTGCAGCCGGTTTACTTGCCCTGGTTGCAGTATATGTGTTCTTTCTCAGGACTGATGAACCAAAGCTATTATCGGCCCAACAGGGGATTGATACCTATGCCGATCCTATGGATGCATACGAGGAAGCTAAAAAGACGCTGGCTTATGTCTCCGGGAAATTAAATACAGGCACCAGTGAAATGAGACATATGCAACAGGTAACAAAATCCACAGCAGATCCGCTGAAGTCGCTTTCGAAAATAAACAAGGGTAGCCGGGAGTTGGTTCTTTTGGGTGAATTGCAGAGGGTCAGGGAGATAGAAAATTGAAAAGGTTAGTGGGTTAGTTAGTGGGTTAATGGTTAGTGGGTTAGTGGTTAGTGGGTTAGTTATGGGTTAATGGTTAGTGAATAAATGAAAAAATAAAATATAAAATTATGAAACGGACAATAATAGTGGGTGTGATATTCCTGTGTGGAATGCTTGCATTCGGTCAGCAATCAGCTGTGGATAAGGTATTTGATAAATACAGTGGGAAGGAAGGTTATACGACAGTATATATCTCAAGCTTCATGTTTAATTTGCTGAATAGTCTGGACAGCGATGATCCGGAATACAATGAGTTTAAGAAGGCTACCTCGGGGATCAAATCCATCAAGATTCTAACCCAGGACGGTGGCAATTCCACTTCCTTCGGAAAAGAGTTGCTTGAGATGTTGCCCAGGTCTGAATACCAGGAGATGATGAAGGTGAAGGACCAGGAGGAGGAAGTACTTTTCCTTGCAAAAGAATCGGGGGGAAAGATTACGGAATTCCTGTTAATCGTAAGTGGAGGATCGGATGATGTTCTGATTGCCATTACAGGCGACATTGACCTTGAAAGCCTTTCCAGCATAGCTTCCGGCCTTGACATACCTGGTATGGAGAACTTAGATGAGCTGGAGAATCGTCCCTGAGGCGGAAGATTTGATCAGTAATAAAGCATCTTTTCGACTTTGTTATCCTTCAGCCACGATTTAAGGATTTGCCTGATATCCCTGTTATCGAGCCCTGGTTGAATACAGTCGAGCATCTGTTCAATTCCCAGGTAGGCTTCATTTACAGAGATATAACCGTAACCCATATACATTCCTTTTTCGATCCTGATAAGGCTCCTTTCATCTGTCGATCTTCCTTTGTCGATCATCAGGATATTTCCACGGTCGAGTTTTAGACTGCTCAGCAAAATTTCAGTCCTTTCATTGTATTTTGAAACAGCTTCAGCCTGTATGCAGGCACCGTTACACTGGCGGATGGAGTGATGAAAACATGCCCCGTCGGTCTGATAAAGCCCGCTCAGTTTCTGACATAACCAATTTTTCTCAACCATCCTGGTAAGGGCTTCCCTGGCCTCCTTCAAATTATTATAACAGGTAACCGGGTCATCAGGGCTTTCGGATATTTTCTGCAAGCGAAAGGTTGTATACCCATATTCATCCTTTGAGGTATAAAGTCCCCATGGGAAGGAAGAGCGTTTCTGAGCTCTGTTAAACATGGGTTTTTGTTGTTTGATTTCACCCGACTCTTTCAGCAGGGCGACCAGCTCACTGCCTGTTAATTCAAAGGAAATGGAGTGGATCCTTTTTTTCATCTCCAGAGCCTTTTTAGTTGTAGTATTTCCAAGGTGAGAGAGGACCCGCTGACGAATATTTTTACTCTTTCCAATATAGATCAGCTGCTTATTCTCATCATAAAAATAATAGGTCCCGCATTCCTCGGGAAGGGTCTCTATGTCGTTAATGGTAAGGTATTCATTCAGGTTCTTATACCGCCCTGCGGGCTCCTGAATCAGGCTGATCTCCCCATTGCCATTCTGATTTTTCAGCAATAATTCAAATAACCTGACTGTGGCAAGTGCATCTCCTGCGGCCCTGTGCCTGTCATTGATCTCAATTCCCAGGTCTGTGCAGATTTTACCCAGACTATAAGATTTATGTCCAGGAAGAGTTTTACGGCTCAGTTTGACCGTACACAGCGTATTGCGATTGTAGTCGAATCCAAGTTTTTTAAATTCGCTTTTTATGAATGAGTAGTCGAAGGCAACATTGTGACCGACAATGGTGTGGTTCTCGGTTCGCTCGACGATCTCTTTGGCTACTTCAAAAAAGCGCGGCGAATTAGCCACCATTTCATTGGTAATCCCTGTAAGACCAGTGATGAAGTAGGGAATTGTTTTCTCTGGATTGAGCAGTGTACTCCACTCATCCACAACTTTTTCACCATCATGGAAATAGATGGCAATTTCCGTTATTTTTTCTGTTTTAGGACTTCCCCCGGTGGTTTCAATGTCAAGTATGGCAAACATCACTCATTCTCCAACTCCTCAATCCTGTTCTACTCTTCTTTCTTAGCTTTGTCCTCTTTAGGTTTGGCTTCCTTTTTAGCAACAGGTTTTTTTGCGGGCTTTGCCGCAGGTTTTTTCTCCTCAGCAACTGGTGCTTTTCCCTCAGTAACAGGAGCTTTCTCCTCTGCTACCGGAGCTTTCTCCTCAACAACAGGCTTTGCTTCTTTTACTTCGACTTTAACCGCTTTTGGTTTAGTTTCCTTAGGCGCTGGCTTCGGCTCTACAACCGGACTTTCTTTTACAGTAACTACTTTTTTTGTGGAGGAAACCACGCTAATTCCTGGTTTTCTTTTACGCGCTCTGAGTTTTCCGAAACTTCCACTAAAGAGTTTTCCCCTACGGGTTTTTCTATCACCTTTTCCCATGCTAGTTGTGTTTGTGTTGGATGGTGAAGATAAGAAAAAATGAGGGTCTAAACAACCGGTTTATTCCGCCGGGATGAAATTGAGCGAAACAGAATTCACGCAGTGTCTCTTGTTTTTCTCAGTATAACCTTCGCCAACGAAGAGGTGCCCCAAATGTCCACCACAGTTACTACAAAGAATTTCCATTCTATGTCCGTCAGCATCCGTTTTTTTTTCCACAGCCCCTTCAATTTCATCATCAAAACTGGGCCATCCGCAGTGACTGTCGAATTTATCATCCGATCGGTAGAGTGGGGCATTGCATCTTTTGCATACATAAACACCTGTTTCATGATGCTCCACATACTCACCGGTCCAGGGACGTTCTGTCCCCTTATTCAGGATCACAAAGGCTTCAAAATCTGTTAGTTTATTATATTCCACGGTTTTGTTATTTAGAGTTGTATCCTGGGCCTCAAGGGAGGCAGACAAAGCCAGTATACAGCACATGATCAATGCTTTCATTTGATAATCTGTTTTCAAGTATAACACCGGGATGGGGGAAGGGTTCATTATAAGCTTCCGAGGTTTTATTGCCAGTGCCCTGGAATTGGCTCGGCGCATTGGGAACACAAGCCCTCGCTTATTTTCATACTTTTGATTTTGTATCCCGATCGTTCCACAAGGCTGATTCCGCAACCGGGGCAAATGGTATTAGCATCGTTGTTTCCGGGAACATTCCCGATATAGGTGTATTTTAGGCCCTCAGATTTTGCAATCGCTTTTGCTGCTTCCAGGGTGCTTACAGGTGTAGCAGCCAATCTTTGCAGTTTGTATTGTGGGTGGAACCTGCTAAAGTGTAAAGGTGTATCGCTGAAATTGTTTTCGGCAAGCCAGCCACACATTCTTCTAATCATATCCAAATCATCGGTCCATGAAGGTACCACCAGGTTGGTAATCTCCAGCCAAACACCTTCATCCCTCAAAATCTTCAGTGTATTCAGTACCGGCTCAAGCTTTCCGGCATTAAGTTTCAGGTAAATGTTTTCATCCATGGATTTAAGATCGATGTTGGCAGCATCGATTACAGAGCACAATTTCAACAGGGGGTCTCTGTGAATATATCCGGCCGAGACCAAAACATTCTTTATTCCCTGCTCATGAGCGATCCGGCTGGTGTCGAATGCGTATTCATACCAAGTAATAGGCTCCGAGTAGGTGTAGGCAATGCTTTTGCAGGCGTAATTCAGCGCCTGTTTCACCACCTGGTCGGGCATCATATCAAAATTTTGAGTCTCCTCCGGTGAGGATTGGGATATGGTCCAGTTCTGGCAATTCAGACAGGCCAGGTTGCAGCCTGCAGTTGCAATAGAAAAGGCATCCGTTTCCGGGTAGTAATGGTAAAGTGGCTTTTTTTCAATGGGATCCACATGAACCGCACAGGGGTTACCATATGCGATTGTATGGAGTTTGCCATCATAAACCCTGCGGTTGTGACAATCGCTTAATTCACCTTCCTTCAGGGTGCATTCGTTTGGACAGATCTGGCATCGCACTCCTTTTGGGGTTTCGACCTGGTACATGGCTTCACGGCTCCATTTCCATGGTTTTTCTGATGGGCCGGCCATTAAACTTCCCGGGGAAAGCAGGGTGCAGGCTGTTCCGCACAATCCGGTTTTCAAAAAGGTTCTTTTATCCATGCCCCCTTGTTTTTAAACTTCTTAGCATCAGGCTGAAGCCAATGATCAGGTTGATAAAGAAAAACAATATAAAGGTATTGGTGGTACCAAGCAAGGGAAGCAGATAAATACCTGGTAAAACTGTACCCAGGGCTGCACCAGTCAGGTCAGCACTATAAAGGTCTCCGGTAATTCCTGGGTGGCTCTCTTTTTCACCAAATACCCCCATGGCATAAACCCAGCCAACAATGATACCGGGAATAAAATTGAGCAGTCCTAATATCGCCTGTCCACCCAAGGGAGACTCAAATAAGCTTCCAATGACCGGGAGGACTGAACCACAAAGAGATACAGCTGCCATGATCATTACAAGCCATGCCATTCCTCTCTTTGAGTACCCGGCACCTAACTTTTTCCATGTGAAAATTCCAGCAACAATCCCACACATAAAGAGGGTTATCATGATGGGAGCCAGCAAATAAACAAATCCATAAAATGATTGCATAACCATAATCAACATAATCTGAATACCTGCTCCGGTAAAACCAGTGACATACATTACACGCTTCACTGGTGTATATCGTAATAAAAGGAAGAAGAAGAGAAGTGCAGCAATGATTCCTGTCACTTCCATGGAGTAGCTGCCCATTTTTGAATCAATGCCCTTCAGAGAGGCAAAAAAGAGCCTGGGCCAAAGGTCGCTGTTGATTTTCGATTCCTGCTGCTGTATACGCCCTGTCAATTGGTCACTTTCAAAGCGCATGCGATTTGTTTCCATGTAGTCGGGGTGCACATAGGTGGTGGGGATTTGCGTCCGGGCCAGCAGGCCTGGAAAATCAAGAGACAGGGGCCTGTCGGACGCAAGGAAATAAGTGAAGCTTCCCGGAACAATGAGTACATGTGGGAAGACCTGCCGAAGTGTGGTGTCATTGATCCCCAGAATAAGAAGCCCTTCCTCATTGACGTAATTGTCCGCCGTGGTCAAATGCATGCAGAATACACCTCCGGGGGAAAGGTGCTGCCTAACCAGCCTGTAGAATTCCAGCGTGAAGTATCGGTTCCAACCTATTGTCAGGGGTCACCCGCATTTGAGATAATCACATCATACATTATATCCCGGTTCCTCATGAGCCAAGTTCGTCCATCCCTGGGAATAAACCGAAAGGGAAAATCGGATTTATCTTCAAAATGATTTCTCCCGATGGAGTAGATCCATGGATTGGCTTCACAGTAATCCAGTGTTTGGGGCTTATACTTTACTGTTTCGATGATTTGGCCTGATAAGCCGCCTCCCATGAGAAGGAAAGATGCCGGATTCGGATGCTGGAGCGAGGGGAAGTGGACCGATTCTTCGGTACCCATAAGATCGGAGGAGGTGAGAAGTGGATTTCCATCCATATAGCCGGAGATCTGTTCATTTGCCTGAGTGAAAGTCAGATTTCCATAAGGAGTGTCAAGGGTTTCAAGAATTTTCTCATTTCTATACCTCAACTCCTCCACCTTCCTGTGCAAATCAGGGACAAGTGAGAGGCTGAAAAGTGCAGCCGACACCAGGAGAAGCACCCATCTTGACGCGGGGCCCATGGGATGCCTGAAAATCAGGATCACCCCAATGGATGTGGTCATGAGCAGAAGGGTGAGAAGCTGGAAGTTGTTCAGAAAATGGACCAGGAGGGTTGCAAAGAGCATCCCGGCTGCCACCGAGCCAATGGCATCCAGCATATATGGAGAAGTCATGGTTCTCTGAAGATTCACAGTTCGGGAAACAGATCCAAAGAGAAAACCAGACAAGCCGGTGAAGGGAGTGGTCAGAAGCACAATAGTGATCAGTGTATCCAAAACTCCCGGCTGCACTCCCGGAAGAAACAGGAATCTGCTCACAAGGATCAGGAGTATATATACCAGAAGGGGAAGTCCGCTCAAAACAAAGAGTAAAATTGAAATTCTGCGGGGAGATAGGCTTCCATGGTAGTCCGATCCAAGCCTTGCGCCCAGGGCTGTAAAACTCATCCAGACCGCAAGAAAGATTCCAATCACCAGCTCGTTGCCATGAAAGTTTTTAAGAAATTCTCTTAGCAATACCAGCTGAGCCATCATACTGATGTATCCCAGCAGGGCGAACAGGAAGCTATGCTGAAACTTAGCATAGCCTATTGGTTCTGAGTTGCTTGGATGTAAGTAGCTGGACCGCTCAGGCTTCCGGAAGTAATATTTGGTGTGCCATAGGAGATGGAATATGCCAAGTAGTGCGAATCCAATACCGCCATCCACATGCCACTGCATGGCCTCTTCAACCCATGAAATATTGAGCTTATAGTTAAGCTTTACAACCAGGAGTAAGCCCAGAATCGTAGTGGACAAGAAAAAACACAGAAGCAGTGTATTCCAGAGTTTACGGTGTTTTTGAAGGGAAATGAGTCTGGCTCGAACCATGATCAGGCTTGCAAAATATGAGACCAGGAGCAAGGTCCCCATGGAGATAAGATGATAGGGGCCGGGGCTCATTCTTTCTCATTTTCTCCAAAAATAATTGCCTCATATGTATAAAGATCAGCCTCCTTCCAGCCATCCCATCCAAGACCCGCCTTATCTCTTGCACAATGCCCCAGAAACTCCTCTTTATTCCATCCGGTCTCTTCAGCAACCTGGGGCAGAAAGGTACCAGACTTAGCATCCTTTTTCATGTAAATGCCATGCCTGCCTAAATCAAACTCATCAATGGAGCTGATCTGCTTCAAGGGGGTCATTACTGAGATTTCGATTTCAATGTACTTGAGTTCAGGCTCCTCCACCGGGGCGAAACGACCATCATTTATAGCGGCTGCAAGGGTCATTTCCATCACCACAGCATATAGCGGCTCACTGGGGGTGAAGTTACCTATGCACCCTCTCAACCTGCCTCCCATGTGCAGGGTTACAAAAGCTCCAACAGGTTCTTTCAGAGCGCTAGTGAGCATGCTTGGGTCGATCCGGGGTAGTTCACCTGTTTTGATAAATGATTCAAGTGTAGACCTGGAGATATGCAACAAAGACTGCTTTTCGACTTCATTTAATTCAAAAACCTGCTCCCGGACTGGACTTTCAGAACCCACAATGGCCCAGTATCCCACCACTCGCTGCTTATCACCAATATTCGAATCTCCCGAATTGCGGTAAAGCACCGGAGATAGTTCCAGGCTCTCGACCCTACTGGCCATATAAAGCATGGTCATGATGGAACTCCATCCGCAACTTGGTGTTGAGAGGTTTGGAACTGTGGGCTTAGAGCTGCTTTTGAGGGCATTATAGAATTTTTCAGGGTCCCCGGTAAGGATGGCATCACCCGTAATTTTATCAACCCGCTGGGCATCCTTGTAGGAAGGGTAGTGGGAAAAATCGGAACTGATGATAAAGAGATTTTCGGGCGTAAACCATGGCCACAGGGCCGCAGCAAGGTCACGCGCTGCCGAGAGGGAGGAAGAACCCATTACGATAGGCACAATGGGGGGAGCTCGTCAAAGTGATACTGAAGAAAGGGTATTTGTACCTCAATACTGTGCTCACGGTCATGTGCTTCTGGAAGGTATTTGAAGTTTTCATTCTCTTTGATTAAGGACTGTGCCAGTTCCCGGTTTACCTTTGCCTCACCCAAAGGTGTAAGGTAATTTCCCATCGAATACACCGATACACCGCTAAATTGTTCCCGGTGGGAGGAGGCTATAATGAAGATATTGTCGTAATGAGCATTTGCCGGTATGCTAAGATAGCCTGAGGCGGACACAATCCCGCTATATTCGTAGCCTGCATGAGGAACGATCAGTGTTTGCACTTTGCCCTGAATTTCTATTGGTTTTGCAGCAGAAAAGAGTGATTGTAACTGAGATTCTAGGGCGGATTTTTGTGCCGGATAAAAAGAGCCGGCAAAAGCAGGGGTTCTGTTCACAGGGGTTTTAAGCTCCTGGGCCCCTCCATTTTGGAAGGGGAGCAACACAAAAATGAGCAAAAGTGGCAGGCTTAGAAAGTTTCGTCCCATTGGTTTAATTTCTCAGGCGTATTTAAAATAATCTCTATACTCCTTATAAAAAGCTTCCAGCTTCATCATGTTATCGTACATAAACTGATGCGCTTTTGGCCAGGTCTTTTCGTCGTATATGTCAATTCCCTCCTTTTGAATATAGATACGGCTCACCGATTTGCCATTTTCCCGTATGTATTCCAGTTCCCAGACCAGTGGTGATTTCATGGCTTCCTCAAGCACCTTTTTTACCGATTCCAGTTTTTCGAAAAGCTCGATACGCTTATCCATATTTCTGGTTTCCAGATCAATACCTACCTGGGCCACTTTCCTGTCCACATGGAACCTGAGATTGAGAGCCTTTACACCTGTATTGGTCAGTAGCCAATCGCCCGGTAAACCTTTGGGTTTGCGTCTTCTGATGGAGAGGGTTTTGAACTGGGACCAGAACTCCTCTCTAAGTTGTTTTGATTTCTCTTTAGAATACATGATTTCGGATACATATGCAATTTACTTAATTCTGTATATATTCGGGCATGAAATACGACTATGACTACATCATTGTAGGCTCGGGATTTGGAGGATCGGTCTCGGCACTCAGGCTCACCGAGAAGGGATACAGGGTACTGGTAGTTGAAAAGGGTAAAAGATGGGAGCCCGCTCAGTTTCCCGAAACCAACTGGAAGCTTAAAAAATGGCTGTGGCTGCCTCTTTTTCGTTTTAAGGGGATCTTTAAAATGACCATCATGCGCCATGTGGGCATCCTTAGCGGGGTTGGAGTGGGTGGAGGATCATTAATGTATGCCAACACCCTTCCCCGGCCCAGGGAGACCTTCTTTAATACAGGAAGCTGGGCGGGACTGGCTGACTGGAAAGGGGAGTTGGACCCTCATTACTTAGAGGCCGAGCGAATGCTGGGCGCCACTGAAAACCCTGGCCTTTACGATTCCGATGAAGCCCTGCGGGCAGTGGCATCAGAATTTGGAAAGTCTAAGGAGTTTGAGCCCACAAGAGTGGCTGTTTTTTTTGGCGAACCCGAGCAGGAGGTGGCAGACCCGTATTTTGGAGGGGAGGGTCCAAGGCGGTCGGGTTGTAATCATTGTGGATCGTGCATGACAGGCTGCAGGTACAACGCCAAAAATACCCTGGATAAGAATTACCTCTACCTGGCCGAGAAAGGAGGGGCAGAGGTGCTCCCCGAAAATATAGTCATTCGTATCAAACCTGCAGGAAAGGATAATGGCGAAGAGGGCTATCGTATTTTATTAAAGAATTCAAGCGGTCTTTTTAAAAGAAGAAAAGAGCTCAGCTCCCGGGGTGTGATTCTTTCCGGCGGAGTTCTGGGAACGGTAAGGCTCCTGCTCAATATGAGACGTCGCCACCTGCCTGGGCTCAGTAAGCAGGTAGGGGCCGGGATCAGAACCAACAATGAGAGCCTGGCCCTGATACACTCACGTAACAAGGAAAAGGATTTTTCCAGGGGAGTGGCCATTGGTTCCATATTTCCTCCCGATGGAGATACTCACCTGGAACCGGTCCGATATGGAAGTGGTTCAGGATTCTGGAAACTGCTGGGTGTTCCTCTTACCCATGGCAGAACCATGCTGGGTCGCATTCTGAAGCTTATCTGGAGTTTTATCACTCAACCACAAAAATGGTTCAGGGTATGGTTCAGCCGTGATTTTGCCAAGGAGTCTGTAATCCTCCTGTTTATGCAGCATATCGATAGTACTTTGAGGCTTAAAAGGGGGATATTTAATCTAAGAAGTGTACTCTCCTCCGGACCTGCCCCTTCGGCTTTTATGCCGCTTGCAAAGGAGCTTGCAGATGCCACTGCCCGTGAAGTGAACGGTTCCCCTTTTGTGATGGTTTCGGAGGCTATAATGGGTACCCCACTGACAGCCCACATCCTGGGAGGAGCAGTTATCGGAGAGAATGCCGAAACAGGGGTGATTGACAAAAACCACAGAATATTTGGCTATGAAAAGCTCTACGTGTGTGATGGAAGTGCCATTTCAGCCAATCCGGGTGTAAATCCTTCCCTGACCATAACGGCTATGACAGAGAGAGTCATGTCAAACATACCAATAAAAGAATAGTTTTGTATATTGGTCATGCCAACAACACCTGAAAACTATGATGAATGAGCGCAAACACCAGGCATGGAACTTCTGGTCAGTTTTTGTTTTTTTTGGAGCAATTGTGCTTGTAGGCTTCCTGCTGGAGAAAAAGGGAGTAGATATTCAGAATCTTACCTTAAAGGAAGCCCTGGTGATCATCCTTGCTTCTTACCGGATGACCCGCATTCTGGTGTTTGAGAAAATATTCAAATATTTTCGTAATATACTGAAGAAGAGGGAAGATCTCTATGTGATCGGTACCCTTCATTCCATAGTAACCTGCCCCTGGTGTGCTGGAGTATGGGTTACACTAATTATTGTAGTATTCTTTTTCCTGGTGCCTTATGGTGTACTATTGGTTTATGTACTTGCCCTGGCCGGATTAGCATCGATGGTGATCCTGATTTCAAACCTGTTGCACATGTATACCGAGGGAAAGCAGCGGATTCACCAGAAGGAGAAGGGTAACGGGAACGACAGCCTGACCTGATCAGAGGAAGAACAGGGCCACACCACCCACGGATATCAGGGCCCCGATAATTTCAATTGTGCGAATCTTCTCTTTTTTCATCAAAATGACCGGAGGGATAATCATCACCGGTGTTAAGAGCCATCAGGGTGGCAGCAATCCCCGTATCGGTATGTTGAACGGCCAGCAGCGATAAGCTTACTCCAAGGAAGGGGCCAGTGAATGATCCCAGGGTCATAAACTTCATGGCTTTTAGATCTTTCAGCGCTCCAAACAGGTGTTTCCATCTTTTAAAGACGGTGATTACAATGGCGAAACCGACCACACCTGTCATGATCCTGATCTGAGTGGCAGAAAAGGGATCCATATCCTGCATCCCCTTCTTGCTTAGCACCAGTCCGGCCGCCTGTCCCGCCGCCCCGCCAAGGGCGAGTAAACTCCCCAGCACCAGCGGCCCCATTTTAAGTGTTTTACCAAAAGCGCCCTTATTTATTTCGATTTTGGACGACATGACCAGCACTATTCCCGAAAGGGTGATGCCCATGCCCAAAAACTCCATCCCTGATAGCCTCTCTCCAAGAGTGATCCAGCCAATGAGTGCTGCGATAGGAGGGACCAGGGCCATGATCAGCATAGAGATACGCGCCCCTATCATAATAAAGGCACGGAAGAGAAAGAGATCGCCCAGGACAAAACCAATAAGTCCCGAAAGCGCAAGCCAAAACCACTGGAACGATGTTGCAATGGGGAAAATCTCACCATTTACAATGGTATTGTATATGGAAAGGAAAATGAGGCCTATAACCAGCCTGATCAGGTTCAGGGACAAGGGCACCTACCCGTTTCCCGGCCGACTCAAATGCCATGGCCGTGACTGTCCAGCATACGGCTGTTAGCAGGCAGCTATTTCGCCCAGATAGTTGTTCATCATAAGGACTTTCGGTCTGAATACCTGGGATGTTCGGGCGATGTCCCCGGATGAAAGCTTTGCCTTCCATAGCGTTTTTCCTGAAACGTCTGCTGGCATCATAATATGTCATCAGACAGAGACAGATCAGACAGCAGTATGCCGGCTTTGTCCGACTTCTAATGTTCCACCAATCAGCCCATCGGGAGTAATAAAGTGCACAGGGCCAGCTGCTGGGGCTTGATGAATTAGTCAGTGACATGTAAAAATGGTTGGTTGCGGCCCTGGTCTGTGCAGTCACCGGCATAATTTTCGGGTGAATTCCCCCGGGTTTCTGACGGGCATTGTAGAAGGACTGAAAGATAAAATCCACTTCCAGTTTTTTGTATTCCCTGTATAATTCAGGAAACCTCACATCAAAACAGATTAGAAATCCACACTTTATTCCCTGGATATTGACAACAGAGAAATGTTCACCGGCTGAGAAATGTTCAAGGTCGCCTTTGGTGCAGAAACGCTTATCGTACCTCTCCACGATCATTCCATCCGGATTTATTACATAGAGACTATTCATGGGTTTGATTCCTCTGACCCAATTCATGGATGGTACCTAAGATCACCCACATATCCAGCGTGATCGGCAAGAATGCATTATTGAATCCGTCCAGAATCTAAGAGCAGGCCAGTCAAAGCCCTCCAGAGATTCCATATCCACCCCCGGATAGCCTGAAAGCGCACACTCAGGAAAATGAGTAAGCATGGCCCCGGAATCGGCTGCTTCGATCATCTGCATAATAATCCACCCGGCATTCTGGCTGATATTGTCAGAAACCGGGAACTGGCAGGAGGCCAGATCGCAGACCGGAAGGTTCGCATGCCTGATCATGCTGGGCCTGAAGTGAACTGAAAACAGAAGAAGGACCAGAAGTACTCGTATTTTCTCATCTCGGTATTATAAGTATTAGAAAGGAGGTGGCTGCTGCTATTCGTACCTCAGGGCCTCCACCGGATTCCTGCGGGCTGTTCTGCTGGGTTTGGCCCAGCGTTATCAGGGTCTGGAAAACCAAAACCACCAGGAAACTACAGGCGAAAATCCACCAGTGAGGCTGGATTCGTACGGCATAATCGTTCAGCCAGCGGCCAAGATACAGAAGAGACAGCGGAACTGCAAATGCTGAGGCAATCAGGGTCCATTTAAGTGTGGAAACGTAGATCAGGATCATCATTTGCCGTGTCAGATCCCCCCATTACCTTACGAATTCCGATTTCCTTGGTCCGGCTCAGCATATTATGGGAGACCAGGGCATAGATTCCCAGCAGAACGATAAATATCGAAAAGATGCTTCCGAATAAGAGGATGAGCTGAAGCCTCTCCTCGGAGGCATAATAGCTCTCGCAAATATCCCTGGCAAAACTGCTGACCATCACGTAATCGGGATCAAAGGTCCGGATGGTCTGCCCGATGTTTTGGAGGATTTTCTGCGGGATCAGATTCTGCCGAGTAACGGATGGAAATGGCACGAATATTTTCAGAGTAGGCTGTGAGAATTAAGGGTAGAATTTTCCTGGCCGCAGATTCATAATGAAAATTCTCCAAAACCCCAATTACTTCCATGGGGTCGGCATGCATCACTACCGATTCACCGATGATCTCTCCTGGAGGTATTTCCCAGCATCTCAACGGCTGCTTCATTCAGCAAAACTCCATCGCGGTCTGCCGTCCTGCCCGCTTCCAGGAATCTGCCGGCTGCCAGCTTGAATTGGTAGAGTTGACATAAGCCGGGCCAGATACGGTATTCGGCTATGCTGCGGGCCTGGCTTGGATCGTCACCCTCCAGGAGGATTCCCTGTCCGCTGTAACCACGCCCGATGGTATGGGTAGAAGCTGCAACTTCCTCGATCCCTGGGATATTTATGAGCTTATCACGAATTGCCTGGTAATTGCTGGTGAGTTTCTCATTTAGATTGTAGATCAGGACAATGTTTTCGGGATGTAACCCACTGACCAATTTTTCAGGTAGCGTATCTGGGTATTGATTCCCAGTAATATAGCCAGCAGACATATAGCAATACAAATCTGAATAACGCTGACCAGCCTTGAGAGCACTTTTTTGTCTCCAGCCGGATTTACCCTTCCCTGGATCAGGGAGAATGGGTTCAGCTTTGCTCAGCAGCAAGGCAGGGTAGAGTCCTGAAAGAAAGATACATAGCAGGTATATTCCTGACAGAACCAGATAGAGGGCCGGGGTACCTGCTTACTTCACTAAAGGAATCACGCTGCATGATGTTAGCAAAGGGGGAAGCAGTAAGATGGCCAGGACAGCTTCCCCCGAGGAAGGCCATGGTGACCACCAGTGTGGTTTCCAGGTAAAACTGCCGGATCAATTCTTTCCGCCTTGCTCCGTTCACCTTTCTGATTCCAATCTCCCTGGACCGCCTGGCACCATTCAGTATATACAGGTTGATAAAATTGGAAAGGGCAAGTCCCATCACTGCAATGGTAATCACCAGCATGATATAAATGGTTTTCATGCTCCCAGGCGTGGATAAGGTCCCATGAGATGCCGGAATGCAGGTGTAGCCTGGGCAAGGGCGTCAGGCGGGAATCAAAGGTGGCACTTTCAAAACCGGAAAACTTATCGCTCAGGATTCTGGTATTTTCCTTATGAATGGTTTGTATCACCGGATCCGGTCTCCACACCCTCCTCCAGGAGGTAGTAAGTAAAGAACTCCAGTCCACCCAGGTCCTCCAGCTCAGGGTCCGATTTGCATGGGCATCAGCATATCAAAGTTGAAATGGGTATTGGGTGGAATGTCTTTCACACAGCCGAAACGGTGTAAACCTGTTCCTTCCATGATGAAGCTTCGTCCCAACGATTCCTGTCCCCGAATATCCTGGTGGCTATTTTTTCCGTGATAACAACCGTATGGGGCTCGCTAAAGCGCACCTTCAGGACTACCTGCAATCAGCTCCAGGTCAAAAAGTGTGAAGAATTGCCGGGATCTGCAAAGAGCAGGTAGAGATCCTTGTACCTGTTTTCCTCATATGTGATCTCCCGTAAAAACCCCCTGTAAATCTGAGTGACAGCTTCAATACCAGCCACTTTTCCAGGGATTTCAGTATAGGCCTCACGTAGGTTGATGGGCATCTCCTCCTGCTCTCCTTGTTCGATCCAGATGGAGTTCAAACGGTAGATCCGGTCGGCCTCACTGAAATGCCGGTCGAAGCTTAATTCGAAGAGAATGAAGGTGGTGAGCAGTATGGATGCGGCCAATCCCAGGGAGAGACCGGTCATGTTGGTAATTAAACTTAAAGAATCACGTCTTATGATCCTTAATATATTTCTGAGGGTCAATACGTTCCTTCTTTGGTTTTACAACAATTTCTATCGCACATTCCGGGCAGATATAGATCTCACATCCGGTGCAGGCAAAGCAGTTACTGCATATTTGATATGCAAGGTCCCGTTCAAATGAGGTCCCGCATTCGTGACACAGTATAATCCGAATCAGTTTATTCATTTAGAAGACGACTTACTTTAAAGATTTGTTACACGACTTTACGACTTTACGACTTCAGACTCTAGCGGCTATTACTGTATTTTACAATCAATTTATCGTGCAGGTCATTGTACATTTCAAGAACCGTTTCCATCTTCCCCTTGGAATAGTTGGTCAGGTAATCAAGGGCCTGTTTCCGGATTCTTATTGTAAAGTTCAAGTGCTTCATTGTCAATGGAATCACGTTCAGAGAACAGCGCTTCTTCGTAAGGATCACGAACCTTCCCACACATCTTTAATGGCCTCCTGCCACTTCAGGTAAAGCAGGTTATCCACAAAGTCTATGGCCCAGCAGGCCGACTCAGCACTGTAAGTAGTGGGATCGTAATTCTTGTAGCAATCCGCGGTTTCCCGGGTACCCGCATAGATGGGGACATAGGGACTGGTATAGGCATTATCAAGAAATACCCAATAAATACCCCCAATGGGATCCGGAAGCCATCCCCGAAGCTGGGCAATCATGCCGTAGAAACCCTGAGGACGTGCCACATTCCTGCGGTTGTTGATGTCCAGGAGTTCCCGCATATCCTTGCTTGGGAAGGGGGTAGCCAGCGGGCTTTTTTTCATCCCTCCCTTTCCATCGGGCACATACCAGTCATAATCTTCGGTCTTATCGTAAATGGTTCCTTCGAAGGTAGAGCGCTGGAAGGCCATCACATCCTGAACAGAGATATTAGTCGCTCGGGCTTTACAGAGGTGGGGTAGAGGGAGACGGGTTCCACATACTGGATGTACTGGTTATAGCCCATCATATGGCCATCCTCCAGGCTACGTTCGGGCCAGTCAGCATAGCTTGGTGCATAAGTGCTGTAAAAAAGCCACAAGCGACTGGTGGCCCACTCGCGAAGCATGGGAGCATAAACCTCCTGCCAGATAAAAGGTTTGCTTCCATTGGGGTCGTACCACCCTTTGTCTATGGCAAATTGCTTGTAGTTAGGAGAATACATGAAGTTTTCCGTGTCTGCCTCATCCACCTCTTTGATGATGCTCCAATTGGCTACCACAAGGGCATGATCATCGGGAACACGCTGGGCTACCCAGATGGCGCCTGGCTCCCCGCTTTCAGGATCCCAGTCAGATCCAACGCTAAAAATCTCAATGATCCAGATCTCTTCTGTATCGCCTAACACCAGGGTTTCCGATTCTCCCACGCAGGAGGGGAGGAAACCGTAGGTACTCATGAGGTGGCCTATAAAGGCAGTGGCTTCCCGGGCTGATGTATAACGTTGAAGGGAAAACATCTGCGCCTGCTCCACGGTCATAATTTGCTTGCAGACCGCCATGTCCACTTTAAGCTCCTCTCGCTGACTGGTTGTACTTTCGGCAATGGCAAGCTGGTGCTCGTTCATATGAGGGTAGGCCGAATGAAAGTAGGTGTAGGTGCTTTCAACCTGTGGAATCTCTCCAATCACATCCCCAAAATCGTTCAGTGGCCGGTGTATATCCTGGATACCCCAGTATACAGGAGCCATTTCTCCCTTTTTATAGCGCTGTCCGTGTACAACCCTGATGCGGCTGTCAGCCCCGGCGTCGGTGTGCGAAATGATTACGGATCCATCGGAAGATGCCTTTTTACCCACAGCAATGATGGTGCAGGTTTGAGATTCACTTGCAGCAAATAAAAATACAGTAAGAAGCAAAACCCTCAGGAGGGGAACTTTTTGTATCATTTGATAAGATTTTGAGTAATTTTTAATGAAAATGAGTATTTTGGATAACAATTTAGGAAAGATTCCTGAATTACCACCTAAACCTAAGGAGATGGCCCGTCTAATATGAGCTGTCTATGATACTGAATTATCTCCTTATTGCCCTGCGTAATGCCTGGCGCAATAAGATCTATTTCCTGATTAATTTAATGGGTCTTGCCATTGGCATTACCAGTTCTATTATCATCCTGCTTTTTGTCCTGGATGAGCTGAGTTATGATCGTCATAACGAGCACTTTAATGAGATTTACCGGATTTGCATCAGGGGAAAGATTCAGGGGAATGAATTGGAGGCTGCCCTTTCCAATGCCCCTATGGGAGCAAGCATTAAGTCCGATTTTCCTGAAGTAGAAGAGTCTACCAGACTCTACACTTTCGACGGTGATCCTGTTGTGAGCTATGAGGATCAGGTATTTATCGAAGAGGATTTCTACTACGCCGATTCCACATTTTTTTCTGTCTTTACAGCCCCGGTTATTTCAGGTGATCCACAAGGTTTGTTGAACCGTCCCAATACCATCGTACTCACTGAAGAAATTGCAAGAAAGTACTTTGGGAAAGAAGATCCGGTGGGAAAGATGCTGACCATAGGTGAGCAGGCGACCCCCTATGAGGTTAGCGGGGTGGTGGAAGGTTTCCCCGAGAACTCCCATTTCCGGTTTAATATGCTGGGATCCATGACTTCCATCTACATAGCTGATCTTACCCGGTGGCTGGGAAACAACAATTACACCTATATCAGACTTAGAGAGGGTAGCGATCCGGGTTCGGTAGAATCCAAATTTCCGGACCTGATAGCTCAGCATATGGGAACTGAACTGGAAGAGATTCTGGGGCTCACCATGGAGGAGTTTTTTGCCTCGGGCAATACCTATGGTTATTTCCTGCAGCCTCTGAAGGATATTCATTTGAGATCTGACCTGCAATTTGAAATCAATCCCGGAGGAAGCAGATCCTCGGTTATCATTTTTTCCGTCATTGCCATCTTCCTGATTATCATTGCATCCATCAACTTCATGAATCTTGCCACCGCCAGTGGTGCAAAACGAGCCACAGAAGTGGGGATTCGAAAAGTGGCCGGGGCGGTAAAGCGTCGCCTTATCTGGCTCTTCCTCACCGAGTCCTTCCTGATTACGGCGATGGCACTGATATTTGCCATTGTACTGGTTGAGCTCTTCCTTCCGGCTTTTAATAATCTGTCCGGGAAAAGCCTGGAATTAAGTTCCATTGGACCATGGCGGCTGTTTGTTGGGCTTTTGCTGATCGGATTGTTTGTAGGTTTTGCCTCGGGGTCTTACCCTGCCTTTTTTCTCTCTTCCTTTAAACCGGTTGATGTGTTAAAGAGCGGAGCCATGCGTGGGATCAGGGGTGCCGGATTGAGAAAAGTGCTGGTGACCTTCCAGTTTATTGTCACCATTGTGTTATTTATCTGTACCATGATTGTCAATGGACAGATGAAATATCTTCAGGTAAAGGACCTTGGATTTGACAAGAAAAACCTGGTGGTCATTGACAGGACTTATGTGCTTGGTAGCCAGGTTGAAGCATTCAGGCAGGAGCTTTTAAAGAACCCCTCCATTCTACAGGCCACCTTCTCCAGTGCGGTGCCAGGTGGACTCATCGGTGATAACGCCTATCTTCCGGAAGGTGCTGAGTCCGATGAGACACATGCCATTAATAATATGTGGGCCGACAGACACTTTAGTGAAACTTATAAGCTGGAGCTTTTGGAAGGCAGGTGGTTCGAGGAAGGCAATGCAACTGATTCTACAGCCCTGATTTTGAACGAATCGGCTGTAAAGGCCCTCAGTTTTGAAGATCCCCTGAGTAAGAGGCTCTACACCCAGTTTGGTGACGATAACCAGGTCCCCAAACAAATCATAGGTGTAGTGAAGGACTTCCATTTCCAATCGCTTCACCAGGAGGTGCGTCCTCTGGTGATTCAATTCATAGACAATAATCACTACCAGCTTTCGGTGAGGATCAGTGGCATGGAGACTACAAAAACACTCGAATTTATTGAAAAAACCTGGGTCTCCTTCAAAGAACAACAACCCATTCATATGACCTTTTTAGAGGAGGACCTGGCGGCGCTTTATTCAAACGATGAGAAAGCTTCAACAGTGTTTTCAATCTTTTCCGTACTGGCAATTTTTATCGCTGCCCTTGGACTGCTTGGTCTTGCTTCCTTCAGCGCTGCCCAGCGCACCAAGGAGGTGGGGATAAGGAAAGCCATGGGCGCCTCCATATCCAGTGTATTACTCACCCTTTCCAGGGAGTTTATCTGGTTGATCCTAATTGCCACCATGGCTGCATGGCCACTGGGTTATTTTATTATGAAAAACTGGCTCCAGGATTTCCCTGTACGAATCCAAATTGAACCAATGGTATTTATCATCAGTTCGTTGCTTGCCTTTGTCATTGCTGCCGTAACAGTACTCTTTCGGGTATATCAGGCCGCCACCATGAACCCTGTATCATCACTCAGGTACGAATAGTGCTCGCTGCGCGAGCGTTAATGGTTAGTGGGTTAGTGGGTTAGTGGGTTAGTGGGTTAGTGGGTTTGACTGGCGATGATGGGGATAAAGATGGCTACAAAAATGGCGATGGAGGACTGAACATAATAGTTGGTCACGAAGAGTCCCGTGAGGATAAGAAATTCGCTAAGATCCTCGCCTTCAATAATTCCTTTTTGGAGGCTCCCCTGGAAGCTGATATTTAAGCCCTGCTCATCTGTAATGCTCCACCTGCTTTGCCAGAGATTGTCGTATTGCCAATACAAAGTATGATCCAGGTAGTTGAGTGTGGCTTTGCTCTTCCAGGTATTGTATTCAATTTTACCCACAATGAAATCTGTGGAAGGATCCACAATCTCGGTCACCTGGTTAAAAAATCCTCGTGTTTTAAAAGCGTATCTCCTTTTATTTATTTCTCCTTCAGCGCTTTGCTTCCAGGGGTTTTCTCTCAGATGTCCAATCTCTCCGTCGGCCGAGTGGATGGTACAGGTAGAGCTAAAAAGTGTTTTTTTCCAGTGCAGAATGGAATTCATGGTGTAACTTGTATCAATATGGGTGCAAAGTGCGTCTTACTGACATACTAATTTAGAAAAAATGTTTCGGAACTACATTGTTGTGGCTTTAAGAAACCTCTGGAGGCACAGGGGTTATAGTCTGATTAATATTTTTGGATTGGCCATAGGGCTGGCCAGCAGCATTTTTATCCTGCTCTATGTGGCAAATGAGCTAAGCTATGATCGCTTCCATGAGAAATCAGAACAGATCTACCGGGTGTGGATCAGGGGAAGCATGCCTGCCACTGAAATGCGGCATGCAGTTAGTTCTCCACCCATGGCAGAAGCCTTACTGAATGACTATCCAGAGGTCGAACAGGTTGTAAGGCTTAAGCAATCTGGTGGTTGGATGGTTCGCTCAGGTGACAGGATATTTCATGAAACTGAAAGGGAATTCATTTTTGCAGATTCGTCCTTTTTCGATGTTTTCAGCTTTCAACTGATCAAGGGAAATCCTGCTACCTGCCTTCGGGATCCCCGGTCCATTGTACTCACTGAAGAATACGCCAAAAAGTACTTTGGTGATCTTGATCCCATAGGCCAAACCCTTAAGATAGAACAGGATACAAATCTATCAGTAATCACCGGTGTGATGCAGGATTTTCCTGAAAATTCTCATTTTCATGTAAAGATGATTGGTTCAATGAGCACCCTTGAGGAGAGCAGAAGCACCATGTGGGTCAATCACAATTTTTATACTTATTTGGTTTTAAAGGAGGGAACTGATCCGCTGGCATTTGAAGCCCGCCTGCAGGAGATGGTAAGCAAATATGTGGGCCCGCTCATTACCCAATTTATGGGTATTGACATGGACGAGTTTGAAAGTGCCGGACATTCTTACGGATACCGGCTTCAAAGACTAGAAGATATCCATCTTCATTCCGACCTTCAATATGAACTGGAACCCAATGGAAATCCTATGTATGTATATATTTTCCTGGTAGCGGCAATCCTGATTCTGGTCATTGCCGGGATTAACTTTATGAACCTTGCAACAGCCCGTTCAACAGTAAGGGCAAGAGAGGTGGGGCTCAGAAAAGTAGTAGGTTCCAGTCGGTCCCAACTCATTACGCAGTTCCTGACCGAATCGGTTGTATTGTCCTTGCTGGCACTGGTATTGGCAGTTATCCTGGTATATCTTCTGCTCCCGAATTACAATAACCTGATACAGTTGAATTTGGAGTTCAATCCTTTTGGCAGTGGAATGTGGATTCCCCTTCTGATTCTGTTTGCCGTTCTGGTTGGGCTGGCTGCCGGAACCTATCCGGCATTTGTGCTTGCCTCATTTCGACCGGTTGCGGTATTCAGCTCAGATAAAAAGTTTGGTTCCAGAAAAAGCTTTCTAAGAAGCTTGCTCATTGTAATGCAGTTTACAGTGACCATAGTGATGTTAATTGGTACTATCATTGTTACCCGGCAACTAAACTTCATGCAGGACAAAGATCCGGGATTCCGGAAGGATAACTTGCTGGTTATTAACCGATCGGATGTTTTGAGGAATCGAATTGATTCCTTCAAGGAAGAATTAAGGCAGCATTCCAATGTAATCAGTGTTGCAAATACCACCCACATACCATCCAAACAGTATTGGGATAATGCTCACTGGCTGGAAGGCTGGGACCGAAGTGAAATATTTACTCTTGCCACCTGTTATGTAAGTTATGACTTTGATAAGGCCCTTGGCCTCGAAATCGTTGAGGGGCGGTTTTTTGACAGGGAAATGGGTGCTGATTCCTCCGGAGTGCTTATCAATGAGGCTGCTGCACTTGCTCTGGGGCTTGAAGATCCTTTGAATAACAGATTCGTAAACCCGGGAGGGAATGGGAGAGAGGATTCCTTTATGCCCATCATAGGTGTGGTGAAGGATTTCCATTTTGAGTCCCTGCAAAAAGAGATTAGCCCCATGGCCATCCACTTTATGCCTGGCAATTTTGAAGGAAATATTGTGGTTGAGCTGGCAGACGGGGATGTAGGTGGAGTCGTTGAGTTTATTGGGAATAAATGGGAGCAATTCAATATTGAATACCCTTTCGAGTATACCTGGATGGATGAGGAATTTGATCGGCTTTTTGATACGGAGCGACAAACAGGTAAAATACTCATGATCTTTTCCATCATCAGTATTTTTCTAACCTGCCTGGGATTATTGGGGCTTATCTCCTATACCACTAACCAGCGTACCCGGGAGATCGGGATTCGTAAGATTATGGGAGCCTCGGTCCAGATTGTGATGAAACTTCTATCAAGGGAGGTATACAACCTGCTGGTAATCAGTTCGCTGATATCTATTCCTGCATATTTTGGGGCCAGGGCCTGGCTACAGCGCTTTGCTTATCACATTAACTTTCAGATAGGAGTTTATTTTCTGATTCTGGCTGCAGTCACCCTCCTTGTACTCCTCCTCGCCCTGGCCACTGTCAGCTATCACTCTTACAAAGCTGCCACCGCAAACCCGGCAGATAGCTTGAAGGTGGATTAGCTATGGATGCCCTGCTTGCCGGAGTCCCTATGATACCTGGCCAGATGATACTACTTTTTTACACCAAAACTTCCACTTTTATTCCACCTGCCTTGCATTGATTTATATCCCGGACAGCCTAACTTTGTGAAGCTTATAGAGGATCGAGCAATCAAATATTTTTGGATGTTGGTAGCTTGTGATTGCCTCCCGGTATTTGATTCACTATTTATACTAATTTTGTGGGGATTTTCAGAATTCAATGAACTACTGGCTTATTAAATACCGACTGCCCATTGTACTCCTTTTTACGGGTATCACACTGCTCACTTTACTGCTTTTGCCAAGGCTTGAGGTCAATCCTGATTTAGATAGTTATGTTCCGGATCGCATAGGAAATCAGAAATATATCAAAGAACTTGACAGCATCTTTGGCGGAAGTGAGATGGTAATGGTTATGATGATTGCAGAGGATGTGGTGAATTACGCTTCCTTGAGCAGACTCGAGTTGCTTTCTCAGAGGCTGGGAAAACTGGATGGAATTGATCGTTGTATTTCTCCATTTGATGCACAATCCGTCACCACAAGGGATGGGTTTATTATTATGGACCCCCTTTTTGAAAGCATTCCTGAAAGTCCTGAAGAATGTGAAGCTTTAAAGTCAAAGATAAGGAACAACAGCATGGCTGAATCCTTTTTCTCGAAGGATGATTTCAGCGTGGTTTCTTTGTTGTTAATTAAGGATTCTCAAATTTCTGATGATATCCTGATTGGTCAAATAGATTCAGTGATTCATATTACTCCCGGAGCAGAGGAGGTTCTACTGGGAGGATTGCCTTATGTTCGCTATTCCATAAGTGAAAACATCAATAAAGATTTGGCTGTTTTATTACCCATTGCCCTCCTGTTAATGATATTAATGCTACGCGTCTCATTTAAAGAGTGGAAAGGGGTTTTTCTGCCATTTTTAGTGGTGATTATGAGTATGATATTCTCATTTGGTGTAATGGCTTTGCTGGGCTGGCAAATTTCTCTCATAAGCGTTCTCCTACCCATTATGCTTATTGCCATTGCCAATGATTATGGGATCCATATGATTGCCCGATACCAGGAACTGGCCAATGGTAAAGAATCGCTCACCATGTTACAAATATGCAAGCAAATTTACCAGAATTTAAAAAGGCCTATTATCGTAACAGCCCTAACCACCATCGCCGGTATACTTGGATTATTGACCCATACGATGGTTCCTGCTGCCCAGATGGGAGTGCTGGCGTCCTTAGGTATCGGATTTGCCTTGTTGCTAAGCATTTGGTTTTTACCAGCATTGCTTTCATACTTCAAACCTGTTAAAAAGAAACAGCCAAGCGGAAAGAAAAAAGTTGCATCAGCCGAACGATGGCTTGAGAAAGTAAGTAAATTGGTTACGACCTATCCCAGGAAGGTTGTAATCGTTGCGGTTGTTCTGGGGATTGTTGGGGCTGCCGGAATTTTTTTCATCAGGGTAGATACCAACATCGAAGGCTATTTCCTGGGCAGGTCAAAAGTAAGCAGAGGCATTGAAATAATCAATACCAAACTCGGTGGATCTCAGTTTCTCTCCATCCTATTTTCAGGCGAAGTCCTTTCTCCGGAATTATTGAACCGGATGGATGAATATGAAAAAGTACTAATAGAAGATCCGGCTATTGGAAATGTAAGTTCGCCAGTTACCCTTGTTAAAGAACTCAGTAAAGGTTTTTATGAGATTGATGAAAAGGGCTACAATCAGATTCCTACCACAGTCAATGAGGTATACCAGTTCATTGAGGTTTTCAGCATGGGCGGAAATGAAGAAACTGTTGAGCAATTCATTGATTATAACTACGAAAACTCGCGTCTCCTTATCAGATTAAAAGACGGAAGTAACGAAGAGGGCAAACGTCTTTTGAAAAAGATGCAGGAAATGACCAAAGACGATCCTGATGTGAAGTTTATTGCGGGACCAAGCCTTTCCAAAATTGAACTTGCCGATATGGTTGTTGAAGGGCAGATTCGGTCACTGGCGCTCGCCATGGTGGTTATTTTTATTCTGCTGACTATTATCTTCAGGTCATTCAGTGCGGGACTTTTGTCGGTCTTGCCTTTGTCTGTTGCCATATTGGTACTCTTCGGTTTAATGGGATTCTTTGGTATTACCCTGGATATAGCCACCGCACTTATCTCATCGATAATGATAGGAGTAGGGATCGATTACACCATCCATTTTTTATGGCGTTTCAAGGAGGAACGATCCAAGGGGCATGAACACAGAGAGGCTGCATATCAAACGCTGATCACAACAGGGAAAGGTATCGTGATAAATGCACTTTCAGTTATTATTGGATTTTTAGCACTCACCCTTTCAAATTTTGAACCATTACGTTTTTTTGGCGGTCTAGTGGTTATTTCCATTACTACTTGCTTAATTTGTGCTTTGGTTCTTATCCCATCAATTGTTATTTTAGTAAAACCCAGATTTCTGGAAACAAAATAGTTAGTAATGAAGCATTTATATACGTTAACAATTATAGCTGCCCTTTTAGTATTTTTTCATATATCACTTTCAGGACAGGAGAGTGCCAGGGAAGTTTTTACCCGGGCCACGGGTCAGCTTCTTACCGAGAATATGGAGCTGAATCTGGAGATGAATATAAAGGATAAGAAGGGAAGGGTAAAAGAGAAAGGATATGATATCCTGGTAGCCAGATTTGGTGATGTGGGAAAAACAAAGATGAGCTTTCAAAAACCCATTGAGGCCAAGGGTACCACGGTTATATTCACAGAACTTCCGGATAAAACTGGTTTAATCGAGGTATTTACGCCCTCCAACGGTAAAATTCGCAAATTAGAAGCTACACCCGAAAACATGCAATTGGTTGGTTCTGAGGGCCAAATGGCAGGTATCACTTCACGTGATCCAGATGATCTTGAATTTATCATGTTAGCGGCTCAGGAAATTGACGGTAAAAGATGCTTCACCATTGATGTCAGGGACAAGGTCGCTACTGATCATGCCAGGGGTGAATTGCTGATCGAAATGGATACCTACCGCATTGTGCAAATCACAGTCTTTAATAAAGAGGGTGTTAAATCCAGCTTTGTGACACTATCCGATTTTCAGCCTGTGGATGGTTCTGCAAAAAAGATGCAGCCCATGATGATTGTTACTGAAGACTTTGAAACGCAGAAATTGACAGAAATGCGAATCTTGAAGGTTTCATCCCGCACAGACCTGAGCGAGGCAGATTTTATGCTTCCTGAAGAGAACGGAATCTAATTCCGAAGCTCAGGCCTAATTATTCCAGGATAACAATCTATAGGTATTTTCATTAATTTGGTCAGGCCATCAAGCCCAAAATCTTATTGAGCCTGCCAAAGCATGAAAAATAGGCTAATCAAAATTATATCAAGCAAAAGAAACTTAATCATTCTTTTTGTAATATTTGCTTTGGCTGCAAGTGTTCAATCTCTTGTATCGGGAAGAAAAACTTTTCAGGTAGGCGGAATTGAGTATAATCGATATAATAACTACACGATTTTCGAAAAATCATTTCATCATCTCAAAAACGATCAAGACTTATACGTACTATATCCGCAAGAGCACTGGGATTTATATAAATATACTCCGACATTTTCTGTGTTTTTTGGATTTTTCGGCATGTTTCCAGATTGGTAATTGGATTAAGTCTGTGGAATTTAGTAAATGCACTTATCTTAGACTTCAATGCAAAACCATCAATCAAACGGATTGATAGCAGGCTTATTAATTTTTTCTTTTGGCTTACTTGAGAAGAAGCACTGTTTGATAGCTTCCTTATGTATTGTTTTTTCTGTTTTTATAAAACTTTTTGGAGTGGTTGGTTTTGCTCTGTTTCTGTTCTATCCTCAGAAATGGAAATTAGCATTGTATTCTATATTTTGGACAATAATTATGTTGGCTGTGCCTTTGATAGTTATTGATTATGAGCAGTATGTAGAATTATTTAACAGTTATTTCAGATTATGAAAAAATGACCACGAGCTATCCTATGGGTTTTCAGTAATGGGCTGGCTAAATTCCTGGTTTTCTGTTGGGATCAATAAAAATATCGTTGTTTCTCTCGGAGTTCTTATTTTTTTACTTCCTCTCACAAGAATTAATATGTTTAAGGACTTTGTATTTAAATATCTGATGATGGCATCGGTCCTGATATGGATCGTTATTTTTAACCATAAAGCCGAATCCCCAACTTTTGTTATTGCAATGAGCGGCGTAGCATTGTGGTTTATCCTATGTGAAAAAAGCGTTTTGAATATTGTCCTTTTTATAAGCGCTTTCATCTTAACTACATTATCTCCGACCGATATTTTACCAAAGTTATTACGTGAAGGTTTTGTGATTCCATATAAACTAAAAGTATTTCCCTGTATATTAATATGGTTGAAAGTAATATACGATTTAATGACCTTGAAAGTTTGCTCTTTTACAGGCAATTGAGATTATGGGCTATTTCCCGATACAGAAATTCTTGAAGATGTTGCCCAGGATTTCATCGGTGGTGACTTCGCCGGTGATTTCGCCCAGGTAGTGGAGGGCTTCGCGGATGTCCTGGGCCAGCAGGTCGGAGGGCAGGGCAGAGGAGAGTCCTTCAGAGACCCTTGTGAGGCTTTCTGCGGCCGAATTCAGGGCATTGAAGTGCCTGATGTTAGATATGAGCACATCCTGGTGTTTTATGCTGCCGATATTGACGATATCCAACAGGAGGCTGGATCAATCCGGATATATTTTCCCTTTTGTGCGGCAGATACTGAAATGATCTGCTCGTTCTCCTGGAGTGAAATTCCTTTTTCAAGTGCCAGAAGCTTATTCTCCTGGATCTGATCCGATTTGTTTATGACCACCACAAGACTTTTTTCCCTATCCGACATTTGCTTGCGAATGGCCTTCAGGGATTTTTGAATGATTTCCGGATCATCGCTGGCCTCTGTCAGGAAAAGTACAATGGATGCCTGCTCGATTTTCTGGTAGGTTTTTCGGATGCCCAGATTCTCAATGGTGTCGGCAGTTTCGCGGATACCGGCAGTATCGATGAAGCGGAAATTGATTCCTTCCAGGTTGATGGTGTCTTCAATGGCATCACGGGTAGTGCCTTCAATGTCACTGACGATGGCCCTTTCCTCATCCAGGATGGCATTCAGCAGGGTGGATTTTCCCACATTGGGTCGACCGATGATGGCCACCGGAACACCATTTTTTAAAACATTTCCCAACTGGAAGGAGGAAAGTAATTCTTTCAGATCAGTGAGGCAATCTCATTCACCAGTCTGACCAATTCATTACGGTCGGCAAATTCAACCTCTTCCTCGCTGAAGTCCAGCTCCAGTTCGATCATAGAGATAAAATGTAGCAAACGGTCACGCAAGTGCTTCAGTTTGTCCGAAAATCCACCCCTTAGTTGCTGAAGTGCCACCCGGTGGGCTCCTTCCGATTCGGCTGCAATCAGGTCGGCCACAGCCTCGGCCTGTGAGAGGTCCATTTTTCCGTTTAAGAATGCCCTTTGCGTAAATTCACCTGGCTCTGGCAGGCCTGGCTCCATGAGCAACCAGTAGTTCCAGAATTTTTTGCTGTATATAGACTGAACCGTGGCAGGAAATTTCAATGGAATCTTCCCCGGTATAGGAGTGGGGTGCTTTAAAAAGGCTGACCAATACTTCATCGACAACCATGTCACCCTCATGGATGGTTCCAAAATGGATGGTGTTGGGTGGCTGTTGAGATAAAATCTTTCCGGAAGTGGCTGGATGGAAGAGTTTTTCAACGATGGCGAAACTATCTGCACCGCTGACCCTGATCACTGCTATGGCTCCAATTCCCTGGGTGGCGGGGGCACATATGGTGTTATCGCTAATCATGCTGACAAGGCATATCAGGTGCCTTTACCCTTGTAGATCACATCGACAACGAGCTCAACAAAGCTTGTATCAACCACAAAGGAACATTCCTCGAAATTGGGTACTGACATACCAATTTTGGGATTTTGCGAAAAAGCAAAACCTTCCCTTGGCAGCCCCATGAATTTGTCCATTTCAAGATTGGCGTCCTCATCATCCATCATGGAAAAGGCATAAGTTCCATATTCGAGGTTTTCAAGCCTGACAGTCAGTGTGCCATCCTTCATATCCTCCTTGCTCCAGTTGGGCTCCATTTCCGGGTTTTTATGCCATCCTTTAGGATTATTATGCAGGCCAATTGCCACGATGCCCTTGTTATTCCTCAATCCCCGTGAAAGTAATCTGAAGAGTGGCCACCGGCTTGACCTGGGAAAATAGTTCCGGATGCGCCAAACAGGCTAAAAATAAGAGCTATCAAAAATATTTTTTTCATTATTTTTCCAAATAGGCGACCGTAAAATAGGCTGAATTAGCAGTTGTCAGCTCAACCTGTTTCATTATCATCTCCGAACTACGCTTATTGCTGATGGTTCATGGCATACATAGTGGTAACCATGTATGAACCATTTAGTTCATCAAGTTTTTTAAACTCCCTGTTGGAGATGGTTTTGAATAACTCGCCATCAAAATCATAGTATTCAATCCGGTATACAAGATAATTATTTTTATCAATCCATGATAAGGATTTTGAATAACCATACTGGTCCTCCAGATCAGTAGCTCAAGGGGGACGGATTCAATTATGATTGCAACCTTTCCCTCCAGTTCCTCCTCACCGATAAGTGTATAGGAAAAATCCTCCAAACCGGGAGCAGTCATATTGGCATTGGAGAATTCACTTCCCATAAAGCTTTTGCTTTTTTCCTTACTGACGATTCTCCTTGTTTTCCTCAGGGCAGGCAGGTAAATCCACATGTCATCGGATTTCTCCGGGTAATCAAAGATCAGAATACCTGTTCCTTTAACGTCTGCAGGTGAGAGGAACTTGATGATCCTTTTTTCTGTACCGTCGGGCTCTGACATGGAGGCCATTGTATTTTCCCTGATGCGCTGATTTCCCTTGGAGTCGGTGATGGTCAGGGTGGAAACCGCCTCAAAGGAGCTTACTTTTACAGCTTCAATGCTTTTCTTCATGATCTGCTTTGCATCCTGAGCACTGGCGCTAACCAGGGTCATCATGGCCAGCAATAAAAACCATGGCCACTCTCCTAACAACCCTGATCTTTTTACTTTCTATCTTTTGGACTTCAGACCTTTATGGACTTTCGACTAAATCCAGGTTCAAGGAACGTGAACCTGAATCTCAGCACCAGGGCCGGTAGGACCACGAGGGCTCCGGCCAGGCAGCTGAAGATGGAAACGACCACGAGTACCCCGAAAAATCGAATGGGGGTAAAGGAAGAGATGATCAGAACCAGGAATCCAACAATTACCGACAGTGCATTAAAGATGATGCCTCTTCCGGTGGTGTTAAGGGTGGTAAGTACAGCCTCCTTTGGCAAGCGATCCAGCTGTCTCTCCTCCCTGTAGCGCCATAGGAAGTGGATGGTAGTAGTCAACACCCACACCGATCATAACCGATGAAAGCAGGGCGGTGGCCACATCGAGCTTGATTCCTGTGAGCCCCATCAATCCGAACAGTACCAAAACCGAAATGGAGAGTGGTATGATTCCCAGCAGACCGGCTGAAACGGATCTGAAGATGAGCGAAAGCAATATAAATATCACCAGCAGGGCAATGCCCAGGGAGCGATAAGTACCGGTGAGTACAATGTTTGCCAGTTCGGAACGGATATAACCATTCCCACCAATGGCTGTGATGCGAGGGATCCTCAGCCTGGTAATTTTTCGAGTGTTTCAATAATCCCGCTGACTGTCTCATTGTTGGCATCATTGATGCGAATCATCATGTGGGCATGCTCATAGTTGAAATCGACCAGCTGTTCCAGTTCCTCCGGATCACCATTCATGTTGTAGAGTTCCATGTATTGGGCCACTGCTTCCCTGGTTGGGGGAATCCTGTCATAGAGTGGATCTCCCGGATCATTCAAGTGCTTTGCTGATCTCCCTGATAACACCGGAAAAGGAGATGGTCAGATCAACGGCTTCGTTTTTTTCCAGTTCTTTCCTGTAGTGTTCCATACGATTCAGGATGGCCGGATCGAGCATGTCGCCTTCGAACATGACGGAGATATTTTCTGATCCTCCGAATTTACTGTTGATGATTTTTGCGGCCTGTTTTACCTCATGTTTTTCCGGGAAAGAAGTTTTCTTCATTGGAATCCACCTTCAGAAAGATAATACCTGCTAGAAAAGAGGAGAGTAATCCCAAGGGCGACATATGGAATAATGCGCTATTCGCCGAACCACGAAAAAAGCAAACCTGCCCAGCAGGTTCCAGTGATGGTCCCTTTTTTCTTCCCGGTGGAAGGCTTTGATCTTGTGGGGTTTGAGAAGGGACAGAAGTGCCGGTAAAAGCACCAGGCTGAAGAAAATGGCAAAAAGGATTCCCACACTGGCCACCAGTGCCATTTGTCTTGCCGGGATCATGGTGTGTGCCCAAAGTGCTGAGATACCGGCAATGGTGGTAATTCCGGTCAACAGAATGGGTTTCCAGAGGGAGTGGGTAATATTAGCCGACAACTCCTTCATGGATGTCCCGTTTCCCTCCTGGTCCCAGTTCCTGGTAGCGGGCGATCATATGAATACCGTAATCATTGGCCACCGCAATTAAAAGAATGGGCACCAGCAGCGTAATGATGTAGAATTTCCATCCCAGGATGGGGATCAGCGCTATCCCCAGAAGGGCTGACATGACCACCACCAGAAAGGGAAGCCAGACGCCACGCCACTCCCTGAAAACCAGGTAAAGGAAATACCAGCATCAGGATCAGGGCAATGGGGATCAGGATCAGTCCATCTCTTTTAATGTCCTTGTCAATGGCCTGACGCAGGTAGGGGAGACCTCCGAAATGTACCTTTTCATTCCCGGATTCGCCTCAAGAATGGAATGGATATCTGCAAATACATGCATTTTCAACGGCATCTTCATTCAGGGTCAGTATCACCGATGTGGCCTTGAAATCATCCGAAACCATCACTTCATATACCAGCTTATTATCCCTGATTAGTTCCCTTAGTTCTTCTCTTTGTTGTTCATTGCCGGGTATGCGAAGAACGGTGGGCTCCACATACATAACCCCGTCTTCTCCGTATATATGGTTTGATCCAAACAGGGATGAGGTCCGTGCGGACACCTTCAATCCTGCCAAATTCTTTTTCAACTTTCTTTACCCTCTTCAGGGTCTCCTCGCTCAAAACATCATCGGTCTCGAAGATGATCATGACCAGGTCCTGGTTGCCGAACACCTCCTCAATTCGGTCTGTATTCACCATGGAGGTCATGCTCTTGGGAAAGTAATTCTTCAGTTCCGGATCTATTTCCAGTTTAGAAAGGAGGGTGGAGAATCCGAGGGTAATGATCACAGAAAGGGCGATGATCCACCAGCGGTATTTTATAATTTTATTATTCATATTCTGATGCCTCTTAAAATGAAAGTTTAATTGAAAGGTATCCTGCATTCAGTGTAGGACCAACCATGTCCAAGAGTGAATTTTCGGGTCCGTAAAGTGCGCTGTAACCGGCAGAAATTTTAAGTCCATCGAGCGGGTTTATAAGAGATTCCTGGCTGAAATGACCCACTCCCTGGTGGTGAGGTAGGAGATCACCGGGAATGCTGATCTCCAGCTGGTCGTGCCAGAGAAACAGTTTAACTGCCAGGAAAAGGGTGTGGTAATACTCCTCCATCTGGTAATTGTAAAGACGGTTAAATGCTCCGATCTGTGCTCTCTGATTATTCCGTCAATGACCTCGCCAGCGGGACATATATCCTGTATTCAGCAATAGGTAAATCTGCTCCTGGCCAGCCATAGAGTGAAGGTTCAGCCTGTGGCGGGGTGAAGTCGATAATATATTTGCCATAGTATCCTGCCAGCAGGTTGAAATGGGTTCCGTTTCGTTCAATTTCTGCGGTATAGGACAGTTCATGAAAGGGAAGGTATTCCTGCACTTCCCGGTGATTCCATGGTATGTTGCCAGGCTCCTTCGGCCCTGAATATCCATGATCCCAGCGGAATAGAGAAATCTGCACCCTGCCATCCTGATTTTGTATGCCTTTTCATAGAGGTTCAGGGCCACTGGGTTCCATGGTCAACGGAATCCATCACAAAGGAATCATAACGCGATTCCGGGCCAGTTATGATAACCCTCATACCAGTATAGTGAAAAATCCATGAATGCTGGTAAAGAGGCTGTAGTTTAGACCATAACTTCCCTGGTTCAATTCCACTCCGGGATATACCGGCTCCAGAAAGTTCACATAGGATGGCATGGGAACAGGATCGATCAACAGCACACTGGGTTGGAACAACGGGTTTCCAGGTGGCAGTGAGTTTCATGAAACGGCCCAGGTTAACGCCTGCCTGGATGCCCCAGAATCCAAGCTTCATATCATCCTCTTCCGGCGATCGTACCGTCGGATCAAGGGGAGTGAGTTTGTCTGTTGGATTAAAAAAGCTTCCCTTTCCCCAGGGAGTGATCATCTTCCCGATCTTAAGGGACAGGGGTCCCTTCCATATATCTATGTATGCTTCACGAATTTCGGCCTGGGAAAGGGTTTGCTGGAATTCGGTTCCATATCCTGAAGCGGATATCAGCTTTGGCTGAAGCCCAGTGTCCGGCTTTTGCATCCAGCAATAAACCCACCTGTCCGTAGGCACTTTGAAGATAATAATTGTCGTTTTCAGGGGAGTGTGCTATATAAGCCACAGACCGTATGAATCCTCCCAGGGAGAGTTTGCTGCTAACTAATGTCTCGTGATTCCCGGATTGGGAGGATTCAAACAGGCCTTGTGAAGTGGCAGGAGAAGTTATCCAGGTGGATAACATCAATATAATAAAATGCTCTCGCCGCTTTCCTCATCTTCTTTTACTAGCAAAAGTAGATCTGAGGAGAAACAAATATCGCCCGTTTTTCGCGGATTGGACCTATTTGGCAGCAGTGGAATAGGTTCAGACTTGTTGGATTGAACCAATGGAGCCAATAAATACTATTTTTGCAAGCATGAAAGAATTGGTTCAATCCCAACGCGAATTACTTCCTGGAGGGTCATACGAAACCCCTGAAAGCCAGGAAGGAAACCCTTCGGAAAGCTTTATCGCCTGCTGCTTGACAATGAGCAAATGCTTGCTGAAGCGATCTACAAGGACTTTAAAAAGTCCTACATGCTTACCATCGAGAATGAATTGAGTCTTCCCTATGGTGAAATCAATCACATGCTTCGAAAATTGAGGCGCTGGACATGCCCCGAAATATGCCAGGACCAACCTGGTGAATTTTCCGGCTGCAAGCCGTACCATTCGGGTACCCCTGGGGGTAACACTGGTTATTGGCCCCTGGAACTATCCCTATATGCTTTCTCTGATTCCAGCCATTTCGGCACTGGCTGCAGGAAATACAGTGATTCTGAAACCCAGTGAGATTACTGCAAACTCCTCTCGGGCACTGGCCACTCTCATCAATGAAAATTTCCCGCAGGGAACTGTTTTATGTGCAGGAGGGAGGGGTAAAGGAGACCACCGAACTACTGAAGCAGAAATTTGATAAGATCTTTTTTACCGGGAGTACTGAGGTAGGTAAGATTGTGATGAAAGCAGCAGCAGAACACCTGACACCGGTTACCCTGGAACTGGGAGGAAAGAATCCGGTTATTGTAATGCCCGGACTGCAATCTGAAACTGACTGCAAAAAGACTCACCTGGGGAAAATTTCACAACAATGGAATGGCATGTGTATCTCCCGACCAGATTTATGTTCATGAGTCGATCCGGGAGGAACTGCTAAACGAAATCAAAAAGAACATTCCCAAAATATTCGGGGAAGATCCCCGGCAGAGTCCTGCGCTTCCAAGGATGGTAAATGAGAAACACTTTCAACGGGTTCTGTCGCTGATTGACCCGGAAAAGGTGGTCGCATGGTGGAGAAGTTGATCCTGACGATCTTTATATTGCACCCACTGTAATGGATGGGGTAGAGCCTGGAGATGCTGTCACGAAAGAGGAGATATTCGGACCCCTTATGGCGCTGATTTCATACAGCGACCTGGATCAGCTGGTTGAAACCCTAAAAACAGCAACCCTCACCCCTGATGCTCTATATCTTTACAGGCGATGTGAGAAAAGCCAAAAGGCTGGCCAGGGAGATTCCCTCTGGTGGAGCCATGATCAATGATGTAATTCTTCAGTTTGTGAATCATGGATACACCCTTTGGGGGAGTGGGCGAATCGGGTATGGGCAGCTACCATGGCAAAGCCGGATTTGATGCTTTCAGCCAGCAAAAAACAGTGATGCACAAGTTCAACCTGGTTTGAACTCTTTTTGAAATATCCTCCTTACCGTTCATTTAACCTTACAATCTACAGGTCGGTCACTGGGCAAGTCGTTCAGGAATCTGTGGCGCTAATGGATTTCAGATACTCACTGGGGGTCATTCCTGTCTTTTGCTTGAAAATGGTATTGAAACTGGATTTACTGTTAAATCCTGCATCATAGGCTATGGCCAGTATGGTCAGATGTTTGTAATGCAGGATCCACCATTCTATTTTTACTTCCTCAATCCGGTATTCATTCACCAGGGTATAGAAATTTTTCCCAAGGTGTTCGTTAATAACCTCAGAGAGAAAGTGGCGGGGTATTTTTAACTGATCAGATAGGTCGAAAATTGTTAACTCCCTGTCCCTGTATGGTTTATCCTTCACCATGTGTTCTCGAGCATCTTAATATAGCGGTTAACATCCTTCTTTTTCAGACCAGATCGGGCATATTTTTTCTGTTCAGGATCGTCCTGTATCAGTTCTATGATCAGGTTCATGCTCTCTGACAACTTCTTCAAAGATGCCTGGTTGATGGAAGCCGAAAATGGTAAACAGATAAGCTAATGATGGTGAGCCCTATAAATGAGGTCTCATAGGGGTCAAATTGCATAAAACCGATCAGGATATCCAGGCCCCCGAATATGAACATAACAACGTAGGCCGCATAAAAGGTGATGGAGAGACCTTTCAGCCACTGAAGGGTAATTTTCCCGGATGAGTATGAAACTACGTCTTTCAATCTGCTCTGGTGACGCCTGATTTCGATAAATGTGGCGAATGAATAGGCCGTTATGGATACAAAAAATGCAATTGCGTAAACGATTCTGAATGAAAAGAAGCCATCGAGATCCAGAAATCCGTGGGTTCCGCTCATGACAGGTTCGATCAATAAATATCAGGGAAGCAATCAGGAAAACGAAGAAAGGTAAAAAATGCCATAAATAACGAGGATCAAAAGTAGGCTTTTCGGTAGTCGCAAAGCGGGCATAAAGCAGTAGGAGAGGACCATAGGTAAAAGGAAGAATTCTAATGGAGTAGAAATCAAAGCATGGGTTCACTGACCAGTATAATGACCATTTCAATGCAGATCAGAAGCAACCAGGCAGCCAGAATCTGGTTAGCCATTACCCTTGGTTTTTTGAAGGCGATCAGGAACCCTGCAACCAGAGATTGAGATATACCTATATATAGGATTGCTTCCACGTCCAAAAGTAAAAATATTTTGTTTTGTATTCAACTACTTTGTCTTACTTTTGGAGGAAGATAAAATAACAAAGAGCAAACCTTATGAGCGTACTATTAGATAAGCATTCCAAAGTGATTGTGCAGGGATTTACCGGAAGCGAAGGGACCTTTCATGCCACCCAGATGCTTGAATATGGAACCGATGTTGTGGGAGGTGTTACCCCTGGCAAAGGGTGGGCAGGAACATCTTGGAAAACCTGTATTTAACACAGTCCAGGAGGCAGTGGATCAGGCGGGAGCCGACACTTCAGTGATCTTTGTCCCTCCTGCCTTTGCGGCCGATGCCATCATGGAGGCAGCCAATGCAGGGATTAGACTGGTCGTATGTATCACAGAAGGAATTCCCACTGCTGATATGATCAAGGTGAAGGAATTTCTCTCTCACAAGGATACAAGGCTCATCGGTCCAAATTGCCCGGGAATTATTACTCCGGGTCAGGCCAAGGTGGGTATCATGCCTGGTTTCATACACCAGGAAGGTGTGATTGGAATTGTATCAAGATCGGGGACCCTCACCTATGAAGCTGTGGACCAGATTACCAAAACCGGACTGGGGCAATCAACCTGCATAGGAATCGGCGGTGATCCCATCATCGGAACCACTACCAAAGATGCCATTCAACTTTTAATGGAGGACGATCAGACCAAGGGTATTATTATGATTGGAGAAATTGGTGGCAGCATGGAGGCTGAGGCTGCATTGTGGATTAAAGAGCATGGAACCAAACCCGTTGTTGGTTTTATAGCCGGGACAAACCGCGCCTAAAGGAAGGCGCATGGGGCATGCCGGAGCGATTATCGGGGGAAAGGCTGATACAGCTGAAGCAAAAATGAAGATTATGGAGGAATGTGGAATCACTGTGGTTGTTTCACCTGCCGAAATTGGACAGAAGATGGCTGAACTGGTGAAAAAAGCCTGATTTCATTTTTTTTATATTTATTTGCATTGTCTAAAAACATTCTAAATAAAATTTTATGGACTTACTGAAAGGAAAAGTTGCAATTGTTACAGGTGCTGCACGTGGAATTGGTCGCATGATCGCTCTTAAATTTGCTGAAGAGGGAGCCGATGTGGCTTTCACCGATCTCTCCAAGGATGAGAATATGGAATCGCTCGAGAAAGAACTTAACGAAATGGGAGTGAAGGCTAAGGGTTATGTGAGTGATGCAAGTAATTACGAGCAGGCTCACCAGGTGGCCGACCAGGTTGCCGAAGATTTTGGAAAGATTGACATACTTGTTAATAATGCAGGAATTACGAGAGATACACTACTCATGCGTATGGATGAGGATATGTGGGACCTGGTGATTAAGGTTAACCTGAAATCGGTCTTCAACTTCACCAAAGCCGTTCAGAAGTATATGCTAAAAGCCAGAACCGGATCCATCATTAATATGAGTTCGGTGGTAGGGGTGAACGGAAATGCCGGTCAGGCCAATTACTCTGCATCCAAGGCCGGGATCCTGGGATTTACAAAATCCATTGCCAAGGAACTGGGTTCGAGGAATGTTCGGTGTAATGCCATTGCTCCCGGCTTTATCATTACCGAAATGACCGGCAAACTTCCCGAAAATGTTAAGGACGAGTGGATCAAAACCATTCCCTTGAAAAGGGGAGGACTTACCTGAAGATGTGGCCAATGTCACCACCTTCCTTGCCTCTGACCTTTCCTCCTATATGACTGGTCAAACCCTGCAGGTGTGTGGTGGGATGAGCGTTTAAGTTGCTTCGCAACTGTTAGTTACTTACTCGTAAGTGTTAGTAAGTTAGTAGGTTAGTAAAAGCAAGATTATCAAATCAAAAGCTAATTTTATAGTTTTCATACTGATACTGCTGTTGCACAGTTGTGCCGGGATTTACAGTGTGGTTGAGTTTGAGGTACTGGAACCGGCAACAGTAAGTCTTCCCGAGGAGGTCAATCAACTGATTGTGCTGAACAGGGCACCCATTAGCCTGCATTCCTTCGAAAAAGAGGATGTGGAGGGCTTGGAGCGAAATGCACCTGATGATCCTCGACACCCTGATTGTAAAGAGCATTCAGAGGGGCTTGCTGAACTGTATTTCAGGAATCACCCATTGAAAGGTTTCATTAATCCTCTATGGCTGGATGACAGAAGGGAGGACACCACATAAGCTTGAAGCCCTCGTTCTTACAAGGCGTGAAGTGGATGATATCTGTGCAGAAGAATGGGGGAGATGCCATCCTGAGTCTGGAGTCTTATTCCATGGACTATGAAGATGCATGTTCAGCCCTTTTTAGATTCCTATATAACTGCAACCATGTATTATGAGATATCTACAGATTATCAAATGGATCATTTACCTGCCCGGTCATCCCAAGGCCCTTTGACAGGTATACCATGGTGGATACCCTATTCTTTACAGAGGTCCAGGATGGTGAGCTTATCTGAGCGTATACAGCAACTCTCAGATGATAACCGAAGCTTTCTATAAAAGTGGAAGGAAATATGGAAGGTACCTGGTTCCAGTCTGGTACAATACTTCCAGAAACCTTTACAAGGGCAAGGAGGAAGACTTGAAGAAAGGCTTCAAAACTGACCGACCGGGGAGATTGGGATCAGGCCTACAAAATCTGGGAAGGATTGAGTCAAGGGGAGAACAACACCGCAGCCGCAAAAGCACTCTATAACATGGCCATCTTTCATGAGTTGGATGATCAGCTTGATTCTGCTAGTCGACTGGTCGATGAGGCTTTGAAACGCGATACGCTTGAACTGATCAGAAATTACAAAGAGGAGATTGACACTAGGATATTGAATCAAAAAGAGTTATTAGAACAAGTCAGATAGCACTCAGTCATTTAGTGCAAAGTCAGTAAAGTCATAAAGTCTGTAAAGTGGAACATAATACAATTTTTTGGGTGATAATCGGGGTGCTTTTGTTTGGCTACCTGCTTGAGCAATGGCTGGATAGGCTGAATTTAAAATATACTGTCCCCGAATTTCCCAAGGAGTTGACGGGTATTTTCGAAGAGGAAGAGTATCGTAAGAGCCAGGCTTATAAAAGAGATAATACACGCTTCTCATTTTTCAGCAGTACCTTTAGTCTTCTGTTGATGTTACTGATGTTTTTCCTGGGAGGATTTGGCTGGCTGGACAGTTGTTCTGAGTAAGTATCATTTCCTCTTACATCCCTTTTGTGCTGGCATTCTTTGGTATTCTTGCCCTTGCAAGCGATATCCTGACCACCCCCTTTGACATCTACAGCACCTTTGTGATCGAAGAGAGGTATGGTTTTAACCGGACCACCATAAAAACCTTTATTCTTGATAAAATCAAGGGCTGGATACTGGGAGCGATTATCGGTGGCGGATTGCTGGCCCTGATCACCTGGATTTATATGCTGACCGGTCCATGGTTCTGGTTGATTGTGCTGGGAGTGGTTACCCTCTTCTCGGTTTTTATGAATATGTTCTATTCCAACCTCATCGTACCCCTTTTCAACAAACAGAAACCTCTGGAGGAGGGATCCCTCAGGTCAAAGATTGAGGAATTTGCCAGGAAGGCCGACTTCAAGCTGGATAATATCTACATGATGGATGGATCCAAACGCTCCAGCAAGGCCAATGCCTATTTTACCGGGCTTGGGTCCAAAAAAACGAATCGTTTTGTTCGACACCCTGGTTAATGAGCTCAGTGAGGAGGAAATTGTGGCAGTTCTGGCCCATGAGGTGGGGCATTACAAGAAAAAGCACACCACTACAGGACTGGTAATTTCCTTTTTTCAAACCGCCCTGACTCTCTTTCTTTTTTCGCTTTTTGTAGGAATGGACAGCTTTGCCATTGCACTGGGTGGTACGGAGGCCTCCTTTCACCTGGGCCTGATTGCCTTTGGCATTCTCTATTCTCCCATATCCATGCTCCTGGGACTGGGTAGCAATCTGATTTCCAGGCGAAATGAATACCAGGCCGACCATTTTGCCAGGGAGAAATACAATGCCGATGATCTAATAAATGCCCTAAAGGTTCTTTCTAAAAGCAACCTGAGCAACCTGACTCCGCATCCCGCCTATGTTTTCTTTCACTACTCACATCCACCGCTTCTGCAGAGAATCAGGGCTCTAAGAATAACTTAAGCGAACTTTCCATTCTGAACTTCATCCCATTATCCCGGCTTGTTTAAGTATTTTTATAAAACACTTAACAAAAACTTAACATTTCAGCTGCAACATAAAGGTGCAATCATTGTTTTCCCCTTCAAGGAAACTTTAGAAACTATCAAAATTATTATCGTTTCCATCGTTTTTTACCATGAAGGATTTAAACTATATATTGGAAAAAGTACTTGCTCTTTTTAAGCGTTACGGAACCCGTAGCGTTACCATGGATGATATTGCCCGTGAACTGGGTATGTCGAAAAAGACCCTTTACCAGGAATTTGCGGACAAGGATGAGCTGATTAACCGTGTCATTGATTTTGATATGGAACAGAGCAGGGTTTTCCTTGAAGAGGTCCAGCAATCAGATTCCAATGCAGTTCAGGAACTATTTATGGTAAACCGAAGGATGCATTCTGTTCGTAGCCTTTACAGCCCCACCTTCTATTTTGATCTGAAGCGCTATTATCCTGAGATCTACCAGAGGTGGATCGAAGAAAAACGCTCCAACATGTACAATGTGATTACAGAGAATCTCAGGAAGGGAAAACTGGAGGGCTTTATCGTGCAGAGATCGATGAGCATATCATTGGAAGGCTGCATATAGCCAGGATTGAGATGCTTGACGGGAATGACCTCATTGAAGAACATGAGCGCCTTTCAGATGATTTTATCCAGGAGGTATTTATCTACCATCTCCATGGAATCTGTAATGAGCAAGGATTGAAGTTAATAAGCCTTGAAAGGGACAGTTTTAAACAATAAAACGTATGATGTATATGAAAAAATATATTCGTCATTTTCATTTTCCTGATCTCAGCTCAGGGTCTTTTTGCCCAGGATATTGAGCCTGACAGCCTTTACTTTTCCCTGGAAGAATCCATAGCATACGCCATGGAGAATAACCTGAATGCGGAGAATGCCCGGCTTGATGTGGATGCCGCTGATCAGCGGGTATGGGAAACAGCAGCCAACGGATTGCCCCAGGTGAATGCAAGTGTAAATTATAACTACAACATTAACCTTGCAACCACACTGATTCCTGATTTTCTGGGTAATCCGGAGGACAAAATTGAAATTCAGTTTGGGACCAAGCACTATGCAACTGCCGGGCTGGGTGTAAACCAGTTGATATTCAGCGGTGAATACATCATTGGGCTGCAGTCGGCAAAAATTTTTAAAGAGTTTACCCAGCGCAATAAAGAGAGAACCGAACAGCAGGTACGACAGACTGTTATTGAGAACTACTACCTGGTCCTTCTGGGAGAGAATACCCTGGAAGCCCTTGAGAGGCAACAGGGATGCTGTTCGTGCCACCTATCGAAGAAACCCGGAAACTATACGAGGCCGGATTTGCAGAAGAAATAGACGCTGACCAGCTCGAGGTTTCACTGATCGAAATTGACAATGAAGTACTATCCCTGGAACGGCAGATTATGGCTTCCAAAAACCTGTTAAAGTATCAGATGGGTGTGGACCGTGAAAAGGACATTATACTGACCGATAGTCTTGAGGACCTGGTATAGAAGTATTGATATTGACGCTTCGCTTGGCGCTGCTTTTACCATTGAAGAAAACATTGATTATCAGATTCTCTCCGAGCAGGAACGTCTGGCCTACATGGATATGAAACTGAAAAGAAGCGAATATCTCCCATCTATTTCGGCATTTTATTCCCTTGATTATACGGCTCAGCGGGATGAATTTGATTTTTTTGATCCGAATAGTGAATGGTATGATGCCTCCATGGTCGGACTTTCATTTAATGTGCCGATTTTCAGCAGTGGTATGCGAAAGGCAGGTGTTTCCCAGAAGAAAATTGCTCACATCCAGGCACAGAATAATAAGGACTTTGCTGCAGAGGGACTGAGGGTTGAGTTTATGCAATCAAAGTATGATTTTGCCAATGCACTGGAACAATTCAGGAGTGTAAGAAGAAACCTGGAGATATCGCGTAAAGTGGTCCGGGTGACCAAAGTAAAATATGACGAGGGAATGGTATCCAGCCTGGAATTAACCCAGGTTAATAACCAGTACCTGCAGGTATTGGGTAACTATACCGCCTCCATGGTGGAGCTCCTGAATGCCAAGATAAAGATTGACTTATTGATGAACAAAATTTAAAGAAATAGCAATGAAACAATTAGTAGTAATAATATCCCTGTCCCTGATAATATCCTGTTCGCCTGGTGGTGTGGATCGCAAAAAAGCGGAACTGGAAGACTACCGAAAAAAGGTAGAAGAATACAATGAGAAGATAGTAGTGCTGGAGGCTGAACTGGAAGATGAAAGCAGCTCTCTCAGAGATCACAGCTGTGCCCGTTGAGATAAAAAAGATGACTCCGGAAGTTCTTTCCAGGTATTTTGAAGTCACCGGTGTGATGGAAGCCATCAAGGATGCCAACCTGAGTCCGGAAATCAATGGACAGATTCAGGAGGTTCTGGTACAGCGAGGCGCCAGGGTGAAGAAAGGGGAGCTTCTGATAAAGCTCAATACCGATGTGACTGAAAAAAGCATCGAGGAGGTGAAAACCAATCTGCAGCTTGCCTCACTGATTATACGAAAAGCAAAAGGAGCTGTGGGAGCAAAACATTGGCAGTGAATTGCAATTCCTTGAAGCCAAAAATGCCATGGAATCTCTTGAAGCCAGGCTGGCCACACTTGAGAAGCAACTGGAGATGGCAAATATTACAGCCCCGTTCAGTGGAATCATCGAGGACATTATGGTGAAAGAGGGTGAGCTGGCTTCACCGGGAATGCCCTTGCTCAGGCTGGTGAATCTTTCAGTCATGAGGGTATCTGCCAGGGTCTCAGAAGCCTATATTAGCAGTGTTAAGACGGTGATCTGGTGCAGATCAGAGTGGATGCCTATCCGGATTTGATGATCAGCGCGACAATAAGCAGACTGGGTGAGGTGATTGATCAGCAGACCCGAACATTCACCCTGGAAGTTGAACTGGACAATCCAGGTGAGAAACTTAAACCGAACATGCTTACATCGGTTCGGATCCAGGATTATGAAGATAAAAATGCCCTTGTGGTTCCATCCATATATACTTAAACAGGATTTCAAGGGGACCTTCCTTTTCTGTGTGTCAAATGAGGAAGGAAGCTCCAAAGCCCGGAAAGTATATGTTGAAAGTGGCATTACCGTCCAGGATACTGACCATGATCAGATGAGGGACTTGCCCCGGATGACCTGGTGATTACCAAAGGCTACAACCTGGTGGGTGATGGTACTCCTGTAAGAATTGTCAGCCTCTAACAATTAAGCCATGGAAACGAAAACCAAAAGGGAGTTTAAACTCTCAACACTGGCACTGAAAAACAGGAATACCATATTTCTGTCTGACGGGTGTGATCATTTTATTTGGGATGTTTTCCTATAGAAGCCTGCCCAAGGAGCTCTTTCCCGAAATTGTACTGCCCACCGTGCTGGTTCAGACCATCTACCCGGGTAATCCTCCTCTGGATATTGAAAACCTGATTACCAGGCCCATTGAAAAAGAGATTGAAGCGTAAAAGGGGTTAAGGAGATTACATCCACCTCCAGCCAGGATGCTTCCCTGATATTTGTGGAGTTCAATACCGATGTGGATATTAAGGTGGCCCTTCAGGATGTGAAAGATGCGGTTGATAAAGCAAAAAGCGAATTGCCCAATGATCTTTTGCAGGATCCTTTGGTGGAGGACATAGATTTTTCCGAATTTCCCATTATCAATATCAACTTGTCAGGTGACTTCAGCATTGAAGAGTTAAAGAATCATGCCGAATACCTGGAAGACAAGGATTGAATCCATTCCGGAAATTTCCAAGGTGGAAATCAGGGGTGTGGATGAGCGTGAAATCAGGGTAAATGTGGATCTGCTGAAGCTGGAAGCATATGAACTCACTTTTGATGATATTGAGTTTGCCATTGCCCAGGAGAATGTTTCCATTTCCGGAGGAGAAATTAAAGCTGGGCGATACCAGAAGGTCGGTGAGAACCATTGGAGAGTTTGAAAGCATCGATGAACTGGAGAACATCATTGTTAAACAGGTTGAGCAGACGGTGGTATATCTTAAAGGATCTGGCAGATGTGGAGGATGGCTATGAGGAGGCAAAGACCTTTACCCGACTTGATAATCAATCGGTGGTAAGTGTGCAGGTGATCAAGAAAAGCGGACAGAACCTTCTGGCTGCCACCGACCGGATTTTTGAAATTCTGGATGAAGCAAAGGCATCAGGAGCATTCCCTCCGAGATGAGTGTCACCCTTACCAACGACCAGTCGGAAATGATCAGGATGCAGTTAAGCAACCTGGAGAACAGCATGATCATGGGGGTGATCTTTGTAATCCTGGTGCTTTTCTACTTCCTGGGAACCCGAAATGCTCTGTTTGTGGGACTTGCCATTCCCATGTCCATGTTCCTTTCCTTCATCATTCTGAGTATGCTGGGCATAAAAATCAACCTGATTGTCCTGTTTTCCCTGATCCTTGCCCTGGGACTGCTTGTGGACAATGCCATTGTGGTGGTTGAAAACATTTACCGCTACGTGGATAAGGGGTATCCCGCCTTTTGAAGCTGCCCGTATGGCAGTGGGAGAGGTGGCTTATCCCATCATAACTTCCACCTCGACCACCCTGGCAGCATTTTCTTCCACTGGCCTTCTGGGGAGGGATCACGGGTGAGTTTATGAAGAACCTTCCCATCACACTGATCATTGTATTGACCTCATCGCTGTTTGTGGCACTGATTATTATTCCTGTTTTTTCAGCCACATTTATCAGGATCGGACCTGATCGGAAAAACAACATGCCCAATAAGAAAAGAGGCTATATTATTGCAGGTACACTGCATGGCACTGGGCGGATTGTTTTACCTGTTTAAGATGGAATACTGCGCGGATCCCTGTCTATGATATTCGGAATCATTGGTCTGTTGAATACCGCTATTTTTCAGCAAAGCAGAACAGCTGGTTTCAGGAGGTATTTCTGGTCTGGCTGGAAGGCATATATCTGAAAATTCTTAAATTTTCTCTCAGAAAATATAATCCCGTATTTTTCTTTATTGGTACCATCTTCCTGCTCATTTTTACCATTGGATTTTTTATGGCCAGGGATGTGAATGTTACTTTCTTTCCTGAAAATGAACCTTCCTACATCAACGTGATCACTGAAATGCCCATCGGAACCGATGTTACGGCCACCAATACCTTTGTATTTGATCTGGAGCAGGATATTGAAGAGATCATTAAACCCTACAGGGAGATGGAAATTGTGAAGTCGGTACTCACAACGGTTGGAGTCGGGAACGAACAGTTTGAATCGGGCAGCGTACCGAACAAGGCACTTACTACGGTATCCTTTGTTGAGTATGAGCTGCGAAAAGGGGTGATTGACCTCGGAAATCTTGCGTGAAATGAGCGATCAGCTCCTGGTCAGATATCCCGGGGTTAAGCTTTCTGTGGAAAAGGATGAATCCGGACCACCGGCAGGAGATCCCATCAGTGTCGAAATCATTGGAGATGACTTTGAAGGATTGCTGGCCTTATCGGATTCCGTGATTCGGATGATTGAAGAGTCAAATATACAGGGGATTGCAGGTCTGAGTATGGACCTGGATGTGGGTAAGCCCGAGTTACTGGTGAGGCTGGACCGGGATAAATTGAGGCGTTACGGACTTTCCACCTTGCAGGTGGCAAATACCCTTACGAACAGCACTATTTGGCCGGGAGATTTCCGACTTCAAGGTGGGAGAGGATGAATATCCCATCAATATGAGATTGAAAGAGGAGTACCGATATAATTCCTCCTCTCTTCTGAACCTGGCTGTGAGTTTTGTGGACAATGGAGAAACCATACAGATTCCCCTCTCGGCCATTGCCGATGTGGAATACCGGAGCACTTACGGAGCAGTGAACAGGAAGGATCTAAACCGGGTGATCACCCTGTCCTCCAATGTAATTGAAGGTTATAATGCCACCAGAATTAACGAGGAACTGGCCAGGATTGCTGGCGGCATTTGAATTCCCGGAAGGATATGGTTTTGCTTTTGGCGGTGAGCAACAGGAGCAAATGGAGTCCATGGCCTTTCTTTCCAGAGCCATGCTAATTGCGGTGGCTTTGATCCTGGTGATCCTGGTAACCCAGTTTAATTCACTGGTAAAACCTCTAATCATTATGGCCAGTGTGCTTTTCAGTACCATTGGTGTGTTTGGCGGGATTGCCACTTTTAAAATGGATTTTGTGGTGGTCATGACCGGTATTGGAATTGTATCCCTGGCAGGGGTAGTGGTGAACAATGCCATTGTGCTGATTGACTACATCGAATTGCTGAAAAGACAGAAGAGGAAAGGAATTGGGACTTAAGGGAGGGTGAATTTCTGCCGGTCATATGCCACAGCAGAATGTGTGATTGAGGGAGGACGAACCCGTCTGCGCCCGGTGCTTGCTTACAGCCATTACAACCATACTGGGTTTGATTCCCCTGGCCATTGGACTGAATATCGATTTTGCTGGTCTGCTCAGGGAATTTAAACCCAATCTTTATTTCGGTGGAGATATGGTGATTTTCTGGGGTCCCATATCCTGGACCATCATATTTGGATTGACCTTTGCAACCTTCCTGACCCTGGTCATTGTGCCGGTGATGTATAAAATCACTGTGAATATCAGTAAAATGATCAACACCAGGGTGATCCATTTGAGAAAACAGGAGATCACTGATCGGTCTGACAATCCGGTGCAAATAAAAAGGACCTACAACAGTCAATTGTCGTGAGCCCTTGATATATGAAGAGCGGGAAACGGGGATCGAACCCGCGACCCTCAGCTTGGGAAGCTGATGCTCTACCACTGAGCTACTCCCGCAATCAGACGCAAATTTACATTTTATTTGTCTAATTTTGGAATCCTGAATAAAAAAGAGGGAAGCAAATGCGAAGTGCACTAATAACCATAGGGGATGAGATACTGATTGGACAGGTGACCGATACCAATGCGGTATGGATCGCTAAGGAATTGAATAAGATCGGAGTGGCTGTGGGAGAGATGGTGACTGTTTCTGATGATCCCGGACAAATCAGGGAGACTTTGGATCGCTATATGGGTGTATACGATCTATTGATCATGACCGGGGGACTGGGTCCCACAAAGGATGATCTTACCAAGGAGACGCTGGCAGAGTACTTTGAAAGCCCCTTGGTGCATGGTTCCCGAGGTGCTGGAGAAAATCACCGCGTATTTTAAGGAACGGGGCCGCAGCATGATTGAATCCAACGCCAGGCAGGCTGAAGTACCGGAGGTATGCCAGGTATTGACGAATAACCATGGATCAGCACCCGGCATGTGGTTTGAGAAGGAGGGGAGCATCCTGATTTCGCTGCCCGGTGTCCCATATGAAATGAAAGGCCTGATGCATGGAAGAGGTCCTTCCAAGGATCAGGAAAAAGGTAAATGTTCCCGCAGGTGGTGCATCGAACCATCATGACCCAGGGTGTTGGGGAATCCTTCCTGGCAGTACTTATTAAGGATTGGGAGTCCAGCTCTTCCAAACTGTATAAAACTGGCCTATTTGCCTCGACCCGGTATTGTACGATTGCGCCTGAGTGCATCCGGAAAGTGTGCTGAAGATGCCAGCACAAATACTTGACAAACTGGTAGATAAGTTGCAGGAGATCATACCGCAACATATTTTTGGATATGATGACATTTCCCTGGAGAAAGCCCTGGGTGATACCCTGAAGGAAAGAGGTCTCACCATAGCCACCGCCGAGAGTTGTACGGGAGGGAATATTGCACACCTGATCACCTCGGTTCCGGGAAGTTCGGCATATTTTTCAGGCTCTGTGATTGCCTATCAGAATGAAGTGAAAAGCTCGGTTTCTGAAGGTTGATAAAGGAGTTATCAACAGGCATGGAGCAGTGAGCAAGCAGGTGGTTGAACAGATGGTTAGGGGGGTGATGGAATTACTGGGAAGCGATACTGCCATTGCCACTTCCGGTATTGCAGGTCCGGATGGTGGAACTGAGGAGAAACCTGTGGGAACAACCTGGATATCTGTTGCTTATAAGGATAAAGTATATTCAGAGAAGTATCTGTTTGGCGGTACCAGGGAGCGAATCATCGACCAGGCCTCCTATCACAGCCATGCAGCTTTTGAGAAGGCTGGTGCTGGATCTTATATAAAGGGGTGTATTTGAGCGCTTTTTTACCTTAAAAGTTTGATTATTACATAAAAAATTGCGTAATTTGCGCCTCGTTAGAAGAAATGATCTGAAATTTAAAGGAAAAATGTCAAAAATTTGTCAGATAACAGGTAAGAAGATGATGGTGGGAAATAATGTATCCCACTCAAAACGAAGGACTAAAAGAACTTTTCAGCCCAATCTTTTCGATAAGAAGTTTTATCTTGAAGAAGAGGACAGGTATGTGAGCCTTCGTGTATCGGCCCAGGCAATTCGCACCATCAATAAGAACGGACTGAAAGTCACACTGGACAAGGCCGTCAAAAAAGGATTTCTTAAATCTTATTAATTAAAGTAGGAAATGGCTAAAAAAGGTAAAGGAAACAGGGTGCAGGTTATTCTTGAGTGCACAGAGCACAAAGAGAGCGGAATGCCTGGAACTTCTCGTTATATCACAACCAAGAACAGGAAGAATACTCCTGACAGGCTTGAACTGAAGAAGTACAATCCCGTATTGAAAAAAGTAACAGTACATCGCGAAATAAAATAAGGATCTGAAAAATGGCTAAGAAAGTTGTTGCAAGTTTGCAGAGTGGAGAGGGAAGGACTTTTACAAAGTGCATCAAAATGGTGCGTTCCCCCAAATCCGGAGCATATATGTTCGAAGAAGAAATGGTACACAATGATCACATCAAAGATTTCTTTGCTAATTAATCATTGTACCCCCTATAATATTGAAGAGCTTTCTTAGGAATAAGAAAGCTCTTTTCATATATATACGTAAGCACTAAGCACTAAGCACTGAGTACTAAGATGGGCCTGTTTTCATCAGATAAGAAAAAGAACCTTGACCAGGGTCTTGAAAAAACCAAGGAGAGTGTATTTAAAAAACTCTCCAGGGCTGTGGTTGGTAAATCCAGGGTGGATGATGAGGTACTCGACAACCTGGAAGAGGTATTGATCACATCAGATGTGGGAGTGGATACCACCCTTCGCATTATTGAAAGAATTGAGGCCCGGGTTATCAAAGGATAAATTTCTAAATACAAGTGAGTTAAATTTGATTCTAAAGGAGGAGATTGCTGCGCTCCTGGAAGAGAATAACGCTGGTCCGGTGGCGGCTTTTAATGAGCCACTTCCTCATAAACCCTATGTAATCATGGTAGTTGGGAGTGAATGGTGTTGGCAAAACCACCACCATAGGCAAACTTGCCCATCATTTTAAACAGGGTGGAAAAAAGGTGGTTCTTGGGGCGGCTGATACTTTCAGGGCTGCCGCTGTTGATCAGCTTGTAATTTGGGCCGATCGCGTTGGCGTTGATATTGTAAAGCAGGATATGGGATCGGACCCGGCGTCGGTGGCCTATGATACCCTTTCTTCGGCTGTTTCCAGTCAATGCTGACGTAGTGATCATTGATACAGCAGGAAGACTTCACAACAAAGTCAACCTGATGAACGAGCTGAATAAGATCAACAGGGTGATGCAAAAGGTGATTCCGGATGCGCCTCATGAGATTCTACTCGTACTGGATGGCTCCACCGGGCAGAATGCCTTCGAACAGGCCAAGCAATTTACAGCAGCCACTCAAGTAAATGCACTGGCCCTTACCAAATTAGATGGTACAGCCAAAGGTGGTGTTGTGATTGGTATTTCCGATCAGTTCAAAATTCCTGTGAAGTACATTGGAATCGGTGAAAAGATGGATGATCTCCAGATTTTTAACCGCGATGGAATTTGTGGACAGCCTTTTTAGCTAAATCAACTTAAACCATTGCACATGACTGTAAACATCCTTACACTGGGTTGTTCCAAAAACCTGGTGGATTCAGAACATCTTTTATCACAGTTCAGGGCAGCCGGATACAGGGTTTTACATGATGAGCAGGAAGCCAGGGCCGACCTGGTAATAATCAATACCTGTGGATTCATCCTGGATGCCAAGGAGGAGTCCATCGATACCATCATGTATTACATCGGTGAAAAGAAAGAGGGAAATATCTCTGCAAGTTATTTGTAATGGGATGTCTTTCTGAACGATACAAGGATGATCTAAAGTCTGAACTGCCTGAGGTGGATGGTTTTTTTGGAGTTTGGGAAATGGCTCGGCATCCTTGAGCAGGCAGGAACCAGTCTTGATAGCAAACTCCTCACCGAAAGGGTGATTACCACTCCTTCTCACTACGCTTACCTGAAGATATCTGAAGGTTGTAACCGCACCTGTGCTTTCTGTGCCATTCCCGGAATCCGGGGAAAGCAACAATCCATTTCCATTGATCTTCTGGTGACCGAAAGCAGGAATCTTGTGCGGGGAGGGGTGAAGGAGTTAATTCTCATTGCCCAGGACCTGACAAATTATGGAATCGATATTTACAAGCGTCGTGCCCTGGCAGATTTACTAAAGGAACTTGTCCGCATCGATGGACTGGAGTGGATCCGCCTTCATTATGCTTATCCCACAGGCTTTCCAGAAGAGGTGATTGAACTGATGGCATCTGAGGAAAAGATATGCAACTACATGGATATACCCATTCAGCATGTAAATGACCAGGTTCTATCAGACATGGGTAGGGGACACGACCGAAAAAAACTGGAAAAGCTTCTGAATCAATTCAGGGAAAAGGTACCCGATGTGGCCTTAAGAACCACCGTACTGACAGGTTTTCCGGGTGAATCTGAAGAGGCTTTCAGTGAACTTATGGAGTTTCTGTCGACTTTCAAATTTGACAGGCTGGGTGTATTTCCCTATTCTCATGAGGATGATACTCCGGCGCATCTTCGCTTTGAAGATGATATTCCTGAGAAAGTAAAACACAAAAGGGCAGAGGCTGTCATGGAATTGCAACAGACCATATCTCTGCAACTGAACGAATCGAGAATTGGAAAAACATTTAAGGTTCTGATCGACAGGGCAGAAGAGGATTATTATATCGGGCGAACCCAGTATGATTCACCCGAAGTGGATAATGAAGTAATGATTCCCAAAAACCGTGAACTGGTCATTGGTGAATTTTATCAGGTAAAAATTACCGGAGCAGCAGAATTTGACCTCTTCGGCACCCTGGTTTAATCCTCTCCTGAACCTTCTTCAAGTGCTGGTGGCTCTTAATGGTCTCCTCTCCTTTTGCCGGCAAGCTCCTTCTTGGCTTTGGGTAGAACTCCCTTTTTCTTCTGAATCGCCACCGTAATCTCTTCCTTTTCGTTGTCGAAGTCCACCAGCATCGTATCGCCTTCAACCAGTGAGGATTTGATGATGGTTTCTGCCATGGGATCCTCCAGGTATTTCTGGATGGCCCTCTTTCAGTGGCCTGGCCCCATACTGAATGTCATATCCTTTATCCAGAACATAATCTTTTGCCTCATCGGTAAGTTTCACTTCGAAACCCAGAGTTTTCACCCTGGTATAAAGCCCTTTCAGTTCAATATCGATGATCTTGTGAATATCATCCCTGGAAAGGGTATTAAACAGTACCACATCATCAATCCGGTTCAGGAATTCCGGTGCAAAAGCCCTCTTCAAGGCTTTCTGAATAACACCTTTGGAATAGTCGTTGGAAGCATCCTGCCTTGTTTTGGTGGCAAATCCAACACCTTGTCCGAAATTTGTCAGTTCACGGGTTCCGATATTGGAGGTCATGATTACGATGGTATTTCTGAAATCGACCCTTCTTCCAAGACTGTCGGTAAGCTGCCCCTCATCCAAAACCTGAAGCAGGATATTGAATACATCGGGGTGAGCCTTTTCAATTTCATCCAGCAGCACCACTGCATAAGGCTTACGGCGCACTTTTTCGGTCAGCTGGCCACCCTCTTCATAACCCACATATCCCGGAGGCGCTCCAACGAGTCTTGATATGGAGAATTTCTCCATATATTCACTCATATCGATACGGATCAGGTTGTCGATGGATTCGAATAGGTACTGTGCAAGTACTTTGGCCATCTGGGTTTTTCCCACACCGGTGGGGCCCAGGAAAACAAAGGTACCGATGGGCTTATTGGGATCCTTCAATCCGGCCCTGTTGCGCTGGATTGATTTGACCACTTTGCCAATGGCTTCATCCTGTCCGATTACACTGCCTCTTAGTTCATCAGCCATTTTCAGCAACCTGGCTCCTTCGGCCTGGGCAATTCTCTGAACCGGAACCCCGGTCATCATGGCAACCACCTCAGCCACCTTATCCTCATCAACGGTTTCCCGGTTTTGAGAAAGTTCCTTTTCCCATTTCTTTTTCTCTGAATCAAGCCTGTCCAGCAATTCTTTCTCCTTGTCGCGATAGCTGGCTGCCTTTTCAAAATTCTGATTTTTTACAGCCTGAATCTTTTCCTGTTTGGTTCTTTCAATCTCCTTTTCAAGTTCCACAATCTGGTCAGGAACAACGATATTGGAGATGTGAACCCTGGAACCTGATTCATCAAGTGCATCAATAGCTTTATCGGGAAGATGCCTGTCGCTGATATATCGTTGGGTCAGCTTCACACAGGCATCAATGGCATCATCGGTATAAAACACATTGTGGTGATCTTCATACCTTTCCTTGATATTTTTAAGAATTTCAATGGTCTCCTCAGGAGAAGTGGGATCAACCATTACCTTCTGGAATCTTCTTTCCAGCGCTCCATCCTTTTCAATATGCTGCCTGTACTCATCCAGGGTGGTGGCTCCAATACACTGTATCTCACCCCTTGCAAGGGCTGGTTTAAGCATATTTGCTGCATCAAGTGATCCGGTGGCACCACCTGCACCTACAATGGTGTGTATTTCATCAATAAAGAGGATGATGGAGGGATTTTTAATCAGTTCATTAAGAATGGCCTTCATCCGTTCCTCAAACTGGCCCCTGTATTTGGTGCCTGCAACGATGGAGGCAAGATCCAGGGTGACCACGCGCTTGTCAAACAGCACGCGGCTTACTTTTCTCTGAATAATCCTCAGTGCAAGACCTTCAGCAATAGCCGATTTACCAACACCGGGTTCACCAATCAGGATGGGATTGTTCTTCTTTCTCCTGCTCAGAATCTGTGCCAGGCGTTCGATTTCAATTTCCCTTCCAACAACCGGGTCCAGTCGGTCCTCTTCTGCAGCCTTGGTCAGATCAATCCCGAAATTATCCAGAACCGGGGTTTCCGAACTGGACTTTGGTGAAGAACCCTGACTTCCTTTAGCGCTTCCGCTGCCACCTCCTCCAAAGGGACCCTTTGCCTTCATCATCCTCATCCCCGGGAAATCAGCACGGTTTTCAGGCAGTGAATCAGAAATTTCCTGCTTCACCTTATTATAGGAGATTCCATTCTCCACCAGGTATCTGGTTGCATAATTGTTCTCATCCTTAAGAATGGCCAGCAGAAGATGGTTCGTATCAATGGTCTTTTCCTTCATGGAACGTGCCTCCAGGTGTGTGAGCTTCAGAATTCTCTCCGCGCTCTTCAGCAAGCGGAAGACTGTCCGGATCTGTAACCGGAGAGGGCTGATCATTTCGGATGCTTTTTTCAATGGCCATCCTCAGATCATAGAGTTCCACTCCAAGAACAACAAGCACATCGATGGCAAGTCCTTCGCCATCTCTTAAAATTCCAAGAAAAAGGTGCTCAACGCTAATGTGTGAATTTCCCAGCCTGACCGCCTCTTCCTTGCTGTATCCCAATACATCTTTTATTCTCTGTGAAAACTGTGCATCCATCTGAAATATTCCCTTCTGTTTTATGTAGAAACAAAGTAACTAATAAGGCGCGAATATATCAATAGAACAATTATCTATTATAAACAGTTCAATGTTAATAAAAGCCCTTTAAAATCGAGGTTTTTAGGGTGGAAATAACTATTTTCGTATGTCAATTTTTTTGACAAAAAATCGCAGATATAAGTTATTGATAATTAACGAGATAGAAATAGATGGCCGAAGGTGAAAAAATACTGAGAATTAACATTGAGGAGGAAATGAAATCTGCCTACATCGATTACTCGATGTCGGTGATCGTTTCGCGTGCACTGCCTGATGTGAGAGATGGATTGAAACCTGTTCACCGAAGGGTGCTTTACGGTATGCAGCAATTGGGAGTTACTTCCAGCAGAGGATATAAAAAGTCAGCCAGAATAGTAGGGGAGGTGCTGGGTAAGTATCACCCACACGGAGATACATCTGTATATGATGCCATGGTAAGGATGGCCCAGGAGTGGTCCCTGCGTTATCCGCTGGTACAGGGACAGGGTAACTTTGGATCGGTTGACGGGGACAGTCCTGCTGCCATGAGGTATACCGAAGCCCGCCTTCAGAAAATTGCTGAAGAGACCATGGCCGATCTGGAAAAAGATACCGTTGATTTCCAGCTCAATTTTGATGATACACTGGAGGAACCCACTGTAATGCCGACCAGGATTCCAACCTTACTGGTAAACGGAACTTCCGGAATTGCGGTGGGTATGGCAACCAATATGCCTCCGCATAACCTGAGCGACAGTATAGATGCCATTGTTGCCTATATTGAAAACAACGACATTGAGATTAGTGAACTCACCGAAATTCTGAAAGCTCCCGATTTCCCTACTGGAGGTATCATTTATGGATATAATGGTGTAGTAGAGGCCTATGAGACCGGTAGGGGAAGGATTGTTGTTCGTGCCAAGAGCGAGATAGAATTAACCGATACGGGCAGGGAGAAGATCATCATTACTGAAATTCCCTACCTGGTCAACAAGGCTGAACTGATTCGCAAAACCGCCGATCTGATCAATGATAAAAAGATCGAGGGGATCTCCTACATCAATGATGAATCGGATCGCCAGGGAATGAGAATTGTGATCATCGTCAAAAGAGATGCCAGTGCTCATGTGGTTTTGAACAACCTGTTGAAATATACCCAGCTGCAGACCTCATTCAATGTGAATAACATTGCGCTGGTAAAGGGAAGACCCAGGACGCTTAACCTGAAGCAGATCATTGCTTATTTTGTGGAGCACAGGCATGATGTGGTTGTACGCAGAACCCGGTATGATCTGGACCAGGCAGAAAAGAGAGCCCATATTCTGGAAGGTCTTTTAAAGGCACTTGATCACATTGATGAGGTAATTGCACTGATCAGGGCTTCAAGGACACCTGATGAAGCCAGGGACGGGCTGATGGAGAAGTTCGGATTTACTGAAATTCAGGCCAAAGCGATCCTGGAGATGCGTCTCCAACGTCTGGTCGGACTGGAGCGCGAAAAATTGCGCGCAGAGTATGACGAGCTGATGAAGATGATCGAGTATTACAAGAAAGTTCTTTCGGATGAAGGGCTCAGGATGGAGATCATCAAGGAGGAATTGCTGGAGGTTAAGGCTAATTATGGTGATGAGCGCAGTACCGAAATGGTACCTGATGAAGGTGAATTCGATCCGGAAGATTTTTATGCCGATGATGATATGGTAATCACCATCTCCAAACTGGGATATATCAAACGTACTCCGCTTCACGAATTCCGGACCCAGAACAGGGGAGGTGTGGGTGCCAAAGGCAGCACCACCAGGGAAGAGGATTTTATGGTGAACATGTTTGTGGCGACCATGCACAACACCATTTTATTCTTTACCGAGAATGGAAAGTGTTACTGGCTCAAAGGTATACAAGATCCCGGAAGGGGTAAAGGCCAGCAAGGGAAGAGCCATTCAGAACCTGATCAATATTGACAAGGAGGACACGGTCAAGACTTTTGTGAACGTGAAGAACCTTAAGGATGAGGAGTACATCAACAACAATTACCTGGTTCTGGCAACCAAGAAGGGTGTGATCAAGAAAACCAGGCTTGAGGCATACTCAAGGCCACGTGCAGAACGGGATCAATGCCATTATCATCAGGGAAGGGGATATGTTACTGGATGCCAGGCTCACAGATGGAGATACGGAACTGATGCTTGCTGTAAAATCAGGCAAAGCCATTCGTTTCCATGAAGAGACCGTGAGATCTGTTGGAAGGACATCATCCGGAGTGAAAGGAATGACCCTGGGAGGTCCAAAGGATGAGGTTGTTGGCATCGTCACCGCCAAGCCAGGGAGAACAGGATATCCTGGTGATTTCCGAACATGGCTTTGGTAAACGTTCCGCCCTGGATGATTATCGCTTCACCAATCGTGGAGGAAAAGGTGTTAAGACCATTAACGTAACCGAAAAGACCGGGAAATTAATTGCCATTAAAGCGGTTACAGATGAAGATGATCTGATGATCATTACTGAGAGCGGTATTGCCATCACGTCTTGCTGTTAAAGGAATGAGGGTTATGGGACGTAACACGCAGGGTGTCAGGCTTATAAATCTTAGAGAAGGGGACCAGATTGCTGCGGCAACCCAGGTTCCATCCAATGAAGATAACAATGAGCAGGAGGGGAGCAGATTCTGAAGGATCTACGGATGAGTCTGCAGAAAGTGCTAACGAAGAATAGTCTGTTTTGGCATCTTATTTGAAGGTTATTAGTAAAGTTTATATTTTTGCACCAAATTTAAATTCACAATCGAAATGAAAAAGTTATTTTTTACACTGCTGGTTGCTTTGATGGCTATTCCAGTAATTCATGCTCAGGAGCCTCCATGGTTGTTCTGCTGAACTACAATGCAGTTAAGAAGAAAGCTGACAAGAGCGACCTGGAAATACAGGATGCGAAGAAAAGCACTAAAGCCAGCCACCTGGGTGAAGCGGGGAGAGATTTACCAGGAAGTGTTCATGCTCGGTCTTGAACAGATCCAGGAAGGCACACCCGCACAAACTCTTGTACTTTTTTACAAAGAACCTCTGAACATTGAAACCGAGACCAAGGATGGAGCGACTTGTAGAAACGTACATCTATGAGCAACATGAAATACACCTTTGTGAATGGAACTCTTCAGGATTATGAAAGGATAGATCCAATCAATGAAGATCCCCTGAGGGTAGCCATGGATGCCTATTTTAAAGCACTGGAACTGGATGAAGAAGGCAAGCTGGAAGAAAAGGTTAAAGCCAACCTTGTTGAACTGAAGAATCAATTAAAAAGAGATGGTGTAAATAACTATTACACAGAGGATTATAAGGGTGCTCTTAATTGTTTTGAAAATGTGCTTGAGGTGAATAATCAGCCAGTATTTGCTGGTGAATTTGATACCATTATGGTACAGTATTCCGGGATTATTTCCCGGGAGATTGCATCCAAGACAGGCGAGAAGGAACTCTACAAGAAAGCCATTGAGTACTACGAGGAATTGGCCAAGGTTAATTATGGCGGACCCAATACCTACCTGCAAATTAAGATGGATTATTTTGCCATTGGAGATACACTGGCAGGTCTGGAATCATTGAAAGAAGCCTTTGCAAAATATCCCGATTCAGTAAATATAATCGCCAATATTGCAGATACTTATATACTTTTGAAGCAATTTGATGAAGGAATAGAATTTATGGATAAGGCCATAGAAAATAATCCCGAATATTGCTGAAACCTATTATTGGAGGGGACGGCTGCTGATTAATAAGGAAGAGGTTGAATTCATTGATAAGGCACTTGAGTCCTATAAAAAGGCAGGAGAGCTGGATCCTACCATTTATTACATCTGGTATGATATGGGTTATATTTACTACCTGCAGGGAGCAGATTTTTATGACAGATCCAATGTGGAGGAGCATGAAGCCAACCAGGGATGCAGCTGATTGAAATCTTGGCAAGGAAAAGTATGCATGAAGCGATTCCGGCTCTGGAGAAAGCCTATGAATTGAATAACGAAAATCCATCTGTAAAATTTGAAACCCTTGATATCCTTCAGAGAATCTATTACAAGGAGCAAATGATGGATCAGTATGAAAGGGTTAAGGAATTGAAGGAATACGTGTAAGTATTAAAAAACGATAATGAAGGGGAGGTAAGATTGATTATCTCCCTTTCTTTCTATATATTCTATTTAACATAATATTAATTCTAGTGCAAATAAAGCAAATCCCGCTCAGCTGCGCTGATTAACATAAAATCAGATATAGGGCATTTCCTGCCCCTATATCGGTACCCGCCCACATCCTGGCCCAAACAGCCACTGGCTGTTTGTCCTATGTTGAAGGGATTTGCGTCATCCTAAGGAAGAACACTCTGCTCTTAAGATCCTCTTTGGCACCCAGCATTGCCCTAGAATGTAATATTATGTCTGCGCTGCGCTTGCCTTCGCCTGATCGCTCAGGTAAATAGACACACAAGCCAGCCCGGGAAAAAACTTACCTAAGACGATTGCCCTAGAATTAGTCATTATATTAAATAGCCGCTCCGGCCTCCCTGACATTGCTGTTCAGCGGATTTTTGACTTGAAAAAAAGAACAAAATCCGCTTCAGGCGCAATGGCCTTGCCCCCCGTCTCCCCTTTAGTTCAACAATGGCCAGCCCGCAAAGCTTTTCCAAATCTACATTTAAAAAGAGTATTGGCAAATTCGCTTCGCTTAGTTTGCAATACACTTTTTATTAATTCTATTTCCCAAATCGGCACTATATTACAGAACTTTCAGGACGGGGTGTACTAGTCTATTCAACCAAAAACTTCCCCCAGGAACCCTTCTTCTCATTCTCATTTAGTAGCTTGTAATAGTATATCCCCGGAGCATAATCACTAATATCTACAGATATACTACTCGTTCTGAAGCTGTCACTCCTGAATATCAGCCTCCCTAGATCCATCCATAATATCCAAATTAACCTTTGAGAACAGCGTGTTATCAAATGAAATGGTTAATATTATGATTCCCAGGATTAGGGAATACATTTGATTCAAACTGCCTTAGTACTATTGATTGCAAATACCTTCAGTAAAATCCATAAACCTGATATTGTCAAACATCAACCCATCCTTCTGATTATCAATACTATCACTTATAAAAGAAAATCTAAAAAGCACTGTATCTCCAAGTTCAATGGGGAATTCCATTTGAGCTAAGTTCACATGCAAAAACAGTCCAATTACTGGTTCCTGTTAATACAGGTATATCAGAACGCCACATCGGAGGAGGGTAAATCGTGTCATTGATAAGATCAACCCATAAATTCCCATTATCAGGAGAGAAACTCTATTCTCCCAAAGTCTCTTAATGAGTCAGAGTTAACCTTATAATACCCCTGCAAATCGGCTGAATGTGGTTCGACAAAGCCTTCATCAGCTACATGCCGAGATAGTAAATGCAGAAGTGTCGTTTACTGGATATGGATTGATAGTATCGGTAATAATTACATTCATAGGAGAAAAGGCATCAGAAAGAAACTCCTTATTTGGAGTGCCTATCTGCCAACTGTTATTTGGATTGGAGATCGTATCAATAGTTAATACATGCTCAACTGAATAGGGATTCTCGAAATCTAATAAAAAAACCTCGGCTGAGCATTTGAATATACAGTTGATATAAAAAGTGAAATTCCAATTATCGCTATCTCTTTCATCTCAATACCCTTTAATAAATGTTTGTATTAATTCTAATTTCCCCAGATTCAATTTCTAATTCACCGCCAGATTCAATCAGTAGCTGATCTTCATAGTTAAGTATCAGCAACCCATTATTTGATATTTCCAACTTGCCTCCATCCTCAATGGTGATATTACCATTTTCTAATAACTCGCCATCTATTATAAGTAAACCATTTGACTCCACTGTTATCTGTGCTCTATAAGCCATAACTACACTACCCGTAATATTTAGCGTGCCACCAGAAGCAACAGTTATATTAAAACAAACATGGACTGCCATTCCAATCAAGAAAAGAATCGATAGGTTAAATCCGTAAAATCAACACAATCCCCAGCACCTAGGTTTTTCCTCCAAACACCCCTCCCGTATGTGCCAGCCACCAAATCCCCACTAGATTTATTTAATAATAAATCTGAAACTAGGACTTTCGGAAAATCCGTTTCCTCTTGCCAGGCATTGTCATTTATAGATTTAGAATATACCCCCACATCAGTACCTACATAAATATCATTATTGAAAAAGTCATAGACAAAACATTGTACGGGGAGGTCTGGTTTTCTTGCGCTGTTGCCAGGTTGTTGTCCTGACACTAGAATAAGGCATTATGTTAAATTGCCCTGCAGCATACGCTCTAATGCCTTCACTGGCCTACGCTCTGCTTTAATTGTCTTCTGTGCAAAGGCATTTCTGGAAAAATTTGTACTTTTAGTAAAACTACTGTTGTGCTTAATACTGAAAAGCAAATAGAATATTGGATTAATACTGCAAAAACCGATCTGGATACCGCGGAGTTATTAATCAGAGAATCAAGGAATATCCATGGTCTTTTCTTTTGCCATTTAGCAATTGAGAAAGCCCTTAAGGCACATGTGGTAAAAGATACAGGACAAATTCCTCCCAAAACACACAACCTGGTTTATCTGCTGGATCTTATCAATACTGAGATTGAAGAAAGTTATGAGGATTTCCTTGGTATTCTGATGAAATATCAATTAGAAGGTAGATATCCCGACTATAATCCTGTGTTACCTACAAAAGAGAAAGTAATTGAGTATCTGAATAAAACAAAGGAGATGTTGACATGGATCGAAAGGAAACTTTGAGCAAAGTCTCGGAATATATAAGGATTTTAAACGATTCAGGTTTATTGATTGATAAGGCCTTTCTCTTTGGAAGTGCGGCCAGGAATGATTGGAATGAAGGAAGTGATATCGATGTAATGCTGGTATCCAAGAGGTTTGATGACAGTTCTGATGACCTTGCCTATGGACTGATCTGGAAATTAACCCGCAAAGTTGATAGGCGGATTGAGCCCTTTGCTGTTGGCCTATTCCGATTCGACAATGATGAAGTTTCGCCCCTACTTCAGATCGTAAAAAAAGAAGGGATTCCAATAGTATAATTTGAAATCAGTTTTCACTTTACACCCTTTCCGCTGCACTCCGTTTCGCAAAAAGAGTGTATCCATCAACCATCCGGAAAAGCAAAAGCCTCTCCCCTCTCGAAAATCACTGTCTATTCTGGAGAAGATTGCACGATATCGACAGTGTATTGCATTGATCCTCAAAGCAATATTAACATAATGCAAGTACATTCTAGTGCAAGTGCGACTTTCTTTCACCGTTGCCTGGTTGTTGCTCTGACACTAGAATAGACATTATGTTAAATAGCCGCTTCATGCCAGCGCACGCATTGGATATCACAATTTGTGATTTCCAAGCTATATTTCATCTTCTCTTTTAAAGCCAATTCTTTTCCTGGGTTTATCTTTGGTATCGATGAAACTCTTTAAATATTTGAAAACCAAGACTATTTTTTCATCCTGATCACCCATTCTTTTCTCTAATTGTTCCATCTTCAGGAGCAGATCTTTATTAGACAGGATATTTTCCCTTATTTTAATATAAATCTCAACGATCCGGATTGATGCCTGTATAGCTCTATCACTATATAGGATATTGGCTAGCATTACCGTACCATATTCGGTGAATGCGTATGGTAAATACGGAGAATACTTTATGTTTTGGAGGTGGTCGCAATTTGCGACCACCTCATCTTTTTCTTGCTCATTTAACTGAAACATAAAATGTTGCGGGAAGCGCTTTAGATTACGTTTTACCTGCTCGTTTAGCCGCTTTGTAGTTACTCCATATAACTCCGCTAAATCATTACTGATCATTACTTGTTGTCCGCGGATGAGGATAATTTTATCCATTATCACTTCGTCCGGGATCATAATTTCCGTTTCTTCCTTTGACATGTGGTTAATTTTCAACCTTCGATAAGAATCTTTAGGTGGCCCAAGATAATTCGTCACTCAGTGCGTGACTTTTTTCAAAGATTAGTAGGAATACTGCGACCACCCCAACTTGATCTTCCAATTTGGAATAACAAGTTCAATTGTTAATGTTAGTTTTCCTTCACTTGCATTTTGTTGTCTAAGGTCACATTTTGTGACCTTTAAGATTGATGTGATTCAGGATGATTTATCAGCGTAAATGCAAAACACCCTTTTCACATTTCTACGTAACGCAAAAAGAGTGTATCCATCAACCATCCGGAAAAGCCAAAGCCTCTCCCCTTCCGAAATCCTTGGTTTTAGACCAGATTAATCTGACTATTAGAAGTGTATTGCTTTGAATATCAAAGCTATATTAATATAATGCAAGTACATTCTAGTGCAATAGAAGCAAATCCCGCTCAGCTGTGCTGATTCACATAAAATCAGATATAGGGCGTGTAGCGACCCTATATCGGTACCGATTTTATGTTAGAGGGATTTGCGCCATTCTACAGAAGAAGATCAGCGCTTTGACTTTTCTGGTTTTCATTTTTTGTATCCGATCCTGGGGCGGTCTTTGAATTCCTTCTGATCTTGCCGGTTTTTCTCAAGTCGTTTAATGTATTCAAGGATTAACAAGATTTTATCATCCTGCTCGATATCCTTTCTTTCGAGCTCCTTGAGTTTATAAAGGATTTCTTTATGGGATGCGAGCATTTCACGCATGCGACTTCAAGTTATCAAATTCCTTTTGGGACAACTGGAACATGAAGTCCTCAGGAAAACGGGCTATGTTCCTTTTTATCTGCTCGTTTAGCCTTTTGGTTTCCACGTCATAGAGCTCCGCAAGATCTTCATCCAACATAACTTTTTTGTCTCGTATCACGAAAATTTTGCTGGTGATAAGTTCATCAGGTGTAAGTAGTTTTTCTTCTTTTATCATATCGTTTCCTGTTCTAAGGTCACAAAGCGTGTTCTCTAAGAGGGTAATATTAGGCGGCATCCCAACTTGATGTCGCAATTTGCGATTTCAAGTTGGTGATTGGTCCAGTTTCCTGCAATTGCTTCCTCCAAGTAGGATTCTCTGGTATTAGCATTTTAACCTTTGAGAAGTCTGTAATGGATCCATGAAAATTCGGAACTCACTGCGTTCCATTTTCTTCCTCATTCATTGTTATTCAAATAATTTCATGTAGTTCTTTCTTTAAGGTCGCAATTTGCGTCCTCCAATTGGTTTCAATCGTATATAGCTTCGCCGGGTCACAAATATGACTTTCTGCTTCTTTAAGATCACAAAATGTGATCTTAAAGATTGATGTGATTCAGGATGATTTATCAGCGTAATTGCAAACACCCTTTTCACGTTGCTGCACAACGGCAAAAGAGTGTATCCATCAACTATCCGTAAAAGCAAAAGCCTCTCCCCTCTTGAAATTTCAATGATCAGTATGCTACTAATATCTGCCCATAAGTGTTTCATAGGAGATATTCAATTTTTCATGAAGTCTGCGAATCATTTCCAGATTCAGCTTCCTTTTCCCGGATAGGATTTCTGAGACACGGCTCCTATACCCAAGGATTTCTGCGAGATCTTTTTGTTTAAGATCCTTTTGCTCCATCATGAATTTAATGGCTTCTATGGGATCGGGATTACCGATGGGATGATACTTTTCCTCATAATCTTCGATAATCAACATAAGTATTTCGGCCTCGTCCCCTTCCTCGGTATCTTCTTCTGCGTGAAATATCTCATTCATACGCTTAAGCGCATTGTCATAATCCTCTTCAGATTTAATTGGTTTTACCTGGTACATATCAATTATATTTTCTTTGAGTCTATCTTATTATATGCAGAATGGGTTCCTATAAAACGAATGAATAACCACCCCCTCGTGTAGTTAATCTCGCATATAAGCCGGTACTTGTTACCACAGATGTTAAATATCACTCTGTTAGCACCTATTATTCTGGCATGACCGAAATGAGTTTTCAAATGTTTCGGATCCTGCCATTTTCCCCTGGATGATTCACGGTACCAGGTTCGCAATGCTTCTTCTGCATCAGGGTATTTCTCCCAGAATTCCCTTATGGTCCTTTTTGCAATAATACGCATTAAATTTCCCCAAATATAAGAAAAGTTACCAATATGGTAACAGTCTGATAATACCTTTTTAGCGATCAATGGAATCCGCTTATGGTTATGTAATGAGATCTTAAGGTTTATGTATTATCTGATTATATATCAGCGTGATATTAGAAACACCCTTTTCACATTGCTTCACAATGTAAAAAGAGTGTATCCATCAACTATCCGGAAAAGCAAAAGCCTCTCCCCTCTTGGAAAATACTGTTTACTCTGGGGAAATTGCAGCAATGCCGTGCATATGATTGATTTTCAAAGCAATGTTAACATAATGCAAGTACATTCTAGTGCAACTGCAGCTTTATTTCACCGTTGCCAGGTTGTTGCTCTGACATTAGAATAAGGCATTATGCTAAATAGCCACGCAGCTTGCGCTCAAAATCCTTCACTGTCCGACGCTCTGATCTTATCATCATCGGCGCGTTGGCTTTTCTGGTTTTCATTTTTTGTATCCGATCCTGGGTTTGCCTGAATTCATAGTATTGCACTTGAAAGCGCAAAACTACAGATCAAATCAAATCAAAAATTAAAACTAATATTTAGAATCTTCTACAGGCCACCAGGTAACATCATCAATTCCACGAACAACCTGATATGTATCAACTTTAATCCGGACCAGAGAACAATCCTCTGATTGCATAAAGGATAAAAGTGCGGGATGTCTTTCCAGATGTGCCTCGAAAACCAAATTTTTTTCTGCGATCTCAATATCTTCAACTTGACCAAATGCAGTCAGCACTGAGCTTTCCTTTAGGCCCGACTTGTTAATATCAATACTTTCAACAAGAACAGCTACTTTGCCATTGTGAGTGAGGTTTTGGTACTTTCGTGTATTTCGATAGGTGGCAAAGATTAGTTTCCGGAAGCCTTCCATCGGGGTAACAGCAATAAGGCTTGCATGAGGCTGGCCTTCGCCCTCAGTTGCAAGAACAGCAAACCGGCTTATTTTTAATATATTCTCAATGTATGCTTTGATCGTGATAAGATTGCTCATATCTATATTATTCTGATTAAAATTTTGTCCGAACCAGAAACATTTAACGTCAAGTAAATTAGTTTCTGTAAAATTGGATTATCATGGTATAAAAAGAAAGTCACGGTTGATTTATAGTTTTAAAGTGCGAACCGTTAAAACAAACGACCATAACTTTCAAAGAACTGGAACAATTTACAAAGAAGAACTCAGATGATCTGCTTTCAGAGCTGATCAATTACCAGGGCAAGAACCTAATCAGCGAGATCGTCCGTTTAATGATACGGGACTTAATGTAGTTGGAAAGACACGAACATATAGGGAATGGTGCGTTTTATCCCTCAGTACTGGAGCTGCACCGGAGGAGCACTATAAACGTTTACGGACTGCCGTTATGTTGGAGCGGATGAACCAAGAACTGAAACGAAGAACCAAGTTGGTTGGTTTTCCCACAAACGTATCGATTATCAGCATATTGATTTTTTCAACCTTCTCACTTTTAAGCAGACTTGAAAGCATCAGTATACCGTGCTCAGTGAATGCATAAGGTAGGTATTTGAGGCGCTATTCCCACTTTAAGATCATATTTTGTGATCTTAAACGATCCTATTCATTTTGAGCAAGTTGTAACATGTATCTTTCCGGAAATCTACTAGTATTCCTTTTTACTTGCTGGTTTATCATCCTAGTTTCAACTTGGTACAACTCAGCAAGATTATATGATAACAACACCTGTTTGCCTCGCACTAATTAGATCCTAGAGACAATGGATTCTTCATCGACATACTGGCCCAGGGCGAAACATATAATCTACAAATTGATAAAAAGCGAATTAACTGATTAAAACTCAAAATCAGGTTTTAAGATGGATATCCAATTTTCTAACCTTCCGGTAGTTAGTTCATCTTCATTATCTTCATCAAGAGCTAAACCGCAGAAAAACCCTTCATCATCTAATGATTCCGAATCTGTAAAATCATATCCTTTCGCTTCGACCTTACCCAATATCTCACCATTTTGCTGTTTGATTCTTTCATAAAGAACAGCCATTCCGTCCGCAAAGTGTTCAGGATATAAAACACTGTTTCCAAGTCCGACAATAGCTACCTTTTTATTCTCAAAACTAAGATCTTTAATCTTCGTGAAAAACTCAATCCACTCATCTACAATAATTTCGTTATTCCAATGATCTGCTCCAACAGTAGATCCAACAAGAATTATTTGAGTGTATTTGGATAAATCTCCCTGTTCAACTTCTTTAACAGGAATTATATCAACTTTGTCATTTCCGATCATCTCTCCTAGCTTGTTTGCTACGCTATTTACGTTTCCGCCTTCCGGGCTGAAAAATATTGCTGTCTTGCTCATTATGATTGACCTTAAATATTATCCGATATCAACTTAATTAGTAGCAATATAGATATTAGTTCTGAAAAAGCCATTGCCTCTCCCCTTCTAAAAACCGATTCCTGCGCTCTATGATTTTTATTTTTATTTAGAACAATTAAACTTTAACAGGTGTTAAGAGTCTAATGATAACTATCAGGCAGAAGCGGGATAATGGTATTAGTTGAAATAACAAAGATGATAGCTATGAAAAAGATTGTTATTATAATGATATTCAGCGTGTTTATTGCGGTGAATACTGCGTGCAGATTATATTGATGAGGGAGGACAGGTACGGGGTATGGTTTATGACCAGGCATCCAATCAACCCATTGAATTCGCCACCATCGCATTATTTAATGCGAATGACAGTACCCTTGTAACTGGCACCATTACGGATCCGGATGGCAATTTTAATGCAACAAAAATTGCAGAGGGCAACTATTATATTCAAGTGAGTTTCCTGGGTTATGAAGAAATGCACTACAGTGATCTGGTGATTGATCGCAGCAATCGACGTCTGGATATAGGAACCATCTTCCTGGAGACCAGTTCCCAGCTCCTTGATGAAGTGGTGATTAGCAATGAGCGAAACGCAGTAGAGTTTCGCATCGACAAAAAAGTTATTTCTGTTGGGGAGCAAATGACAGCTGCCTCCCTGAGTGCCGTGGAAGTGCTTGAAAATGTTCCATCCATCCGTGTGGATGTTGAAGGCAATGTATCACTTCGAGGAAGTACAGGATTTACAGTGCTCATCGATGGAAAACCCACGGTTCTGGATCCCAGTGATGTATTGCGGCAAACTCCGGCCTCCACCATTGAGAACATTGAGATCATCACCAATCCCTCTTCCAGGTACCAGCCCGATGGTACAGGTGGGATCATTAATATCATTACAAAGAAAAACCGCATGTTGGGTCTACAGGGTCTTTTCAACCTCAAAACCAATACTTTCGGGGAATACGGGGGAGATTTTCTGCTGAATTACAGAAAAGGTAATGCAAACGTCTATTTTGGCGGGGATTACAGGAACAGTCCTTACCCGGGAGAGACTTCCAGTGAACGGCGGACCACACAGGGGATACCACTACCATTATTGAAGCAGCGGGTGACACTGAAAGCAAGCATCGTGGTGGGGGCCTGCGGATGGGCCTGGATTGGGATATTTCACCCAGGAACAATTTTTCACTCGGTATTCACGCCGGGGAGTATCAAGGTCTGAGCTCTTCCCGGCTCGAATACCTGACCTATCGTGATCCTTTCGATTTCGAAACACGGCGAAATCAGCCTGAACGAATCCGGTCGGGGTGCACTTTATTACAACCTGACAGGTAGTTTTCAACATTCATTCCAGCAAAAGGGTCATGAGTTGATGCTGCAATTCAATCAAAGGTACCGAAAGGGGGACGAATTTTCCGATAACTTGCTTCAGGATGAGAATGGATCGGTAAACCAGGGAACCAGAACCACAGAAAAAGGACCCTCAAATCAGATTGAAGTGAAGCTGGATTATGCCAAACCTATTGGTGACAAACATGGCCTGGAAGCTGGTTTTCAGTTGAGAAGTGGGACAAGTGAGGATGCAACTGCTTTGTATGTCTTCGACCCGGATTTGCAGGAATATATTCTTCAAGCCGGATAAGAGCAATAACACCATTTATTCCAGGAATATCTATGCCCTTTACGGAATCTTCAAAGGAGAAACAGGAAAGCTGGGATACCAGGCAGGTCTGAGGGGAGAATATACCTACAGAGTCATTACGGCTGATGAGAGTGTTGAAGACTATACCCTGGAACGATATGACTTCTTCCCTACCCTCCACCTCTCCTACCAGCTACCCGGAGAAAACCAGCTCATGGCCTCCTATTCACGTCGCATCGACCGGCCCAGGGGATATTACCTGGAGCCCTTTGTTACCTGGACCGATATGTACAACGTCCGACAGGGTAATCCGGCTCTTACTACCCGAGTATATTGATGCCACGGAAATGGGCTTCATTCATTCACGCGAGAAGTCACAGTTATCCCTGGAAGCCTATTACAGGATCAAACACAACAAGGTGGAACGAACCCGTGGAAGTTTATGAGGAAGGAATTCTCTTACAAACCTTTACCAATGTGGGTACAGATTACTCCCTGGGCCTGGAAGCCCTCTATAATATATCACTCTTTTCCTGGTGGGAGCTCAATCTGATGGGCGATATGTATCAACTATCGCATCGATAGTGAGCTCAATGGATCCTCCTATCAATCATTCAACTGGGGTACGAGGGTGAATAATACATTTAATATAGCCAAAAGGATCCGGCTTCAGTTTGATGGCAATTACAACAGTGCCACGGTAACCACACAGGGTGAGGACAAAGGTTACTATACTTTCAATGCTGCTGTGCGGAGCGATTTCCTGGATAACAGCCTATCCCTGGTCCTTCAGGTCCGTGATGTCTTTTCCACCGTGGAACGTGTATCCGTTACACAGGATGTTGACTTCTACAATTATTACAGCAGATCCACACGAGCACCTATTATTTCACTTACAGCCAGCTACCGTCTGAATAATTTCAAGCAGAGCAGCCGTGACAGGGGATCAGATGGTGGAGGTGGTGAGGAGTTCTAAGGGGCCCAAATTATTCGGAAATAATCAATTTCCCCAGTCCCACCCTTCCGAGTTCGCTTGTGAATCGTACCAGATAGATACCGGGATCAAGGTTTGAAATGCTTATACCCGAAATCACCTGTTCTCTGGAAAGATCACTTGAGATCATGCAGCGGCCTCTGATATCGAATACTTCCAGACTTCCGCCTGTTGTTGAGGTATTTTCCATACCCAGGAAGAAAAGATTACTGGCAGGATTTGGAGAAATATGAAGATCCCTTTGCTCATTTTTGAAAATTCCGGTTGTAGGGAAAATGATTTCCAGTGAATTATCTTCTATTTCGCTAAGCCTATTGCTAATATTCCCGGCTTCATCCCTGAGAATCACAGAAGCCTGAAGCTGTCCGGACCTTACGCTACTGTCCTGGCCGTCCACTGCATAGGCAAGCAGATACTCACCCGCAACAATCTCGCTGAGTTTAATCCTGGACGAGGAAATAGGAACTCCGTTAATTTCAGTTCCTGATTCAGCAAGATAGCCTTCACCATCGGCCACAATAGTCATTAAAATGGTATCCCCGGCACCAAAAACGGAATCCGGTACGCTAAGTAACAAAACCTCAGGAGCCTCTGCATCAATGGGGTCATTATTTTGTACAATGGTGTCATCATAGCTTTCACTAAACAGGCTGCCATCGCTAAGAACCAGGTTGCTCACAGGGATATTCTCCTCAGCCAGATAGGAGTTTCCGCCCTTATTGATAAAAATATCAACAGTATAAGAGATTGAATCGATGCGTATCAGATTTGACAAGGGATAGCCCCCGATATAACCAGACACCAGGCTAAGGGCTTCACCCTGATCATTTACCACGGTGATTGTTGAGCGCATGGTATCGTCAATTTTAGCTGGAAGGTCGGGATAATCCAGGCTTGAAACTTTTATAATCTTCCTGAAGTTTGCTCGAATTGTGGCATTTCCTGATGCCAAGCTTACAGTTGTGCTCAGGGCTGTTGTATCAGCAATAATTACAGATGAGCCTGCTATTATCTCCCAGGCAAGGAAATCCGACCCCTCGGGAACATTTTTTACCTCGATGTCTGTTGTTTCCCCGTGTTCAACTGAAATGCTTCCGGCCGGACTTACAGTTGCCCCAGCTGTACCGTCAGTGCTTACTGTTAGTTCATAGCTGAGTTTACTAAAATTGGCCGTAATGTTTTTATCGCTGTCCATGGTCACTGTCAGTGGGTTGACAGAGCTCTCCAAATCGCCCGTCCATGCACTAAATTCGTATCCGGCTGCGGGTGTGGCACTAAGATCTACAATACTTCCTTCCTCATAAGTATGCACCCCTTCAGCGGGAGAAACGGATCCACCCCCACCGGATGTTTGCATAGTGAGTTCATAGGTGATATTCATGGATTTGATCCATGAATCAATGGCGTCAAACCAGGCCTGCCCCATCTTGTCGTATCCGCTTTGATTGGGATGCACCTGGTCGGTGAAGTCATTGTCATAGTCCAGCCCGGCATCACATTCCATGTCCACCAGGATGAGATGATCACCCGCAGCCTGCCTTGCGGCAGCCAGATTATCAATGATCCCGTTATAAGCAACGATTCGGGGATTTTCCCCGCAAGCCTCATATTGTGTGCTGATTATTCTGGCCAGGAAAACCATGACGGTATCACCACTGGCCGTCTCATAATCATCCACTGCATCAAGGATCCGATCTATGTCAGCATTTGCTGTATCGGCTCCCAGGATGTCATTGGTCCCTATATGAAGCAAAATGATGTCTGCAGGAATGCTTTGCATGTATGGGCCCGGAGTAACATAGCCCGATGAATGCGAAGATGACCCCGTTTCCATTATATCGGCTAACTGTGAGTCGCGGATTCCTCCAAATCCGGCACAATCCGAATCTGCCATTTGACTGTTTCCATATTGTTCGGTTCCCACGAAATCGAAACTATAGCCTGCTGCATTCAGGAGATTGTATAGCCTGAGGCGATATCCCACTGCATTATTTCCTCCCAGGGGAACACAGCTGTCAATATCTCCATTGATACACATGCCACCTGCAGTAATGGAGTTACCAAGTGGCATAATTCTAATTGTTTGAGCTTTTGCCTCAGAAAATACCAGGGAAGTGAGGGCAAAAAACAATACTATTCTAAAGGCAATAAAATATCTTCTCATACGGGTATCAAGCTTCAGCAATATAACCATTAAGCTACTAAAGAAGTTGCAGGCAGGGCAAAAAAAAAGGCAAGCGCACACACTTTGTGTACACCTGCCTTAAATAGCCTAAGCTAAAACGATTGGATCTTATTCAGACTTTTTAAAGGTCATGAACCATGACAATTGGTAGTACTCAGAATCAGGGCTGCTCAAAGCATTTTTATCAGCCTGGGACAGTACGGGAACAATCACATCATCACCCACCTGCCAGTTTGCCGGAGTAACCACAGATTTATCTTCATAGTTGGTTTGCAGGGCAGCTACTGCTCTTTTTAACTCATCAATATCTCTACCCACTTCATTTGGATAGAATAAGATTGCCTTGATAACATTATCAGGATTAATAATGTAGACACCCCTGATATTTTCACTTACACTGGCCTGGGAATGAATCATACCGTAAAGGGTTGAGACCTTCAGATCATTGTCAGCAATAATCGGAAAGTCAATGCTTACAGGGGCCCTGTCTTTCCAGGAGATCTCTTCCAGGGCACTTTTCCATGAATTGTGCTGATCAAGGATATCGGTTGAAAGTACCACTAGTTTGACTCCCATTTCTTCGAAGCTTTTCTGATTGTAAGCTAGTTCGAGCATTTCCGAAGAGCATACCGGGGTAAAATCCTTGGGGTGGGAGAACATGATTTTCCAGCTGTTTCCATAATCTTCAGGAAAATGTATTTTTCCATTGGTGCTAGTGGCTGTAAAAGATGGAGCCGTGCCTCCGATAAGGGGGAAAGGACTTTTCTGAGCCGAAACAAGGCTCAGTGATAATAAGCATACTGCGCTTAAAAAGAGAAACTTTTTCATTGTTAAATGTATTTAAGGATTAAAAAAAATGAAACTAATTATCAATTTCTATAGGAAAGGTACGGCGCTTATCTGGAGTGAGTCTAAATAAAACAACAATTAACTTAATATTTAACATTTGGTTTGCTACTCTGTCCGAGAATAAATAAGAAATGGATGGTTCATATCCCCGAAAGTCTTATTTTTAGGGTCTACTTCTAAAAAATTATTCAATGAAGCTTAAAACCATTTGCAACTTAAACTGCATAAGCCGGATCATTTTTCTGTTCATTACTGTCATAGCTATCAACTCTTGTAAGGAAGAACCTCAATTATGGAAGGTGAATTCGGAGCAACAGGTGATCGGGGATTATATAGCCGGTAATCCTGAGTATTCAGAATTTAATAAACTTATCGAGCTCGCAGGCATGAAAGCCTTGTTGAGAATAAGGGGACCTTTTACTGTCTTTCTCCCTACCAACGACGCAATGATGGAGTATTACGCGCTAAAGGGTGTGAGTGGATTGGAGGGCTTTAGTACAGAGGTCCAGGAGAATATTTGTCGGAATCATTTTGTTAATGCTTTCATAGGAACCGGTGATATAGGTTTGGGCGCATTAAGAGAGGTGAACGGACTGGGTGACTATTTGTCAAGTGAATTTCAGGGTTCTGATATCCTTATTTCTAAAACGTCCAAAATAACTCAGAGAGATATTTATTGTTCCAATGGAGTTGTTCAGGTTGTGGATAAGGTATTGGATCCGGTTGTTATGGACATTTTCAGTTTGGTATCCTCAGATCCATCTTATAAAATTTTTTCCGATGGGCTTACCATTACGGGTTTGAAGGACACACTTCAGATTATTACTTTTCCTTATGGAAGCAAGGTGGCACGTACGAGGTATACCTTATTGGCAGTAGCGGATACCATTTATAATCGGTATGGAATTAATAATGTTGATGATTTGATTGAGTGGTGCGGCGCTAACCGGGATAGTGTTACTTTCCTGGAAAATCCTTTCTACCGCTACATAGAATATCATTGTATGAATGGCAGCTATTACCTGTCCGACTTGCTTACCGGGGTATATCCCATCCTTTCCAGGGACAATAACGTGGCCTTCACCATTGATACTGATTATAAAATAAATTACGATCGTGATACCAAGTTATATACGGGCTTTAATATTGAGGCATCCAATACTGCCGCAAAAAATGGTGCTTTGCACTCTATTGATGATATTTTGCCGGCAATTGATCCCCAACCAGCTTTTGTCCAATTTGAAACAACTGACTTTTTCGACCTGCAGCAGGGAGATTATTACCAGAAATACTATATGAGATTCTTTGATGGTGATAACGACCTGGAGAAAATCAAGTGGAGAGGTAATTATTTGCAATACTATTATCAGCAGAACAATACAGGTGTTTTAAATCGAGATTGCCTTGCTATTCAAGGAGGATGGTGGGAAATCTCCATCACCTTTCCCAAGGTAATGAAAGGCACATACGAGGTGAATCTCTTTCAACCCAACTGGGGTGATGTAACCGATTGTGTTGTATCTCTGGATGGCGTATCTACAGGTTACACCTATACCGGTGCCTATGGAACAGGTTCAGGTGGCTTGCAGAAGGTTGCTGATGCTGTTTTTGAAACCACTACCGAGCATACCATTACCATCAGGAATATCATGGCTGGTATGGTATTCTGGGATTATGTTCAATTTGTTCCTGTAAATTAAATACGCTTAGAAATATAGTTAGAGATTTAATTGCACTTCCTTACTTATTCTGCTAATTTGCCGGGGTAATCAAAAGGAAACAATGAATTTATACCCTGGATTCTCATTTTCTTACGGATTTAAATTCGGTATAATCTTGTTTTTTACTGTGCTTTTTTTACTTCCATCATGTAAGGAAGAACCCCAATTGTGGAAGGTGGATTCAGAGCAACAGGTGATCGGCGATTATTTAGCCAGCAATTTGAGCTGGCAGGGATGAAAGCTCTTTTGAAAATCAGGGGACCGTATACAGTGTTTCTCCCGACCAATGATGCAATGTTTGATTATTATACCCTCAAGGGGGTGAGTGGATTGGAAGGATTTAGTCCGGAATTTATAGAGGAAGTTTGCAGGAATCATTTTGTGGCCAACTTTATTTCAAGCGGTGATATCGGACTGGATGCTCTACCCTATGAAAATGGGCTAAGTGACTTCCTGCCCAGCGAATTTGAAGGCTCTGATATTGTTATAGCTAAATATTCAAAGATTATTAACAGGGATATTTACTGTTCCAACGGAGTGATCCAGGTAGTAGACGGTTGGTGGGAGGTTTCCATAACTTTTCCCAAGGTGATAAAAGGTAAATACGAGATTTATCTCATGCAGCCACCCTGGGGTGATGTAACTGATTGTGTAGTTTCTCTTGACGGAGTAGGGACCGGTATTACGTATACCGGAGCTTATGGTACCGGGGCAGGTGGCCTGCAGAAGGTTGCTGATGCCGTTTTTGAAACCACAGCTGAGCACACCATTACCATCAGAAATATTATGGCAGGAATGGTATTCTGGGATTATGTTGAATTTGTGCCCGTCAAATAAAAGCTAAAACTGATTTTGAAGCGTTTTTGGACTAGCGGATTTATATTTGTTGCCCTGTTGTCTATCAATACGGTCCTCTTGGCCCAGACCGATAGCTCCTATTCCTTTATTGCTGCCGGTCATGCTTATGGTTCGCATGAAGGCGAAAATATTGGTCTGCACCCTGCTCTGCTTAATCGTTTATATTCAGGAATCGACAGCACCGTTGAGTTTATGGTTTTTACAGGAGATATTGTCAACCATAGCACAAGTGAAAGCTGGCAACAGGTAGAGGACGAGCTTGATAGCCTTTCCCTGCCCTACTTTTACGTGATGGGAAATCACGATGATAATGAGACCGGAAGGCAGGTTTTTTTAGGATAAGTTCGGGGCCACTTACTATGCTTTTTATTCCCATAAAGATCTCTTTATTGTTTTGAATAGTATCGAAGCAGACAGGGCCATTTCCGAAAATCAGCTGGTTTTCCTGGAGGAACAAATCTCTAAGGCGGGCGATTCATGCAAGAACATATTTATATTCTTTCATGAGGTCATTTGGAACAGTCATAAAAAGTACATTGATGTGAGGAGCAATTCCCGGTCAAGGTACAACCAGATGGTGGAGCATTCCAACTATTGGGATGAGCTTCATCCTATGTTGCTGGAAAGGCCAGATAAGAAATTCTTCTTAATAGCCGGTGACGTGGGAGGTAATCCTGATGCTATTTCTGCTTTTTACGATCGGTGGGACCATATTACCCTTCTGGCCTCAGGAATGGGCGAAGTGGCCGATGAGAACTACCTGCTGGCCTGTGTTCATCCTCAGGATACGCTTGGTTTTGAACTGGTGGCCTTAGATGATGCACTCGAACTGCCGGATATTGAGAATTACAGCCTGCCTCCTGCACCCGGCAGCATTTCCGGTCCGGGTTCAGTTTTTCAGGGTAGCGCAACGAATGAATATGCAGTCGATGAGGTTTTTAATGCAGAATCCTATCATTGGGTTTTGCCCCCGGGAGCTTCAGGTAGCAGCTCGACAAATCTAATTGAGGTGGATTTTGATACTGAGTTTGAAGGTGGAGAGCTTTCCGTGCGTGCCAAAGAGATGGTTTTGGTTTGGGGCCTGCTAGTACCAGAAGGATTCAGGCGGATTTCACTTCAACTAAATTGAGGAGCGGGGGAAACTTACCCGTTCAGATTATTTTCCTCGAGGGGAGCGATGTCCTGAACATTGAATATAATGGATTGGCAGGTGAATTATTGTCAATGCAAATCATAGACAGTAATGGTAGAGTGCTGAAATCGGAACAATTTGTATCTCCGGATAGCCACTCTGAGTTTCAGGTTCATACCAATGACATTCCAAGAGGCCTTGTATTTATTTCATTATCAGGCAAAACCAGGTGTTTTGCAGAAAAGATAGTGATCAGGTAAGTCCTTATACCCTCAGAAAAATCTTCTTCTTATAAAGAAAGTAAAGCAGTGCCCATTCAAGAACCAGAACCCCGATGGCTATCAAAACAGCACCATAGGCCTCGCTGATATGGATGGAGAACCAGTTCAGAAAGAAATGACTGATATCCCCAAAATCAATGATCCTGGTGACCATATAAATGGTAATGGAGTTCATCCCAAAAACCCTGAAGAATAAGGTCCATTTTTTGGAGCCTTTGACATCAATAACATAGTAGAAAAGAGAGAGTAAAAGGGCGCTAATCCCGGCAGCAAGCAGTACATAGGGTACGGTCCACATTTTCTTAATAATGGGGTAAACGTGGCTCAGAGCAAGGGCAAGGATGGAAAGTCCAAACCCTGCTGCGGCAATATAGAGGGCTTTTTGTGATGGCTTTTAGGGGGTGCTTCTTAAGACATAACCTGCCAGGCTTCCAAGTAAGGTGATGGAAATTGCCGATACGATGCATAAAATTCCCTCCGGATCGAAAACTTTGTCATAAAGCCTGCCAGGCAGTAAGATGTTGGTCCAGCCAGGCATTGATGGTGGCGGCAGGTTCAAAAATCCCTGCTCCATAGCCTGGGACCGGCACAAATAGCTGCAGAACAGCCACCCCGCTTAAGATTCCCAGCAGCCAGAAAATACACCCCTTTGATGCTCTTGGAATAAAGCGAAATCAGTGCGGCAAAAAAGTATCCAAAGCCAATCTGGGCCAGTACACTGGCAACCCGCATATCTGTAAATCCCCATTCCAGAACTCCGTTATAGATAAGCCCAAGGGCCACCAGGGCCAGAAGCCTGATAAAGATTTTCCTCAGCAGAGCAGATTTGCGATCCCTTTTTCCACTTTCGAATTGATGGCATAGGGGATGGCCACCCCGCTGATAAACATAAAAAGAGGAAAGATCATGTCGTAGAAACGAAATCCCACCCAATCCACATGTTCCTGCTGGATTGCCAGGACTTCCAGCCAGCTCCAACCTGTAGCCTCTGCAAGGATCACGATGATCCATCCCCCCCCAAGCAGCATGGCCATGTCAAAACCACGCAGGGTATCAAGGGATTGCAATCTTTCTTTTGTCGAGTGTTCTCAGGGATTCAGTTTTTCCGTTCGGGATGCCATCATTTTTATCGTTTTAGAATTCCAAATTAGTAAAAAAGGTCAGAATATGTGCTTTCATCTGAAAAATGTAACTTGTAATAAATTCAATTCTGTTTCGTCTTTGAAGTATAAATCCTGAAGCATGTTTCGCAATTACCTCCTGATTGCCTTTCGAAACCTTTTTAAGAATCGAATTTCTTCCATCGTTAATATACTTGGACTGGCCATTGGTATGGCTGCTTTTGTGCTGATCATCCAGTATGTTCGCTTTGAGCTCAGCTATGATAATTTTCATGAAAAACAAGATGTGATTTACAGAGTTCAGCAGGACCGCTACAACAAGGGAGAGCTGACCACCCAGTGGGCTGCCGGCTGTTCCGCTGTGGGTCAGGCCCTCTATGAGAATTTTGAAGAGGTGGAGAATTTTACCCGTTTTCAAAAGATGAATGGCGTATTCAGTATCGGGGAGAAGAAATTCTGGGAAGATGAGATCTACCTGGCGGATACTTCTTTTTTTGAAATATTTTCCTTTACCATCCTTGAAGGTGATCCAAATACTGCTTTGTTAAATCCCATGGAAATGTTGTTGTCCAGGTCCACAGCAAGAAGGTATTTCGGGGATCAAAGTCCCATTGGCGAGAGCATGCGCTTCAATGGAGGTCCGGAATTTAAGATTACAGGTGTTTATGAGGATGCACCTGCAAACTCCCACCTGAAACCCGATATCCTGGCTTCCTGGGCCTCCCTTGTTCGTTTCCGTGGAGAGGCGATTAATACGGCCTGGCAGTGGGATGCTTTTTTCTATTACATCCAGCTTCACCCGGAAACCGATTACAAGGTCTTTGAAGCCAAAATCCCTGCCTTTGTGGAGGAACAAATTGGAAGTGAGATGGATAGCTTTGGAGCCGGAGTTGTATTTAATTTGCAGCCACTCAGGAGTATTCATTTGAATTCCGATTTTATGTTTGAGGCTGAACCCAATGGCAATGCCCGTTCGGTATATGCCCTGATTGCCATATCCATTTTCCTGGTGATCATTGCCTGGATTAATTACATCAATCTTTCCACTGCCCGTTCACTGGAGCGTGCCCGGGAAGTGGGGATGAGGAAAGTGAACGGTGCCCATGAGATCCCAGCTGCTGGGACAATTTTTACTGGAATCCTTTCTTATGAATATGATAGCCATGGTCCTTGCATTTATCCTGGTAATGATTCTGGGTCCGGCATTCAATAAACTAAGCGGCCAGATGCTGGACTATTCAATTGGATCTAATACGGACTTCTGGGCCCTTGTTTTACTGGGATTTATCCTGGGAGCTTTTCTCTCTGGTATCTACCCTGCCCTTTTTCTCTCATCCTTTAAGCCTACCACCGTATTTAAGGGAGTATCCGAATTGAAAGTCGGTGGCCTGGGCATGCGCCGGATCCTGGTGATTTTCCAGTTTAGCACCTCCCTTTTGCTGGTGGCAGGAACCCTGACCGTGTATACGCAAATTTCATTTATGAGAAAAGGTGATCTGGGTGTGGATATTAAGAATGTATTGGTAATCAGGGGTCCCACCGTGAATGATTCCACCTATTCAGAGAAATTCAGTGCCTTTAAGGACGAGCTGCTTCGCAATCCGGATGTGGAGAAGGTAACAGCTTCAATTGCTGTACCCGGAAGACAACCTGCATGGAACGCAGGCGGAATCAGAAGGCTCTCTGATGCCGAGGAGGATGGCAATCAGTACCGGATTATAGGTTTCGATTTCGATTTTGTCGATTTCTACGGACTCAGCATACTGGAGGGCAGGAATTTTTCTGCGGATTTCGGTCAGAACAGCGAAACGGTCCTGCTCAATGAGGCTGCGGTGGAGTTAATGGGATTTGAAGACAATGCCTCGGCCCTGAATGTGCCCATTTATTTCTGGGGGGATACCTTTAACATTGTGGGGGTTTTAAAAAATTATCACCAGGAAGGATTAAAGGAAGATCAGGAACCATTGATATTCAGATACTTTAAAGATGCAAATTCATATTATTCCATTAAAGTGAATCCCATGAAAAACCAGGAAGTTCTCTCTTTTGCAGAGGAACTGTGGCTGCAGTTCTTTCCGCAGAATCCTTTTGACTACTTTTTCCTGGAGGATTATTACAATGAACAATACAGAAATGAGATTCGTTTTGGAACCGTATTTGGCTTATTTGCTTTCATGGCAATCTTTATTGCGGGAATGGGACTTTTCGGCCTTTCTTCCTATACCACGATCCAGCGGACACAGGAAATTGGCCTGAGAAAAGTGTTGGGCTCCTCCCCGGGAAATGCAGTCCTGCTGCTCTTGCGTTACTTCGTGATACAGGTGGCGATTGCTCTTCCCATTGGTCTGGGTGTGGGCTATTATATCATGAAGGGATGGCTGGACAACTTTGCCTACAGGATTGGTATCGGCTGGTGGTTCTTTATGATTCCAATCCTCACCGTACTGATGATTACCATCCTGACAGTCATATCACAGGTTTTAAAAACCGCAAATGTGAATCCGGCCATGTCCATGAGGAGAGAGTAGGAAATCAGGGATTTATGGCTGTCCGGTCTGAGATCTGGCACAACGAATCAGATCCATCACCATGCAGGAAGATTCCTGTTGACAATTCGTATGAATCCTTTTCATTAAAAGGGAACCAAATTGTTGTCCCAGGAAAAAAGCACCCACCAGGAAAAGGTAGGTGTACCAGGCAAATCCAATACCGGATAGCAACCTCAGGGCAACAATAAAGGGAACCGGTATGTGAATGGCCAGGAACCACTGGGTGGAAAACCTTCTGACATTTGCCCTCCAGTACCCGAAAGGGATGTTCAGGACAAAGACAAGGAATGGCAATATTGCATAGTTTTATCATCACTTTGATTTCTTGTTTTTTTTCTTTCGGCTTTTTTGAAATGCATCTTCCTGGTCCAGCAAGAGACTGCCAGTCGGTTTCTTCATTTTCTTTGGAGGCTTCAATGGTATCGCGGTAAAAGCCTTTGGAAATTTCGGTTCTGTAGATGGGTTTTCCCAGTTGCTCCTCAATGATGGCCAGCATTTCTCTTTCCTCTTTGCTGCAAAAGGAGATGGCCTGGCCCTTTTGTGTTCCCCGTGCCGGTCCGGCCTACCCTGTGCACATAGTATTCAGGAGATTCGGGCAGGTCATAATTTACCACCAATTCCACATCGGGAATATCAATCCCCCTGGCACTTACATCCGTGGCAATCAGCACCTTAATATCTCCATGTCCTGAAACAGCTGCATGGTGCGCTCACGTTGCTCCTGTTCCTTATCACCATGAATGGTTTCCGACTGGATATTCACCCTTTCCAGGGCCTTTTTTACCCGTTCGGCCCGGACCTTTGTTCTCACAAATACCAGGATTTTCTGATCCGGATGGTTGGTGATTACATTTTCCAGGAAAAAGCGCTTGTCATCCATCTCAATGAATGCCACGGCATGTTCAATGTTTTTGGCCACCGGATCCTTGGGTGAGATCTGGATGCGAATGGCATCGGTTACCAGGGAGTAGGCGATCTTCTTAATCTGCTCATCGATGGTGGCTGAAAAGAAGAGGGTCTGCCGCTTTCTGGGAAGATGTTTCATCAGATCACGGATATCTTTGATAAAACCCAGGTCGAGCATGTGATCGGCCTCATCCAGTACCAGGATCTCCACCCGTTGCAGCTTGCAGTGCACCCTGGCTCACCAGGTCAAACATCCTGCCGGGTGTGGCAATCAGTACATCCACCCCCTTATCCAGCTGCTTAATCTGTGGATCCTGGTCCACCCCTCCGTGAATGGCAAAGGCTTTGACCCTGGTGTGTTTTCCCAGAACCCTGAAATACATTTTCGGTTTGAAGGGCCAGTTCATGGGTGGGTACCATGACCAGGCATTTGACCCCATCGGGACGCCCTTTGATTTTCCGTTCCTGCAATATATGCAATACAGGAATGGCAAAGGCTGCAGTCTTGCCGGTGCCGGTCTGGGCAATGGCAAGCACATCCTCTCCCCTGAGGATGGGAGGAATGGATTTAAACTGGATATCGGTGGGCTTTTTAAATCCAAGCTTGGAAATGCTTGTCTTGATTCCTTCTGCAATATGGTACTCTTCAAACTTCATTCTTTACAGATTTACTGCAAAGGTCACATTATTTCCGATAAAGGATGGAATATTTGATTACCTTTGTCGAAATTTCTTAGCCGACTTTTCAATTAGGCAGTTTTCCCGCATTTCAGGGACCCCTCTCTTTTTTTTCTGATTCAGCTAAGGCGGCGAACTCTTTGAAGCTCGTCATTTTAAACAATATAGCAGCCTTGTATTAGGGCTGTTCAAAATCTATTATATGAGTAATACAACAGTAAACAACAGACAAAGTAATCAATCAAATCCGGGACGAACAAGAGTTCAGGGTTCAAACAATCAGAATCAAGAAACAATGCACGTCCGGCAAAAAAAGCATCCACGCTGGATCCTTCCCTCCTGGTGAAGGAAGCAGATCATGCAGTGGTAGAAAAAGTTTTTCGCTCTGACCGGCTGATTAAAGATATGCCCATTGATATAAAATTGAAGAGAAGCCCTTGCTATCAAAGGGATATGAAAGACCCACAGAAATCCAGGACAGAACCCTGGAAACCCTTGTTGGAAGGCAGGGATATCCTGGGAATTGCACAAACAGGAACCGGGAAAACCGGGGCCTTCCTGATCCCCATCATCGAAAAACTGCTGCATAACAGGGTAAATCCCTATGCACTGGTCGTTGTACCCACCCGTGAACTGGCCCTCCAGGTTGAAGAGGAGTTTAAAAGCATGGCCAAAGGACTTGGGACTTTACAGTGCCTGTTTTATTGGTGGTACCAATATCAACACAGACCTGAAGAACCTTCGCAGAAACAGCCATGTGGTAATTGCCACGCCTGGCAGACTGCTGGATCTGACAGATCGCACGGGCCATTGATCTGGGTAAATTTAAAACCCTGGTACTGGATGAGTTTGACCGCATGCTGGACATGGGTTTCATCCGTGATGTAAACCGCATCCTTGATGGCATGAAGCAGCGCAATCATACCATGCTCTTTTCGGCGACCCTGGATAAATCCCAGCAATCGATGATCAACACCATCTTAAAGAATCCAGTGACCGTGAAGGTGAGCACCGGGAACAGTTCCGGTGATGGCATCGACCAGGAAGTAATCAGGCTGAAGCCCGGTGAAGACAAATTTAAGGTCCTGCAGCAGATGCTGTCGCAGAATGAGTTTAAAAAAGTACTGCTTTTTGAAGAGACCAAGCACAGGGTTAGTCGCCTGTGTATGAAGTTGAACAAGGCAGGCATCAAGGCAGATCAGATTCATGGAAATAAGAGTCAGAATGCCCGTCAGAATGCCCTGACAGGCTTTTAAGCAGGGTCGTGTACAGGTTCTGGTTGCAACCGATGTGGCTTCACGCGGACTCGATGTTTCAGATGTATCGCATGTGATCAACTACCAGGTTCCACAAACCCATGACAGCTATATTCACCGCATTGGCCGTACCGGACGTGCCGGCAAAGTGGGTAAGGCTTATACCTTTGTGGCTTAGCGTGGACGAAATTTATTCACAGATTGCTTCCACTGCATCGACGGTTATGGTCGGTTTCCAGGACTAGGATATCATCCGAACCGTTGATTCCGGCACTGCATAGGCGACCATGCTGCCCTGAACATTTTTCTATGTAGGTTTGAGCGTCTTAATTTATTCATTTTGTTTATTATTTTTAAAACAAAGCAGAATTAAATGAATACTACCGGACCCTGGGCACTTGTAACAGGTGCATCTTCACGGCATCGGTTGGCATATTTCAGTAGCAACTGGCAGCCAAAGGCTTATAATATCATTGCTGTCAGCAACCAGGAAGACTCAGCTGGAAGAATTAAAGCAGCACTGTGAACAAAACCACAAGGTTCAGGTGCTGACCATTTACCAGGATCTGGCCAGGGAGAATGCTGCACAGGAAATTTATGATTATTGTCAGGCTCAAAATATTGAGCTTGATATCCTGGTAAATAATGCCGGAATGCTCCTGTTATGGGGAAATGGTTGATTCGGAATATGATCTAATGAAATCCATCCTTCACCTGCATGTAAACACTCCTGCCCTCTTGTGCCGCTTATTTGGAGCCAGGATGAAGGAAAAACGTTCGGGTTATATTCTCAATGTTTCTTCCATCTCTTCTGTCATGCCCTTTCCCAACCATTTCAGTTTATGGGCCCACAAAAACCTTCCTTCGTTATTTCACCAGGGCCATACGGACCGAATTAAAACCCTACGGAGTTAGTGTATGTTGTCTGATCCCCGGAACCACCGATACGCCACTTGAATGATCCCTTTGGGGCCAATATGAGCCTTGGAAGAAAGATCGGGATTGTGAAAGGAGCCGGATTCAGTGGCAAGAGCAGGGATCCGGGCCATGTTTCGGAACCGGCCCCGTTGCATTCCGGGTTTCTTTAATAAAGCAATCGTTTTGCTGGTTCCACTGCTGCCTCGATTCGTCATTGCTTTTGCAAACCGGCAAAGAATCAGAAAGGCAAAAACCTCAAATAAATAGTAAGATGGAACAAAGCTTTCAGGCAAAACAAGCTGGGTGACAGCGACCTGGTTCTGAAGAGTCTGCTTCATCAGATCGGCTGCTTATGAGGGAATGCAGAAAGACGGATTGCCTACCACGGCACTTACCGAGCATCATGTGGCCATGGTAAAAGGTGGTGTCGGTCTGACTACCGTTTCCTACGGGGCCGTATCCCGCGAGGCCCGGACCTTTCATGAGCAGATGTATATCAATCCCAGAAGCCTGGAAAAGCTTGCCCTGCTTGCAACAGCGGTTCATGAGGCCGGAGGCAAAGTAGCCATGCAACTGACCCATTGTGGCTACTTCACAAAAAACAAAGAGACCAGACACCCTGATGCACCCAGCCGGGTGCTCAATGCCTATGGCATCCTGTCGGGCATCATATTTTCCAGGGAAATGGGCGAAAAAGAGATGGACAAAGTGGCCAATGACTTTGCAAATGCTGCACTGGGAATAAAGGAGGCCGGCTTTGATGCGGTGGAGATCCATATGGGTCATGGCTACCTGCTCAGCCAGTTTCTCAGTCCTGTTACCAACAGGCGCAGGGATGCCTATGGAGGCAGTGTGGAAAACCGCAGTCGCTTTCCCCTGGAGGTCCTGCGCAGGGTGAAGGAAAAAACAGGACCTGGCTTTCCTGTTCTTGTTAAACTTAACCTGAGTGACGGACTGAGGAAGGGTTTTTCGCTGGAGGACTGCAAATATGTGGCAAAAAGGCTTGAAGAAGCCGGATGTACTGCCATCGTTTTGAGTGGAGGATTTACCAGCTAAGAGTCCCTTCTACCTAATGCGCGGAAAGGTACCCCTTCTTGGAATGGCCCGAAATGGAAGCAATTTTGCAGAGAAACTGACCATGGCTCTTTTTGGTCCCTTCATCATCAGGAAGTACAAGTTTCGAAGAAAACTTTTTCCTGAAGCAGGCCAGGGAGATCAGGTCGCATGTAAAAATGCCACTTGTGTATCTTGGAGGAGTCGATTCCAGAGCGGGAATCATGGAAATCCTGGATGCAGGATTTGATTTCATTGCCCTTGCCAGGGCCCTGATCCACGACTCCGATTTCCTTTTGAAACTGAAGGATGGAAGCATTGACCGCACAGCGTGTAACCGCTGCAACAAATGTGTGGTGGAAATGGACCGCGAGTGGTGTTAAATGTGTCCTGACCCCTGATTCGCAGTAATGATTATCTTTAAATCCTCAAACCCTAAAAACATCCCATACAATGAAAATTCTTATTCCTGCTCTCTTATTCTACTCCTGCTTGTTTCCTGCAGTCCTGAAAAACCCAATATCGTCGAGTGGCGTGGCGAAGACCGTAATGGCAGATACCATGAAAACAATCTCCTGAAAGAGTGGCCTGAAGAGGGTCCAGCCGAACTCTGGTTCCTGGATGGGATTGGCAGTGGTTATGGTTCGCCGGTCATTGAGGACGGACTGATCTATATTACAGGAGCAATCGACAGCATTGCATATCTGCATTGCATTGATACACGAAGGAAAAATGATATGGCAATCGAAATTCGGAAATGAGTGGGTGGTCAATTTCCCCGGATCGCGATCGGCACCTACGATAGTGGACGACCTGATCTATGTGGGTTCAGGGATGGGGAATCTTTACTGCCTGGAGAAAGCAACAGGAAATGTGGTGTGGTCAAAGGATTTGTCCACGCGAATTCCATGGAGGCCTCCCCCGTTTTGGTCATTCCGAATCGGCCGTGATCGATGGGGATAAGGTATTCTGGACCGCGGGGGGAAAAGAGCACAATGTAGTGGCCTTAAACCGCTTTACGGGTGATCTGATCTGGAGCAATCCCGGGTTTTGGTGAACGTTCTGGCTACCATCCACCCAGGGTAATTAACCTTTCGGAAAGAAAAATCCTGGTCACCTTTTCCGCCTATCACCTGATGGGTTTGGACGCGGATAGCGGGGAACTGCTGTGGTCGCAGGAAATGGAGGGCATCGAGCCCGATAAAAGAAAACCCGGAATGGGTGACACCCATGCCAATACGGTAATTTTTGAGGAGGGAGCCATTTACTATGCCACCGGTGATGACGGGAATTTTGGTGTAAAGCTGGAGCTTATCCGAAGATGGAACATCCATCAAGGAAGCTATGGAGAAACATGGAATTTGACAGCTATATGGGAGGAATCGTTAAAGTGGATAATTACCTCTATGGCGGAGGTACAAAAAAGCCCCAGTTAAAGTCCATCGATGCCACAACAGGGGTTCTGGTGGATTCACTGAAAGTCGGACGTGGCGTGGTTATCGAAGCCGACCAGATGCTCTACTACTATAATTTTCAGGGAGATCTGAAGCTTGATCTCTTACGATGATGGAAAAATGAAGGAGGTCAGTTCATTTAAAATCACCACGGGCGACAGAGAGCATTTTTCCCACCCGGTAATTCACAGGGGGTACTTTACCTCAGGCATGGATCCGTTTTGATGGCCTTTGGGCTCACCTAAATTGCGATTCAGGCAAAATATGGTATGGCCTCTATAATCTGAATTATAAAGTGAAGCTCCGGTCATTGGAGTCTTACTTTATAATGATACATTATAATCTTATTAAATTATAATCACATGTTAAAAAGTAGGCGGGAGCTTCATCTTCATCGATATCCGGAAACCGGCCCACTTCCTGGTAGAAGCGGTTGTCATTATGGTCGTCATTCACAGCACTGACCTCTCCGACAAGTACCCTGCCGTGTCCTTTCTCTCCATAAAACTTATGGTAAAGCCCCGGATACAAGCTTATGCTTTCTCCGGGTGTGAGTCTGAGAAAATCACCCGCACCAAAACTTCTTCTGATCCCGTCAATACTTACCTCAAATTCATGTTCAGCCAGTTCCTCATGCTCTCCGGAAGCGTAAAGCTGCATCATTAGGTTTCCTCCTCCCCGATTGATTATATCCTCCATCTTGGTCCAATGAAAATGCATGGGAGTAAACTGGTCCTCATCTACAATCATAATTTTCTCTGCATAGGGTTTATGATCCCTGTGGAGATTACCATTTCGAAGGGTAAATAAAAGCAGACCGGATTCCTTGTAGGATCCAGACCCGAAATCGGTCAGGTCCCAGCCCAATTGATTCTGAATAATCTCGTCGTAGTTTGAACCGTTTTGTTGCCATTCATCAGGAGACCAGTATCCCCAGGGAGGAAGCCTGAAATTCATTTCTTCAAAAAACGCAAGCGCTTCTGTGATCTTCTGGTTTATCTCGGATCTTTTCATGCTCGATATATTAAGGATAATGAAGGACCTGCCCGTCTTCAGTGAGCTTGGCTCTGAGTCTTTCGTAACTCACATCATGAATGCCCTTTTCATCATCGATGGCCATCACAGCAAGGGTGGCGGCACTCTGGCCCAGAATCATAAATACCGGTTCCATGCGGATGGATCCAAAGGCAATGTGACTGCAGGAAAGGCAAACCGGGACCAGCAGGTTAGCACATTCCTCTTTTGCAGGTAGAATGGAACCCAAATCAATCTGGTAGGGTGGTGTATGAACGCCGATATCGCCCTCATTTTGTACATAACCCTCGGGTGTAATATAGCGCTGGGCATTGTGTGAATCCATGGTATAAGAGCCCATGCCAATGGGTTGAAAAATGGGAGCTTTTCCCAGCACTTCATTTTCAGTCATTACAAAGTTACTGATCATCCTTCGGGCTTCCCTTACATAGATTTGATGGGGCCAGTTTTCATTATCTGTAAATTCATCCCCGGCGTATCCCCAACGGGCCATTTCCTGTCTGACTTCCTCGGGCACCCTGGGATCGCTTCTCAGGAACCACAGTAATCCTTTCTGGTAAAGGATATGTTCATCGAGGATCTCCTTTCTACGCTCATAACTCGCTTCCGGATAGTCATAATTCATTCCAATGTTGTCGAAGCTGAACGGACCATGGTTGTTTACGTCGGTTTTTCCATTGGGTATGCGGTCAAATTTATTAAAGGTTTCGCGCCAGCCTGACTCAAAAACACGAATCAGCAATTCATATTGTGTGGAGTCATAGCCGTCAGGACGGCTTATGCTTACCCGGTTTTCGGGAATATCGGTCAGGCACATTCTGTAGCAATAGGCCTGAATCCGATGATCACCGCTTCCATAGACCCCTGGATCATCAGAGGAGATCCGGGGGAGTATGCCACTGGACGGATCACCAGGAACCACATAAGGGCTGATCAGGGAGCTGAATTGATGGCCATGATGCACAATGCCGGTTTGAACGCCGTTCCACTGTTCCCCGTAAATATCGCTTCCTTCCCGGCCGGTGGTGTAGCTCACTCCCGCAGAAGCCATCAGATCACCCTCATAAGTGGCATCTATATAGTTCTTCCCCATGAATTTTTTTCCACTCAGGGTCGTGAAGGAGATGATAGAGCCAGCGTGAAGCTCCACCCCTGATTCCCGATCCAGCCACTCATCCGTGTAGACTGCGATCTTATGCTCCCTGATCAAATCTCCAAAAACCTTTTCAGCTGCAGAGGGTTCGAAGATCCACATGGTCCTGAACTCTCCGTCAATGGCCACATGACCCTGCCCCACATTTCCATATTCAGACTTATTTTGCCACTTCCAAACCTTCTCATCCTGGTAGTGCAGGTAGAGGCGATGGTAGAAATCCCTCGCCAGTCCGCCGATTACTGCCTTGTTACCAGTATCAGTAAAACCTAATCCGGAAGCGCTCAGCCCCCCAAGATGGGTTTCCGGACAGACAATTATAGCTTTCCTGCCCATTTGTGCTACCTGCACTGCTGCTGTTACCGCTGCCGAGGTGCCTCCGTAAATGACCACATCAGCTGAATAAGCGTCTGATTTTTTTTCTTCTGCTGTATTCTTACAGGCCGGAGCAGCAGCCAGGGTTAGCATCAAAAGGACAAGGGAAATGGCAGGTATTTTCATAACTGGTTTATCAGTATTAATGGTGATTTTCTCATTGAATCGTTGCTGCTTTTAAAGAGCACATCTACTCCAAATTTAATCATAAACATTACATTTAGGTTTTTAAAAAACAAACGACCACAGACTATGAATCAGTCCTTCAAAAAATATTTTTTCATCTGCCTTATTTTTCTGCTTCCAGGGTCAGATGAAAAACAGGGCTTTGGACAATACAATCTTCGATTTCACTCAAAATAATTAAAACATGAAATATTTACCAATCCTTCTCTCCCTTTCCCTGTTGTTTTTGCAGGCTTGCCGGCCCAATCCGGTAAAACCCAATGTGGTAATCATCTTCCTGGACGATTCGGGGTGGGCCGATTTTGAACCCTTTGGTGAGGGAGTCCTGGAAACTCCCAATGTGGCTCAACTGGCATCGGAAGGCTGTGCTTTTCAAAACTTTTATGTGCCGCAGGCCATATGCTCCGCTTCCCGATCAGCCCTGATGAGTGGCTGTTACCCGGGTCGTACCAAAGTTTTTGGAGCCCATGGACCCAATGGATGGGGCCTGGATACCACCTTTGCCACCATGGGAGAGGTGTTTAAGGAGGCAGGTTATGCCACCGCTGCTTTTGGAAAGTGGCATTGTGGAGACCAGCCCGAAACCAGGTCCCATGCCCGGGGATTTGATGAGACCTGCGGACTGATGTATTCCAACGATATGTGGAAATACCATCCGGGTGATCCCGAGTACTGGGGAAAATGGCCACTTAAGGTACTGGGAGAACGGTAAGGTTATCATTGAGGAGGTGGAGAAAGCCGATCAGAAAAACCTTACCCGCTGGTATACCGAACATGCCGTGGATTTTATTGAACGGCACAGCGAAGAGCCCTTTCTGCTCTATGTACCCCACAGCATGCCCCATGTACCCCTGTTTTGCAGTGATGAATTTGAAGGTAAATCGGGAAAGGGTCTCTATGGAGATGTGATCCTGGAGATTGACTGGAGCGTGGGACAGATAAACCAGGCCCTGAAGGATGCCGGAGTGGATCAGAATACCATCGTGATTCTGACCTCCGACAACGGACCCTGGGTGGTCTATGGAGACCATGCCGGGAGCCACCCCTTTCAGGGAAGCCAAGGGAACCAGCTTTGACGGTGGGATCCGCTCGGCCTGCATCATGAAATATCCCGGGTGAAATTGAGCCTGGTTCCGTATCCACCCGCACCCTGGGCTCCGTCGACCTACTTCCCACCCTTTGTGAACTGGCAGGTATTCCGCTTCCGAAGAATGAAATTGACGGAGAGAATGTATGGGAGCTGATCAAGGGTAAAGAGGGAGCAAAAAATCCCCATGCCTATTATGCCTTTTCAAACAACCGCAATTTCGAGGGAATTATTTCGGGTGATGGCCGGTGGAAACTGCACCTGCCCCACCCCTACCGTACCCTGGATTCGGCTGGAGCAGATGGTTTTCCGGGCCGTTATGCCATGATGGAGATCGACACGGCCCTTTTTGATATGCAGGCCGATCCTTATGAAAGCACAAATGTGCTGGCAGATTTTCCGGAAGTTGCCTCAGAGCTGATTTCTCTGGCGGAAAAGCACAAGGAGAGGTTTTATTCAGAGAATTAGTGGGTCAGAAGTGTGAATAAGACAGCCTCATTATTTTGTCATGCTCGCCGAATTCCGTGCTCCCAACCGTCCCGGTAGCCTGGCTGCATCCAGGCCAGGTTCTTCCCCTGGTAGAATGGCTGAAGAGCCAGCCGGATATCCTTCATTTTTTGTTCATCAAGCGGGGTGAAACTCCTGTACCAGTGCTATGTTTGATTTAAGTACCTCCATGCTGTCGATACCCACATTAATCATGTGAAACTGCTTCAGGCTCAGGGCATAATTAACCAGGTCACTGGCATCCAGGCCCTGAATGCTCTCCCTGGGCCGGATCACTTTCATGGCAATGACTCCCATTCCCTTCCCAAAGGCAAAGGTGGCCGGATTTTCTTCAAATGCCTGGGATCCATCGGTGGACTGGTGGTTCAGGGCCATCATCATGGCATCAAAGTCATAAAGTTCAGCTGCCCGTCTCATGCCATCGGCAGAGCTGTGACCCGTAAAACCAATATTTTTGATGATTCCTTCTTTTTTATACTGCTCCAGCACATCCAGCACTTTTCCCTTTTCTCCCAGTTGTTCTGCATCTTCAACAGAGGTAATGGAGTGCACATGAAGCAGATCAATATGGTCGGTCTGCAAGCCTTTTAAGGCTCGTTTCAATACTTTCCTTTGCCTTGTCTCCATCCCGCTCTCCCGTTTTGGAAACAAGAAAAACGCTTTCCCGGTGCTTTTTCAGAATCTTTCCGATCCGTTCCTCGCTGGAGATCTGGTCATTGCCATAGGAGGCAGCTGTATCCCAGTAATAAAGGCCCTGCTGGAGGGCATATTCGAGAATTTCCAGGGCAGCGTCATCACTTTGCACTCCCATCCACCTGCTTCCGCAGCCAAAGCCCAGCCTGGGTACCTTTACGCCTGTTTTTCCCAGTTTTACAGTGGGCATGCCCTTGGCATCGTATGGAGACTTATTCAGTGAACAAGCCGCAGCAGGCAGAACGGATACTGCAGCAGCTGCAGCAGCACTGGTTTGCACAAATTCTCTCCGTGTGATCTTTTTTTTCATGTTTCAGGTATTTATCGCGCTTAGAATCAATTGCCATCAACAAGGTAGGCATAAACTTCAATCCAATCAAGTCGGGAACAGGCAGCGCTGCCTCCCCCGCGCATGAGGTCGGTAAAGCCCACTTCGCTTACCCGGGAGAGATCCGGATCCTGAATTGGCTTAAGCTCAATAATGTTTTCAATGTCCAGGGTGTACCATTCCAGGTCTTCGATGATAAACTCCCTGATTCGCCAGTCGCCCGAATAATCGTCCGACTCCCTGCTCACCAGCCAGGTACCATCGGCCAGCTTCAGGATGATATGCAAGCTCCCTGAATCCATATTGCTTGCTCCTCCATCTGATCCGGCCATACCTGGACAGGTCAAGATGCTTGTTTCTGTATTCACAGGGATACAGCCCAGTTTCCGTGTGGTGGTGCCCGACCAGATGTACCAGGGATCATCCACGGGTGTGTCATGGTGACTCTTTTTTATGCTGTCCTTACCCGGTCCGTACAAACCCAAAATCAGGTCGGGGTGATTCACATGTTTCTGGTTGACGGGTGTTTCTGCAGGAATTTCCTTCCAGTCTTCCCTGAAAGCCAGTCCGGGTCGGTATGTCTTTTCCTGTCCTAGTGTTGTCAACAATGCCCGCTAAAAGTAGTATTGCTGTCAGAAATAAAATAGGTAGTTTTTTCATGAACCTGTGAATTAAGTCCTTTTCTGTAAAAATTTATATTTGGCCTGCCTGGCTTCCCAGCGTTCCCTTGCCAGTTGTTGCATATCTGTAACCGCATCACTTTCATCAACGATTTCAAGTCCAAGCAGGGTTTCGATGATGTCCTCCATGGTAACCACACCATCCATTCCGCCATATTCATCCACCACCAGAGCCATATGCTCCTTATTTTGAAGCAGTTGTTCCCAAACCGAAAAGAGGGTCATGGGCGCAGTAACAACCTGGATTTCCCTTTTCAAATCTTTCAGCTTTCATTTTATGATGATCTTCAGCCAGCTCTTCAAAAACCTCTTGCCGGAAAACATAGCCTGTAACATTATCATCTGTAGTATCATACACAGGAATTCGTGAAAATCTGAGAAAATCCTTATGTTTCATAAAATCCCCAAGCAGGGTGTTTTCCTCGGCACGGGCCACCACCACCCGGGGAGTCATCACTTCAGAAACCCGCACATCCTTTAGCCTGAGCACATTCTGGATAATTTTACTCACTTTTTTCGAGAATAAACCCTCTTCAGCTGCGATTCCGGCCAGAACAGATATCTCCTCACGGCTGGTTGACAGTTGACTCTGTTTCCGGGAGAGAAGTCTGGAAATAAGGGATGTGAGCCATACCAGTGGATAGGTGATAATAATCATGATCCTGATGGTATTGACGTAGTGAATGAAGCCAGAATTCTCCAGTTATTGGCTCCAAGGGTTTTGGGAATGATCTCAGTGAAAATAAGGATCAGCAGGGTAAGAACTACTGAAACAAGTCCAAAATAGTCTTCCCCGAAAACCTTCAACCGCCTGGGCCCCACACCGGCTGCTCCAATGGTGTGGGCCACTGTATTCAGGGAAAGAATGGCCGAAAGCGGCTTGTCCACATTTTGCTTATAATCGGCCAGTTTATGGCCCAGCCCTTTCCCTTATCTTTCTCCACCAGGACAAAAGACTGGGGTGTGGAAAGGAGTACAGATTCCATAATGGAACACAGAAAGGAAACAAAAAGTGCCAGGAAGAGGTAGAAAAACAATAATCCCATGAGCTTAGATTTTTAATTTGATGTTCCACCTTCCCAACAAGCCTGTAAGCTGTATGATCAGGATGGCGAAAAGTTGCTGATTTCAGAAGCCCCACTAATCCCGTGTTCAGGAAATCAGCTACACTGATCCCGGAAATGGTTCCATAGTGCATATACGATGTAGGGAAGCAGATAACAGGTAAGTGTGCTTGTCCCGGCCGCTTTAATGAAGATCGGCCCAGCGGTAAATGCCCAGTTTATCGCTCAGAAAGTACAGGAGGGCAAAGGAAAGCGCTGTAAGGGCCGAACAGATGGCTGTCCAGGAAGGGGTGCCCATAATCTTGGAGATTCCCCAGGCAGGTCGGGTCAGGAAACCAAAGATCAGTAAGAGGGCTGCAAATGCAAGAAGAAGCGGAATCAGTCTGGTGCTTCTATTCTTCTCCTGAAGTTGGATCAAAACCGCGCTTGAGAGAAGGCCACCCATTACAAGTGCGTAGGAGGAAGCACTGATCACAATTTTTAATGAAAATCCGAATGGTGTTACGAATTCGTTGACGTTCAGAACATAGAGCATGGTGAGGATCAGAAATAGCCAGCCGGGTTTATTCCCGATGAAGAGGTAGACAAGGGCGCTGAGCAGGTAGCCCCAGCCAATGAGTCCAAGGATGCCCCACCAGTGAAAATGCATCCAGGTACCGGCGCCCTGGTCGGGCGCTTTGTATATGATTGCAAGGAAAACAAGCATGACCCACCCCATTGCTTTCATAAACAGGGGTGAAATCCTACCCAGAAGCCTTGCCCCGATATACATTCCAGATCAGGAAAAAGGCCAGGGTCATCAGGATTTGCCAGAGTGGTTTACTGATTAACATGGCCGATCTTATCAATATTCTCAAGGTTTACCATAAACACCCCCATGATCAAAAGGGCCAGGGTACGCTCAATGATGTGTCTGAGAATCAGTTTACGGGAATCTCCTTTTTTTAAACGGGCATTTATGGCAAAGGGAATGGATAAGCCCACTATGAAAAGGAAGGCAGGAAAGACCACATCGGCCAGACCCATTCCATCCACATCGGCCGCCTTGTGTCCGAGCCATTCGGGAATATCGTTCAGGGACCACAGGTCGTTTACAAAGATCATCAACAGCATGGTCAGAGCCCTGAGGATGTCAATGGATTTGAGCCGGGTCATACTCAGTTGCTATTTGAATAATAGTCCCATAATTGCCTTCAGGCTGCCCACCTGTCCGCCGTTTGAGATATCTTCATCCGCTGAATAGTATTCTTCCAGGAAGCTTTCCGCAGGACTCCAGACGGTTTGCATGAAGCCAAATAGCGATCCCTTTGCCTTTCCCGGGTATTTGCACGAAAGGTGTCGGTCATTTGAAGCTGGGTGCGGGTAATATCAGGGCGACCTCCATGGGCAGGTAATCACCCGGAAACCCTTCAATGCAAATAGTGCAGCCGTGGGATCTGCCCTTTCGTAATGCCAGTCACAGATCACCACATTCTTGTCAATCATATCGATGGCTCCATGGGTATCATTCTCACTGGCCTCCCACATTCCGATTCCGGTGGTTTTGCCATCAATCAGCCTGTCGCCCCAGATCCAGAGTTCCCTGCCCTCTGCTTTGCAGGTGGCCGGAAATCAGGTTTACCTCATCGGCAAAGAGTTTGGCCTTATCCTTTCCATTACATCGGGGGCATTCATCCATGCCAATGTAGAAGACCTCATCCATGCCCGCATGGAAAGCGTCGGCCTCAAATACCTCCATGATCTCATCTCACCAGTGAAAAGACCACCTCGTGAACTTCGGGGTGAAGCGGACAGTAGCTTTTGCAGTATAGTCCGTCTTCGTTTGGCCATTCATAGTATTCAGGAAGCTTTACCGAGGGAGTCTCATCAAATTCGGGATAAACCTCCAGCAATTTCTCCAGCTTGCTGTGCCAGGACTGGTGACCCAGCAGGTTGATCTGGGGAATGATCCGGATTCCCTGTTTGTCGGCGCATTCCAACAGGCTTTTTACCTGCTTCCTGCTCAAAGGATTCTCGTCTCTGAGTTCGGGATGAGAGTTATAGGCAAAATTGTAATCCACACGCAGAACCAGGGTATTAATGCCACCTGGCCCAGTTCCTTCTTCCATGAAATTAATAAACTGATCAACTGCATCTGCTCCGGGGGGCAGCAATGCATAAGCCAATTACCGGTGGCGGATCTGCGGCATAAACTTTAAGCAGGCCAGGGAACAAGGATAAGATAAGTATTGGTAAAAACAGCTTTTTTTTCATGGTTTGAGGTTTTAGGGTCTGGAAACCAGAGTCCCGAATTAATAAAGCCCATTACTCACAAAGGCAATACGTTTACTGTCGGGCGACCAGCTGGGAACGTTGATGGTACCCTGCCCGCCATACAAATAGGCCACAACTTTGGGCTCCATCTGCTCCACCGACATCAGCCTCAGGTACACCCTTTCGTAGAAGGGGTGTGAGTCAGCGGGGACTTCAGGGGGAAAGGAGATGAATACGATCCACTTTCCATCGGGTGAAATATGGGGGAACCAGTTATTGTATGGATCATCGGTCAGCTGGGTCTGATTTCCGCCATCGGGATCCATTCTCCAGATTTGCATGGTCCCTGTGCGGGCTGAGTTGAAATAGATGTATTTCCCGTCCGGACTGTACTCGGGACCGTCATCCAGGGTGGGTGTGTCTGTAAGCTGTACTTCATCGCCTCCCCCGGATGGAATCCTGAAGATGTTGTAAGCTCCGTTTCGCTCGGCGGTATAAACCAGGTATTTATCATCGGCCGACCAGCCATGAAGGTAGGACGGGCTCAAGAGGTGTGATGCGTGTTGGTATCTCCCCCCTCAAGCGGAAGGGTGTATACCACCGACCGGCCCTGGTCTTCTTCTGCATGGTGAGAAATGGCCATCATGGTTCCGTCAAAGGAAATTACATGGTCGTTGTTGTTACGAACGGCCAGTCCGGAAGGGATGAGGGTCGATTCACTGGATTCAATATCAAAACTTATAGAGCAATCCATCGGCATTGTAAATGAGTGAGTTTCCATCCGGACTCCAGTTTGGAGCCTGCCATGAACCGGTTGCTCCGCCCAGTACCTTCCTGCTGCCATTTTCCACATCCATGATCTCCAGCATGCTTCCCAAGGTAAGTTTCATACTGCACCAGATCATCAGGCGCAGTTCCATGGATGCGCACATTGGAAAAGCGGGCTGTTTCGGAAAAGTTATCATCATGGGAGCAGATGAAGAGCCCGGCAAATTGCTCTGCTTCTAGATCCATATCCATGGATTGAGATGCATAAGATTTCCCCGAAATGGGCCACCGACATGGTGAAGGTAGATCCCTTCTTTTCCAGCTGGAGTATATCCGGGCCTTCAAGTCTGAAACTTCAGCTCTTCCATATCGGCTCCCTGCTTTTTTCGGAATTGCAGGGCAGTTAATCCGTCGCCATGGACCACACAGGAGATATGTACTGCATCGGATGCGAGTCCCTCCCGGATCATCAGTCCGGCCTTTCTGTGGAGGTGGTTTCCTTCCAGCAGAAATTCCACACTGGCCTGGATGATGTAGTCACCATTCATTTTTTTCCAGAGGAAGGAGAAGGCAGTCCTTCCCAAACCAGATATTCTCTCCCGAACCCCTCATCAGGTATTCCTGCTGGGGTTCATTGTAGGAAACACTGCCAGGAATGCCCGGGGAACCTATATCTGTGAATGCCTGGAAAGAACCAATGGATGGTTGGCTGAGCTGGCCGATAAGGACTGAAGAGTTCATAAGCATGAAAGCCGTTAATAAAAGAAATAGTCTTTGGAAATGCATCGTTTCAGGTTTTGATGCAGAAGATAGAAAAAATTTACGGGATGACAATTGCTTTCCCTAACGCAGAAACTTCTCCCTTCGCTGAAGATTCAGACAGACCCAGACAGGATCAGAACCACGCTTCCAATCCCCATGATGATCCGGTTCTGCCGGATGGTTTCCTGCCAGACAATCTCATTAATATTCCGGGGAATATTAAATGGATTGAGGAAGATGTTCCATTTGGATTCATCCAGTTCATCGGCAAGGATCAGAAGGGCAAGTCCGATAATCACCATGATCACCGCAGTGGCATTGCCGTTCCTCACCATGGTGGATAGAGAAAATCCAAGGGCAGAAACAAAAAGAACCAGCACCATCAGGTGGAGAATCATCTTCAGAACCGGGAAAGCTGATCAGGGCATAGTAGGCCAGTCCGGCAAAGGGGAAAAGCAGCAAAAATACCAGGAGCAGGATCATGAGGTAGCGAACCAGCCAGACCTTGTAGCGGTAATCGGGGATGCCAAAAATAATCTCCAGGGTCCGCTGATCGGCATCGCTCTGGATTCCGAATACCGAGGGAAAAAAGACCAGCAGGATGGCCGGGAAGGCCAGCAGGCCATAAATATCTTCCATGTCCATATCACCGCTGTCCAGTGCCATAATGGTTCCAAATACCAGGAAGAAAATAAAGGCTGCCAGGATGAAATAGATAAACTTTCCCTCCGAAGATGATCCTCATATTGTACCTGGCCAGGCTGAATGTATTTTGTATGAATGATCTGTTTCGTGACATATGCTTATTGACTTTTCCCTGTCTTCTCTTTATCTGAACGTAGCAGCCAGAGGTAGGCATCCTCCAGAAGTGGTGATTCCTCAACGGCATCTTCAAAGGGTTTCTCTGCAGAGATGCATCTGAACCTGATGTTTTCACCATCTCTCATATGGTGCACCACCAGCAATCTCCTGGTTTGCTTCTTCAAATTGCTGCAGCAGGAAGAGTGGATTTCCAGACCCTGCCCTCTGGCAATTTCGGTCATTTCCGCCGGGGTTCCGTTAAAGAGCACCTCTCCCCTGTTGATCACTGCCATGGTATTGCAGGAAGCTGGAAATATCCTCAATGATATGGGTGGAAAAGATCACCACCCGGGTGGCACTCAGTTCCACCAGCAGGTTCCTGAAACGGATCCGTTCCCGTGGGATCCAGTCCGGCAGTGGGTTCATCCACCACCAGGATTCTGGGCAGGTGCAGCAGCACCTGGGCAATACCGATCCGCTGCTTCATTCCTCCCGAATAGGCCCCGATCTTTTTCTGTCGCTGGTCCCACATATGCACCGAATCCAGTACCTCCCTGATTCGTCTTGCCCTGGTCATGCTGGTCCGTAATTCCTTTCAGAATGGCCTGGTAATCCAGGTAGGCATAGGCCGACATGTTTTCATACATGCCAAATTCCTGGGGCAGGTAACCAATAAGTCCCTGCAGCTCCTCTCGCTTCTCCTGGGTATCGATCCCGTTGATCCAGATCTTTCCATAGCTCTGCTCCAGGATGCCGCAGATGATTCGGATCATGGTTGATTTCCCGGCACCATTGGGTCCCAGCAATCCAAACATACCGGTACCGATCTCCAGGGAGACTCCTTTGAGGGCCTTAAATTGTTCCGGATCCCTGTCCCAGTCCGGGAAGCACAGAAACAAACCAGAAAAACCAGCGTATAAGTGGTCGGATCTTTTTCAGTTCAAAATCCTTCTGTTTCACCATGACGGAAACATCTCCCATGGCAATGACCAGGTACCAGAGAACACCCGCCAGCAGGCTAAGGGCAGGTTATCCCACCTGTATCTGGAAAAGAACAAGCACCAGCAGAGGGAGCTCCATACCTGAACAGCTTGTTCAGACAGTCTAAGTGCCGTTTTGCCGGTGAGCCTGCTGAAGTCCCCCATGATGGCCAGCAGGTAGTAGTATGCCACGGCCGAAGAGACCAGCTGCCAGAATCCACTGACCAGGTAGAACCAGGAAAAATAGACCAGGAAATCCCAGCAGGGGAAGTTGCCAGATCAGTGATTCCAGCTTGGGTTTCAGAGCCCTGTCCAGGCTGTCCTGGCCATTCTGGCCATTCTTCCCCCTGCTTTAAATTCCCTGACCATTTTGGATTCTCTGCCATAAATCTTTACCAGGTTGGATACCTGGATATGGATGGGGCTTTCTTCATCAATGATGCGTTCGGAGGCTTTTCGCAGGCTGCTGGAGATAAACCACCAGGCCACCGGTATTCCCACAATCACCAGGAGTCCGGCTGCCATTTTCCAGATAAAGGTCTGCAGGTAAAGATATCACCAGGAGCATTCCGGCAATTTCCAGAAGCAGCAGAGAAGATTTTCACCACCAGTTTCAGGCTCCTGATCCACTCCAGTGCCTGTTCCATTCCGTTATAAAGCATGGGAATATAAACCAGGGTCAGCAAGGTACTCAGGCTCAGTCCACCGATCACCGTGATGGCAAAGGGTGGTCCGATGGCTTCCACATATTCTGCATTTCCCAGGGCCAGGGGAATCATGGCTGCACAGGTGGTAACTGCAGTAATCAGGATGGGGCGAACCCTGGAAAGTCCGGCCACAAGGATGGCCCTGGTTTTCCGGTATCCTCTTCTTTCGCAGCACATTGATAAAATCGATCAGGATGATCCCGTTGTTGACCACCACCCCCAGCAGGATCAGGAATCCCATGATGGTATTGGCATTGAAAAGCGATTCGCCGGTAACAGTCAGCAGAAAAAAGGAACCGATGGCAGCCAGGGGGATGGAGAAGAGCAGCACAAAGGGGGTGACAAAGGACTCAAATATGGCTGCCAGGATCATGTATACCAGCATCATGGCGATCAGGAACATGTATTTGAACTCATCCAGTCCGGAATCCTCCTGTACCAGTTCCACGGCCACTCCGGAGGGGATATTGGCATTCTGAATCAGATCCTCAATTTCACTTCTGGCATAGTCCAGCAGGTCATTGGAGTCATAAACATCCTCGTTATACTGGTACCGAAGTTCCACCTGCTTTTCCTGGTTTACCCGGGAAATATCCCGCAAACCTGTGGCATAATAGATTTCCGAGATCTCCTGGAGTTCGAAAAGGTTCTCATCCTCACTATCGGGAATATGCAGGGCCTCGCAGATCCTCCATTCTTTTATCCTCATCCTCCTCCTCCAGCGGCATCATTGTACTTGATGATGATCTCATACTCCTCATTATCCTGGCTGAAATTGACCCCCGAACTGATTTCGCTGGTAAAAGCTGCTCAGTTCGCCCATTACCTCGGTTCCGGCTGATGTCGTACCGGTTCATGAGTCAGGGAGTTAAAGTCCAGGTGGACCTCGGGCTGGTTTTCCCGTACCGAAAGCCTGGCCGAGCTGATGTTATCCAGTTCATCCAGGTAGGATTGCAGATCCTCTCCCACCTCCACCAGCAGATTAAAATCCTGTCCCTTCAGTACAATATATTCTTCATCCTCTCCGATTCCCAGCAATTGCTCGAAACCTGCATCCCCTGCCTGTGTCTCCACCTCCACTTCCTCCCCGCATATTTCCGGATCCCGAAGAGGCAGTCAGACTGATATCCGATGCCGGCAGATCCTTCACCATCTCATAGGCTTCTGACTGGATCTGTCCGAAGGAGCGATTATTGATTTTCCGGTAATCATCCTGCAGCAGAATGGTCACCGTGGCTTCCTCCTCTTCAATCCTGGAAATTACCTCCTTATGCTCCTCAATCTTCATCAGGGCCTCTTCCATGCCTGCCACCAGTGCATCGGTGGCCTCCAGGGTTGTACCGGTGGGCATGGTCACATAGAGGGTAATCTGATTGGTTTCCAGTTCATTAAGTTTATTTACCGAAACAGAAAGGGTGGTAAGGATGGTCCCAAAGAAAAGGATCAGAACCCCCATAATGGTGGGAGCAGGATTTCTGAGGGCTGTTTTCAAGCAGGGACAGGTAGATGCGTACCAGCCGGTTATCCAGGGATACTTCCTGGTATACCTCCTTGTTTCCCTCTTTCTGTCGGGTCAGGATCACATGAACCGCCATGGGGATCAGCAGCAGAGAGACCAACAGGGAAACGGCCAGGGTGGAGATAATGGATACCCCGATATGCCTGGCCAGCAGCTTAACCAGGAAATCGGAAGAAAATATAAAGGGGATAAATACAGCGATGGTGGTTCCTGTGGCTGCTACAATGGAACGCCAGACCTCCCCTGTTCCCTGGATCACCGATTCTGCCGGCTTTACTCCCAGGCTTCTGAGCCGGTATATATTTTCAAGCACCACCACAGAGGTATCCAGCAACATCCCCACTGCCAGCGCAATCCCTATCAGAGTCAGGCTGTTAATGGATATATCAAAGGCAAAAAAGAAATTAAAGGCGGTGAAGATGGAGATGGGCATGGCCAGGGCCACCAGCAGCACCAGTCTCACATTGCGAAGGAAGACCCACAATACAAAGATGGCCAGCAGGGCACCGGTCAGTGCCAGCCGGATGATCTGGTTGATATTATCCTCCATCATCTTCGGCACTGTTTTCCTGGACAATCACCTCAATATCGAAGGGGCTACCCTCCCTGGTTCAGCATCTCAAGCTGATCCTCCACCTTATGGGAGAGTTCAATGATATTGGCCTGGGCATCATTGATCACTTCCAGGGAGACCGCATCCTTCCCATTGACCCGGCTGATGGTCTCTTCCTCCTTCTCACCGTAGTAAACCTCAGCAATATCCTTCAGCCTCACCGGGTTGTTTCCTCTTCCGATGATCAGTTCCTCGATCTGGGAGATGTTGTCATATTCGGCATTCAGGTAGACAAAGAAGCGCTGTCCCTGCTCCTTGACCACACCACCATACTGGCGCAGGTTCATGTTGGAGGCAAGGATGTTCCTTACCCTGGAGGGAGCAATATTGTAGGCTTCACAGGCAGCCCTGTCCAGGATGATATCCACCGATTTCTGCCTTCCGCCAAAAACATTCACAGCAGCTACACCTTCAATATTTTCCAGCTCATTGACAATATGCTGATCCACATAATTCCGTACCCGGTCCACTCCTCCCGATCCCCTGTGCCTGCAAGCTCATCAGGGTGTTATTCGCATCATCCAGGTCGATTTTAACCACCTGAGAGCTGAAATTCATCCGGCAGATCGCCCCGGATGGATGCTACCTGTTCATCCAGTTTCAGATAGGCATATTTCAGGTCGGTTCGTTCCTCGTAGGAGATCAGGATGGATCCCATGCGCCTGTCCTGCATTGGACTGCGATCTCTTCGATATTCTCCAGTCCGGCAATCATACTCTCCACCGGGATAATGGCCTCCTGCTCCATGTACTCCGGGGTGACTTCGATCCTGGAGTTTACCTGGATGTAAAGCATGGGCAACTCCGCATTGGGGAAATATCTCCATCTTCAACTGTTTCCAGGAGATATAGCCCAGCAGGGTTGCTGCAATAAACAGCATGGAAATCAGGACCTTTCGCTGTATGAGGAAGTGTTTATTCACCAGCATGGACCTCCTCTTTATCTGTATTTTTCCCAGTTGTCCAAATACCATGTAGATACAGGGAATCACCACCAGGGTCAGCATGGTGGAAGTGATCAGTCCCCCGATAACCGCCCAGGCCATGGGCGAACGCAGAGATGCACTCTCCCCGAATCCCAGTGTAAGCGGGAAAAGGGCCAGGATGGTGGTCAGGGAGGTCATGATAATGGGCCTGATCCGCCGCTGTCCGGCCAGAAACAATGGCCTCCCTCAGTTTCATCCCCTCCTTCCGGAACTGGTTGATGGCATCCACCAGGATGATGGAGTCGTTTACCGCAATCCCCACCAGCAGGATGATCCCGATAAGGGCCATGATATTCAAGAGCCTTGCCCTGGAAGATAGAAGACAGCTACGGCCCCCACCACTGCCAGGGGTACGGGCAGCAGGATGGTAAAGGGATGCACCAGGCTTTCAAACTGGGCAGCCATGACCATGTAAACCAGGATCAGGGAGAGAAGCAAGGCAAAACCCAGGCTTCCCATGGACTCCTTTCTCATGGCCTCCTCACCGGTAATCTTATAACTGTATTTGGGGGGAAACTCCACTCCATCCAGCTTTTGATCAATGGCTGTTGCCACCTGGTCCAGTGGAAGATCCTTATCCAGATCGGCCGTGATTTCCACAATCCGGTTCTGATTGTTATGCAGAATCTCCCGGGGTGAGTTTCCCATCCTGATATCGGCCACCTCTCTGAGCAGGATCTCCGTATTGTTCACCTCCACGGTAAGCATCTCCAGCTCCTGCAGGGTGATGTCGTTCAGTTTTACCGTAATATCGGTCAGATCACCCTTCAGGTTCATCTGTCCGGCATCTGAGCCCTGCAGTTTTTCACTTACCCGTGCTGATCAAGCGTGTTTACATCCACATTCATCAGTCCGGCCCGGTAGCGGTCAATCACAATCTCCACTTCAGGGGCTCCTCCCTCAATGGATGAGGTGATATTGCGGATGCCAGGGATTTCTTCCAGTCTGGCCATGACCAATCTCGGTGAGTTCTTCCAGTTCCTCCATCTCCTCCCCGATCAGCTCCACCACCAGGGGAGCATGCATCGGTTCCCAGGATGGTCGAAAGTGCACTCTCCTCCTGCCGGAAGAGTGCCGTGAAATTGGGATTATCCTTGAAATGCTCGGTGAGTACAGCAATCAGACTATTGGTAGAAAGTCTGCTGTCTGCTTTCATTTTCACCTTGATGGTGGCCATGTTCTGGTCATCAAAGAGTTTATCCCCCTCCGGACGAGATGCCCGAAGTGGGACCGATTTCGCTGTAGATCAGTTCCAGGTCCTCCCCGGCGATTTCCCGGATGATATTCTTCCAGGCTGTGACACAGCCCCGGTGGTTCGTTCCAGCTGGGTTCCCTCGGGCATCTGCAGGTCCACATAGAATTCCCGGCTTTCTGCCCTGGGCATAAATTCACTGCCCGTCTGTCTGCAGCATAAACCAGCCACCTCACCATCAGAAGCAGTGCAGCCAGAAGCACCCAGACCCGGTAATTCAGTATTTTATCCAGAAAGCGGCCATAACCAGTTAAACTGTACCGATTCGCGCCTGTTTCCGGTAAAAGGTGACTTTTTCCGGTAAATCCTGGAATAGAGCATGGGAATAATCAGGATGGCCACAACCAGCGAGGCCAGCAGTGAAAAGGCCACCGTAAAAGCCTGTTCCTTAAATAGTTCACCGGATGCACCCCGCAGGTATACGATGGGGATAAAGACCACAATGGTGGTCAGGGTCGAGGCGATAATGGCGCCTCCCACCTGGGAGGTTCCGTTGACCGCTGCTTCACCGGCATTGTCTCCCTGTTCATGATGCCGGAAAATATTCTCCAGTACCACAATGGCATTGTCCACCAGCATTCCGGCCCCCAGGGCCAGTCCACCCAGGGTCATGATATTCAGGGTAAGACCCGCAAAATACATCAGTACAAAGGTGGCAATGATGGAGACCGGGATGGCGACACTGACAATGGCGGTGGGGCCAATCCTCCGCAGAAAGAGAAAAAGCACAAAAACTGCCAGCAGGATTCCGCCGATCAGGCTGTCGCTCACCTCACCGATGGCCGATGAGATGTAGTTCCCCTGGTCCTCCACAATGGTAAAGGTGAATCCGGGAAGTGCCTTCTGCATATCCTCCAGTGGCCTCTTTCAGATCTTCCACCGCTTTGACCGTATTGTAGCGCATCTCCTTGTAGATGCTCAGTCCCACACAGGCCTCACCATTCAGCATGACCGCATTTTCCTGTTCCTTCAGGCTGCAGCTGACCGTGGCCACATCCTTCAGCAGTACAGGAACCCGTTTCCCTGTCCGATTCTTCACGTGGCTCATCCATCTTTACGATGATCTCCTCCAGGTCCTCGTACCTGCTCCAGTTCACTGATTCCCCGCACAATATAGCGCTTCCCCATTTCCACGATGGATCCACCTGAAATATTCTGGTTGTAGCTTTCAATCTTGCTGGTAAGCGTGGAGATATCCAGGTTATAGGAATTAAGCAGGTAATCATTTGTTTCTACCAGTACTTCAAGCTCTTCTGCTCCATCAACTTCCACATCGGCTATCCCTTCCAGGCGGATCAGTTCATTTCTCACATAATTCTCAGCAGTCTTCCTCAATTCGTTCAGATCGTTGGTTTCCGCATGCTGAAAGGCCACCAGCATCACAGGACTTGAATTGGGATCGTACTGGGTGATATTGATCTCCTCCAGCTCATCGTCCTGGTTAAAGGTGGAAAGGCCTTGGACAGGTCCAGAAAGGCCTCATTCATATCCTTTTCCCAGGTGTATTCCACTTCCACCAGCGCCACTCCCACCCTGGAAGTGGAAGAAACATTGACCACTCCACTCTGCCTGATGGCCAGTGATTCGACCCCATCCACAAACTTTCTCCTCCATCTCCTCCGGCGGACGTTCACCGGCCACCAGTTCGATATAGAGCCTCGGACTGTGAAGGTTGGGAAAGAGGTCGATACCCAGCTTGTCGAAGGAGATAAATCCCAGCAAGAGGGTGGCAATGATGATCATGCTCACCGAAACCGGGTAACTGACCGAAAATCTGGTGATGGCTTTTAACATGGCTCTTTGCTTGCTGTTCTATCTGAGTATCCTGACCCTGGATTGGTCCCGCAGGGTTTCAAATCCTGAATTGACAATACTCTCCCCTTTTAGTAGTCCCATCTTTACCTCCACACTGTTTGCATTCTGCAAGCCCGGTGGTGATGATCCGTTCACTGGCGACCCCCTGCTCCACCACGTAAACAATCTGGTTCCGGTTCCGGCTCATGATAATATCCTTGGGGATCACAATAACCTCTTCAGCACTATTGACCACCAGGTCGGCTTTCACAAACATGCCCGGAAGCAGGATTCCTGATCCCTGTTCTCCACCTCCACGAAACACTTAGAAGGTTCGTGCCTCGGGATCGATGGAGGGCGAAATCTGGGTGATGGTGCCCAGCAGCGTATCGGCCGTACTGGTATAACTGGTCACATAAACCTTGATATCCCCTGCTCGATATTCCTGAAGTATTTTTCCGGAAGATTGGCCTCCATGTAAAGCTTATCATAATCGATGACCGTTACCATCTCAGTATTTGCAGGCTACCCGTGTTCCCTCGGTGAAATAGGGAAGTTCGGAAATCACCCCGGAAAAGGGTGCCTTCAGAGACATCTTGGCCAGGTTGATCCGGCTGCTCTCCATGTCATACTCGGTATTGATCAGGGTAATCTCTGCATTTTTCAGATCCCTGAGGGTGGCTCCTCCCTTCTCATAGAGCGCCTGCTGTTTTTCATATTCCAGTTTAGAGATTTCCAGATCCACCTCTTTAGATTTGATCCTCAGATCGTTCACATACTCCTCATCCTCCAGTTTGATGAGGATTGCCCCGGCTTTTACACGATCACCCAGGGCATATGGTTTACCGGTGGCCGGATTGATCTGAAGCCGGTATATCCCCGGTAATCTCCGAGACTAAGGGTTACCTCCTTTAGAGGGTAAACCGTTCCGGTGGTGCTCACAAACTCTTCTATGGAAGAGGTGGTTACTTCGATTACTCCAACAGGCACTTCCATGGTGGTACTTACCTCCATATCGGGCTGTTTACAGGATGAGTACCAGCAGAATGCCAGGTATCATCAGGGACCATAGGGTAATTCGGATTGTTTTCATGGGTTCTGGATTATCTATTTGTTTTCATTTTCAGTAGCTTATCGAGCTCTTCGGGAATGATGGGAATCTGTTTTTCAAAATCATACAGGGTCTGGATTTTCAGGTTAAGCAACTCAATTTTATAATCGATAATGGCATTGGTCAGCGACATTTTCGATTCGGAAAGCTGGTTCTGGTACATGCCCAGATCCAGGCTGGTAAGATCGCCATTTCGATACCGTTCCAGGTTGATGTCATAGGCCAGTTCAGCATTTTCAACGGTTTTTCGCTGAATCTCAATCTGGTTCTCCAGGTTTTTCAGGCTCCGCACCACCGAACGGATATTCATCACGATATCGGTTTGCTCCACCTCATAGCTGATCTGGGTGCTCTTGCAGACTTGCTTCGGCTGCCTTGATCTCCGATTTCCGCTCCCCCCAGTCAAACAGCGGAATATTAAATGTAAGACCAATGGCAGGGGTGTTGGTGGGTGTTTCAAACAGTTCTGAAAATTGTTCATTATTTCCCTGTACCCCGAAGGAAGCCGTGACTGGAACCGGCAAATTCATTGGTCGATTTGGCCACGATCAGGTCAAAATTGGCATTCTCCATATCAATCTCCCTTTCCCTTAGTTCCATCCTGTTCTCCAGGGCATGGCTAATGGCCAGTTCCTGGTTCACAGGTACGGTATCGGCCATAATTTCTGCTGCAATCAGAATGGTGGTATCCAGGGGAAGCCCGATAAGCACCTTGAACTGGTCCATGCTGTTGGCCAGGGTCAGCTCGGCATTAAATACTCCGGAACGGCTGGTGGCCAGGTTTACCTCAGCCTGGTAAAGTTCTTCCAGGGCCAGCAGGCCCCCTTCCACCTTATTTTTAATAATTTCGTAACTCTCCTCGTTGTTTTTCAGATCCTCCCGGGCAATCTCCAGGCTCATCTGGTTGGAGTAAACGGCATAGAATTCCTGGGCCACATTTCGCTCCAGGGTAAGCTGCATCAGCAGGTAACTGATCAGGGAGGCTTCATAATCCAGCTCCAGCTTCTCGGTCTCCATCCTGGTTCTGTTATAGGTAAAGATGGGCTGGGTAAACTGCAGATAGAGGCGGTTGTTAAAGGTTTTTGAAAGGGGATCCGATGCAAATGCCGATTCGGTAAAGCTGTAGTCATAGGAAAAGCGGTTCACCAGCATCAGTTCACCATCGGTGGGCAGGATCCGCTGGTTGATGGCAAAGGTTCCCCCTGATGAGGCCGATTCATTCAGATACCACTCACTGGTCTGCTGGTCAAAGCGGTTGGTCTTTTCATATTCAAAAGGATCCAGGGTAATGGAAAACTGTGATTTCAGCCTGGCCCGCTGGGCATTGAGCCTCTCCTGGCTGCGTACCAGGGAGAGCTCGGTCTGTTTCATATCCGGACTGTTTTCCACAGCAATTTCCATGGATCGGTCGATGGTGAGCAGGGCCTGTGCCCTGAAGTGCTGTTCCCACAGATCCGGACACCAGAGCATCACCATGCCAGCAATACGCTCATTACCTTCATCATATTTACCAGTTGTCATCCTCATAACTTCTAACATTTTAACTTCATCTACTTTTTTAACCCATTTGACTGCATCGGCAATAACCCGCCGGCCATCGGTCTGATTGGTCAGTCGGATGGTTACCGAATCGGCCGGAAAATGAAAGGAACCCAGACGGTTCCATCCATCTTCCGGATTATTCAATTCAAAAACCAGCTCTCTCACTTCCTTCACTGGAGGAGATGGTATAGTGGTAATCGGTTCCCTTATCCGCAAACTCTGGTCCGAATCCGCCTCTCCTGGCCCTGGCCCTGGCCACCCTGTCCTCCCTGTCACTCCCCTGCTCCCTGCGGGAAGGACGCTTATACATGGCCGACACCGGGATATATACATAAACATCATAGAATCCTTTTTCGGGAAGTAAGGTGCTCCAGGTCACATAGTTGGTCCCATCTCCCCTTCGGATGGCCATGGCCGATCGTACTGTCTCCCCGTAATAGGCAGAATGTGCCACCGGGGTCCATCGTGAAGGGGTCCACCATTCATTCAGGCTCTCGATAAAGCAGTCCCTCGTCCTTCTTCTTTCGTGGAATCCATATATTGCTTTAATTTGCTCTCCCGGGAGATGGAAAAGCTGGAAAATCCTTCATCTTCATTGTCCACCACATATTCATCTTTGAATATGTAAAACTGACCGGCTGCTCTGAACTCACGTTCATACTCCTCCAGGTTGGCTTGTGGTAACTTCCGTGGCTGAGCGAAGGAAATTGTTGTAAGCTGGAAGGTATATTTCCCGATATCAGCGTATTTATAGTCATCATCATGGGTCGGTCATAAAGCACCACCTGTACCTCCCTGGTTTCGCCTGGCATCCACTTCATAGAGCCGTTTTTCCTCGCTCATTCCACCACCGCCGCCAAAACCGCCCTGTCCCATGATCCGGAAATTGAAATCCACCAGTCCAGTGGCATTTCCCACATTGCTGATTCTGAATTTGACCAGGTAGACATCGCCAATATCATCCCGGGTCTGCAGATATTCGGGTTCAGATATAAGGAAGGTGGGCATTTCCCCTCCGGCATTGATTACCTCCAGGTAGGGAGCAATCTCCACCCCGAACTCCTTGTAAAAATCCCTGGAGAACTGTTCAAAGGTAATTTCCGAAAAGGCATGATCCTCCAGGTAGTAATAGAAGAAATTATCAAATTCACTCATCCCCACCCTGTTTTTCAAGGCAGAGATAATAAAACTGCCGGTCTGGTTGATCAGTGAAGAGGTAAGTTCGGTATCCCAGCGGGCAAAGAGCTCAATCATACTGCTTCCTGCTCAGGCAGGAGATTGGCCCGTTCCTTATCGGTAATCCCCCCTGTAAATCCTTCCCTGGGTGAGACATCAAAACCCTCCTTCAGGTAAATTTCCAGCATGGAGTTGAATACCGGGTAATCCCTGGAACTGATTCCGGTAACATAGCTGTAGTACAGGGGGAACACACAGTAGGGATTCTTGTTGTAGTTGATATCTCCCTGGAAAGTAATCAGTTCTTCTCCTCCGCCTCCGCCTCCGGAGCCTCCTCCCCTGCTCCGGATTCCACTTCTGAAAGAAGGTATTCTGCAGGAAACGTTTGAACTGGTCGATCTCAATTTCCCGTGGACTTCTGCTGTTTTCCTCGTTCTCGATCCTGCGTTTCTCTTCAGCCTTTTTATAACGTTCAAAATCCAGGGTATTGATCCCTGCTCCTTTTTCAGGCATCAGGATCATTTCGGGAAGAATATTCTCTACGGTCTGACTATATGGCCTTTCATAGGCATGATACTGGATAGGCACCTCCACCAGGTTGATCCGTTTAAAGGAATAATAAAGATCCAGTTCATCCAGTTCATAATTATCCTTTGCTTCTGTGATCAGTGCCTTGATGGTATCCTGGATATTGGTGAAATAGTCTGGAGAAATAATCATGATCGGGATCCAGGTAGAGATTGTATTCCACCCCATCGATCTCCATGCTTCTTTTCTCCAGGGGGGCAATGATCAAGTGGAAAGGCATTCAGATCATGTTCAGGAGTAAAATGGATACCCTCCTCATCCTCGGTCTGACCTTCCCGGTGCAATGGCGGTAAGGGCTGAATCGGTTCTGACAGTCAGGCTGAAGCTGGCAAAATCTGGCTCCCGTGGCTGAAAGGTCTCCAGGTTAAATCCCACTCCTGCCACCGGGTACCAGTTCAGTTCCGGAGTAAGCAACATATAGTCGGGATGAATGATCCCCGGTTTTTTATCAATGGGAGCCACCATGATTCGTTTGATGGCATCCATCTGCTCCCGGGGGATATCCAGGTAAGCCACAGACTCATCGGGAATCCCCTGAGTAATAGATATTCAGACTGCTTCTTCTTCCCGGCTTCAGTGCCTCTGCAGGATACAACCATCAGAAGCTGTTCCTTTCGTGATAAAATCCACTCTTTCCATTCCGGCTGGTGATACTGTCCACTGGAAAACCCGGGATTCAGTGAGAAGATCAGGGTATCCAGGCTGTAACCGTGTTTTGATTCTGAATCTGCAGGTCAGAAGATGACATTCAGGGATGCTGCCATGCTGGCTCACAACTGAGTTTATTGGAAAGCACATCGGCCACAGGGTAAGCCTGCATAGAGATTATTCAGCTCCAGGTATGTCTCCCTGTCATTGCTGTCTGGTCCTGGTAGTGACTGATAATACAGTGATCCCAGGAAGAGTCCGGCCAGCGATAAAACCAATAAAACCAAACAGGTTAAGTCCGTTCCATCGCCCGGTCTGGGGCAGCCGGTTCAGAAAGCGTATGGTGGCAAAGATAAACCCGATGCCCAGCAGCAGGTAGGCAAGCCTGTGCAGCAGGATCAGCCTGGGATCGGCAAAACCGATAAAATCGGACTAGACCATGGGCAGATTAAATGCCATGTAATCGAGCATGCCATAGAGCTTATCCTGAAAATAGAAGAGGGTAAGTCCGATGTAGCCCAGCAAGCACCAGGAAGGTAACTGCCTGGCTTTTGAAGAGGATCATCATAAAGAAGGAGAGTCCCAGAATAAAAACCAGGGTGGGAATGGTAATCAGCAGAGGGTAATAAAGATAGGCCACCCACACCACCGGGATATCCTTGCGTATCAGGTTAAAAACCAGGGTCATGACCAGAGCCAGCAGGACCAGTCCCACAAAAAGCACCAGGATGCCCAGGGTTTTCCCCACCACATACTCTCCATTGGTGATGGGCCTGGCATAGATTACCTCGGTGGTATCCAGTTTTTTGTCCCGTTTCAGAAAATCGGATGCCAGGAAGACTGCAATGACCGCCTGTGCCACATTGATAAACAGTACATTGATATAGGGCAGGTTGGCTGCAATGGCCCTGAAGGTCCACCTGGCATCGGAATGTCCCCCGAAAAAGCCCATATTGGTCCCAAAAAGAATCAACAGGGCAAGGATGGCAAATATCCTGAAGAACCAGCTTCTGAAAAGCGTTTTGCTCTCATAGGTGGCCACATTCCATATGTTGATCAGGTTCATTTCAGGTTCCAGTGTTCAAGTTTATTGTCCATATAGTGGACATAGGCATGTTCCAGATTGGGATCCACCGGGGATGCCTCAATCCCATCTGGTTTTTCACCCACAAATTGCATTTCCCATCCTCCGCCCGAAGGGATGGTGGAGATGATGGGTACCTCGTTTTTCAGGATTTCATATTGCTCCTGGGCTGATTTCGGCTCTCCAGACAAAGCCCTCTGGCCTGCTCCACCAGGTGATCGGGTGTACCCTGGTAGATGAGCGAACCTTCGTTCAGCAGGGCCATCTGGTTGCAGGTACTGGAGATATCCCCCACGATGTGGGTGGAAAGAATGATGATGGTTTCGGATCGTCCCAGGTCAGACAAAAGGTTCCTGAACCGGATCCGCTCTTCGGGATCCAGTCCGGTGGTGGGTTCATCCACAATAATGATGGATGGGTGGGCGATCAGTGCCTGTGCAATTCCCAGTCTTCGCTTCATTCCACCGGAAAGCTTGTTGGCCATCCGGTTTCTGAATTCAAAAAGCCCCACACTCTCCAGCATTTCATCCACACGCTCCAGGCGTTCCTTTCTGGAGTTCATTCCGGCCAGCCGGGCAGCATAATCCAGAAATTCCCAGGATTTAAGTTTGGCGAAAAACCTGAAATCCTGTGGAAGGTAGCCCACCATTTTCCGGATCTCCTTGCGGTGCTTGCTAATATCCTTTCCATCCACCAGAACCTGTCCCTGGCTGGGTTTCATCAGGGTGACCAGGATCCGCATCAGGGTGGATTTCCCTGCTCCATTGGGCCCCAGGAGACCAAACATCCCATTGGTGATGGTCAGGTTGATATTGTCCAGTGCCTTAAATCCTCCCGGATAGGTTTTGGTCAGGTTTTTAATCTCAATTTGCAAGGAGTCAGCTGTTATTGAATCATTATTCTGCTGTCTTTGACTGATTGGACGCCTATTGGTTTAACCTGTTACAGAATATTATTTATGATCTAAATTTAAACCTTTTAACAGATATCAGCATCATAGATTAGATAAACTTATAAAACATAAAAAAATGAAACACAATGTAAAATTTCAAAATTGCAGGACTCTGCATCCTGTTGCATCCTTTTTTCAATGAATATTTCAGCCCAGGGACCAGGGGGGCCAGGACGTGGATCCCAGATGACCGAAGAGGATATCAAGGAAAATGTGGAGAATACAGCCGAAACCCTGGGGCTGAATGATGAACAGCATAAAAAGATCCTGGCGATTGATATGGATTTTTACAACAAGATGCAGATTGAGCGCCAGAAAATGATGAATATGGAGCGGACCGAGGAGAATCGCGATGCCATGCGGGAGAAAATGACGAAAATGCGTGATGACCGCAATGCAGCAATACAAGGAAGTGCTGACTCCTGAACAGTATAAAAAATTCATTGAAATCCAGGAGCAGCGCAGAAACGAAATGCAGCAGCAGAGGCAGCAGGGTAATCCCGACGGCAGCCAGAGCAAGACAGCCAGAAAGAGGCACGGGGCCGGAATTAGTCTCTCTGATCCAATCAGGATTCAATCATTCCTGAACAATTCTGTTTCATGCAGGTTATCTGTATGAAACAGAATTTTTTTATATCTAAAACCATAAAAATGTCAGTCAGAACAGCAAAATCACAATGGAACGGAACCCTGGCCATGGAAAGGGAACCATGAATTTCAGCAACTACAGTGGACCTTTTACCTTTGCATCCCGTTTTGAAGAAGGAAAAGGAACCAATCCTGAAGAATTGATTGGTGCAGCCCATTCGGGTTGCTACTCCATGTTCCTTGCAGCCCTGATCAGTGGAGAAAAACTGGTCCCGGAGAGTGTGGAAACCACAGCCAAGGTTCACCTGGGAAAAGATGACAAGGGACCTGTTATCACCACCATTGAACTGGATTGCCAGGTTAAATGTGAAGGTCTCAGTCAGGAGAAATTTAAAGAACTGGCTGCAGCAGCCAAAGAGGGTTGCCCCATCTCCAGGCTTGTGGCAGCTGCAGATATCAAGCTTAATGCCACGCTTCTTTAAGCAGGAGAATTATCAACTATTTAATCCATTTGGGAACCGGTGGGGCATGATAGCTTTCCATCCTTTGAAGAAGGTCTTCTGCCTTTCCGCTTACCTGGATCATATCCCGGTTTTCAGCTCTTTAAGAAGCCCTCTCCAACCATAGGGTCGATTGCCTTTAAGAATGGAGTCGTAATATCCATTCACATTGAGAATTCCCACAGGTTTATGGTGAAGTCCCAGCTGTCCCCAGGTGAGCATTTCAAAAAGCTCATCCAGGGTTCCGAATCCCCCGGGAAGGGCAATAAATCCATCACTCATCTCGTAGATCAGGGCTTTGCGCTCATGCATGTTGTCCACTGTAATCATTTCTGATAAGACCATCTGGGCCACCTCCTTCACCTGCAGGAAGCCTGGAATGATACCTGTAACCTTGCCACCGGCCTTCAAGTGCTGCATCGGCCAGATATCCCATCAGACCAACCTTACCTCCACCAAATATCTACTTCTATTTGACGCTCTGCCAGCAATCTCCCGAGATTTGCCGCCTGTTCTCTGTAAATTCCATTGAGCTCCTGAACTGGAACCACAGTAAACTGCAATTCTTTTCATTTGCTCAAGATAGAAAGAAAAGTTTGCCTGAAAAAAACTGGCCCGGCATAGAGATGCCGGGCCAGTCAGGTTGAATAAAAATCAACGTACTACAATAACCGGTGAAGGATGATTGTTCAATACCGCTGTGAATTTCTCAAAATCCTCCTGTGAAAGTTCATGATCGCTCAGTTCTCCATTGAAGTACTTGTCGTATCCAACCAGGTCCATCAGTCCGTGTCCGCTGAAGTTAAAGAGAATCACTTTCTCTTTTCCTTCCTCTTTTGCCTTTTTGGCTTCACGGATGGTTGAAGCAATGGCATGGGTGGTTTCCGGTGCAGGAATAATCCCTTCGGTGCGTGCAAATAAAACGCCTGCTTCATAACACTCCAGTTGGTGGATGGCCTCCGGCCTGGCCAGTCCCTCCTTGACAGCATGACTCACCAGGGGTGACATTCCATGGTAACGTAATCCGCCTGCATGGATTGGAGGAGGAATAAATCCGTGTCCCAGTGAATTCATGGCCAGCAGGGGGGTCATTTTTGCCAGATCACCATGATCATAGGCAAAGGGAGCCTTGGTCAGCGTCGGACAACTGGCAGGTTCCACAGGAATGATCTCAATCTCTGCACCATTGATTTTATCCTGCATAAAGGGGAAACTTAATCCTGCAAAGTTACTGCCTCCTCCGGCACATCCGATGACCACATCGGGAAGCTTTTCATTGACCTTTTCCAGTTGCTTTTTGGCTTCAAGTCCGATAATGGTCTGGTGAAGCATCACATGGTTCAGAACGCTTCCCAGAGAATAGCGGGTCTGACCTGTAGGATCGGTAACTGCAGCCTCAATAGCTTCACTGATGGCGATCCCCAGGCTTCCCGGAGTATCGGGATATTCAGCCAGCACATTCCGGCCTGCCTGTGTTTCCATTGACTGGGACTTGCGATGCAAGTTCCACCCCAGGCTTGCATCATCATTTTCCGGAAGGGTTTCTGGTCAAAACTAACCCGAACCATAAATACCTTGCACTCCATTCCAAGGAGGGAACAGGCAAAAGAAAGGGCACTTCCCCACTGTCCGGCACCGGTTTCAGTGGTCAGTTTCTTAATCCCAAACTCCTTGTTATAATAGGCCTGGGCAACAGCTGTATTGGGTTTGTGACTTCCGGCCGGAGAAACACTTTCATTTTTATAATAAATCCGGGCTGGTGTTCCCAGAGCCTCTTCCAGGGCATAGGCCCTTACCAGGGGTGCAGGTCGCCAAATGGAAAGCATTTCCATCACTTTTTCAGGAATGTCAATCCATCGCTGCGCTGCTTACCTCCTGTTCAATCAGGTTCATGGGAAAAACCGGGGCCAGCATCTCCGGTCCGATGGGTTTCCGTCAGGTCCCAGGGGTGGATTGATGGTTCCGGGAAGATCTGCCGCAATGTTATACCATTGTTTTGGCATTTCACTGTGATCAAGATAAATGTTTCTCATTTTGCTCATAGCTCTCTGATTTTTTGGGTGTTAATAATGTCAAAAAAAAACGGGGCTGTTAATCTTAACATGCCCCGTGTTTATATTTATTTGATGAATTCTTTACAGTCTGTTCATCATCCACGAAGCACTTCCATGGTGGTACCACCAAAGCCATCGCCAAGCATTGCGTCATGGACTTACGATTTATCATTTCTGATACTGTTTCTGTTTCAATTGCCGAAAAATAGAGATTATTTTCTAATGATCCAGCTTAATTCTCTAATTTATTTGCTAGCTTAATATACCGGATTTTTCCATGGCTTCAGCAGCTTCATACTTGCTGGCTGAGGCCCATCTGATTCCCCGTTTGCATAATTTCCAGTGCTTCAGGAACCTCAAAATCCTTCATTACATGTCCCAGTGAAGAGTAAAAGACCCTCCCTTTGCCATACATTTTTTTCCAGACCACAGGCATGGTACAGCCATCGATCCAATGGAGCATGATCAGCACTGAATGTGGTGGTGGCCAGAACCTTCATATTGGGATCCACATGCAGATAATACTGTTCGCTGTGCATGTTAAAATCATTCAAGTCCGCTGGTTACCGGATCCTCATGGTCAGTTACCTGAACACTGTAGTCGATCACTCCTCCCGGATGAGCAACCCATTGTCCACCGGTCATAAACTGGTAGTCCACATTCTGCCTGAAAGAATCACACAGTCCGCCGTGCCAGCCGGCCAATGCCCACACCACTTTTACTGCTTCCAGCAGTCCCTTTTCCTGCTCCTTGGAAATTTCGCCATGGTAAAAATCTGAATCACCAGATCAATCCCTGCTCATATATGCCGCATCGGCATAGGGATCCAGCTGATTAAATACATCCACAGTGGCTCCTTCACTTTCCAGCCAGGGTTTAAAAAGTTCCACGGATTGGGCGGGTTCATGTCCATCCCATCCCCCGTAGGTGTATAGTATTTTTCTTCCTTTCAAGGGAGGGTAGTTCTGCAATTATACCTGGCAGAGTGTCACTGTATTGCTGGTGCTCTGGCTTGTAGTCCCAGGGATGCACCCATGGCGCTAGCGGCTGAACTGGCCAGGAATTTTCGGCGGTTTATTTCATGTTGATTATGAGTTTTGCATAAAATTAACTGGAAAAATGGAAACCACAAAAAAACCCCTCGCTAAGGCGAAGGGTTTAGATTAATACGAAATGACCTGGTCAACTATATAAGTTTGACATTCACTGCATTTAATCCTTTTCGTCCTTCTGTAAGTTCAAAAGTTACATCGTCATCTTCCTTGATCTTATCGATCAGGCCAGATACATGGACAAAATACTCTTCGTCAGATTCGACGTCCTTAATAAATCCGTATCCTTTGGATTCATTAAAGAATTTTACTTTACCTTCTTTCATTGTATAAATTGATAATTAATAACAGTGCAAAAGTAATACATTTTAATACCAAAAACACAAATAGTTCAATAACATTTTCACATTTACCTGGGAATTATATAAAAAAAGACTGCAAAAAAATGGCTGAGACTGTCCTGCTATCACCAGTAGATGCCAGACCAGATGGTGATAGGGAAATCTGAATACTTTGAAGAACAGGATGCCAAGGGTATAGCAGATTCCGCCAATAAGGATCCATAAGCCAGCCCATTAGTGGGTATGCTCTCGATTACCGGAACAATGGCAATCAGGATCAGCCATCCCATCAGCGCATAGGATATCACATAAAAAGTATTGACTCCTGTGTTGTAATCACCTGGTTTGAATAAGGATCATAAGAGTTCCAGTCAGGGCCATGCCCCATTCCATTCCAAATATCACCCATCCAAGGGACCCTCCAATGGCAACAAGAGCAATGGGTGTATAGGTTCCGGCAATCAGAAGTAGATGGCAATCCTGTCAAAATTAAAGAAACAGATCCTTGGCCTTGCCCATGGGCAAAATATGGGTCAGGGTGGATGAAAGATAGAGGATGATCATGGTTGCTCCGAAAACGAGGTGCTGACCATATGCCAGGCATTTCCATGATCCATGGATTGTACTGATCATCAAAACCAGTCCAAGCATGGCCAGAAGTGCACCAGAAAGATGCGAATAGGCATTGGCCAGCTCTTCCCCCTTTGAAAATTTCTTAGTTATTTCCATATAAATATACTTTTCAGGCAAAAGTAGATCTTTGCTAAGCCCTGTCTGCATTTGATCGATCCCCTTATGGACCTATTTCATCCCAAAATAAGTATATTTGTCTACAGCTCCACTGGAAATAGCCTATTTCTCTTGCTATGAAGAAAATCCTTCTGCATATATCTGTTCTGCTTTTCTTATGGTACTATCCTGTGCCCAGGAATCGAAGAGTGACAGCCTGATTGCCCTCAGCATGGAAGCCAACGGAAGTGAACTGGCCAATACCTATTATGAACTTGTCCGAGCAATTGTTGGACACACTTCCCGACAGTGCACTCTATTTTGCAAATCAGGCTGAACTGATACTTGCGAAAAGCGATCCCGATAGTTTGCTTCCTCCCCTTTTCAAGCAAAGGGAAATATCTATGAAAAGATCAGGATCACTGACAGAAGCCTCTTCTATTATAGAAAAGCCTATGATGAGTTTATCAAACTGGAGATCATCAGGAGGTTGGATATTGTGCATTGAGACTTGGGAAATACCTATTATGAACTTGGAGATTTCAGTGAAGCCTACTTCTTCTATATGCAAAGCCTGAATGCCTATGAACAGAATGGTGACCAGCTGGGTATTGCGAAGATGGAGAATAACCTGGGTAACGGTCTCTCACGAGATGGGTAAACTGGATGAAGCCGAAAAACATTACTTCAATGCCTATGAAATTTACAAGGACGTAGGCACCATCTCGGATGAATGCAGGTCACTTAATAACATTGGGTTGATTCTTTATGACAGGAAGGCATATGATTCAGCCCTGGTCTATTTTCATGGAAGGGATTGAACTTCTGAAACCTAACCCTTCTCAGTCGGAAACAGATCAGTACATTCTTATCGGGTCTTTACAATAATATGGCCCTGGTCTATTCAGACATGAAAGAATATAAAAGGGCCTTGAGATTCTTCTAAAGGGCTTGGATCTTGCGCAAAAGATCGGAAGATCTTTATACCATAGGGTCGGTCTATACAAATCTTGGATCCATTTATGGAAAGATGAATAAACAGGATTCTGCACTTTACTACCTGCACCGCTCATTAAAAATAGCGAAAAACATGAATTACAAACACCTGGAACTGGAGGTATATGATGAACTGTCCGGGCTTCATGCAGGTCTGGGTAGTTATGCATCGGCCTACAACTGGCGGCTTACGATATGATACGGTTTACAAGGATTTGTTTAATGAAAAGCAGTCCCAACAGATTGCCCGCATCAGGGGGCTTTATGAGCAGCAGATAAAGGATCAGGAGATTGAACAGCTTCATTCCCAGTCGCAGGTTCAGAAAACGCTCAATAAGGTTTTTATTGTCTTCATCATTGTAATTGTCGCTCTGGTCATTATTATTACAGTGAATCTTAGGTCCAAAAAGAAAACAAACCAGATCCTTGCTGAACGTAATATTCAGTTATCAAGTGCCATGGAAAAGCTTAGTCAATCGGGCGAAGAACTGGAGAGTCTTAACAGATCAAAGGACCGCATATTTTCAGTTGTGGCCCACGATCTGAGAAATCCAGTGGCTGCTGTCACGGGTTTCTCCGAATTACTCTATGAAAATTTTGGTGAATTCTCAACCGATACACAGAAAGAGTATTTGCTTCAGATTGTGCAGGGCACCCAGCGGATCCAGAATCTCCTGGAAAACCTTCTAATGTGGGCCAGGTCTCAAATGAAGGCCATTAAATATGAACCTGAGGAGCTCAAGATGAAAGATGTGCTGGACGAATGTGTGAGGCAATTAAAGGCAAATCTGGATCATAAAAAGGTCACATGTCAGGTGAAAGTTGAACGACAGTGTATTGTATTTGCTGACAAAGCAATGATTCATACAGTATTACGAAACCTGATCATTAATGCAATTAAGTTTAGTTTTCCGGGGGGCAGGATCTGGATCAGCTCTAAAGTAACACCTGAAGGCTGCTCTATCTCAGTAAGCGATGAAGGGATTGGTATCCAGCCAGAAATTCAGGAGAAACTATTTGACCCCAATGAGGGAATCTCCTCCCTGGGTACCACTGGAGAATCGGGATCGGGTCTTGGTCTGATTATCTGTAATGAGTTCCTGGAAAAAAACAAGGGAAGCATCTCAGTTGAGAGTCAACCCGGCAACGGTTCGACCTTCACGATTAATCTTCCTGCTTCAGCAGATCATTGAAAAGCTTCTCGAATTTTTCAACCTTGGGCTGGATCACCAATCGGCAGTAACCCTGATTGGGATTGTTTTCAAAATACTCCTGGTGATACTGTTCGGCAACATAGAATTCAGTGAAGGGTTCCAGCGTGGTCACAATTGGATCGTTCCAAATTCCGGCTTTATCCAGTTCTTTAATTACTTTTTGAGCAAGATTCCAGCTGTTCCTCATTGTGGTAGAGAATGACCGAGCGATACTGAGTACCCACATCGGCCCCCTGTCTGTTCAAAGTGGTAGGATCATGGGTTTTAAAAAATACCTCCAATAATCTGGCATAGGTGATTTTTTCCGGATCATATTCCAGATGAATAACCTCTGCATGGCCTGTAATTCCTTCACAAACCGACTTGTAGTCAGGATTTTTAACATGGCCGCCAGCATAGCCCGATTCTACCGTTGAAACTCCGTTAACCCTTTCGAAGATAGCCTCTACACACCAGAAGCATCCAGCTCCGAAAGTGGCCTGTTCCATCTCGCCTTTATGTTTGGCTTGACTCATTGTGTTTATTGTAAGTAATAACAGTGTAAATATAGCAAGAGAATTCCGTCTCATCATGTCCATCTTATCAATTGTTCCTTTAGTATTAACCAATTTCTTAAGCAATTGTTTGGATAGAATTCTCCGATTTTTCGTTGTAACTTTAGATCATGCACCTTGCAAGCTACTATAAAAACACAGTGAGCCGACAGGTTCAGTGCACCCTTTGTCCACACAACTGTAACCTGCTGCCTGGTGAGCTTGGCAGGTGCCTTACCAGGACCAATAAGGGTGGTAGCTTATATTCCCTGACGTATGGATTAATATCGGCCATCTCCACCGATCCTGTGGAGAAGAAACCCCTCTACCATTTTATGCCCGGCAGTTCAATCCTTTCCATAGGAGGACTTGGCTGCAATCTCACCTGCGATTTTTGCCAGAATTGTAAAATCTCCCAGCCTGATCCGGAAGTTTTCTCACAATACCCCTTCAGGGAACCAGCTGATATGGTTCAGAAGGCAATGCTTCACCGGGACAACATTGGTCTCGCCTACACCTATAATGAGCCCACTGTTTACTATGAATATATGATGGAGTGTGCCCAGGCACTGCACCATCAAGGATTGACGAATGTTATGGTAACTAACGGCTTCATCAATCAGGATCCCCTTCAGGGACTTTTGAAGTACATGGATGCATTTAACATTGATCTGAAATCATTTCGTAACGATTTCTACAAGCAGCGCTCATCAGCTACACTCCGTCCGATTCTGGAGACCATCATCACCGTGGCATCCTCCGGGGCACATCTGGAGCTGACCTTCCTGATTATTCCCGGATATAATGATTCTCCCCGCGAATGGAGAGATATGATCAGATGGATCGAGGATAATTGTGGCTCTGAGACCATTTTACACGTGAGCAAATATTTTCCAAGACATAATCTCAAAAGCCCCCCCACTCCCACCAGAACCATGGAGACCTTCATCGATGCTGCCAGGGAATGACTCCACTATGTGTATCCTGGTAATAACCCTCAGCTGGACAACAATACTTACTGTCCCGGATGCCATTCCCTGTTGATTGAAAGGGAAATATACCAGACAAAGATTGTTGGGCTCACCCCCCAAGGAACCTGCAGTCAATGCCATACAAAAATAAAAGGAGTGTTTAAGGCCACGCCATGAAAAAAAGAGTACCCGCCGTGGAAGGCAGGTTTTATCCTTCCACCAAACAAAAGATTTTTGCCCAGATCGATCTGATTGATAAAGCGGCAAGATACTTGCCCGAATCACTGGAGATCCGCAGAATTTTGGGGGCCGTTTTGCCCCACGCCGGTCACATCTATTCCGGGCATCAGACCGTGCCCTTCTTTAAATTATTGAATAATCTTAAAGTCCTTCCGGATACCTTTGTGATCATTCATCCAAACCACAGAGGCAAGGGGGCCCACATAGCCATCGATGACTCAGATCTTTGGAAAAATGCCATTGGGGAGGTCCCTATCAATCGCCGGTTTGCTGAGGAAATGGAGCTTCCCTTTGACCACCAGGCTCATTCAGAAGAGCACTCTGCTGAAGTGCTAATCCCATTTATCCAATATTATCTTCCGGAACATCCTTTCTCCATGGTTGCAGTGTGCATGCGGGACCAGTCTTATAAGAGTGCAAAGCTGGTCTCAGAAAGTTTGCTGAAGGCAGCAAGAAAGAGCAGGCAGAACATCATGGTGCTGGCATCCTGTGATTTCTCACATTTTGCTCCACCGGATATAGGCCTAAAGATGGACCAGTATGTGGTGGACCAGGTTTTGTCAAAAAATTCCCAGGGCGTTGAACGGGTGGTAATGGAACACAATCTTTCCATTTGCGGCTTTGGGCCCCTTATGGCTTTAATGGAGTATGCCAGGGCGACTGATCCGGACTATCAGGTCAAAATTCTGGCGCGGGGCCATTCCGGAGAGGTAGTCCATTCTCCGGAAGTGGTTGATTACATTTCAATGATTGTTTACCAATGAAACTAAAAAATTACTTGTGAATTTATCAAGAGAAGAAAAAAGGCTACTCCTTGAAATTGCCCGCGATGAAGTTCATTATCACCTGATGCCGAAGGATAATAAGCCCAGGAAGGAAAGAATCATCCCCCAAATACTCAAGACCAGGTGCGGAGCCTTTGTGAGCATTTATGTAGGTGAGAAGCTCAGGGGGTGTATTGGTACATTTTCAGAGGAAAAGCCCCTTCATAAGAATATAAAAAAGATGGCTCTTTCTGCTGCCACCAAGGATACCAGGTTTCTGCCGATCAGAGCAGATGAGATGGGGCAATTAAGGATCGAGATCAGTGTCCTTTCTCCCAGAATTGCCATAGAGGGCCCGGAAGAAATTGAAATTGGGAAGCATGGCATCTATTTGGAATCCGGATCAAACCGGGGCACCCTCCTACCCCAGGTTGCTGTGAGAGAGCAGTGGACCGCTGAAGAGTTTCTTGGGAATTGTGCCCAAAATAAAGCCGGTCTTGATTGGGATGGATGGAAATCGGCCCGCCTGTATACCTACGAGGCCCTTATTTTTGACTCCAGCACGGAAGAATAGATTGTTAGGAATGTCAACGATTTTCTGAATCTCGACCGCAGGGTCGGCTATACTACCACATTGAAGATTATGCAGATCATGACTGAAAAGAAGATGCTCGTAAGGGATACAGGTCAGCGATCAAATATCTACTCCCCTAAAATGGATCCAGGGGATGTCCAGACTAATATCCTGAATCATGTGATAAAAACGGCATTTAGAGGAAATACGACCAAACTTGTTCTGAGTGCACTGGGTAATAAGCGGACCACCGTCTCAGAGATGGATAAAGATAGTGAAATTGAAGTGGATATGGATGCAGATGTGAATGTGGAAAGCGATGGATCTTAATGAGAGGGATTATAATTTGGAATCTAATTTTAATCCTTTATATTTGGAGGCACTGAACAGGAAAAGATTACATGCAAGATAGACACTAACCCTAAGATTTGTCTGCTACTGAAGGTCCCGGCTATAAAAAAATAGCCGGGACTTTCTATTTTAAAACATCGCTGTTATTCTGCAAGTTATGGATTTTTTTTAGTGGGTGTATTTCGTACACTTCCGGTTTTTGGCACTGATTTTGAACTTTATCAGGCAAAGAAGTTGAACAGTTAAAACCGGGAAATCATGAAAGCAAACAGACACATTACCGCGATAATTACAGTACTGTTCATAGGTTTCAGTACTTTAAATGGTCAGGCTTCGGCTCGCACCGAAAAGAGAAGCGAAGCCAATCAGGCTCAACCAAGGCAGGTTCAGTCTAAACAGAACCAGGAAAGAAAGGTTCAGTCCAATCCTGCCAATGTAAGGCAATCCCAGGCTTATAAACCAAAAGCCAGGGAGGTTCAGTCCAATCATACCAATGCAAGACAACCCCAGGCTTATAAGCCACAAGCCAGGGAGGTCCAGGCCAATCATACCAATGCAAGACAAACCCAGGCTTATAAGCGACAAGCCAGGGAGGTTCAGTCCAATCCTATCCAATGTAAGGCAGCCCAGGCTATAAGCCTACAAACCAGGCAAGGACTCATGCGCAAGTAATACAGCCCAGGTATAGACGAGCACAGGCTACAATGAAACTGCAAGTCGGCCGGTTAGGCATAAAGAAGCCGCGAATTCAGTACATCACAATCCAATCCAATTACGGTGTTAACCATACAAAAAGCCACTGTGAAGGAGAATAAGTTTTCAGAGAAACACTACTATGGCGGAAAGCACTATCATCAATGTTTATCCTGCCAACAAGGTCAGGACCCATTATCATCAGGATACCTACATACACCATTATAATGTACTTTACTACCCTGCTTACCATGAGATTTACTGGACACCATAGCATGTACAGCGATTACCACAGATGGTATCCTAACTACCACTGGAACTATAATTACGGGTACAGAATCCAGACCATCTCCGTTTTCGATGCAAAATACAACCTGGGTGAGGTGGCAATGGTATACGGCAGGGTTTATGCAACCTGGTACAACAAGGAAACCGATGATTACCTGCTCTTCTTTGGAGGGGACTTACCCTGCTCAGCAATTCACAGTTGTTCTTCCGGGACGTGTTGCAAGAAAATTCAGCTGGAGACCTGAGACGCTACTTTCTGGGTGAACACATGACAATCACCGGTCTGATCACCACCTTTGACGGTATACCTGAGATCATTGTGAAGAACAGACAACAGGTTGGAATCTACTAGAAAGCATACTTCACTGAATAAAACAAGAGGGTGTCTCAAAAGGGCACCCTCTTTTTTTATGTCATTTATTCCGGAACTATAGCAGATGGCGCGGTGGATGGAATAGGCAGTAAAGGACCCCGATGGCTCCATTGTCGATGTTGGAGCGGATATTGGCAGGGGGTCCTGAGAATAAGGGATTGTTTCCAAATATCTCCAGCTGGGCATCTCCCACAAAATTGTAATAAGCACTCTTCAATGCTGTGCAGTTCAAGGGTTACGGTATCGCCCGGAATCAATTGTTCATCGGTTTCATCATCGGAATAGAAGCCAATGGGTATTCCATAAAAAAGATATTTTCCATTATAGAAATCGTCAGGCTGTATATTATAATCGATCAAGGTCTGGGGTGAGCAACTCGCTGTTTTTCCAGAAATTCAAACCATACCAGTCCTTCGTATGGAGGATCAAGGGCAAACATGTATACCTCATACCCGCTTCCAAAAAGGAGTGGAAGAATAGTTTAAGAGAATGGAATCAAGCATCACTCCACCGGGCATGGTGGAACTTGCCTGGTAGGATTCATAAGTGCCATTTTCATCCACATCAACCTGATCAATACTTAATTCATAGGTAGTACCAATTACGCCCCGAAAGGCATAGGGAGTAAGGTATAATCCTGGAAGGGTATCCTGTTCCTCCAGCTAGAGACTGATATCATCAAATTCCAGGTATACCTCGGCATTTGATACCCTGGGAGCTGCCTGGTTGGAGAAGTAATCACTGGAAAGGGTCAGGAGAACCTGATGGTAAACCGAATCGGTGGTAATCTCTCCCTGCACCACAAGCCTGGTATAAGTGGAGTCCAGATCAATCTGGACAATTTCAGTGCAAGATATATTCAGCAAGCATCAGCAGAGCCACTATCAGAGGAATATTTAAATAGTGCCGCTTTTTCATCAGAAGGTGAAATTATAGGTTATGGCCGGAATGATGGAAAACAGGTAGGTCATCTCGGCATAGGTTAACTTCAGGATTGGTTTCATCCTGTTGGAAATTGAGGGTCCATACATTTTTTCGTGCATAGGCATTATAGACTGAAATGTTCCACTCGCCCTGCCATCGCTTCCCTGGTTTTTCCTTTCCCCGGAAGGTTACAGAAAGATCAAGCCGGTGATAATCAGGCAACCTGTATTCATTCCTTCCTGTATAGAGGGGAAGAATGTTTCCCCAAATTCATATCTTCCAGAAGGGAGTGTAAATGGAATCCCGGTACTGTAGATCCAGTTAGCTCCCAGACTGATCCTTTGTGAAATATCATAAGTTAGAATACAATGGCAAGATCATGGGGTTTATCATAGGGAGCCGGATAGGGTATTCCCTTCATTGATTTCCGGAATATCCCTGGTGGTTTTGGAAAGGTATAACTGATCCATCCGGAAAATTTTGAGAGATCATATTTCAAGTAAAACTCAGCACCATAGGAGGTGGCCTCCCCTATTCTTAATTCACCTTCCAGTTGTGGATTCAGAAACAGCTGAGCATGATCCCTGAAATCGATGGAATTGCTCATTTTCTTATAGTAGAGTTCAACGGAGGTTTCAATCTTATTATCCAGGAAATTCCTGAAATATCCGACTGAAACCTGGTCGGAAATCTGTGGGTCTATATTTGGGGAAGCCGGAAACCAGATATCAAGCGGAGTACCTGCAGTGGAATTGCTGGCCATTTGCAGGTACTGCCTGGTTCTGGAATAACTGGCTTTCAACGAGCTCCTTTCATTCAGGAGAAAGTTGGCTGCCAGTCGTGGTTCTAAGTCCATGATAGATGTTAAAAAAATCGCCCTTCTGGTAAGTGGTTGAATCAGTCACCTCGTAGTGCTCATCGTAAGTGAATATGGTTGCCGGACCCACATTGTTGAAACAGTGAATACCTGAGTCCATAGCGGAAGGCAAGCTTTTCTCCCAATTTTGACTCCCCTGAAAAATAAATTCCACTCTCCAGGGCATGGTTGTATGGACAGCTCCGATGTAGTGGTTCCACCACCCTCATCCTCAACGTTACTGCTCCCGGTTTGATTACATGATAGGTGCTGGAAATCCCATATCTGAAAGGTATGCTCGGGCATATGGATACCAGATAAAATCCGCCTTTCACGCCATAGTCATCCAGGAAGGAGATCCAGTTAAAATAGGGCTGGGAATTTTCAGGGGTTCCCAGATCGTAGAAATAGTGGGAATTTAACAGGGTGAAATTGCTGAAAAGTTTTTTACTGAAAAGGTGATTCCATCGGAAGGTAAAAGTTCGGTTCCCGAAATACATCCCGGCAAAATCATTGGCAAACACATCTTTGCCAAAATAGCCTGAAAGGAAGATCCTGTTTTTTTCATTAATGGTATAATTCAGCTTTCCATTCAGGTCATAAAAAAAGAGTGAATTGTCCCTGACTGCAGAATCTTTTGCAAAGGCAAGAAAAATGTCGGCATAGGTTCTTCGGGCCGACAGCAGGAAAGAGACCTTATCAGAAAAGAGAGGCCCTTCAAGGGTCAGCCGGCTGGAGATGGTTCCAATACCCCCGGTGGCAGTGAATTGCTTCTTATTCCCATCCTTCATCCGGATATCCAGCAGGGAAGACAGCCGTCCTCCTGAACTGGCCGGGATATCTCCCTTGTAGAGTTTTACATCCTTGATGGCATCGTTGTTAAATACTGAAAAGAATCCCAGGAGGTGAGAGGCATTGTAAACCGTAGCCTCATCCAGAAGAATCAGGTTCTGATCAGCACTCCCTCCCCTGACACTGAATCCGGAGGATCCTTCGCTGGTCACCTGCACCCCAGGCAGCAGCTGGATGGCCTTAATCACATCCACTTCTCCCATGAAGGCAGGGATTTTCCGTGATGGATTGAATGGGAAGCTGGTGGATCCAGTCTCAACCCGGGTAATATTGGCATTTCCGGCTTCGGCCGAAACGGTAACTTCTTCCAGTTCCAGGGTTGATTCACGTCAGTTCCATATTCAATTCAACATCCTCACCCAGTTCAATGGGACGGGTCTCCGTTACATATCCCACATAGGAATAAACCAGGGTATAAAATCCCGGTTCAAGGAAAGGGAATAATATCCATAGGCATTGGTGATGGTTCCTGTGCCGTGTCTCCAGAATGGCCACATTGGCTCCAATTAGCTCCTCTCCGGTTGCTGCATCACGAACATAGCCGCTGACATGACCTTCCCAAAGCTTCCAGGGCAGGAGAGTATAAGAACAACCAGAAGCAAAAGCACTGTATAAGTCAATCTAATCTTCATTGTGGAAACGAAGATATTGCTAGAAATGACAAATATCAGACCAATTTGTTGCATTGATCTGATATATATCTTAAACAATAATTAATAAGCAGTGCGATTGCTCTGTTAAACAATCTGGCTCATGGCATCAATGAAAGCTTCCACCGATGCGGTAATAATATCAGTGGAGGCTGAAAAGCCATAATAGACCACATTTTTATGTTCCACCTGCATATGAACTTTTCCCATATCATCGCTTCCCCGGGTAATGGCCTGGATCAGGAATTCCTCGATTCTCACCTTTTTCTTCAGGATATCCTTTACCGCATTGATGGCTGCATCCACCGGACCATTTCCGTTGGCAGTGGCAGTATGGCAATTCCCTTCCCATTCAAGGGTTACCGTGGCCACCGGTGAGGTACCTTTACCGCAGACTACCTGCAGGTTATGCAAGATGAAGGTTTCGCTTGATATCCCGTGCACTGGCTCCGGCAAGTACCTTCAGATCTTCATCAACAATCTCCTTTTTGGAATCGGCCAGTTTCAGGAATTCATCATAGATGTTATCCAGGGCCTTTTTGCTGAAGGTATAACCCAGTTTTTCCAGCCTGTGTTTCAAGGCTGCCCTTCCGCTTCTTGCAGTAAGCAGGATGGAAGATTCATTGATCCCTACCGTTTTCGGATTGATAATCTCATAATTTTCCCGTCTTTTCAACACACCATCCTGGTGAATTCCGGAAGAATGGGCAAAGGCATTTCTGTCCCACAATGGCCTTATTGGGCTGAACGGGCATGCGCATCAGGGTGGAAACCAGCCTGCTGGTGCTGTAGATCTTTTTTGAATTGATATTGGTTACCAGGTTCAGATGCTTCCGGCTTTTCATGATCATGGCAATCTCTTCCAGGGAAGTATTTCCTGCCCGTTCACCGATTCCGTTCATGGTTACCTCCACCTGCCTGGCCCCGTTAATCACACCACTCATGGTATTGGCTGTGGCCATTCCCAGGTCGTTGTGACAATGGGTGGAAATAATGGCCTTGTCGATATTGGATACATGATCCACCAGGTATTTGATCTTCTTCCCATACTCATCGGGAAGGGTATAACCTGTGGTGTCAGGAATATTGACCACTGTGGCTCCTGCATCAATCATGGCTTCAACCACCTTGGCCAGGTATTTATTATCCGAACGTCCCGCATCCTCGGCATAAAACTCCACATCCTCCACAAAGGATTTGGCATATTTTACCGCTTCCACAGCCCTCTGAAGAATCTCCTCCGGATTGCTGTTCAGTTTATGATAAATATGGTAATAGGATGTTCCGATTCCGGTATGGATTCGGGGCCTTTTGGCAAATTTCAGTGACTCGGCTGCCACTTCAATATCCTTCTTTACTGCCCGGGTAAGACCACAGATCACTGGTTCGGTTACTGCCTTGCTAATCTCCACGACAGAATTAAAGTCACCCGGACTGGAAATGGGAAATCCGGCTTCAATCACATCCACTCCCAATTCCTCAAGTGCCTTGGCCACTTCAATTTTCTCAATGGTATTCAGCTGACATCCGGGAACCTGTTCCCCATCCCTCAAGGTGGTATCAAAAATGTAAACTCGATCTTTTGCCATTGTCATGTAGTTTTATCTGATTAACATTCAAGCACAAAAGAAGTAAATATATGCAATATATGCTATTCAACATATATTAATGTCCGAAATGGGAATCAAATTGACATGAGGATAGAATTGCATCAGGCAAACTCCTTTTTGAGCTGTTCCACCCAGGCTGCAACCCGTTCCTTGTTCATGGATCCCTGGTTTTCATAGTCAATGGCCAGTCCGGCAAACTGATCACCCCGCAGGGCTCTGGAGCTTTCAAACTCATATCCTTCTGTGGAGGTGAATCCAACCAGGGTGGCTCCCTGTTCTTCCAGGATTTCGGCCATGATTCCCATTCCATCCAGGAAATTTTCAGGATATCCTTTTTGGTCTCCCAGTCCAAAGAGGGCAATCTTTTTTCCTTTCAGATCCAGATCCTCCAGTGCAGGAACAAATTCATCCCAGTAATTGGGAAGTTCACCATCAAACCAGGTGGGTACACCCATGATGATCTGGTCGAAGGAGATGAAATAGCTCTTCAGTGATCTCTTCGGCATTTACCATTTCAACCTGATCATCATTGAATGCCTCTCTGATTCTGCTCGGCAATTTTACCTGTTTTCTTGGTATTGAAACTATATATGATTGCGGTTTTATTCATGCTGTTGGGTTTAGACTTAATAGTTCAAAAGATCCTTGGCAGCCTCTTCGATTCTTTTTACATTGGGCAGGATTGCTGCTTCCAGGATCCGGTTGAATCCAACCGGAGTAAAGGTTGATCCCACTCTTTTCACAGGGCCGTCCAGGTATTCAAAGGCCAGATCATTGATCTGTGCAGACAACCTCTCCTCCAAATCCTCCAAACACCTTGTCCTCATGAACCACAAGTACTTTTCCGGTTTTCTTAACAGTTGCCAGAATGGCATCTGTATCCAGCGGACTCAAGTGAACGGAGGTCCAGTACCTCAAGGCTTGCCATTCCCTCTTTGCTGAAATTTGTCTGCCAGTTCCACACACATGGGAGTGGTATTTCCGTAAGTAATCATGCTCAGGTCCGTCCCTTCCTGCCTGATCCTGGCTTTTCCAAAGGGTACTTCAAAATCATCCGGTATGGGAGTGGCCACCTTGGGGGCATTATAGAGTGCTTTGGGTTCCAGGAAAAGGGTCATCCCCCTGGACCGTATGCTGGTTCTGCAGCAATCCAGCTGCATCATCTGCATAACTGGGGTAAACAACCCTGACTCCGGGCAGCGGAGTCAGGGAGCCTTCAATGGTCTGGGAGTGATAAAGTCCGCCTCCGATATATCCTCCCGAGGCCAGTCGGACTGTAATATTTGGAGAAAACTGTCCTTTGGTTCGCCAGTATTCATGAGTGGTTTCCACGAACTGTTCCATGGCAGGCCAGAAATAGTCAGCAAATTCGGCACCTTCCACCACAATCCGGAGTTTATCATTAAATCGGCTCATTCCATTGGCAGTTCCCATGATAAAATCCTCAGCAATGGGTCCATTGAAAACCCGCTCCTTGCCAAATTCCTGCTGCATCCCCTTGGTCACATTGAAAATTCCGCCCTTATCCTTATTGGCCACATCCTGTCCCCAGATAAAGGTATCCGGATTGTGACGGAATTCAGCTTTCAGGGTCTCATTCAATCCTTCGATCAGTTTTTTGGGTTCCCCTTCATAATTATGCAGTCCCTCAGGGTACTTTTCACTGACATAAGGTTCAGGAATCACAAAGTCATGGATGGATTCCGGAGTGGGATGCGGAGCATTCATTCCCACCTTATGGGCTGCTTTTACAATCTCTTTTGCTTCGTTCTCAAGTTGCTTCAATTTCTGCTTCAGTAAATCGTTCATACCTGAGCAGAAGTCGCCTGAATTTTGCCAGCGGATCATAATCATGTACATAATTCAGTTCATAATCATCACGGTAAAGATCATGCCGGTCGGAATTGGAATGAGAATGGATCCTGACACAGTTGGCCTGAACAATAACAGGGTGTTCATGCTCAGCCACATAGTCCTTGGCCTCAGTCATGGTATTCATGCTGTCGAATACATCCTTGCCGTTGCAATGAAAAATCTTCAGATTCTTGAATCCGGTGAAATTATTGGCCACCTTCCGGTTGGCTGTCTGGTCTGCCTTGGGAACAGAAATCCCATAACCATTGTCCTGGAACACAAAAATAACAGGTAACTTTTCATTGCTGGCTCCATTAATGGCTTCATAAACATAGCCTTCAGAAACTGAAGATTCTCCCTGGGAGCTAATGGCCACGCCTGGCACCTTGTATTTTTTTATGGCCCTGGCAACACCCACTGCATGCAGGGTATGGTTTCCGGTACAGGAGGATACATTGTGAATGTTCCATTCGGGCTTTGGCAAAGTGGTTGGACATGTGCCTTCCTCCACCTGCCACATCTGCATCTCTTGGATATTCCGTTCAGAATCAGTTCTTCGGCTGTAAGTCCGGCAGAAAGGGTGGTAAGCATATCCCTGTAATAGGGGAAAAGATGATCATGTTCCCGGTCAAATACCTGTCCAATGGCCAGTTGAATTCCATCATGCCCTGCATAGGGTGCATGGTAGGACCAGCCGATGGCCTGTTTCAGGTAGTTGGGGGCCCTGTCATCAATGGCCCTCCCCACCAGCATCAGTTTAAACCATTTTGCCAGGGTCTCCTTATCTGTTTTTTTTATGCTGTATCTTTTCTTCTTCTGACATTGTTTAGTTATAGTTTAAAATTTCCGGTCTCCGGATCAAATGATTCAATATAGTCTCCCAGTCGTTTCAGGAATGCTCCTCCCAGAGCACCATCAATAATCCTGTGGTCGTAGGTAAGGGATAACCACATTTTTTGTCTGATGGCAATCACATCTCCCATGCTCAGTCTCAAGTACCGCAGGTTTTTTCTTAATGGCTCCCACGGCAAGAATGGCCACTTCCGGCTGATTGATAATGGGGGTTCCAATATCATTTTGAAAGGTTCCAAAGTTGGTTACCGTAAAAGTTCCTCCGCTGATATCATCCGGATTCAGTTTATTGCTTCTGGCTGCCGCAGCCAGTTCATTCATTTTCTTGGTAATCCCGGTAAGATTCAGAGAATCAGCATCCTTGATATTTGGAACAATCAGGTTGTTATCCGGGAAGAGAAACTGCAATACCCAGATTGATCTTCTTCTTAATGATGATCTTATCCCCGTCCACCGAAGCATTGATCTGAGGGAAATCACGCAATGCTTTCACAGTGGCTTCCAGAAATACAGGCAGGTAGGTAAGTTTGACCCCTTCTTTCTTAAGGAATTCATCTTTCACCCTGTTTCTCCAGTTGACCACATCTGGTCACATCCACCTCAATCATATTGGTCACATGGGCAGAAATCTGCTTGGATTTGATCATATGCTCGGCAATCAGTTTCCTGAGCCTGCTCATTTCGATGATCTCATCTCCCGCCTTCAGTGAATACTGAAGCGAGCCTGCTGCAGGAGCAGACTCCGGGTGCAGGATACTGGCAGCCGGTGGTTCAGCTTCTGCTATTTGCTGAGGTTTTACCTGGACTCTCTGCTTTCCAGAAAGTTCAGCACATCTTCTTTCTGAACCCTTCCGTTTAGTCCACTTCCCTGGATGGTATCCAGTTCTTCCTGAGAAATCCCTTCTTCGCTGGCAATTTTTCTTACCAGAGGAGAATAGAACCGATCTCCTGGTGAAACAACTGTAGGTGATGCTAGCTGCTGCAGCTGCGCTTGTCGTGCAACTGTCTCTGTTGCAGTGTCTGGTTTCTTCTTCAGCATTTGCAGCTTCATCCTCGGCGATGAATCATCTCCATCCAGATCAATAACAGCAATTACAGTTCCTACAGCAACAACTTCATCCTGTTTGAATAATATCTTTTTTACAACTCCTTCAACAGGTGAAGGTATTTCAGAATCAACCTTATCGGTGGCAATTTCAAGAAGGACATCATCCTCCTCAACCTTATCTCCTTCTTTTACAAACCAATTTGTAATGGTTGCTTCTTCAATACTCTCACCCATTTTTGGCATGATGATATCAAAATTCGCCATGAAAAATATTTTATTGTGGTGTGGTATATTAATATTTCGTTGGTATAACAATGATCCTTTTAAAATTGTTTTTACTCTTCACCCTCGAAAAGAATATCCAGAACCACAGGTTCGCCGACAGGGGAGCCTGTCACTGTACCTGGGGTTTTTTAAATACAGGATAACTGATCATGATATCCGGATACCCCATATGGACCAACATGGAGACCACAGAAAAGATTTTCGGCCCCTGCGGAATAATGATTATGGAGTATTCATCGCGCAAGGGGAGAATGGTATCGATCAGGCTCTGGTAAATGGTCTGTCCATTACGGATCGGATAGGCAATCAGATTCCTGATGGGAGTCTCATTAATCAGCGCATGATTGTTCACAAAAACCTTTTCAACAAATTGTTTTTCCACAGGAGGATCAGCATAAAAAAGATAAAGCAAGTCAGGATTAACAATTTTATAGATCGTTTCGGAGATATTTTCCTCCTGTCCCAATCCCAGAATCAGAGCCTTTTTCTTCTTTCTGGAATTTGATTCTTTACTTTCAGAAAATCCTTGACTTTTTTCACCTTTAGTGGCAGACCTCTCGTCGCACATAAGCTGCCATGGTGTATACCAACCTGAGACTGGCCGTTCGAGAAGTCATCCTGTCTTTCACTAAACCATCTGAAAAACTCGTAATACCACTGGGAGACATGCTGGTGCAATCAAGCAATAATCTTGATGTTCTTCTCCAGGCAATCTCCTGAAATATGGCATCCAACATCAGGAACTTCTCATCCACCTGAATGATTTCAAAACCCTGTTCTGGAAATAATTCAGATTGTTTTCATAGAATGCAAACTCCTTAATCTGATTTGTCGTTGCAAAGGGCAATTTTTCTGCAGGAAATACCCTCCAGAAGCTTGCGCAATGCTGTGCACCTGGTCTCATAACCAAGGGTAGTAATAAAAAGATCGGCTTTAAAATCAGTAAGTTTTGCAGGGTCTATATGTTTGATGGATGAAAGCTCCATGAATGCAATGATCGACTCTCCTAAATATAAAGGGAAAATTGAAACTGTCCTACGATCAATGACTAAAGTTTTGGATTGGTTGCCGGAATTTCAGTAATGGGATTTGGATGATTGGCTTCCATGGTGAAAAGATCAATGACGGGCCACTCCTCTACCTGGTTTACTGCTCCAAACATCATTCCGGAAACATACCTGTGAATCCTGGATTGTTTATAGGTGCTGGTATTCATCATCACTACCCAGTTTATACCATCCTTCTGTCTGACCATCAAGCAGATGAACCGGTAAGATATCCTGTTCGCCACCAGGTTCCATAGTTGTCACTTCCCCTCCAGCCGAAAAGCCCTCTTCCGGCTGCATCGGGATCTGACATCTGTAGCAATGGTTTCAGTGGATTAAGAATATCGGGTTGTTCAGGAAATCCATCCATGGCTGTCAGGAATTTAATTAAGTTCAGGAGCAGAAGCTACCCATCCTCCGGCAGGTCCCAGCAATTCCATATTATTGCCTCCATAATAGATGGGAACCTGTCTCTCCTGATCCATCCATGGAATAGGTGGTCATTTCTCCTGCACTGCTGTGGTATCTGACTTCATTGGGATATTTCTCATGGTAATAGCTTTTCCCAATATGCATGTCATGAATATCAAGAGGCTTCAGCAGATTCATTACCACATAATCCTGGTAAGGCATCCCACTCTTTCGTTGCAATAATCTCTCCCAGAATTGCATATCCCAGGTTCGAATAGCTGTACCTGGTTCCGGGATTATAATTGAGTCTCCTGGAAAGTGTAAACTGAAGAATCTGCATCAAAATCAGCAGGAGCCTCCACATTCATTTTTCGGGCAATATAGAGCGAATTGAATATGGGATCACCAGCATATCTTGACCAGCCGGCTGTATGATTGAGAAGATGCCTGATGGTAATATCCTCATATCCTGTTATCCCGGTAATGTCAGAAATATTGAATCATTCAGAATTCCCTGCTCTCCAAAAACCTTATCATCCAGATCCAAGCTTTCCCTCTTCATAAAGTTTCATAATTGCCACAGCTGTAATCAGTTTGGAAACAGATGCAATTCTGAAACAGGTGTCCGGGTTTTACCTCTTCCCCGGTTTCACTATTGGCAATGCCAAATCCCTTGGCATATACCAGGCTGTTCATCTTTGGTAACTGCCAGACTGGCACCCTGAATCTTCCATCGTTTTAATAAATGAATTCACCTGCTGGTCAATAACCTCGGTTTCCTCGAAATCAGAATACTGATTGTCCAGCAATAAGGAAAATGGAACCTCCTCATCATTCAGCAAGGAAGGATATCCTTTATCGGAAAAAGTCAGTGCAATTTCCCCAAAAAAGAAGAAGCAACAGTAAGCCTATAAAAACAAATAATCTTCTTCACAACTAATAATTAATATGCAATTCCGAATGCTTGATTATAATATCAAAGTTATAGTAAAAACAAGTCTGACAGAAAATGTTCATATGAAGGATATCAACCATCTGCTTGTTAATAGATGTAATATAATTGATATATCAGATATATTACGAGTTTTAATATCAAGATGCGAATGGCATAATATATTATATTATATAAACGCCTCTTCGCACAGAAATAACTGACTTTGATAGTGAATTGGACATTTGTAAGCATTCTGGCATTGATCAAAAGAATTACAGGCAGTTGAGTCAAAAGTAATCAGTCAAATGCGTGAAATGGTCAGGAGGGGTATAAAACACGAATGGGAGCCAAATTTGCATCTGGTTCCCATTCCACTTGTTAGCTACCGTAGTCGCTAATTCGCGCCAAGCTACGGTTATTGTGGCCGGAAAACGTGACCGAAGTCCTGAATTCCCTTTCGCTGTCCGACGAATCGAACAACTTGCATCGTTCGCTGTCCGAAGACAGTTCCCGATGCTCAACTGTTAACAACTTCCTCCGCGTTTTCAGGTACTCTACGGTTTCCGTTTCGAATCTCCTGATTGTGCCTGTTACAGCGCATCCGGTATTCCAGTCAACAGTCCGGTCCGAAGATCGGGAGAACAGCATCAATACCTGGTTAGCTGTTCGCGTGACTCATGTTCACGCTTCCGGGTTGCCCTGGTTGCTAATGATTAATCATTTAAAGAACTGAGTGGCCTTTTATCGCTCACTTGGTAGGATCAAAAGTATACTGCTTAATAGGACTCTGTACCAAATAAAATCGACTGAAGAATTGAACATTGAATGAACAGGATTTATTAACAATAGTTAATAATGTTAACTAACCATTCTTATGAACAAGCGATTGCGCATGTGCTCCTGAGCTGTTGAATCAATGAGGATTTAAAACAATTTTCCGGAACTGGATCATACGGTTTGATCATGCAGGATCCGCGGCTCTGGAAATGAGAGGAGAAATGTGATACTGTGCATGCATCTAATCTGTTCATCCAAGGGAAGAAGCAGCTTGTCTGGCTTTGTGCAAGGAGATATCTCCTGAAATCCAATCCTTTTCATGTTCTCGGGTAAGAATCACAGGCATTCGTTTTTTTGTATTGTGTATTTTCTCCATCAAGGGATTCGCCTTGGTGGTGATAATGGAACAGGTTTGAATGATTTCACCGCTGATCAGGATCCCTCCAGCTGTCATACAAGTCCGGCAAATGCAAATGGTGCTTCATTCTTCAAGCCGGATATACCAGGGAATCTTTGCACCATTAACATGCTGCCATTCAAAAAAACCATGGGCAAGAACCAGGCAGCGCCCTTTCTGTAAGGGCTTCTCTGAAGGATGGTTTTTCATGAAGTGATTCTGCCCTGGCATTGTAGGTGCCCTTTCCTGATCTCGCTCGGCTTTTTCACGGTCTCTGGCCCAGGAGGGATCAATCCCCACTGCATCAGCTGGGCTCTCGTCGGGATGTCTCCTGGCAATCACCGGAATCAGGGGATTACTGAATGCCCTGTAGAAATAGTTGAAATCAAAATCATACAAGGCAGAGGTATCCACTGAGAATCTCTTTTCAATGGCTTTTCTGGTAAGATGAACTTCAATGGTAAAACACATGTTAGTCGAAAGTTTGAAAAGTTATAAAGTTCAAGCTGTAAAGTTAAAAGTTAAACAATTATAAATGATGAATTGTTAAGGATGCGATACATAATATGAATGGAACAGCAAACCTGAGATACTTCCCTATTTTCCCTTAAGTGTTTTTCTCTTTCCCGGAGAAGATATGCCCCTCAGGATTTTTGAACCCCGTTACAAGCAGCTTATTGAAGATGCCCGCAGCTCTGGAATTACCTTTGCCATTCCCTTTGTGATTGAACAGGAAATTCAGGAATTTGGATGTGAAGTTAGGTTGAAAGAGGTTGTGGCAGAAAATCCGGGAGGCAGAATGGTGATTACCGTTGAATCCGTTGCGGTTGTTCAGATTCTCAGTTTCAACAAACAGACTTGAAGGAAAACTCTATGCCGGATGGAGCCATTAGACGCATTTCCTGTTCTGATCCTGTTGAAAGCCAGGAGCTTAAGAGGCTGATCAGAGATTATACGGAAAAATTTGACAGAGTTTTCTCAGATGGCAGTGACTCGGACTCATATTACCCGACAGGATGTGGTGATAGCCCTGAATCTTGCTTCTGATGACAAATATCAGATTTGTCTGCATGCCTGATGGAAGTCAGAAAGAGGGATATCTTGCAGGTCAGCTCCGGTACCTGAATATGATCCGGAACAGGAGACTCAGCTGGGTAATGATTTTGGTCTGAATTAAGCTATCCCTTTTCGGCATTTTCATTTTCAAGCGATCCAGATCCTGTTTCAGAGTGGCTACTGTTCTTACCAGCTGGTTCTCCGGAATAATTGGTTCCGGGATTTCGTGACTGATAAAATGAACAAATTTCCAGATTTCCCGGATCTCCTTCACATGGATCTCGTAGGGTTCATACAGTGGATTCAGGGAATAGAGGATCAGTTTCCCCTCATCCTCTATCCTGTTTTCAATAATCTTAAATACAATTCCGTCATCCATGGTCAGTACCACACAGGCCTCCCCGGTTTTCAGCGCTTTCCAGTCCAGCACATATTCACCGGTTACCCATGCCTTTTCAGGAATGGGAAGCATGGAGTCACCCTGCAGCTGAAAGGTCCTGTACTTCTTCTCCCCTGAAAGAAAGGGAAGCTGGAAGACCTGCAGTTCGCTGATGTATTCCGGATCGGAAAATCCATTGGTATATCCGGCCTGGGCCTTCACCGGAACCAGTTCAATATTCTCCTGGTTTTCACTGTTGACCGTAGATGCCAGCACCCTCAGGTTACCCCCGCGTAAGAAAACATCCTCGCCCTGCTCCAGCTGCCGGAGCTGGGTTTCACTCAGTTTTGAGAGATCCACCTTTAGCAGTGTATCCACGGCAATCTGGTAATAATCCGAAAAAAGAAGAAGCACCTCCACCCCCGGTTGTGCTACCCTGTTCTCGTAACCACTCAGGGTGGAACGCTTCATTTTAAGCTGTTCTGCCACCTCATCCTGTGTACGTTTCCTGCGCTTTCGCAGGAGCTTGATATTTGAATCAAAATACATGTTAAATCCCCCTTTTATTGTTGCGTTAAATAAAACATATGATTATATTGTAATCATAATAATGATTATATATCTAATCAAATATAGAAAAAGTTAATCAGTTAGCAAGTTATTGAGTTAATATTTTTTAAACACTAACACTACTAACACACTAACACATTAACTATTAACGCCCGCACAGCGAGCATATTAACGCGAACGAAGTGAGCATAACACGCAGTGTTGTACATATGGATCTGGACACATTTTTTGTGTCGGTGGAGCGCCTGATGAACAGCAAGCTTGAGGGAAAGCCCGTGATCATCGGGGGTATGTCGGACCGGGGTGTGGTTTCCAGCTGCAGTTATGAGGCCAGGCAGTTCGGGGTGCATTCGGCCATGCCCATGAAGATGGCCACGGTCGCTCTGCAGTGAAGCCATTGTGATCCGGGGGGACATGGATGCCTACAGCAAGTATTCCCGGATGGTGACCGATATCATTGCCGAGCAGGCACCCGTGTATGAAAAGGCCTCCATTGATGAGCACTACCTGGATATCACCGGGATGGATCGCTTTTTCGGATGCATGCAGTGGACCCATGAACTGAGGCAGCGCATCATGAAAGAGACCGGCCTGCCCATCTCCTGTGGCCTTTCGGTTAACAAGACCGTTTCCAAGATTGCCACCGGAGAGGCCAAACCCAATGGTGAGATTGAGATCCCGGACGGCAGGGTGAAAGCCTTCCTCTCCCCCCTTTCCATACGAAAGATCCCCATGATCGGGAACAAGACCTTCCACCTGCTGCGTTCCATGGGCATTGCCACCATCGGCACCCTGGGAGAGATTCCCATGGAGATGATGGAGAGCCTGCTGGGGAAGAACGGCATGGTGATCTGGAAAAAGGCCAATGGCATCGACCCCACCCCTGTGGTCCAGTACTCCGAGCGGAAATCCATCGGGAGTGAAAGGACCTTTCAGCGTGATACCATGGATGTGGCCGGGCTGCACGACCTGCTTACCTCCATGGTGGAGAAGCTGGCCTTTCAGCTGCGCAAAGAGGAGAAGCTCACCTCCATTGTCACCGTGAAGATCCGCTATTCCAATTTTGACACCCACACCCTGCAGAAACGGGTTCCCTACACCTCCTTTGATCATGTACTGATGCCCATTGCCAGGGAGCTGTTTGACCGCCTTTACCAGCGTCGCATGCTGATCCGGCTGGTGGGGGTCAGGTTTTCCGGCCTGATCCGCGGGGTACAGCAACTGAACCTGTTTGAAGACACCTCGGAAATGGTGCATCTCTACCTGGCCGTGGACAAACTGCGCAGGCGCTACGGATCCGATGCGGTCAAAAGGGCCAGTGGCATACAGCTTCACGACCTGGAGGAGCGCAGCGCACGGTCGCGAGCAACAGAAGGCAGTCCCCTCCCCGGAAGATCGCCAGCAGGTTGATAATCTGAAGAACCGCCGCTACAGGTATTGGTATAGGTAGAAAATAGTTAGTGAGTTAGTGGTCAGTTAGTGGCGTTAATTGGCACTCAGTAATCGCTAACTAGATTAATCACTAACGTACTACGCACAATGCACTGAGCATACTAACAATGTGAACGAAGCGAGCATGTATTTGAATTGTCATTCATATTATAGTCTTACGCTACGGGACCATGGCCGTGGAGACGCTGGTGGAAGAGGCGGCCCGGCTGGGCATTGAAGCACTGGTCCTGACCGACATCAACAACTCCATGGGGATGGTGGATTTTGTGAAGGCCTGCCATGCAGCATGGGATTCATCCCATTGCCGGGATCGAGTACCGGAATGGGGACCAGCTACCTCTATACGGGCATTGCCCGAAATCCCAATGGATTCAGGGAGTTGAATGAATTTCTCTCCTACCACAATGAAACGGGACTGCCCCTGCCGGAGCGTGCTCCTCCCCTGGATGATGTGTGGTTCATCTATGATTTCAGTGAGAATCCCTGGGAGGGAACAGGCAGCGGGACAGGCGGACAAAGATGCGGGAGCAGGAGCTCATCGGGGTGCGTCCGGGTGAGGTGAATAAAATCCTTACCTCCAGCTGGAGCTCAGATCGTTCCCGGCTGGTGGTGCGGCACCCGGTAACTTTCCTGCATGAGCGGGATCATGCCCTGCACCGGCACCTGAGGGCCATTGACCACAACATCCTGCTGAGCCAGCTGAAACCCGGACAGCTGGCAGATGAAGAGCGAGGTGCTGCTTTCCCCCGACCTGCTGCGCTGTGCCTATGATGACTATCCCGGAGATCAGGAGGAACAGTGAACGGATCATGAAGGATTGCTGGATGGACTTTGATTTCACCACGGTGAAGAACAAGAAGACCTTTACCGGAACACGCCATGACGACAAGGTCCTGCTGGAAAAACTGGCCATGGAGGGAATGGAGTACCGTTACGGACGCGAGAACAAAGAGGCAATCGAAGCGGATCAGGCATGAACTGGAGATCATTGACCGGCTGGGCTTCTCCTCCTATTTCCTGATCACCTGGGATGTGATCCGCTACTCCATGTCGCGGGGATTCTATCATGTGGGACGGGGCAGCGGTGCCAACTCCATTGTGGCCTACTGCCTGCGCATCACCGATGTGGACCCCATCGACCTGGACCTCTATTTCGAACGCTTTATCAATCCCAAACGGACCAGTCCGCCCGATTTTGACATCGACTTCTCCTGGAAGGAGCGTGATGAGGTGCTGGACTACATTTTCAAAAGGTACGGACGAAAGCATACGGCGCTTATCGGTACCATCTCCACCTTCCGGGACCGTTCCATCTTCCGGGAACTGGGCAAGGTGTATGGACTGCCCAAGGAGGAGATTGACCTGCTGGTGAAGGAGCCCGAGAGCAAACTGAATGACAACCATATTACCCGGCGCATTTATCGAAGCGGGAAGCCTGCTTGATGGATTTCCCCAACCTGAGAAGCATTCATGCCGGCGGTGTACTGATCTCCGAGGAGCCCCTTACCGCCTATACTGCCCTGGACATGCCTCCCAAGGGACTTCCAACCACCCAGTGGGACATGTATGTGGCCGAAGCCCTTGGTTTTGAGAAGCTGGACATCCTCAGTCAGCGCGGCATCGGTCACATCAAGGAGTGTGCCGAGATTGTCCGGCGCAACAGGGGCATTGAGGTGGATGTGCACCGGGTGGATGACTTTAAAAAGGATCCGGCAGGTGCTGGAGCAACTGAAGACCGGGTGAAACCAACGGCTGCTTCTATATTGAAAGTCCGGCCATGCGCGGATTGCTTACCAAGCTGAAATGCGACAGCTACCGTACCCTGGTGGCTGCCAGTTCCATCATCCGGCCCGGTGTGGCTCAGTCGGGCATGATGCGGGAGTACATTCACCGCTTTCACCATCCCGATGATTTTGAGTACCTCCACCCCATCATGGAAGAGCAGCTGAAAGAGACCTTCGGGGTGATGGTCTACCAGGAGGATGTGATCAAGGTCTGTCATCACTTTGCCGGACTCGACCTGGCCGATGCTGATGTGCTGCGCCGGGCCATGAGCGGCAAATACCGCTCCAGGGCGGAGTTTGACCGGATTGCACAGCGCTTCTTTGACAACTGCCGCGACCGGGGCTATCCCGATGAGCTGACCCAGGAGGTGTGGCGGCAGATCAGCTTCCTTTGCCGGCTACTCCTTTTCCAAGGCCCACTCAGCCTCCTTTGCCGTGGAGAGCTTCCAGTCGCTCTACCTGAAGGTCCACTATCCCCTGGAGTTCATGACGGCTGTGATCAATAATTTCGGGGGTTTCTACCGCACCTGGGTCTACTTTAACGAAGCCCGGCGCTGGGGGGCCATCATCCACCTTCCCTGTGTGAACAGGAGCGAGTATAAGACCTCCATTACGCGGAAAGGATATTTTCATTGGTTTCATCCACCTTCAGAACCTGGAACAGCAGGCTGGCCGAGATGATCATTGATGAAAGAGAGCAGGATGGGGCATTACAAGAGCCTGGAGGATTTCCTGCAGCGGGTACCCATTGGACTGGAGCAGGTGATTATCCTGATCCGGATCAATGCCCTGCGTTTCACCGGCAAAAGCAAAAAGGAGTTGTTGTGGGATGCCCACCTGATCCTGGGGAACCAGAAGAAAAAAGATCCCATGAGGGAACTCTTTCCCGTACGGAAAAGGGAATTCAAACTTCCCGAGCTGGAACAAACAGAACTTGAGAACAGCTTATGATGAGCTGGAGATGCTGGGTTTTTCTGTCACCATTCCGGCTTTTGAACTGCTGCAGACCGGTTTCCGGGGCAAGGTGATGGCCCGGCAGATGCTGCAGCACCTGGGTAAGAAGGTGCGGATGCTGGGCAACCTGGTCACCATCAAGTATGTACGTACCAAGCACAAGCAGTGGATGCATTTCGGATACTTTCTGGATGCGGAAGGTGAATTCTTCGATGTGGTGAATTTCCCCGATTCACTGAAACGCTATCCCTACAAAGGACAGGGCATCTACCTGATCTATGGTGAAATCACAGAAGAGTTTGGATTTCCCGGGATGACCGTGGAGAAAATGGCCAAACTCCCCTATCAAGCCCGATCCCCGGTATTAGTACAAGTCATAGTCAAGTCAAGACTTAGTTTACGCCTAACTAGCTTATCGCTATGACTTGAGCTGCTAAGACTTAACTGATTAACTCGTTCGGCGGATGTTCATAACTCCCTTCACCTTCTTCAGTTTTCGGATGAGGGCTTCCAGGTGCTGGGTGTCTTTGACGAAAAGGGTAATGCTTCCTTCAAACATTCCATCATTGGAGTCGATGGAGATGGAGCGCATATTAACCTGCAGATCCTTTGAGATCACATCTGAAATATTGCTCACAATACCCAGGTCATCAATTCCTGTAATCTGCAGGGTAACCGGGAAAGAAGACGCCCTTTTCAGACTGATTCCAGCGTGCTTTTACCACCCTGTAGGCATACCGGGAAAGCAGTTGCTGTGCATTGGGACAGTTCTTCCGGTGGATGGTGATCCCTGAACTGATGGTCACAAATCCAAATATGGCATCACCATGAATGGGATTGCAGCAGTTGCCAGTTTGTAATCCACATTGGCCAGTTTTTCATCGATAACCAGGAAATCGCCTGATTTCCTGCATTGCATGAGCTCACCAGCCTTTCAACGGCCTCTTCTTCAATCTTTCCGGCTTTTTTGCTCTGCCGGCTTTCTTAACAGTGGTTAAGCAGCTCCTTGATCTGAAGAAGATCAACTTTTTCAGTGGCCACATCGAAATAGAGATCAATGGCATCCCGGTATTTAAAATGCTGGATCACCTTTCGGATACTGGTGTCGTCAAAATCAATCTTCCAGTTCCTGAACCTTCTTTTCAGAATCTCCTTTCCATGTTCCGACTCCTTGAGTTTTGCCTCCTTCAGTGCCTGTTTGATTTTGCCTTTGGCCTTGGAAGTGACCACCACATTCAGCCAGTCCATTTTGGGTTTCTGGTTTTTGGAACGCAGAATCTCCACCTTATCACCATTCTTGAGGGTGTAGCGAATGGGAACATTTTTTCCGTTCACCTTGGCACCCACACAGGAGGAACCCACATCCGTATGAATGTCAAATGCAAAATCAAGAACAGTGGCATTTTCAGGAAATTTCTTCAGGTCGCCGTTGGGAGTAAAAACAAATATCTCCTTGCTGAACTGGCTCAGCTTCAGGTCCTCCATCAGGTTATTGGCATCCACATCAGAGCTCTCCAGGGTTTCCCGTACTTTTTCGATCCACTGGTCAATTCCGGCCTGTCCCTTGATACCTTTGTATTTCCAGTGTGCTGCCAAGTCCCTTTTCTGCAATCTCATTCATACGGCTGGTACGGATCTGAACCTCCACCCAATCTCCTCCCGGGACCACCACCGTGGTATGCAGTGATTCATAGCCGTTTGATTTGGGAGCTGAAATCCAGTCCCTGAGTCTTTCCGGATTGGGTTGGTAGTGATCGGTAATAATGGAATATACCCTCCAGCAATCAGCTTTTTCCTTTTTCAGAGGAGTATCAATGATGATCCTGATGGCAAATTTGTCATATACCTCCTCAAAATCCACCTTCTGCTTCTTCATTTTTCGCCAGATGGACGAGATTGCCTTTGGGACGTCCCTTGATCTCCACCTTTAACTTTTCCTTTTCCAGGTCCTCCTCGATGGGTTTTATAAACTCCCTGATAAATCGGTCTCTTCGTTGTGGTGGATGGCTTTCAGTTTGGCATCGATTTCCTGGTAGGCCTCCTTTTCCAGAACACTCATGGAGATATCCTCCATCTCCGACATTACATTGTAAAGTCCCAGTCGATGGGCCAGTGGAGAATAGATGAATTTAGCTTCACAGGAAAGTGCGATCTGCTCCTTTTCCTCAAGATCTGCCATTTGCCTCATCAGGAACAATCTCTCGGCAATCTTAATCAGAATGACCCTGAAATCAGTGGCCAGGGTCAGGATCAGATTCCGCATATTTTCGGCCTGACTATTGTTGGTTGTGGTATCCAGATCGCTGATTTTCAGCAATTCCTGAATAATCTGTCCGGTTCGGTCACCCAGCTTCTGTTTTTACCTCCTTGGGTGAAATTTCATTTTGCTCCACCACGTCAAAGATCAGGACGGAGGAGATTCCAAGGGCATCCAGCCCCAGCTCCTTCAACCATCATTCCTGCTTGCTTCAGGGCAAAAAGCGTGAGGTGCATACCAAGTTTTTCCTGATCGTCTCTGGTATGCTCAATGAGGAAGTCCACCGACTTCCTGATTTGCTTCATCCCACTCGCACTATACTCATCATTGCAGGCCCGGATCAGCTCTCCATATTGGGTCAGTATCTGCTTCTGCAGATCTTCGTTATATTTATTCATGGCCTCCATACTCAAATTTTCCCTGGAAAAGTAGAGTCTTACCGTAGTGCCCTCACCGGGCTCACTGGATAATATCCAGTGTTCCCTTATGTATGGCAGTAAATTCACGGACAAGGGTCATCCCGATCCCTGCACCCTTTTCATTGGCAGTTCCCCTGCGTGTGAATCCACCATTATGCATTACCTTATCAATCTGTTCTTTTGTCATTCCCACTCCATTATCGGCCACTTCCACCATGATATGTCTCCTTTTCCTTCAGCACCGAGATGGCTGATTTTCCCTCCTGGTTCTGAAAATTTTATGGCATTGGTAAGCAGGTTCCTGATAATGGCCTCAAGCATGATCCGGTCGCCCATACATCATGATCCCATCTTCACATCCTTTTATCAATGGATACTTTTTTAATCATTGCTGTTTCGTCAAATAAGGCGATGCATCCTTCAACTATCATATTCAGGTTGATCTCTTCGGGATGAAAATGGCTTGCATTCTCCTCAAGCCGCGACCAGTGCAGGAGGTTCTCAAGAAGCTCAAGGGAATAGGAAGCAGAATTCTTCAGATTGCCCATCAGCTTTTTACGATCAAAATCCTTTTGTCCCGAAGCTTCCATCCGGTGTAACACATCAATGGCTGTAATCTGGTTTCCCATGGTTCCCCTCAGGTCATGGGCAATGATGGACATCATCCGGTCCTTGGTTCTGTTCATATTGTCCAGTTCCAGGTTCTGCCGTGGTAATCACAAGGTTCTTTTCCTCCAGTTTCAGAGAGGAGAGTCTCAATCTTCTGAGGAAATATGCACCCAGAATAAGCAAAGCTGCCAAAAGAATAGCAATTCCGGCGATACTTTGCATCAGGGCATTTTTCTTTTTCATCAACTGGCTCTGCAAGTTCTGACTGGATCTTCAGATTGTTGTTCTCCTTTTCCAGAGCTCGCGACCGGTGCCTGAATTCCATTTCCATGGCAGCTTTGGAGGTGGCTTCATCCATCAGGCTGTCATGGTAGAGGTTGTGAATGTATTCATAACTGGTAGGCCGACCGGTAATCGCCCCTGGCCAGGGCAATGTCTCTTTTTATACCATATCCGGTGTACAGGTGCTCCAGGGATTTAATCTCAGTTGCAGTTGCCAGTGCCTGGTCGGCCATTCTGACTGGCCATGTTGTAATCTTGCGTGATCATAGGAGATTGCAGCCAGTCCCAGGTAACAGCGTGTAAGTGCTTCCACATCGCCCAGTTCTTCCTTGACCGGAATGGCTTCCATAAAAAGTTCAGTTGCACGGTCATACTCCTTCATCTTGCATATGGATTTCAGCCAGATGAATCAGGCAATTGGAGATGGCCTTCCGGTCGCCAAGTTCAACTTTCATCTCCATTCCCTGTTCCACATACTCAAGCCCCTTTTCATGCTGACCCATGGAGGAGTAGTTGGTCCCGATATTAATCAGGCAATTTGAAATCATTACCGGATCATTGATGGACCTGCCCAGTTCCAGGGCACGGTTGATAGTATTCCTGAGCCTTCTGATAATTGCTACATTTATTCTGTACCACCCCAGAGTTGAACAGGCAAAGTGCAATATTTTTAACACTACCCTCCTTTTCTGCAATCTCCCGTGCCTTTTCAAAATACTCAAGGGCCTGTTCATAGGTCCCCAGATAGACAAATACATTGCCCATATTAATATACCCCTGGCCAACCTGCATGGGATCTTTTTCCGGGTCAATGATACTGATGGATTCATCGTAGACCCTCAGGGCTTCCACATATTTCCCCTGGTTTTTATAAATGATTCCCATGTTGTTCAGGCAACGACTGGCTCCCTGACCAGATTATTGTTCCGCCGATAATAATCAAGGGCCGTCTCGTAATAATTCATGGCCAGGGAATAGTTCCCCTTGAAAAGGTAGACATTTCCCTTTTCCTTCATGGTTTCGTAGTAAGCAATATCATTGTCAGCTTCATTGTAAAAGGCCAGGGCCCTGTCATAATCAAGGATCGCCTCATCATAAAGGCCAAAGTGCACCTTCATTTCCCCCTCGATTTCATAACAGCGACCCAGGTAACTTTTATCACTCATCTCAGCCCCGATGCAATTTAACCCTGCGGAGGTACTCCATAGAAATGGATGTATCGGATGTTTTATAGGCTTCTGCAATTTCAAGCATCATACGGCAACGGATCGAATCGACTGATTTCTCTCTCCAGTTCAGTGATCAGACTGTCCATACGATATTTATCCTGAGCAGCGGCGTGAACCGGGATCAGAAGCAGCAGAAAAAACAGCAGCTTCATAAAATCTTTCATAAAGAGGATTCGTTTGACGGTTTAAAAATAAGAATTTTTAATATTGTATTGAGTTTAAATGAGATTGACATGGCAGGGAAACTGAAAATACCACACACCTATGTAATCGTTTTTGCCTTTATTATCCTGGCAGCAATGCTTACCTGGATTATTCCCGGGTGGTGAATTTGACAGGGAAGTGGTTGATGTAAACGGCACACCGAGGGAAGTGATTGTGGAGGGATCCTTCCATGCAGCTGAGAAGGCACCGCAAACATGGCAGGTATTCAGTGCCCTGTTTGATGGTTTTGCAGGCAAAGCCGATATCATTGTTTTTATTCTGATCATCGGTGGAGCATTCTGGATCATGAATGACAGCAAAGCCATTGATGTGGGAATTCAGTCTTTTCTAAAGCGTGTCAGACGCCTTGAGAAGATCCGATTTTTCAGGGGGATGGGTGTGGACAACATGATTATCACCCTGATCATGCTTATTTTCAGCGTTTTTGGTGCAACCTTCGGCATGAGCGAAGAGACCATTGCCTTCATCATTATTTTTGTTCCCCTCTCCATATCCATGGGCTACGATTCCATTGTGGGACTGTGCATGTGTTTTGTGGGGGCAGCCCTGGGATTTGCGGGAGCCCTGCTCAATCCATTTACCATTGGAATTGCCCAGGGACTTGTCGAACCTGCCCCTTTTTTCAGGAATTGAATACAGGCTCTTTGTCTGGTTGGTGATAAATGTGGTCGGAATCGGATGGGTATTGAGGTATGCTGCCCGGATCCGAAAGATCCCCAGGCCTCCCCCGTATTTGAATCAGATGCTTACTGGAGAAAAAGGGAGGCAGTGGACCTGGATCCACTGGAGTATTACACCCCCCTGTCGGCCTGGATCACCTTTGGCATTCTTCAGATTGGAATGTTGGTATTTGCTATCGGAGAACCCATGTCCACCCTCAGAATTGGAAACAGCGAATACACCTTCTGGTTTATACCACTGGCCACGGCTCTGTTTGCGGTCACCAGCATTCTTTCTTTACGAAAATCTGTTCATTTTTTTGTACTGAACATGCTCATGTTTACCATTATATACCTGATTATCGGGGTCATGGGCTATGGATGGTTCGTGAAGGAGATTGCCACCCTGTTTTTGGTGATGGGCATCTTTTCAGGTATTGCCATGAACAGCGGAGCCAACCAGATTACGAAGCTTTTTATTGAAGGAATGAGGGATATTCTTTCCGCAGCCGTGGTGGTTGGACTGGCAGGCGGGATCCTGGTAATTCTTGAGGATGGAAGGGTCATCGATTCTCTTTTATACCAGGTGGCCAGTTCCATGCAGGAGTTTGGCAAACTGGCCTCGGTAAGCATGATGTACCTGATTCAGACCATGATCAATATTGTGATTCCAAGCGGATCGGCTAAAGCAGCACTTACCATGCCCATTATGTCGCAATTTTCAGACCTGATAGGAGTCTCCAGGCAGGCCACTGTGATGGCCTTTCAACTGGGAGATGGTTTTACCAATATGATTACTCCGACCTCACCCGTATTAATCGGCGTACTTGGGGTGGCGAAGATACCCTATGAGAAATGGCTTAAGTGGGTCCTTCCCTTCATGGCCATTCTGATCTTTCTGGGCTGGCTACTCCTGATACCCACAGTGACCATGCAGCTGAATGGTTTTTAACTAACGGAAAGAGACTCCTATACCCACCGAGTGCGTGGCATAGAGGGTGTGGGTAAAATCATAGTGAAGGGTCAACACACCCAGTTTGATTCGGGCTCCCACATTGATTCTCAGGTTATTGATGTTTTCATAAGAGAAACTAAAAGGATTTCCAACGATTTCGTAGGTAGGTTTGCCAATGTCTTCCCCTGAGGTAATTACAGTATGAATCGGATAGTGACCAATCATGCCCAATTCCACCAGAGAGCTGGCATATCCAATGCCCTCATAAAAGGTAAGAACTGAAAAAGTCTGCGACGCAATCAGATTGACGGTCCATCCTTTCAGTCTCTGCTCTACATACTGGTCATCCCAATCAAAATTAGGATTGGGATCTACCATGTTATCCATGTCCAAAGGCTCCACATTCACATTAACCGAAGAGTTCACACTGGTATATCCTCCCTGCAAGGCAATATCCAGAAACTTTATCTCCCTGATGCCTGACAACCATTGTGAAATGGAGTGTTTTCCACCCACACCCCACAGGCCGATCTCGCCATAGTCCCCCAGTTGAATCATGGGTAGAAAACGAGCTGAAACATCAGTTCCAAAAGGTAAGCCCACGGTAAGCTGTAACATGGGAAGGGGAAAGTAATCAACCCCGGCACCATTGGGAAGAGTGTAGCGGGCATATTCCACATCCTGGACCGACCCATCCGGGAGGGTGACCATCTGAGAATAGATCATTGTGGGCCGATCTTCCATGTCATTCACAATGGTTGGTGCAAGGGGACTACTTTCAGGATCCAAATATCCGTTCAGCGTAAGAGCAGAAATATCGTAGGTAAACATCGATAAAGGAGCCTTTGCCCAGCTTACGGTAGCAGTCACATCCACTCCTCCAAGCTGGTGTGGCCTGGCGGTATTATACCATCCGGCATTCAGGTCCGAGCCCAGGATATTTGCAAAGGGCTCCAGGTAGGACTGGAGTAGTTTCTCTGCATCATCTATTCCCCCATATACATAGTCCAGATCGTAAGCCTGTCCCCTGCCCTGACTGAATGATAGCATACTCATTGCAAGTATGATCAGCACCCTCGCACATTCATTTCTTTTCATCGTTCTCCCTTTCATCTGCAAAAATAAAAAAAACTAAATTTGTCTCCATGTCATCAGCAATCCAGTTTCCCAACCAGCCCCTGGCCGATCGCCTTCGTCCGGGAACACTTGATGACTTCATTGGACAGAAGCATCTTGTGGGTCCCGATGCAGTTATACGGAAAATGGTGCTCTCAGGTTCCCTAAGTTCATTTATTTTATGGGGGCCACCCGGTGTGGGTAAAACTACACTGGCTACCATTATATCCAAACAGCTTGATCGGCCTTTCTATAGCCTAAGTGCTGTTTCCTCAGGGGTCAAAGATGTACGGGAGACCATTGAAAAGGCCAGGAAGACCCAGTTCTTTAACAAACCAAATCCAGTATTATTTATCGATGAGATTCACCGTTTTAGTAAATCTCAACAAGATTCTCTGCTTGGAGCCGTGGAACAGGGCATTGTAACCCTGATCGGTGCAACCACCGAAAATCCCTCTTTTGAAGTAATATCTCCACTTCTATCCAGGTGCCAGGTATATATTTTGAATGGCTTGTCGAAGACAGACCTGATGGAAATGCTGAACCGTGCCTTAAAGAAGGACCACTATCTTAAGAATCTGAATGTAAAAATCGAGGAGCACGAAGCTATGCTGCAATATTCTGGCGGAGATGCCCGTAAATTGCTCAACACCCTTGAGTTGGTTCTTAAATCTGAAGCTTCAGAAGAAGGATTTAATCCGGAAAATCCCATCGTTATTACCAATTTAATGGTAAAGGAAAAGCTGCAGGAGAATATGGCCATTTATGATAAAAATGGCGAGATGCATTACGACATTATCTCGGCCTTTATCAAGTCTATCCGAGGAAGTGACCCCGATGCGGCAGTTTACTGGCTGGCCAGAATGCTTGAAGGTGGTGAGGATATAAAATTTATAGCCAGACGGCTTGTTATACTGGCATCGGAGGATATTGGTCTCGCTAATCCCAATGCCCTTCTGATGGCAACCAACTGCTTCCAGGCCGTGCATATGATCGGAATGCCCGAGGCAAGAATCATTCTTTCGGAAACAGCCATTTACCTTGCTGTTTCGGCTAAGAGTAATTCGGCATATATGGCCATCAATAAGGCTATTGAAGTGGTTAAAAAAACCGGGAACCTTCCTGTACCCCTGCATCTGAGGAATGCCCCCACTAAACTTGATGAAGGAGATGGGATACGGAAAAGATTATAAATACGCCCACAACTATGAAGATCATTTCGTAAAGGATCATTATCTTCCGGAAGAGCTGAAAAATCAGGTCCTGTTCACCCCCGGTTCAAACCCCAGGGAGGCGGATATGCAGAAGCAACTGGAACGCTTGTGGAAAAGTATGAAAGACTATGGAAAAGAGTAAAAGAGTGATCCTGGAAAAGTTTATACCTTCATTGAAGCATACGGAAGGTTCCCCTTTGTTGCTACTTGCAGGTCCATGTGTGGTTGAAGGCCGAGATATGGCCATGAGCATAGCGGAAAACATCTGCAGGCTCAGTGATCGTTTCCAAATACCCTACGTTTTTAAAGCGTCCTACAGGAAAGCAAACCGTTCCCGCTTAGATTCCTTTACCGGGATCGGTGATGAGAAGGCTTTGAAGGTACTCTCTGAGATAGGGAAGACCTTTGGGGTACCGGTAATCACTGATGTTCATTCACCTGAAGAGGCAGCGATGGCAGCCGACTATGTGGATGTATTGCAGATTCCTGCTTTTCTATGCCGGCAAACTGACCTGCTGGTGGCCTGTGCAGAGACCGGGAAAAGCGTTTCGGTAAAAAAAGGACAGTTTCTTTCACCGGAAGCCATGCAGTTTGCCATTGATAAGGTTAAAAGTTCAGGAAATCCAAAAGTGATGATTACCGAACGAGGCACCACCTTTGGCTACCAGGACCTGGTGGTTGATTTCAGGGGCATCCCGGTCATGCAGCAAATGGGTGTTCCGGTAATCCTTGATGTTACACACTCTCTGCAGCAACCCAACCAGCAGTCAGGCGTTACCGGAGGATTCCCGCAACTCATTGAACACATGGCTCGTACCGGAGTGGCAGCAGGTGTGGATGGTATATTCCTGGAAACCCATCCTGATCCTTCCAAAGCGCTCTCCGACGGAGCCAATATGCTTCCGCTGGCAAGGCTGGAAGCTCTTCTTCAACAACTCATGCGGCTAAGAGAAATCACCACCTCCCTATGACTAGTCCTTAATAAGCGATACAGATTTATTGGACTAAAATAACACTTCCAACTAACCGTATCAAGGTTCGCCCTGGTACGGTTAGTTTTTGAGTGCGGGATGGACGTTTTTCCGTTTGAGCAGTATGTGCGTTTGTGCAGTAAGGTCTTTTATGGAAGGTGCGTTTATGGTATGTGCGTTGGTGCAGATTGTGCGTTTATGGTATGTGCGTTGGTGCAGATTGTGCGTTTATGGTATGTGCGTTGGTGCAGATTGTGCGTTTGTCGATATGTGGATCAGCGATGAGGAAATCATGACATCTTTTGGTGAAGGACTTCGTTCTAAATTCGGATGGGATCCACATTGATTTTCAAGCCAAATTGACTTCTCTTTTTTCCCTGGTCCGGCTCCGTTGGATCCAATAACGAGATGCCGGATCCCAACTCTTCCTTCATTCTTTATTGAAAGCTGCCTGATAATCCTCCAGCTCAGCTGATTACTCATGTTGAAAGTTTTTTATTATCTGTTTATTACACAAATAAGTAAATAATCGGATATAAAATATCTATTTATGAATATTTATTATCTATTTATTTACCAATAAAGTTAATAAACGGATAATATATATCTATCCCCTGCTAATATTTTTGCCCTTACTGTCAATATCAGCCCTGAGTCTATATCACAGCAAATGATCACAGCAAATGATCACAGCAAATGATCACAGCAAATGATCCCAGCAAAAAGTCCCTGAAAATGGTCCCTGAAAATGGTCCCTGTAAGCCGCCCCTCCTAAAACCCATCTATTCTGAGGGGTGTTTTTGAAGGGAACTGGGAATCGCTACTGAGCTGAGCTCACAAGCTCGATTGTTTACACATTAATTCAGCCGAAGGAACTGAGCTTTTGGCGATGAACCACCTTTTAAGCATGGCTAGACAGCAAGCCTAAGAAAAAAGAGTGCCCTTTCGGGACACCCTTAATTAAATGCAGTAGTTGTATAAGCCAGGTTCTGTATCCCGAATAGACAGGATCCCTGTCATTTTTCTAAGCGGCCTACCCCCCGGCAGAAGCGGGTAGCTTTTATAACGCCGGTATACATGGCCTTTCAGCCCGCAGGACAAACAGCTGCAACGAGTCACCCGTTACACTGGTGGGCTCTTACCCCACCTTCTCACCCTTACCCCGTGAACAGGGCGGTTGTTTTCTTCTTTGTTACCCATACCCTCACAGATATCTGTTTTTCAACAGTGCGGTACCCTTAGCTGCCCGGACTTTCCTCTACAGGATCTAAACTGCAGCGACAGAGATCAACTACTGCAAAATTTTAAAGAACTATGCAAAAATAGCTATTTTTGCGGATCTCGAAACAGATTCATGATCCAGGAAAGAGAAATATCCATAGAAAGTTATCAGCTATACGCTGCCCGATGACGCCATTGCAAAATATCCCTTGCCCCGACGTGAGGATCCACGTTTGCTCGTTTATCGTGAAGGCAGGATTGAGCATCATCAATTTCAGGGAACTACCCGATCAACTTCCGGAGGATACTGGCTGGTATTCAATAATACCAGGGTGATTCAGGCCCGGCTGAAGTTTAGTAAGCCCACAGGTGCTGCAATTGAGGTTTTCTGCCTGGAGCCATTGGATCCCTCCGATTATCAGCGCTCCTTCGAATCGAAACAATCTGTACCTGGAAGTGTCTGGTGGGTAATGCAAAAAAATGGAAATCGGGTCCGATTTCGCTTATAACCAATGTTGAAGGTGTGGAGGTAAGGGTAGAAGCATGCTCTGGTGGAAACCGGGGATGACAGTTTCGTGGTGCGTTTTCAGTGGAATGCGCCAGGATCTACCTTTGGAGAAATCATTGAAGCTGCGGGATCAACACCCATTCCGCCCTATCTGAACAGGGAGGCAGAAGCTGTCAGATAAGCAGCGATATCAAACCATCTACAGTCGAGATCCTGGATCAGTGGCTGCACCCACTGCCGGACTGCATTTCACCGGAGGAGATGATTGCAAGACTCTGCAAAATCAAGGAATAACAAGCCATGAATTAACCCTCCATGTGGGTGCCGGAACCTTTGTGCCGGTGAAAAAAGAGAATGCCAGAGAGCATGCCATGCATGCCGAACTGGTGATGGTGTCACCGATTTTCTGGAAAGTTGGGCAAAACAAAACAGACCGGCCCATTGCTGTGGGGACCACCAGAACCAGAAGCCTGGAATCCACTCTACTGGTTGGGTGTAAAGCTTATTTCCGGACGAATCGCTTACCCAGGGATGGAAGTCATTTTAAGCAGTGGGAGAATGAAGACCTGCCCGGATCATATCACCCTGGAGCAGAGTCTGAAGGCCCTCATCGATTATTGCAAAGTTAACAAGCTGGATCAGCTCCATTTCTCAACCAGCCTGATGATTGTTCCCGGATACAGCTTCAGGACCATCACGGGTCTGATTACCAATTTTCACCTGCCCGGAAGTACCCTGCTGCTGTTGATTGCTGCACTGATCGGCGAAGACTGGAGAAAAGTATACGAGTATGCCCTGGATCAACAATTACCGTTTTCTGAGCTATGGGGACAGTTCCCTGCTGCTTCCGGGACCAAAGCTTGATTCAGAAGCGATTGAAGCAAGCGGGTAAAACCATCAATATCCTCTTCGGTGGTATCAAAGGAGCACATCCATCTCACCTCCGAACGATCCTCATCCCATACATAGAAGAAAAATTGCTTCCTGCAGTTTGGGAATGATCTCAGGAGGGATGCTGGCAAATACAGCATTGGATTCCACCTTCTGGGTAACTTCTACTCCCGGAATATCTTTCACAGCATGATAGAGTTTCTGGGCCATCTGATTGGCATGCAGGGCATTGTTTTTCCAGAGATCATTTTCCAGGAAGGCCTCAAACTGGGCAGCGATATACCGCATTTTTGAGGCCAGCTGCATTCCCTGTTTCCTTCTGTATTTAAAATCTTCAGCCAGATTCTGGATTCAAAAAAACCATGGCTTCTCCATACATCATTCCATTTTTGGTTCCCCCGAAGGAAAGCACATCCACTCCTGCCCCACCGGTCATTTCATAAAATCCCACATCCAGGGCAGCGGCCGCATTGCTGATCCGTGCCCCATCCATATGAAGCAGCATATTATTGTGCATGGGCATAATGCAGTCAGCTCCCGGATTTCATCCAGGGTATAAACGGTTCCCAGTTCGGTGGACTGGGTAATGGAGATCACCCTGGGCTGCACATGGTGTTCAAATCCAATGCCATGCATATGTTTTTGCACATCACTCTACAGTAAGCTTTCCATCGGGAGTTGGCACTGTCAGCAGTTTACATCCTGTAAATTTCTCCGGAGCTCCGCATTCATCCACATTGAATGTGGGCTGTTTCGGGACAAATCACTGCATGGTAGGATTGTGTGGCTGCATTAAGTCCCAGCACATTGGCAGCAGTGCCAATAAATACAAAAAAAATCTCACTCTCCTCTCCAAAAATCTGCTTTCATGCCCTGGTAGTGCTTGCTGCGGTATAAGGATCATCCCCATAGGCAATGACATGTCCCTCATTCACTGAGGCAATGTGCTTCCAGGATGGCAGGATGTACTCCGGCATTGTTGTCAGCTGGCAAATCCTCGTGATTTACAGCCATGATCTAGAATTTTTCGTCATATTTGGTCCATAGCATATCTCCCAGTTCCCAGGCCTTTTCAACCACCTTTTCGCCCCATTCCATGGTATATCCGGTGAGATAGCTGTTCAGTTCCTCATCTTTTCCCTGCTTGTATAATTCCAGGGCCTTTTCTTCAAAGGCTTCCTGTCCTACAAACAGTTCCTCCTGCCATTGATCCCAAACCTCATTCACATCGTAACGCATCTCTCCCCAGCGCTGGGCAGTGAGGGTTCCCAGCCGGTTAAAGGCCCACCAGGCCGATTCTGTGGTATATCCATTGGGTCGTCCCGGGGTTTTGTAGGAAGCCGGAAGATCGCTGCCGGAACAGTAAACAGGGATATAAATGGAGGTGGACACATTGTCCTGGGCCAGCCAGACCACTCCGCCAATTTCATCGGGCAGCCAGTCCCTGCACTGGATAATGGTGGCATACATGGTATACCAGCGGGCAATGGTTCGTTCACCCCGCCATCCCCATCCGCCATTGATGCGAAACAGTTTATTCATGTCATAGGGCAGATGGGGATTGGCCAGGGGTGAAATCACACTTTTCCCTTCCTCATCGGTCACCAGTCATATCTTTGGTCATATCAAAGGGAGTTCCCTCATAATAATCTGAAAAGACCCTTCGAAGATCAGAAAGTGATACAGGTTTATCGGGTTTTACAGAAAAGGGATAGTTTTCTGCATTGGGATCCAGCTTCAGGGAAGGAGCCAGCAGGTCAAATACCCGCCATTCCCTGCGCCTGGCAGCCAGTGAAGTCCTGCTTTCGGGTGCATAGGCATAACAGAATCGGAAAGGTCTCCCTTCATTCCACCAGCCATGTTCACTGGCCACACTGTAAACATTCTCGCTGGCCATGAAATTATCCGGATCACTCAGATCAATCTCCTTGATGGTGCTGGCATTGGCATTTACAGAAATATGTTCGTCGGGAACCCGCTGGGCAGCCCAGACAGCACCTCTTTTTCCTTTTCCCGGGCCCACGATCTCCAGGTGCCAGACCTCATTCTTATCAGCAATGGTAAGGCATTCCCCATAATCGTTCCAGCCATATTCTGCAGTCAGTTCACCGGCCAGTTCGATGGCTTCCCTGGCCGTTTTACAACGTTCCAGCATCAGCTTGCAAAGCCGCTGGCAATCAATCAGTCCGGTGTCCGATTGCAGTTCCTCCCTTCCCCCGAAGGTGGATTCACCAATGCCCAGCTGGTACTGGTTCATGGAAGGATAGGCCGTATTCAGAAACTGGTACGTCTCTTTTACCTGGGGGATCTCACCAATGGGTACATGTGCATAGGTGGGCATGGCAAAGGAATCACAGGCAACCCTTTTATACATGGTGACAGTCTCGCTCCGTGTCGTGTTTTTGGGCAGGAATGATATCCATCCAGGAACGGGTCCGGTGACTGTCGTCGGTATGGGAGGTGATCACAGATCCATCGGCAGTTGCTTCTTTTCCGGCGGTAATGGTGGTACATCCGTCGGCATAGCCTCCTTCCCAGTCGGGATGCTGGGACCATGAAAGCAGCGAAAACAGTAAAAAAAATCGGGATCAGAAATCGGGTCTTCTTCATGGATCTATACATTATTTAAGGATAACGAAGATAATCATTTTGGGCATGACTTAAAAAGCCTTCTCCAATCAGAATTCAGAACTGAAATGAAAGGTGATCTCCGGGAAATTTCTCCGGGCCATCTGCAAGGCATAGGGTGATTCCGCCATGTACACCTCCCTGCCCTCCTTATCAGTGCCCAGTTGCTGGTATTTTCGGAGTCTGAAATCCTTTAGCTTCTCCGTATCATCTCGATTCAATCCAGCAAGCTTTGAACATGGGGAATTGCTTCATACCTGCATCTGGCCCCATATTCATGCTCAAGCCGGTACTGGATCACATCAAACTGCAGGGCACCCACCGTACCAATAATTTTTCGTCCATTGGCCACACTCACAAAAAGCTGGGCAACACCTTCATCCATCAACTGATCCAAGTCCCTTGTGCCAGCTGTTTGAATTTCATGGGATCGTCATTCTCCACATAGCGGAACATTTCGGGAGAAAAACTGGGGATTCCCTTGAAATGGAGCTTCTCCCCTTCTGTTACCGCATCACCGATCTTGAAATTCCCGGTATCGTGCACCCCTACGATATCGCCCGGATAGGCCTCGTCGATCACCGATTTCTTCTCTGCCATAAAGGAGGTGGGACTTGAAAATTTCATTTGTCGGCCGGTTCGGACATGAGATATAGGCCTTGTTTCGTTCAAACTTGCCCGGAAACAATCTTTATAAAAGCCAGACGGTCGCGGTGATTGGGATCCATATTGGCATGGATCTTAAATACGAAACCTGAAAATTTTGGCTCATCGGGCAGCACCTCCCGTTCCTCGGTTTCAACGGGTCCGGGTGAAGGTGCTACCTGGATAAAGCAATCCAGAATGTCTTTAACCCCGAAATTATTGAGTGCACTTCCAAAAAAGAGAGGTGCTATTTCTCCCATTCAGGTAATCCTTCCAATTCGAAATCGGGATAGACCCCGTCAATAAGTTCCAGTTCCTCCTCCAGTTTTTCCGCATGAGGGAGCAATATGCTTTCTAAATCTGCGATCCTTCAGATCTGATCTCCACCATTTCGCCAATGGTTTGTTTGGTATTGCCGCTGAAAGAACGAAAAACCGATTCAAACCGGTTGTATACACCCCTGAAATCGGATCCCATACCCACCGGCCAGCTAAGGGGTGTACATGGATTTCCAGCTCCTGCTCAATCTCATCCAGCAATTCAAAGGGATCCAGTGCCGGACGGTCCAGTTTATTCACAAAGACCATCACCGGAGTTTTTCGCATCCGGCAAACATTCATCAGTTTTCGGGTCTGCGCCTCCACCCCCTTGGCAGCATCAATCACAATGATCACACTGTCGGCTGCTGTTAAGGTCCGGAAAGTATCCTCAGCAAAATCCTGGTGACCGGGGTATCCAGGATATTAATCTTTTTGTCCTCCATAATCAAATCCCATCACGGAAGTGGCCACAGAGATCCCCCGTTGTTTTTCAATCTCCATAAAATCGGAGGTGGCAGTCTTCTTGATCTTGTTGGATTTTACAGCCCCGGCCACATTGATGGCCCCTCCAAAAAGCAGAAATTTCTCCGTCAGTGTGGTTTTCCCGGCATCGGGATGGCTCACGATGGCAAAGGTTCTTCTTCGTTCTATTTCGTCCGTTAACTTCATACTGAAAATGAGCGGCAAAGATAGTATTAAATCCTATTTTTGATGGTTAGATAAATGCATTAACTGATGGAAGATAAAAAGAAAGAGGAAGGTATCAGCGCATATATGCTCAACTGGAGGAACTGACAAAAAAGAGCAGGATCCCATCGCCAGGATGGCCACCGTCTGTGCAGTACTGCATCACAAAATGGATCACTTTTTCTGGACAGGATTTTACCTTCAGGACAGATCAGAGAAATTGATGGTTGGCCCCTACCAGGGTCCGGTGGCCTGTCAGGAACTTGGAAGAACAAAGGGGTTTGCTGGGCTGCCGTTGACAGAGCTGAGACCGGTTGTGGTTCCGATGTACATGCCTTTCCCGGTCATATTGCCTGCGATTCCAGGTCAAAATCGGAAATCACCGTTCCAGTCATGGGATGAGCATGGTGAGATCATGAGCAGTATTTGATGTGGATTCAGACAAGCTTGCTTCCTTTTCGGAGGTGGACAGTACTTACCTGCAAAAAATTATGGAATTTGATTTATATCAGTGGTGAAGTTCCTGATCTTCTCCTTGATCTTTTCCACCGAATAGGGTTTGGTGATCAGTTCATCAAATCCCACATCCGAATAATCTTCAAAAAAGAGTTCCGGATTATGGGCCGTCAGAGCAATGATAGGAATGACATTTAATGGGGAAGGCATTTCATTCCGGATATACTGGTTGTCTCAATCCCATTCATCACAGGCATCTCAATATCCATAAATATCATATGGATCTTCTCATTTTCAAGAATTTCGAATGGCTTCCTCCCCATTTTCGGCCAGAACCGCTTCATTACCGGTTAGTTTAATCAACTCTGATAAGCAGGTAACGATTGGTATAAATATCATCGACAACCAGAATTCGAAGCATGGAATTGGATTAGATATTAAGCGTGACAAAAATAGAAATTATTAACTAAATTTAGTGCTTACAGCAAAAGGTATGGTGGAACTGGATAAAAGGGAGATGATCATCCGGTACAGTACGATTGGTCTTGTGCTCGGATTTGCCGTTCTCCTGAGTATATATGCACTTCTATTCCAGTCCATTGAAGAGCCATTCTCCTTTCATGGCCTTAGACAGCCTGCATCGAAGACTTTGGTTCCTCTTTATCTGTGATTCCTTCCCACTGCTGGCGGTCGTTACTGGTGCGATCCTGGGAAACTGGCGGTACAGGCAAATCAATGATTTTGCGCTCAAAGTTCAGAAGGAAACTGAAAAAAACGAGGAAATCAAGCGTTTTACCCATTCCCTTATTGCCGGGGATCTGAATACTTCCTTCACTTTTACTGATGCAGATCAGACTCTTTCCGAAACTTTAAATAAGCTGAAGGATTCCCTGGTGAGGAACCGGGAGATGGAACGTCAACGGCGGCTGGATGAGCGTCAAAGAAATTGGATATCGGAAGGACTGGCTGAATTTGGAGATATTCTCCGCACCCATTCAGACGATCTGGAATCAATGACCTATGCAGTGATCTCGGGGCTGGTCAGATACCTGGATGCCAATCAGGGTGCCATTTATATCCAGCAATGAGGAAAAGAAAGAGCTTCAGATGATCGCCTGTCATGCCTACGAACGGAAAAAATTTCCGGATAAACGAATTCCCTGGGGTGAAGGTCTGATTGGTGCTGCTGCCATGGAAAGGAAAGGATATTATACAGATAAAATTCAGGACGGTTACCTGACCATTACTTCCGGACTTGGAAAGGCAAATCCAAATTACCTTCTTATTGAGCCCCTGATCTGGAACGAGCAGGTATTTGGAATCATTGAAATTGCCTCTTTTAAAGACATGGAGGAATATAAGATCCAGTTTGTGCAACGGGTGGCTGAAAACATTGCTACCACCATCAATACCATGGAGAGTAAACTCCGGACCGAGCAGTTGCTGAAGGAGACCCAGGCCCAGGCTGACCAGCTTGCTAGAGCAGGAAGAGCAGGTGAAACAAAACATGGAGGCCTTAAAACGAGCACAGGAAGAAGCTGCCAAACAGGCGGATATCTTTATCAGTTTCACCAATACCGTGAACCATACCCTGATGCGTGCAGAATATGATACAGAAGGAAGACTGCTCTATGCCAACACCCGGTTCCTAAGAAAGCTGGGATACTTGGGAAGCGAGAGGTGGAGAACAAACATATTTCCATGTTCATCAATGAAAAGGATAGACCCTGGTTCTCTGCACTGTGGGGAAAGCTGGCAAAGGGTGGTCGGCACTTTGAGGGCTATATGAAACATGAAACCAAGCTGGGTCAGGATCTCTGGACCATGGCCACCTATACCTGCGTGAGAAGGGATGATGGTGAAGTGGAAAAGATTCTTTTCCTGGCCATAGATTCCACGGAACAGAAGAAGCAGAGTCTTGATTATCGAAGGGCAGATCGAGGCCATTGACCGGCTTAATGCAAAAGCTGTATTCTCACCGGACGGGAAGCTGCATGATAAGCAATAAGCTGTTTAACAGAACTCTCAAATATACTGATCTGGAGCTGGAACAGATGAATGTGTTTGATTTTTTTGGGGCGGAGGAGCAGGAGCGTTTCAATGAGATCTGGGAGAAGGCCATCCGGGGGGAGGCCTTCCAGGGACAATTGAAAATGCATTCTAAGTACGAAGAGGAGTTGTGGTTCAGGGCCACCTTCCTTTCGGCAGATGACATGTACGGTGAAGTGGAAAAAGTGATTTTCCTGGCCAATGAGATCACCAAGGAAAAGGAGATGGAACTTGCATCCCGCAGGAAACACGAACAGCTGATCAGGAAAGAAGAGGAGCTTCGGATGGCTAGCCTCGATCTGAAGAAGAAACTGGAGGATAGCAAACAACTACGTAAGGAGGAGAAAGAAAGGTTCGAAAAAGAGCTTAAGCAATATACCCATGTGCTGGATGAATTACCACACGCATTAATTACCATCAATAACCTGGGGTTTGTTCTCTTTTTTAATCAAACAGCAGCCAAATTCTGGCGTTTAAAGGAGAAGGAAGTGGTAGGAAACCAGGTTGGTCAACTTTTTGCTCAGAATCCGGGCACCCCCCCTATTGTTCATTTTTGTGACCCGGCTAAGAGTAAATCGCCAGGGGTATTTCCAAACCAGCAATTAATTCTGGCTGATGGCAGAGAAGAACACCTGGATATACAGTTGATCCGAACAGACATGAATGAGGAGGTGCACTACACCTTGCTTATTCTTTCTCCTCGTTGATCCAGTCGATAATTTCATCACAATAGGGCTTTTTCGCAGGTGCCAGGTGCCCCACCAGAGTCCCCTCTGGATCGATCATATATTTCTGAAAATTCCAGGCCACCTTGCTATCTTCCACCCCGTTTTCTTCTTTGGTGGTCAGCCAGCTGTAGAGTGGATGGATATCGTCACCCTTCACACTGATCTTCTCCATCATGGGGAAAGTCACATCATAATTCTCTGGTACAAAAAGTAGCAATTTCATTGTTGCTACCCGGCTCCTGGCTCTGCAAAATCATTAGCTAGGAAATCCAATGATCACAAAATCCTTCTCCTTATATTCCTCGTAGAGCTTTTCAAGATCCTCATACTGAGGTGTAAGACCGCATTTTGAAGCAGTGTTGACCACCAGCACCTTTTTTCCCTTTAACTGGGAGAGGGGATAGTCTGAGCCATTGATATCCTTGACTGTAAAGTCGTAAAATGTTTCCTGTGACCATAATTGAACTGCAAGTGTCAACAGGACTAAAATAAATAAGTAGTTATTGTTTTTTTCATTTTGATACAACATAAAATATTTATCACTTATTGCAAAATAAACAATTTGGATCAGGCTTGGTTCAATCCGATGGCGAATTACCATGGGCCCGGATGATATTTCATAACTTTGCTCATGTGGAGAAGGCAGAGAAACAATATGAGATTATGTATTTGGCCGGGTACAGGGAGTGGGTTTCAGATATGCTGCCCGAAATCAGGCCAGGTCATTGGGTCTGAAAGGATGGGTCGAGAACCAGCCCGATGGATCGGTATTGACCCTGGTCCAGGGATCTGCTGAAGTCTGTGCAATCAATATATTCAATGGTGCAGCATAGGTCCTGGATACAGCTGGGTGGAAGGGATTGACATTCATGGAGAAAACACCTACTCCACCTCTCCCATTTCCGAATCAGATCCTGACGGTTTAACGCTTTTCCTGATAAGAGCCAGTAGGCTGCTCAAGTAAGCCAGGCTGTAAGCAGGAGAATGACAGCGGAGAGGATCACAAGTACAATTTCACCATCCTCAATAAAGCCATGCAGATTTTTCACCATGGCCCAGAGTGTAAATGCCAGGACCAGAACCATGGGGATGGCAGTATACCAGATGGGTATTTTTTTCATGTGGAAATCAGATGCGTAACCACCCCCAGAGCCAGGGCAGCCATGAGCTGGTTCAGAGATCCGAACAGCGGCCACAGGACCATGGCTCCCTGTCCACCAGGTTTAAAGAAAGTGAGGGACGCAGCCGAAATCACAATAATAGCGGTGGCTAGATAACGGTTGTTTAAAGGTTTTTTTATCGTCCCGTCGGTCGCTGTAAAAATCTCCTGGAGGGAAATGCGCTGGATTCTGGCTGCCGAGTCCAGGGTTGTATTGGCAAAGGAAACAATAAATACCACCACAAATGCAGCACCATATTTGACAGGCAGTCCAAATGATGAGAAGAGATTGGCCGATCCGATAATAAAAGCATCCAGCTTGGCTGCCAGTCCGTTTGCGGACGACCAGGAAGCATAATGATGTTTATAGGCTGCCAGGCCTGTCAGTAGTCTCTCCATCGCTTTCAAGTCCCATTCCCAGTCCGGCTCCGGCAGCCACAATCACAAGGACGGCCAGAAAGCTCTCGGTGATCATGGCCCCGTAGCCCATGGGAAGGGTATCTGTCTCCCTGTCGACCTGTTTTACAGTGGTGCCTGAACTGGCCAGTGAATGAAATCCGGAGATGGCTCCGCAGGCAATGACGATGAACAGGATGGGTGCCATCGGAGGGAACATCAGATTCCGGGGCAAAAGCATCATGGTTAATGGCCGGAGCTGAAATTACCGGGTGGGCAATGATGATTCCCAGGATCAGGAAAAGCCATGGCCACCAGCAACTGGTGGGAGTTGATGTAATCGCGGGGCTGCAACAGCTTCTGAACCGGAATGGTGGAGGCAAAAAAGACATAAATAAAAAGAATGATGCACCAGACCACCACCGAGGTTTGCTGATCCCAGGGAAGGGATACCGGAAAGCGTACACCCAGGATCACAAAAGCATAAAGCAGCAAGCAGAGCAATGATGGAATATAAAAGATCGTTCTTCCCCCTGCGAATCTGCCATCCCAACCAGACCGCCACCGGAATCTGGAACCAAACAGGTATTACCGATTCGGGATACATCACAAAAAGGCTTCCCACGATCATGGCAAATACCGCCAGTACAATGAAAAGCAACAGCTGCATGATAAACTGAAGGGCATAACGGGTGGAAGGACTGATGATTTCTCCGGTGAGCTCACCAATGGAGCGTCCCCGGTTCCTGGCGGATACCACCAGGGTGGTAAAGTCATGAACCGCCCCCATGAAGATACTTCCCAGGAAAACCCACAAAAAAGCAGGAAGCCATCCCCAGATAATTCCAATGGCAGGTCCGACAATGGGCCCCAGTCCGGCAATGGTGGTAAAATGATGCCCGAAAACAATGTTTGCGTTTGGTGGGAACATAGTCTACCCCATCCTTGAATTCATGGGCAGGGCATGATCCTTATTGGCCAGCCAGGCGAAGAATCTTTTGCTCCCAGGTAACGCCCGTAAAGGCGGTAGGCCGCCAGGTAGCCGACAAGGGCGAGTGATGATCAGTATAAGACTGTTCATAAGCCCTAAGATAGCAGTTTTATCTCAAATTCTCCCCGGATTCCCATTTCTCCATCCGACAATCACCACGCAGGCCAGGATCTCCGGTATTTCTGCCACCTTCTCCAGCAAGGGCGGGATATCTTCCTGGCCCTTAACCTGGTTGGCCAGGGCAGTGGCCCAGGCATCGGCCAGGGGAGTATCACGGCATACAATGGTCACCGCATCTGCTTTTCCCTTGCTGAATGAGTGGCCATGGGTTCCGGAAGAAGTGCATATACCCCATTCGCCTGGAGTAATCACCAGTCCCAGTTTACCCGAAAGGGCCACATCTCCTGCATGGATGACCACCACCAGATCCTCCCGGTTTTTCACATAAAGATCTCCCCCATTTTCCACAAGCACCTCTAAAGGCAACATCGCAATCTGCATACAGATCCAATGGCCCTTCCCGTTTCCTCGGCAAATAGTCCGGCCACTGAACTCATGGGTCCTGTTCCGCTAGCCGACGCACACCTGATACATGCTTTCCAATTCCAGGTTGCTATCTCCCTTTCCAGCCTGGAAATGGAAGAGGATCCAGTGGAGGTGGCAAATAAGGGATAGCTGGCCATGTGTTCGGAGCAGCAGTGCTATAAAGCCGCAGCTGTTCCTTCTTGGCAAATAGATTCCATATCCGGGTCATAGTAATGGTGACTTACCCCAACCAGAAGGTCAGACTCATGATGAACTGAAGAGAAGAACCGGAACCGGTCCGAATTCATCTCATCCCGGTATATCCTTGGCTGGTACAATCTAATTGACCCGAAATTGAGTTCAAATAAGTTGAAGCGGACATGCCTTGATGCAGAGTTCACAGGCCACACAACGATCGGGTGAAAATTTCAGTTTACGGGTGGATTCCTTCATGGTCAGTGCCCCCGGAAAGCAGACCGAAGCGCAGGCTCCGCAATGGATGCATTCTGCATCATTGAAGAGGATGGTTTTTACAACAGGTGAGACGTGTACATTTCTTGGCATTCGAGGTACTCCAGGGCCTTATCCATTTTCCCGGCCTCACCTTTCATTTCGATCAAGCAGGTTTCCCTCTTTGCCATGGGTAATATCGGCATTGAGGATGTTGATACTCACATCATATTCCTTGATCAGAACGTAGGTGATGGGGTCATTTACACGTTCTGCCGGAAACCGGAGCACCAGTCTTTTTTTAATTCTTTTCATTCTGTTCATCAAGCTTTATCATCTACCAGATCACCTGATTTCAAGGAGTTCAGTCCCTTTCCCGAAGGGAAGGCTTCCAGCGGCTCGGTCAGCAAAAAAGTGCCTTTTAAAATCTGTTTTTTCAAAATATCTGCAATCTCCCTCGCTTTGTACAAGCTTGAAAGAGACGAGGTCCTGATCTTTTTTCCATTAAAATCAATCTCCCCGACATAAGCTGAGCATAAGTCACCCTTCCAAGCTCAGGATGATCAGGATTGCCATAATCCAGGATACGGGTGGTGATCTGATCGTTTCTGATCATCAGCCTGGCAGCCATATCTTCATCCAGGACCGGTATGGGAATACCGATTCCCACAAACATGGAAACCCCGTATTTTTCATAATAAGCAGCTTTGATAAAAGTCAGAGCTCATGTTTCGTGGCATCCCCCATCACTGTCAGGGTAGCAGCATTGGAAACCGGCACACCATGTTCATTTAATTCAGCATTGCTTTTATACTGGGTACCATGCCAGCTCACATAAGCCGGTGGTTCCACCCAGAAAAATCCTGGTTCCCAGTCCGATGGTCCTCATATCCGGATCATTGAGCAGGGGGCTCAGCTCGCCCGAAGTGCTATAGTTGGCATTTCCCAATCGCGGAAGCAGGCTGCCCATATAGGTATACTTGATCCTGTTCGATGCATTTACTGCTGACAGGATAATTCTGGTAGGCATTACGGGGATTGAACATGATCATCTCATTGATGATTCTCCCGGTTGATGGTGGTACGGATATCACGCCTGGGATAACAGTCTGTTCCCTTGGCATGGGCCACAAGTTCCACATCTTTCCCGTCGATCAGTTCTTCAATGATATGTGCTCCACCATAGTCGGGCCGTTCCGGATGGTTTTCCGTTGCCCCGATATAAAGATCAACCGCAGCAATCCCGGTAAATACAGGAACACCATTTAGTGTGGCACTTTCCATTCGGATCGGAGGATCGGAGTGGCCGGTGTTAATGAACATGCCTGAGGAACACATGGGGCCAAAGGTGGCAGTGGTAACCACATCGACCTTTTCTGCAACCTGGGCAGGTGACAGTTCCCTTCCCATGGCAGATACTTCTTCGGCTGTGAGAACAACTGCCTTACCCTTTTTTATTTTTTCATTGATCTCCTGGAAACTCTTCTTTACTGGCATTTCGAAGCTGTTTAAATGGTCCCGAAATCATCCGTCCTGATCCATCCTTCCCTGCCGTCGATAATCCGGATATTATGCCAACCGGTCACCTCTTCATTTACCTTAACCCTGGTCCCTTCATGAAGGATGAACAACTCTGTTCCGGTCTCACTGGGAGTACTCTTGACGATGACTGAAGGCGACAGAATAATTCCCGATTCCGGATGGATAATTTCACGATGACTTGCAAGCGCTGAAGATAAGGTAAAAATGGTAAAGATAAGACCAACCAGGGCGGCAAAAAAGCCGGTTTTTTTCAGGGCGAGTCCTCTCGTGAAAATATAGAGCAAACAAGAAGATTAGGGTAAACAAAAATCCGGCAAGAGCCATGATGCTCCAGATCGTGCTCGGGTAACGCATTTACTGCTTTGGCAGATCCATGTTCGGATAAAAAATTCGGGACTTCCTCAAAGGCATCTGAAATGTAGCGAGAAAGAAAATTCCAGGTTATTTGCTGCATCCTTCATGGAGGGATCCAGCTTTAAGGCCTTTTCATAATATAGGGCTGCATAACCGATGCTGTTGGAACGAAAGGCTGCATTTCCCATGTTGTAATAGAGCTCAGGTGATTCATATCCTGATTCCACAATTTCATTCCAGCTCTCCAGTGCCTCTTCAAACTTTCCCTCCTCATAGAGTGCCACGGCCCTGGTGTAGAGCGAATCAGTGGAAGCAAACAGCTGGCTTGCACTTAAAATCAGAATGATGCTCAGTTTAAGTATTTTCATCACAGGCTGTTTTCCAGGTTTCTAATTAATTGCATGGCATCCCTGTAAAGTTGGTCCATTCCGGATTTCTCTGAAGATGGGGCGAAGCGTGAAAATTCACTTTCGTCAATGATACGGGAAAACTCATCCAGCAGCTCCGGCGACACCTTCCTGGATGCTAAGCTCTTCACTGATCCCCTCCCGGGATAATCCGGAAGTTTCAATACTCAGTTTGTCGGCCAGGTATCCCCAGATAGCTTTTCCCACTTCGTCATAAAAGCGCTCTTCATCCCCACTTCTTCCGGTATTTATCGGCAAGTTTAAACCTGTTTCGCGCCGATCGGCTGGCCTTGCGGTTTCTTACAAGCCTCAGATCGGCATTTCGTCTTGAAACGGTCCGTATAAAGAGAATGACCATGATGGCAAGCAATACGATAATAAGGTAGATCATTTTGTACCACCGTTGCCCCATGAGGCTAAATGCCACAGGTGTAAATGCGGGAATGTTTCGCGTAATATCCCGGATATCGGTCCCAAGATCCTCCACACTCTCCTGCATGATACCAGGAATATATACATTTCCGCCTACATCTTCTGTTTCGCCCTTCAATACCGTAAAATTGAATTCACTTGTGGTGCTGGTATGGTATCTTCCCGAACTTGGATCAAACCAGGCAAATTGAATGGGTGCGATTCTGAAGCGGCCCGCATGTCTTGCAACAATCGGGTATTCAAAAATTACAGAACCGCCAATCTGGTTTCCGGACACAGAAGTGTTAAGCGTGCTACTTACATCATAGAGATCATGATCAGGAGGCAGGTTTACCTCCGGTTTGCCCAGTAAAGGAAGGTTTCCCGTTCCCCGAATGGTAATTTTCAGGCTCAGGGCCTCGTTAACCTCAACTTCATCAGCTGAAAGTTCGGCCTTCATGGTAAAGCTCCCTACCCCACCTGTAAATCCGGCCGGTGCTCCTGGAGGCAGGGGTTTCACATTAATGGTTACCGGCATGTGTTGCCAGTTTAGTGGGTACTTCCTGTACACTGCTGAAGAATGGATCATCAAAAAAGCTGTCAAATACACTGTTGTTTTGCCTTTGAACCCTCTGCTGAACCATCCACTCCGACTCAAAAGGTTCGATGACAATCTTCCCTGATTTTTGGGGAATCAGGATATGACGCTGAATCACCTGGGTGACGTATTGCTCCCCGTTGATATCCTGCCTTGTGGCATTGGCATCAGGATCCAGTGATTTTTTATAAAAGCCTTCGTAGGGAATATCCTTGGTTCCACCCGCCGGCCTGGTATTTACCCGGGTGTATACCTTCAGTTCACCCAACAAGCTGCTCTCCCACATAAACATCTTTTTTAGACGGAAGAATCCTGAGGAAGACCGGATCAGATCCCTGGGAATCTGCCGACCCAGATGAACTGTTAGCGGCTCCGCCCTGGGCATTGCCACCCTGTGAAGGCTGCTGGGAAGCAGTACCGTTCACTGTAATCTCCACACTATTGGTTTTATATTCCTTCCTGCCCGCCCGCACAGTGGCCGGAGGAATGGTATAGGTTCCTTCATTTGCCCTGAAAACATGGGTATAGGTAACCACTGTTTCCATGGTCATTTTTCCATTGACCCATTGTGAATGTGAAGAATACGAAGAAAAGGGTCCTGCCAGAAGCTGGAAACCATCCATGGAAGGAAGCATTACATCACCCTGTTTTGATCCTTCAATCACATACTGGAACTGGTCACCTGCCCTAACCACGGCTGGTGCTGTGGCCTTGTAGGTCTCATCCTGAGCATACAGCCATAACGCTGCATGATCAGGAATATGGACCATATGTTTCGCTTAATGTACATGCAGATTAAAAATCTTTCAATTTACCAATCCTTTTCTGTTTTTACCTTGGCAGCAGCAGCTTTTTTCTTATCCACTTTATCCTTCACATCCTTCTCCTGCTGCTGGATGGCATTCAGCATGCGCTCTGCATCCTCCCTGGAAATCTCCAGGGGCTGAGCTTGCTGCTCCTGATCCTGTTGATCCTGGTTCTGCTCCTGATCCTGCTGGTCCTGATTCTGCTGATCCTGTTGCTCCTGATCTTGCTGATCCTGCTGATCCTGTTGATCCTGTTGATCCTGCTGCTCCTGATCCTGTTGATCCTGCTGATCCTGGTCTTGCTCCTGGTTCTGCTGATCTTGCTGGTCCTGTTGATCCTGGTTCTGTTCCTGTTGCTCTTGCAACTTCTGTTTTGCATAGGCCAGGTTGTACTTGGTATCCTGATCAGAAGGATTTAACCGCAGGCTGTTCTTATAGGCTTCGATGCTTTCGTCATATTTTTGAGCTTCCAGTAAGACTGTTCCCAATGTTGTGCCAGACATTTGCCATGCTGGTCGGGATCATCCGCTTTGTCAGCAAGGGTTTCATACTGTTTGAAACGTTTCCTCATACTTCTCCTGCTTGTAAAGTGCGGCACCGGTATTAAACTCGGCTTCGAAAGACTCATGGTTAATGTCACTCGGCTTTCCTGAATTGCACCTCTGCCTCACTGAAGTCACCTTCCTCATAGGACTTTAACTCCCTGCCGATTCACCTTTCGTTCATTTTGCGCCTGCAATGAAAAGGACCTGCTAAGAGCATAGCAATCAGCACTATCAGTTCAAACTTCCGAATTGTAAAATCTTGATTGTTTTCATCGCTTTTCCGTTTTGAATAGATTGAATCGTTTCAAAATGCGGATTTTTCCTGGAACGGATCATGAACTCGAGGACAAGGAAAAAGAAGGGCAAACCCGGCAAAATACTGGAAACGCTCTGCAAATTCAGAAAATACACGTGATTCTGATATCCCTCTTTTCCAGTTTCTCCAGCTCATCAACCAGACTGTTGATCCGGTCACCTGCAATATACGCCCCATTCCCTGCGGCAGCCACCTCCTTTAATAACTTATCATTCAGTTTGCTCACCACCACCTGTCCATCTCGATCCCGTCGTGTTGAACTGCTTCCCGGACTGACAGGAATGGGTACCCCATTGGGATCACCCAGTCCGACCGTATAGACCCTGATTCCCTGTTCGGCAGCTGCTTGTAGCTTCGCCAACTGCATCATCCTCATGATTCTCTCCATCGGTAATCACAACGATGGCCTGGTTGGGACATGCGATCTGCCACCTGCCTCCTTCTCCGTAGCTGGAGAATGACCTGGCAGCCAGATTGATGGCTGAACCAATGGCGGTTCCCTGTTTGGAAACCATATCGGGACCGGCTCCGGCAAGAAACATCTTTACACTGGGATAGTCGTCCGTAATGGGAATCTGTGTGTAGGCATCACCGGCAAAAACAATCAAACCGATCTTATCATTGGACATCCTGTCGACCATGCGGTTAATCATCTGCTTGGAACGCTCAAGCCTGGATGGTTTAATATCTTCGGCCAGCATGCTGTTTGATACATCCAGGGCAATAATAATCTCCCGTCCCTTCATGTTCAACCTCCTCCAGCTTCGATCCCACCCTGGGTCCCGATGCTGCAATAATGAGCAGGATGGTTCCCAAAAAGAGCAGGAAAAATTTCCAGTGATGGGCAGAAACAGAGGCATCCGGCATCAGCACTTCCATCAGCTCAGGATCTCCCATTCTTTCCAGGGAGCGTCTCCGGTGCCTCCAGTAGAGCATGTAGCCCACCAGCATGAATAGCATGGCAGCAGGAACCAGAGTATCTCTTTATGTGCAAACTGTATCATTCTATGGTATGGTTCTGAATATGGTATATCTGAGCATGATCTCAAACAGGAGAAATAGCATGGCTGCCAGCAGAAAGGGGAAATATTCTTCCTTTCTTCTTGCTGAACTGCTTCACATCCATCCTGGTTTTCTCCAGCTGATCGATCTGCTGATATATCTCCCTGAGTTTATTGTTATCGGTGGCCCTGAAATAGGTCCCGTCGGTGGTTTCAGCAATTTTCTTCAATACATCCTCATCTATCTCAACCGGCATACTTCCTGGTGACAGTCCTGCCAAATATATCCTGCACTGGTATAGGTGCTGTTCCCATGGGTGCCTACTCCGATGGTATAGACCCTGATTCCAAAGCTGGCTGCAATCTCAGCAGCTGTTACCGGTCCCACATCTCCCCGGTTATTTACTCCATCGGTTAGCAGGATGACCACCTTGCTTTTGGCTTTGCTCTCTTTGATCCGGTTTACAGCAGTGGCCAGTCCCATTCCAATGGCTGTTCCATCTTCAATCACCCCAAAATCAATATCCTTCAGAAAATTGACCACCACTGCCCTGTCGGTGGTCATGGGACACTGGGTAAAACTCTCACCTGCAAATACAACCAGTCCAAAGCGGTCATTCTCCCGGGCATTCACAAATTCAATTCCCACATCTTTTGATGCTTCCAGCCTGTTTGGCCTGAAATCCATGGCCCGCATACTTCCCGAGACATCCATACACATCACGATATCGATGCCTTCGGTGGTAACCTGTTCCCATTGGTTGGAGGACTGAGGTCTGGCCAGGACTACCACAATCAAGGCTAACCACAGCCAGCCTGAGCAGGAAGAGGACAGTGCCTCAGCCAGATCCTGATAGGAACCCATCCGTTCATCCAGGTTTTCAAAACCGGACAAGGTTCATGGAGCTGTGTGCTCTTCCTGTCCACGGAATATACCATGCTATCATCACCGGAAGCAGCATCAGGGCACCAGAAGAAGGCCGGATATGCAAATTCCATGTTACTCATGACTTACCTCCTCCTTTTCTTTCATCTCCTCCGGTTCTTTCTTCCAGAAACATGGGATAGGTCTTCTGAACAAACAGATATGCATTATTCAGGTTGGTCTGATTATCTACAGGAAGTCGGATCCTCCTTGGCAAATTTCACCAGGTCGGCCAGCTCCAGCAACTCCTTCAGCATCTCATCCAGCAAGTTGGATCATCCGTATTGGATCTGACGAAATGCATCCAGATATCTCATCGGTGGTTCGTTCCATGGCAGGAATCCCGTATTGACGTTCAATGTACCTGCCTGGTAATTTCCGTCAGACTGTGTATAGTATAGTTTTACCTGACCCTTTTCCCATAGTTTACTCTCCTTCAGCCTGTCAAGATCCCTGAATGCAATGATATGAGCAGGTTCCAGTGGTTTAATTGAAAAGATCTCCGGGTCACGTTGCTTTTGCCGGTACATCCAGATCAGGGCAAAGATCAGGGTTCCTGCCAGCCACACCCCAATGCCGAGGGCGGCCCAGGGAACAACCTCCTTCAAGTGTAAGCGGTGTATTTATAGGGGGTTTGATGGGTTTAATCTGTTGTGAGGTATCCACCACAGGTGCATATACCTGGATCATCAGTGGCATGCTAAGGGCCGTATCCACATTTGAATTATAGCTGTAGATTACCCTCTGGGATGGAACCATCTGCATTCCGGGTTCAAAACCTGTAATAATGTAAGAGTGCTCGATCACCCTCCTTCCTTCACTGGTCTGGCTGGTGTCTGCGCCATAGGGAGTCAGTACCTCCAGATTGCGGCTAAGGGTATCCGTCAAAACCGGCATGCAGAAAGTCCACTTCTTCGGCAGCCTCCACATGGATGGTCATACAGCACCTGGTCGCCAATCATCATGGAGTCGGAGCTGAGCTTCGATTGCACACTGATCATCTGCGCCTGTAGGCCAGAAACAACATGATAGCAGGATAAGTGTCAATATATGCTTAAACGCAATTCTTCATTTTATCTTTTCTTAAACAGCCTGATCAAGGGTTTGACATAATCGTCTCCGGTTCTGAGTGAGACATGATCCACACCGGCCCGGGTAAAAATCTCTTTCATCATCTCCTCATGACTCTCCCATTTCATGGCATAGTTCTCCCTGACCCTACGGCTGGAAGTATCAATCCATCGTTCCCTGCCTGTCTCAGCATCCAGGACCCTGATGAGTCCCACAGCAGGAAGAGCAGACTTCCCTTCGGTCGTAGACATGAAGCGCAGCCACATCATGCTTGTTATTGGCAACCTGCAGCGATCGGGCATATCCCTTGTCCCTGAAATCGGAAATCAGAAATGCTGTACATCGCTTCTTAATGGCATTGGTGAGAAAACGAAGACTTTCAGAAATATCGGTTCCGTTGCTTTCGGGCTGAAATTCCAATCAGTTCCCTGATGATCCTGAGGATGTGTTTTCGTCCTTTCTGGGGAGGAATAAATTTTTCGATCCTGGTCGCTGAACATGATCACACCGATCTTGTCATTGTTTTCAATGGCTGAAAATGAAAGTACAGCAGCAATCTCTGTAATCAGATCGCGCTTCAACTGCTGCTCTGGTACCAAAATTACCCGATGCACTCACATCGATCAGCAAGCATGACAGTAAGCTCCCTTTCCTCCTCAAAAACCTTTACATAGGGATGGTTAAATCGGGCTGTCACATTCCAGTCAATGTTCCGGATATCATCTCCGTACTGGTATTCCCGAACCTCAGAAAAGGTCATACCCCTTCCCTTAAAAGCACTGTGGTACTCACCGGCAAAAATCTGCCGGGAAAGCCCACGGGTCTTGATCTCGATTTTCCGTACTTTCTTTAAGAGTTCTTTTGTTTCCAAGGCTAGTTCTAACGATTGTCTTTTTTGTTTCCCTGATGGTAAAGTACCACTCCTGTTTGATTAGTTCGACCTGAATGGTATCGGAATCAAGCTGGTACTCCCAGAGGTACTCTCCACTTTGCTGCATAGGCTGTCATTGATCTCCTCCACCATCTTCGTCAAATTCTGAATAATCACAAATCAGCTTTGAAGTCTTACAAATGTCCTCATCGGTGAAATAGATGATCCAGGTTTTGGTTCGGGATCCATTCACATATTTCAGGTAATTGAAATGTTGCTTGATCACTGAATCATCTTTCTGGAATTCCCTATGATCCTTTTTCACAGCTGCACTGTACTTCCTCCTTGGACAGCCCAACCATGGTCTGGCCTCTAACCTGACTTCCCAATCCGCAGGATAATTAGCGCATATGAACCAGGATCTTATATCATCTTTTCTAAGGCACTTCCACATTATTCAAAATCTCAGAAATAATATTTTCAGTGGTAATATTCTCCGCTTCTGCCTCATAGGTTAATCCAATCCGGTGCCTGCAGCACATCATGGCAAATTGCCCTGATATCTTCAGGAACCACATATCCCCTGCGCTTTATAAAGGCATAGGCTTTTGCTGCCCTGGCCAGGTTAATGCTGGCACGGGGTGATCCTCCGTACTGGATCAAGGGCACAAACTGTGCCAATCCGGCCTGTTCAGGATTTCGGGTGGCAAAAACAATATCCAGAATGTAATTTTCAATCTTTTCATCCAGGTAGACCTCCTTAACCACCTCCCTGGCTTTCATGATATCGGCAGGTTTCAGAATCTGTTGATGCCTGGGGAAATACCTTGCCAGGTTCTCCCTGACAATCAGCTTCTCCTCCTCCCGGCTGGGATAGGTAACCACCACCTTCATCATAAACCGGTCCACCTGTGCCTCAGGCAAAGGATAGGTTCCTTCCTGTTCAATGGGGTTCTGAGTGGCCAGCACCAGGAATGGGCGCTCCAGCTTATAGGTCTCCTCACCGATGGTAACCTGCTTTTCCTGCATGGCCTCCAAGAAGAGCACTCTGCACCTTGGCCGGTGAACGGTTGATCTCATCGGCAAGGATCAGGTTGGCAAAAATGGGTCCCTTCTTCACCATGAATTCCTCTTTCTCTGGACTGTAGATCATGGTCCCCAGCAGGTCGGCCGGCAGCAGATCGGGTGTAAACTGGATCCTGCTGAACTTCGCATCAATGGTTTGGGACAGTGTGGTGATGGCCAGTGTCTTTGCCAGTCCGGGAACACCTTCAAGCAAGATATGCCCGTCTGAAAGCAGTCCAATCAGCAGTCGCTCCACAAGGCTTTTCTGTCCCACAATCACCTTCTGAATCTCCATGGTGATCAGATCAACAAACTCACTCTCCTTCTTGATCCTTTCATTGAGCTCTTTGATATTTACTTCCTGACTCATATATGGATTCTTTTTAGTTAATAATCATTTCCTTTATGTTCTCCATATTTAACGGAGAACAAAAATAGCCCTGAATTTGACCATAAGAAAGGGACAAGGGGTTAAAAAATGTTAAGAAAAGGGTATTTTTGGGCAAATTAGCAGAACCATGAGCAGGTATTTCATTCATATGGCCTATGACGGGACCGGATTATCATGGTTGGCAGGTTCAACCCAAGGGTGAAAACAGTTCAGGCAGGTTCTGGAAAATGCCCTTTCTGTTCTTCTGCAACAGGAAATCAAGGTAACAGGTGCAGGAAGGACCGATACAGGCGTGCATGCCTCATTTTTTTTGGCCCATTTTGATTGGCACGGGGAAGGCAGCTTTGGTAATTTTTCCGGTCCGGATGATCCCCAGTTTACCTTTAAACTGAATCGTTTCCTTCCTGATGACATTGTGATTTATAAGATTTGGGAAGTAAAGCCTGACATGCATGCCCGCTTTTCAGCCACCTACCGGACTTACCAGTACCACATTTCCATCCCAAAAACCCCTTTTTAATCGCAATTATTCCCACTATGTATACGGCAGGCTGGATCTGGAAGCGATGAACCGGTGCTGTAATATTATTTTAAGGACCACTGATTTTACCAGCTTCAGCAAACTTCATACCGATGTGAAAACCAATAACTGTAAGGTGATGGCAGCCCATTGGAAAGAAGTGGATGAGGGATATCTTTTTGAAATTAAAGCGGATCGATTTTTGCGAAACATGGTTCGCTCACTGGTGGGAACCATGCTGGATGTCGGACAGGGAAAGCTTGATCTTGAAGGATTTCAGAGCATTGTTGATGCCAGGGACAGGGGGAAAGCCGGTCAGTCTGTTGCTGCTGCCGGACTCTTTCTTGTGGATATAGGATATGAGGAAACTACATCAACTCAATTCTTGCCCGAATAAGCTCCTGACCATCCTCTTCCCGTCTAGCAAGCATTATAAGGGATCGCTTTCCCCCATCATTTCTGCTCATCTCATCCGATGCACTGATCTCTACATGATTCCCCAGTAGTGCTTCGTGCAGGAAATTGATCTCAAACTCCCCGATGGCCCTGTCAATGTCAACTTCGGACAAGGATGCATCAATGCACCATTCCATGTATTTTACATTGTTCACATGTCCCACAATATCCAGGTCTGAGAAAACAACTGTATGTCGGCCCACTGCGGAAGGTTCACTCGTCCACTGGATTTTTTTCAAGCTTCGAGTCGAACACAGGATCGCCATATTCGATGTTGGAAAAACGCTCCAGTTCAACTCCTGGGCGAATGGGTCTGTGAGTATCGAGGTGAACAATCAACCAATATGTTGTTGCAATACCAAGCACTTCTCCTCTGGTGTCGCAAACGCGAAAATCCCTCAAAGCAAATAACTTATCGATCCCGCTTGGCCATGTTTCGACCACTACCCGATCTTTCCATGCAGGGTATTTGAGCATTTTGATCTTCATGCGGGAAAGCATCCAGAGGCTACGTCGCTCCTTCATCTGATCGTAGCCAAAACCAAGTTCATTGGCATGATGGTAGGCCACCTCCTGGAAGTAGTTAGCCATGGTGGTCAGTCGGGCCTCACCTCCGGGATTTAGTTCGTAGGAGGTGATTGTGAATTCTTTTTTAAAGGGAGAAGACATTGGCTTTTATCTTTTTTTATTCCAGATTTCCCATGAACCCTCGGCCTGGTAGATCAGCATATCGGATCCATTGACGATTCTGGCTCCTTGCTCTTGCCCCAGTCTTAAAAAAAGCGTTTTCTCCGGATTATAGACTAGGTCGAATAGTAAGTGCTGTGGAGTAATGAATTTATACGGAAGATCGGGTGCGGCATCGACTTTTGGAAACATACCCAGGGGTGTGGTATTGATAATCAGGGTGTGACTTTCCAAAATCTCCTGATTCAACTGATCGTAGGACAGTGCGCCCTCTCCTCTTTGCCGGCTTACCACCTGGTAGTCGATCCCCAAAGCATCCAGAACATATTTTACCGCTTTTGAGGATCCTCCGCTTCCAAGGACAAGCGCCTGCTTATGCTCCTTTGTCAGATGCTCCTTCAGGGAACGCTCAAATCCAATCACATCACTGTTGTACCCAAGCAGTGAAATTCGCTCCCCCTTTCTGCAAAAGAAGATGGTATTCACTGCACCGATACTCCTGGCTGTGGGATGGAGCGCATCCAGGTAAGGAATGACGGTTCTGCTTATGGGGAACCGTCACATTGAGCCCCACCAATTTTGGCTCCCTTTTCACTAAATCCTCAAACTCATGGATCTGTCTCCAATGGAAAATTTCGGTACTCGGCAGGGATATTCTCCTCCTTAAACTTTTTCTGGAAGTAGGGAAGTGAAAAACTGTGTCCCAGGGGAAAACCTATAAGTCCATAAAGTTGAAAGTCCATAAAGTTGAAAGTCCATAAAGTTTAAAGTCCATAAAGTTTAAAGTCCATAAAGTCGAAAGTCAAAAAAGTCGAAAGTCAAAAAAGTGCTTAGTGTTCGGTGGTCCTGGGTTTCCTTTTTGTAAGAACAAGCTCCAGCAATACGATCACACCGATACCCAGGACTGCCATCAATATAGCCATCCAGACCATATCTCCGGCTTCGCCCAGTGAGGGAACGATGTTTTTTTCAATAAGTGGTTTCACCTCTCCATCCACAATAATGGTTTTAAGGGTCTCCTTCCAGGGCCATATTTTATTCAGGGATCCAATCATAAACCCAACAAGCACGGCGATGGTGGCATCGTGATAATTTTTAAGCAGCCAGGAAAGCAGGTTTGAAAAGAGGATCAGTCCAATCAGAGCGCCAGAGCCAAGCAGGAGAAGGTCCAGAATCATCGCGCTCATTGACAGCCTGGAGGGCAAATTCATATTTTCCCAGCAGCAAGAGGATAAAGCTACCTGAAATTCCTGGCAGGATCATGGCACAACTTGCCAATCCGCCTGAAAGAACAACAAACCAGGATGCATCGGTGGTTGTGGCAGGTGTTACACTGGTGATATAAAACGCCACTGCAATCCCGACTAATCAGAGCCACAACGTTGGCATACTCCCAATTTTTAATTTTCCTGGAAACCACGTAGGAAGAAGCCAGAATCAGGCCAAAAAAGAAGGACCAGATAAGGATGGGATGATTCTCCAGCAGGTGTTCAAGGACCTTTGCAAGGGAAAGCACTGATATAAAAACTCCTCCAAATACTGCCAGCAGGAAATTGCCGTTTATATGCTTCCAGAAGGATTTCCACCGGCCGGTAAAAAAGAGCTTAAGTGCTTCAAGATTAATGCTCTTTATGGAATTGACCAGTTCTTCGTAAATTCCGGTGATAAAGGCAATGGTTCCTCCTGAAACTCCGGGAATTACATCAGCCGCTCCCATACCCATGCCTCGCAGAGCAATGAGCAGGTATTCTTTAAATGTTCTGTTTCAATTTGCTATAGTTTTCTGGATTGGAACTCCTCCGGTAAAACATCGAAAAATGTATCCCCCGCATGCCGCACCGAAGTGCTTCCAGGGAAACCACCTCATTCGGGGCAATATTTCCCAGGTTCACATTGGCTCCAAGCATCTGGATAAACATGATCTGCTGTGACTTATTGGGAGCTTCCCATAAAACATCATCCACTGATATCTCTTTCATAATATCATCAATCAACTCCCGGTTGGCAGAACCATCTGATTGGTAAATGCCAATGGTGCCGCTTTCACGGGCCTCTCCGATCACCTTCCAGGCACCGGCTTCGAGTTCACTTTTCATATTCGAAACCCATACCTCGTTGGAGAGCTCAACACCCTTCACCTTGGTTCCCACCTCAGAAAGAACCTGGAAATCCTTTGTGAGGATCTCGATGCACTCTAGTTTTTCATCGTGTTCCATCCTGATGGTGCCATCGGAGACCTCCACATTAGATCAATCCCGATTCAGATACAAAGCGCCTGTAATCATCAAACTGATTCCGGACAAAAAACATTTCAAACAGGGTTCCTCCAAAATAGGGTTTCAATCCTGCCTCCTGGTACAGTTTCACTTTTTCCTTCAGATCCCGGGTAATCAGAGCAGTTCCAAATCCAAATTTCACCAGGTCGGTATAGGGTGCACTGGATTCCATAAAATGTCCCGCTTCAGCAAGACTTAATCCTTTGTCCATCATCATGGTAAGTCCATGGTCCCGTATTCCGGAGGTTCTTTCCGGAATGTGATTGATCTTAAAATTCATATGAATATTATGGTTTATACTGTTGGATAATACGTTCTATATCTGTGCCGTATGTCCCTTCCGGGAAAAATAGGCAAAATCAGCAATCAAGTGAAGAATCCTTTTCAAGTCCCTCTTCAAGAAATTTTTGTGCAAGGGACTTTTCTTCCATTTTCAGGTGGCAAACTGCCATCTTAATTTTAATTGCTGCCTCGGCCAGGATGATGACACAAAGGCTTCCCGCAGAAAGTTCAGCGCCTGTTCAAAGTCGCCCTCTTTCATCAGAAGTCCTGTAAGCGCAATCCAGCCATCCAGATCAGTAGCATCGGTTCGGGTCACATATGCATAACATTTCAGGGCCTCCTCAATTAATCCGGCATCTTCATTGACATAACCCAGGTTGATCCAGTAATCCAGGTTGTTATTGTCAAATTCAATGGCTTTTAGAATATAGGTAATGGCTTCCTGGTGCTTGTTCTGGGCCGATGATAAATCATTCCGGCTCCAAACCACCCTTCGGGATCGGTATTGTCCATTTCAATGACTTTCTGAAATGCTGCTATGGCATCATCAAAGCTTTCCATTTGCTCATAGCAATCGCCCATGTAACAGTATGCCTGGGTACTTTCAGGTTCAATCTCCAGAAAATCCTTGTAGCATTCAATGGCCTTTTCATAAGTTCCCGGCATTCACCCAGACACTTGCCTTATTGAAGTATGCTGAAGCATAATCGGGATTGATGGCAATGGAAAAATCGTAGGCCTCCACGGCCTTTTCGAACTGCTCTAGCTTGTGGTATACAATCCCAATGTTATACCAAACATTGTCTGAATAAGGATCCAGATCAAGATACATTTCGTAATACTTCAGGCTCTCATCAAACCTGTGAAGCCGTTCATAGAAATAGCCCAGATCATACAATACAGAGAGATTCTCGGGTTGTTGTCTGTAGGCCTGAGATAGATATTTAATGGCCAGTTCAAAATGCCTGACATTCTCAAAGGCAATGGAAATATTAAGCAGGGCCTCAAAAGTTTCCTCGCCCGAAAGTTCCAGAGCCCTGTCAAACTGGCGCTCCGCATTCCTTTAGTTTCCCCATCAGACATAGGGCAGTACCTTTCAGAAAATAGCGTTCCGGATTGTTCTCCTCCCATACAGGAATCTCCTCCAGAAGAGCCAGGGCCTTTTTTGCATTTCCCTGCTCAATGAAGATGTGGATAAACTTGTACTTGATCTCAACCGAAGCAGGATGCTGCCTTTCTCCCAGATTGGCTGCTTCTTTGGCTTCATCGTATTGAAAATCGTCCAGGTAATAATCGATAATCTGTTCAAACTCTTCCACATCGAAGAAGATGGACTGGACGCCACTGCGCATATCCTCATACTTCCTCAACAAGACCTCGAACTCCTCGTTCTCAAATACCTGCTCCCTATTCTCACTCATCTAACTCCTCAATTTGAAGGTGTAAAGATAATTGCTTTTTGTAAGATAAATAAATATGATCCCCTTGCCCTTCTTTCTGGCCAAATAGATATCAACTTTTTATCAAGGATTTTAAAAGGAAGACTTTGACAAATTGCTTAACTTGTAATCAAGAATCGGTTCTGGTAAGCTCAGCAGCGATCACAAGCGGTGTCAGTAGATCCATAAAACTCAAAAAAATAGTGTAGAGCAATATAATTTGAAGAAAATGAAAAACTCCCTCCCCATGCCCGGAATTAGCCTAATGCTTATCCTAATTCTGACTCTGCCTCCCAAGGGTAGTGCACAGAATACGATGGCAGCAGATCAAGCTGAAACCAAGCTTCTAAAGGCAGCCAGAGAAATAATGAATGCCTCTGCTACCTGTGCACTGATTACCCTGGATGAAGAAGGTTGCCCACGGGTCAGAGCCATGGATCCATTTTCTCCGGAAAGCGATTTTACAGTGTGGTTTGGCACCAACTCCAAAAGCAGGAAGGTAAATCAAATTAAGTTGGACCCCAGGGTAAACTTGTATTATCTGGATAGCGATGCCTCAGGATATGTCACGATTCACGGAAGTGCTCAAATAGTAAATGACCCAAAGGAAAAAGAGAAGCGATGGAAGGATGAATGGGAGGCCTTTTACCCAAATAATCGAGAAGACTATCTGCTCATTAAGGTTTCCCCAAAATGGATGGAAATAAGTAGTGCGCCCCGTGGCATTATCGGCGACACCAAAAGCTGGCAACCGCCAGGGGTATCATTCGATACAAAGTAGGATTAAAAATTACCCTTTCGAATGAGTTGGAGTGCATCCAACCTGATTCGGGCATTCTTAATTAGCGAAATAAGACTTGCCTTCTCTTCAAGCGCAAAACGAATTTCTTCCGGACGAATGTGTTTGTTTTTTTTCTGCAGTGATTTAAGTCGATCGATTTCACGATCCATGTTGGCACTCATCCTGAGTAGTCCGCCAGAGATTTCTGTCGCCCCTAGCTTTTCGGCGACTTTTGTGGCGGCCGTGATCATATTCGGAAGTATGGTTTCCCTCAGGGTCTCATTTTGGATCAGCTCGTCTATTTGGCCAGGTAGTAATTTTTGCTCGAATATTTCAATTGGAAATAAATCTGTTAACTCATTTCCGCTATGGTCAACCACCACTCTCAGGGGAGTATTGGGAAGGAAACGATCTGCATAAATATTTTGTTCGCCCGCTGTTTCAAGAACAAAGAGTACTTCAAGAAGAATGGCTGGATTTCCCTTTCCGGGAAGAACACCGAAACTGGCGCTACCGGTTCCCAAACTTAATACCATGTCTATGGCACCTGTTACCATGGGGTGATCCCAGGTGATAAAACTTACATCTTCCCTGCTAAGTGCACGTTTTCGATCGAATGTGATTGAAATACCCACTTCCGGAATAGAAGGAAAAGCTTCGATGCCTGTCTGGGAAGGATGCAATAAATAGCTTCGGAGAGCAAGATCCTCCATATCAACACCAAAATGATCAAAGACACTGGTCATATAATTTTCCAGGCTCATATCGGAATCTTCAGCGCGAATCTGCTCCATAAGTATTTTAGCAATTTCAGGGCGAAAGGAATTCATTTCGAGCAATCGATCCTGTCCGTTGGCAAGAACAGTCTTGAGTTCTTGATGGAAAACAGCCGTGTCAGCGATTAATAATTCGAGCTCCTTTCCTTCACTTGTTGATGAGACAGACAAGGAGGTGTTCAACAAGCGATCGCTGAATACTTGTTCAATCCTGTTTCCGCCCTCAATGTTTTCCTCAAAATGCATTTAATCCTTCGTGAAACCACCTGACAAGCACCTCCTGGGGGCTTCCTGTGATGTAGGGAACATGAATCTGTATGTCTTTTGACTGACCAATCCGGTCAAGGCGGCCAATTCGCTGTTCCAACAATTCCGGATGAAATGGCAAGTCGAATAGAACGAGGTGATGAGCGAATTGAAAATTCCTTCCTTCGCTTCCTATTTCAGAACATAAAAGTAATCGTGCACCTCTTGGTTCTGAGAACCAGGCTGCATTCCGATCTCTTTGTATAATGGTGAGATCTTCGTGAAAAACACCGACTTTCAGATTTACACGCTTACCCAGCGCCTTTTCCAGGGCGAATACCTTTTCTTTTGTCCTGCAGATGAGCACTACTTTTGCAGGTGAGAGATCCTCCATTTTCCTGACAAGCCATTTTACCCTGGGGTCCTCTGTGAACCAAATATTTTGCTGTACTGATGGGGCGGGTTCAGTGCCCATATCCCCTGAAAACTCCTTTAACATGCGCCGCATCCAGAGCTCAGGATCATCTCCTGCCTCAAGGGGAATCAGGTGGGCCTTTCGCTTCGGGAATCCCCTCATCGCTGATCGGGTATTTCGGAATATTACCCTGCCAGGCCCGTGCTGGTCAAGCAAATCCTCGATAAAATTATTCCTTGCCGAATCTCCCCCTTCTGCCATCGATTTTATCTTTTTCTTTCCGAAAATCGATTCCATCAATCCTATATCACTGGCCTGTAAGGATAAACCTGAGTCCAGGTCTTCGATAATATTGGCAATTTCTCTATGGCCCAATGAATCGTTTTTGAAACGTATCATAGTTTTCGTATCTGTCAGGATCCAGTAAGCGAAGTCGTGCGAAATGACTCTCTTCACCCAACTGTTCAGGGGTAGCGGTCAGAAGAAGTAATCCTTTTACAACTTTACTCAGTCGTTCAACAAGCACTGTACTCAGGACTCACCTTGTCAACAGACCATTCAAGGTGGTGTGCTTCATCCACCACAAGCATGTCCCAGCCAGCCGACAAGGCTTGCCTGGCCCGAAGATCAGAACCGGTCAAAAATGAAGTGCTGCAAAGGATGAGCTGGTCGTCCATGAAAGGGTTTCCATCCGGAGCGCCATCCTCAATCGCTGCACAATGCTCTGCATTAAAAATATGAAACCACAGGTTAAATCGCCTTAGCATTTCCACAAACCATTGGTGAACAAGCGAATCGGGAACAAGAATCAGCACCCTCGAAATCCTGTCCACTCAAAAGCAGGCGATGAAGGATTAAACAGGCCTCTATCGTTTTCCCAAGCCCAACCTGGTCTGACAGCAGAACACGGGGAGCATATCGTTTACTCACCTCATGCGCGATATAAAGTTGATGAGGAATGAGATCGATTCGGCCACCGAGATAACCACTCACTGGAGAAATTCTCCGCCTGTGATCATATTGAAGTGTCTTTCTTCGCAAAGCAAATACTTCAGGTGTATCCACATCCCCCAAAAAAAGGCGATCATCCACACCATGGCTGTAAATCACATCTCCAAGGTCTGCCTCGGATAAGGCCCTGTCTTGCCCGAAATAAGTGAATAAATTGCCATCCTGCTGAACCCGTTCAATGAGCATAGGGCGTTTCCCGGCATCCATAATTGTATCCCCGGGCTTAAATAAGACTCTGCGCAGGGCGGTGTTTCCAATTGCATAAAGCCGTGTTTCACCTGCTACGGGAAAATGGATCTGTATCCGGCCTTTGCTGATCTCTGTGACCACCCCTACTCCAAGTTCGGGTTCACCCTCACTGGTCCATCGTTGATCAGGAAAGAAGTTCCCCATATTTGGTTCAAATTAGAATAACATTATCACTCGCATGAAGAAAACGAAAGTTGCCGAGATAACAATACCTTGATTAAGGTACAGGGCTCAATATCCGCCTATTCATTTCAAAAATACATATAATGTTGACTCAGTTCTAAAAATACCATCCTATAAACCGCTCAATATCATCAGGTTTGTCAAAGCCTATATCTCAGCCTTGTTTTTTCGAAAGAAAAATTCAATCATTGTTGTCCAGAGAGTAAGATTGAGGTTCATCTATGCAAATCTGCTAAAACTACTTGTGACGATACAGAAGTTGAATACCATTTATGATCTCGATGACGCCGGTTATCTTGCTCATTTTTCAAAAACAATTCGATTCTTCATTAGGAAGTGGTCCGCAATTTCGGCAGGCAGTAATGCCATAAATCAATACGCAAGCCAATTTAACAAGCAGGTGTGGACAAGCCCCTCCCCCACGCCCGATCTTAAAATATCAAAAAAAAGGAACCCGGTTTTTTTTGCAATTGGATGGCTTGGTGGATTTAGCTGGGGGCACAAAGATAGTTTAGTCTCAACCTTCTTCCCTGCATTGAAAGATCTGCCTTTTCACTCCCGCTTCGTGATAGTGGGCGTAAGAGAACAGTCCGTTTTAAGTACTGACCTGCCTGAGAAATGCAAGAGATTCCATTGCTCTTTTCGATCATGATGCCTGTTGCAAGCAATTTTATCGAAGTTTGAACTTAGTTTAAGGGTATAAAAGTTACAATACGATGTTGTCCATCAACAGATCGTCCTGTAACGTACTGGACCGCCGTGGCAGAAAATTTATCTGCGCTTGCTTTATGGGTGTGTCCCACAAGGATCGCGACTAAATTAGTACTGTTTTTAGCCACTTCCAGAAACTCAAGAGTTGAAGGTAAATTGCCATTTCGGGACCATCTTTCTCGCTGCTCAACCTCATAACCTTTATCCCTATCCCAGCCCCAACGAGGATCACCGCAGGTGACAATATTTTCGTTTTCAGCATCTTTGGGTAAATATAAAGGGATGTGCATAAGAAGAACGATGGGCATGGCAAGCGCATCTTGTTCTTTAAAAAAAATCAATTGTTTTTCATCTATTTGATATGTGGAGTTGTCTATGGCGACATAGTTAATTCCCCCGATCATATGTGATGAATAACAGGGATTTGAGCCACCATAAAGTGGCAAGAGGCTGTTTTCTATCCATGATTGTCGTAATGTTGCCATGGAACCAGTCATCCCTTCGTAATGCCAATCATGATTACCGGCAAGGTAAATACTTGGAATTCCTGTTTTTTGAACAGACTCGAGAACAAATTTCACGCTGGATTTGGAAGGATTATTGATGATATCGCCTGTTAAAGCAAGCAGGTCAAATTTTTGACTTTCTGCCAGCTTCATCAGCTCCGAGAACGATTCGACTGGTGTGGTGTTTTTGGCTGTTAAAAAATGCGGTACGGAGTCGTAGGCATGATCCATTCGGGCACTGTATGGATGATACTTTTCTTCTTCTTTGTCAAAAATGCTGATATGGGAATCTGCAATATGTAAAATCCTGCTTGTTTTTTTGAGACCACTGATTGCGATTGTTGCTTCATAATCGGAAGAAGAATGCACAATTGTTTGCTTAAGATAATCGCGAAGCGCTTTGTTCCATATTTCGTAGCCCTTTGCATTCATATGATCGCCATCCTCCAAGAATATGTCCTGCAATACGACTCCGTTCACATCAACCATCAGGTCCCATACATTGAAAAAATCAAGATTGTCGTGATCTTCGCAGTAACCTTCCAGTTTGGCATTTAGCTTAATATATTTCTCTTGCTTATCCCAATTTGCAATACAGGGCTTGGGAGAGATGACGATAATCTCAGTTTGAGGCAGGTCTTTCCGAATCATCTCAAAGAGATTCTTTGCAAGTTGGAATACCTGTTCAGGATCTTTGCCACTTGCTATATCGTTGTCTCCTTCGTAAATAAAAAGGATATCCGGCGCGGGTTTTCGCACGAGCTTTTCGTAGTAGAAAACCAGATCGCTAAACTGAGAACCCCCGAATCCGTAATTGATTATATTGTATTGAGGATAATCTGATTCAAGTGTGTGCCATCGTACGATGCTCGAGCTTCCTGTGAAAATGATAAGCTTTTTGTCCGGGGCAAGTGAATGCTCCTGACTCATAAGTTGGTCAATTTGCTTCTCAAATCGAGCCGGGTCTTGCGAGCTCGCTGTCAGAGAAAACACTGTAAGAGCAATTATGGTAGTGAGTAATGTTTTCATATTTTGGTTTAAAACGGTGGAGCTAAGCCGCCGTAGCGTGGCGCAGGCTTTGCCGTTTTGCAAAGTGCGTGACAACCATTACGGTAAACTTTAGTGAATTGTTCTATTCTTTCAACCATACGTAATTTAAGCAGTTTCAGAGATGAGGTCTATTCCCATTACTACCAAGAGGAAAGACCAATAATCTCCCCGTTTGGCCCCACAAAAAACGTGTATTTGTCTCGAACGTAGTTCTCATTCTCCAGCTCATATCCTTCTTCTTTCAACTTGTCCCCTATCGGGCCGATGTCATTTACCTTAAGCATGAAGTGATTGTGGTTAGTATTCCCGACCGGCCCTATTGTGTGTATAAATTCCGGTGCGGTGACCGCTAGATTTATCGCCAAGTCATTCGCTCTCAGTTTTATGACTAGCATTCCTTCAAGCCCCGGACCGTGAAGGACATCGGCGTCGGATAATTCAAAACCTAGAATCTCACGATTGAGCTTCAGGGATTTCTCGAGTTCGAGGACATGGATGCTGATGTTTCTTAATCCTGTAACTCTCGCCTGTACTTTGCTTTCTTCATCAGCAACCGCCGAATCTGCCCTTTGAGCGGAACTTAAGTTTGTGCCTGCGAGGATAACCACTGCTAGGAAGTAGCATCTCCAAATGAGATTCGACCCAGAGTTGTTTTCATTTTTGTTCTTACTAATATCAATTTTCATAATAGATTTTATATGAAATGTTGTTTTTATAAAGCTATCATGAATAAGAGAACTCACATGAATCATTGGGAATAGAACATATTATTCTAGGGCCAATTGCAGCAAAAGTAAATATATAATATTATCTTATATTGTTGACAAAACTGAGCCCAAGGTATTCTGCCTTTTGGGCTTATCAGTTTCCACATGCCTTATTATGCTCCAGTTGAAGAGTTTATTCGAGATTCACCCTGAGAGAATCAAATAATAACTATTTTTACTTATAATATGATTGACCTAAAAGGAAAAAGTGCCCTGATCACCGGTTCAAGCCGGGGAGTTGGTCAGCAGCTGGCCCTGGGATTGGCAAAACTCGGTTGTAATGTAATCGTACATGGACGAAGAACTGAAAGCTGCAATAACACTTTGGAACTGCTCAAAGAATTCCCGGTAAGCGTCCGTAGTATTTGCGGAGAATTGTCAGATGAGTCCCAGGTTAAGGCATTGATAGCAGAGGTTCGGGATTTGGATCTGACGGTGGATATCCTCTATAACAATGCTGCTGTAATGACACCTTATCACGAAGATTACTGGAATCACAGCTGGGAGGAGTGGACAGAGACCTTCAGGGTCAATGTTATGGCCATGTATAGTTTATGTGCTGCATTCATTCCAGGGATGATCGACAGAGGTTTTGGGCGAGTTATTAACCTTAGCTCTGGAATCAAGGATCAGCCGGAGCTTGCTCCTTATGGCGCATCAAAATGGGCGGTGGACAAGCTCACCGACGACATTGCTGTAAAGCTTAAGGATACCGGGGTTAGAATCAATACCCTTGATCCGGGTTGGTTAAGAACTGATCTGGGTGGCGAACATGCCCATCATCCAGTGGAAGCTGTACTTCCTGGTGCCCTTGCCCCTGCCCTGGTTGAGGATGACGGGCCAAATGGACAGTTTTTTTCAGCCATTGATCACGAGCTGGATCTTTAGAAGAATTATATAATATGAAAGTAAATTCAGTACTGGAGAGAATAGATTATTTTGCTGTTGAGTCAAACATCTGATCCAGGGTCACACAGCTTAGTCCTGCCCTGTCAATTGCGGGCAGAAGTTGCTCCAAAATTTCCAGGATGTGCTCGGAGCTCTCATGCAAAAGAATCACCTCTCCTCCCCCCATTCTCTTTGAAATCCGCTTCACCACTTTGCTGGCTGCCTGGTTTTGAGTATCAAATGACCGGATGCTCCAGCCTGCCACCTCCATGCCGGAATTTTTTAATCCCCTGGCAATGTTTGGATTGGTGACTCCAAAGGGTGGTCTGAAAAAACGAATTGGTCCTGAACCTGCTTCCTCCAGGATCCGATTGCACTCCTCCACTTCCCTGCGAATCCGGGAACTCCTGAAAAAGGGAAAAAGATTTGAATGGCTGAGAGAGTGATTTCCAACCAGATGTCCACGATTTACCATCGTCCTTACTATTTCGGGGTGCTTCCTTACACTGTTCCCGATGAGGAAAAAGCTGGCACGGCAATCGTGCTTTTGAAGAAGTTCAAGGATTTCAAGGGAACGCTCGCCACAGGGCCCATCATCGAAGGTGATGGCTATTTTTCTAACTGCTTTATCCCCCCGGCAAAGCGTGCGCATGAAAAATTGGGACTTTACCTGGGAAGCACCGTAAATGAGCACCATTCCATATAGGACAAAAACCAGGATTAATAGAGGAAGTTGGACACCCTCCAACATGGGCACTGATAAAATGAGGACGATAAGCCCTGCAACAATGATCGTACTGATATGGAAGCGTTTCATGTTTAAGAGTCTGTCAGCTATCCGGATGGGAAATCAGTATCCAGGTATAGTCACGTCCTTTGTTCTGATTAAACAGCAGTGCCCTCCGTATTGGTTTCTGATCCTCCCTGCCTGTTTCCGGGGCAGAATCAGTGTCCTTTGTTTTGATTCGCACCGAATCAGGGATTATATTGTCGTGAATAATGCTTGTGCACATCCACAAGCCAAATGCCGAAGCAGTATGGTATTCTCCTACCAGGTGCTTATAAGCCACCCGTTTAGCGGGATCAAAAAGCCCTTCCACCTGCCTGTATATATCATTGCTGTTTTCTTCACCATGGCGGCCCGAAACCAGGAGATCGATATCTTCAGGAAGCAATCCTTTTGATGCCAGAAAGGCCTCAGTGAGTGCGCAAATCTTCTCAGTTTTGCCACAGGAATTTATTTCCATTCCATCCACCCGGGCCAAGCTCTTGGGAGAACGATCCGATGAGATTAGAAAAAAGTTGCTTCCCTCTCCCATAGGGCCTTGAACACAACCATTTTTATCCATGAGCTGATAGCTCTCCTCCACCACTTCATCGATGCCCCCAATAAGGATGTTATGATATTGTTCCTCACCGAGCATCATCATTCCCTCCAGGAGGGCGGTTTCGAATGAAATACTATTCTGCGAAAAGGTAAGATTGTAGGCCCTGCAGCCCAGCATCAGGGCAATCTGTCCGGATACCGTATTGTGGGTGGATTGAATAAAAGCAGTGGGATTTAATAAGAGTTCCTGGTTATCGATCAACTGCTTCAGGAATTTAACGGTATCCCGGACACAACCAAGGCCAGAACCCACAAGTATGGCATCAGGTTTTTTTATCCCGGCCTCCTCCATGCATACTTTTGAGGCAGTAAGTCCCATACGGATCACCGGGGACATACGTCTGAGGGCTGTGGGATTGATATATTTTTTGTATTCGGGGTGAATGCAGGTAAAAAATCCTTCCCGGGCCAGGGGCTTGAGCATGGTCTGAGCCAGGCCAGGGGAGTCCGGAGACAGACCTGGGAAGGTATCCTGGGGAGAGATGGCTTGTGCTGCTTGGATATATACAGGCATTGCTTAAGATTTTGAAAAGATCAGCGTGGAGTTATTTCCTCCAAAACCGAAGGAATTGGAGAGCACATTTTTTATGCTTACTCCTTTTTCCAATGATTTTACAGGAGAAACGCTGGGAAAATCCATAGGCTGCTCAAATCCGAGTCCGGGAAAGAGAATTCCATGCCTGAGAGCCAGGATCGAAAAGACAGCCTCAATGCTGGCTGCAGCACCCAGGGTATGTCCCGTATAGGCCTTGGTGGAGCTAAATGGAGGGATTCGGTCGCCAAATACCCTTTGCAGTGCTGCGCCCTCGGAGGCATCGTTGTTTTCCGTACCTGTTCCATGGGCATTGATGTAGTTTATATCTCCCGGATCAAAAGCCCCAAGTTTCAAGGCTCCCATCATGGCATCAAAAGCACCCTGTCCGTCAGGAGATGAGGCGGTCTGGTGATGGGCATCGTTGGCATTGGCATAGCCCGATAGTCTGCATATTTTCCTTTTGTCGTCCGGTGAAAGGATGCGGCCCGACTCCAATACCAGGAATCCTGCTCCTTCCCCCAGGTTAAGTCCCTTTCGCTCACGATCAAAGGGTCGGCACTTATCCCGATCGAGGATCATCAGTGAATTAAATCCGTTGAGCGTAAACCTGGAGAGCGCATCCACGCCACCCACTAAAGCCCTGTCGACCCGACCATGCTTTATCAGGCGGGCAGCATGTATGATGGCATTGGCTCCGGATGAACAAGCAGTACTCAGTGTGGTCCTGTATCCTTCCAGGCCAAGGTAATCTGCAATCTTATCCGTAGAATCACCGCAGGGATGAGTGGCTACAAAACCCGATTTGACATTGGCAGAGGAAAACTCTTTCTCAGTTTTATCCATTCCACCCACCGTAGTGGCAGAGACCAGGGCGGTGGATACTCCGTCGGAGAGATCCAGACCTGAGCTCTGCAGGGCTTCCCTGGCAGCTAAAATCCCAAGGAGGCTGGTTCGGGTATAAGATTCATAGCGATCTAAAGGAATTTTCAGCATCTCCATTATCTGAAAATTACTGAAACCAATCTCCCCTACCTTAAAACTATCTTTATGAATGGTCTCCAGAATTTTGATGGGACCAATACCAGACCTGCCTGAGATCAATGCTTCGAGGCTCTCCTCCACATTCATTCCAATGGAGCAGGCTACACCGAGTCCCGTTATCCAGATTTGATCATTCATGGGAAGGATAACCTTTATTTGCGCTTACTCTCAATAAACCGGGCCAGTGAAGCGACAGAGTACATGATATCCTTGCCTTCACGCGGATCACTGATTTTGATGTCATACTCTTTCTCCAGGAGGACGATAATCTCAAGGGCATCGATGGAGTCTAGTCCGATACCATCTCCAAATAGCGGAGCCTCGGCATCAATCTCACCGGGTTCCATATCTTCAAGATTCAGTTGCTCAATCAGTTCTGCTTTTAGTTTTTCAATCAATTCATTCATAATACTTTCATTTATTTGCACTTTTCACTTCAAAAGGAAGAGATCGGCAAGGTAATCTCCCTCCATATCCACTTCCAGCCAACCAGCCAGGCACAGGGCTGTTGACCCTGAGTTCATCAGCGCTTCCGCATGTCCAAATATAAACTCTTTATCAAAACTTTCCTGTATAAAAAAGATCCCCTCCCCTTTAAACCCGAAGCGAATGCAGATCTCACCAATGACAATATTGGGTAGGGTGTAAACAAACAGAGCTGGGCTTGGAGCGTTTTCCATGGTATCCTGGTATCTTAGGTCGGCGTGAAGGGACGAGGAGCTGTTTGCAAAAATAAGGGAAACACTTTCGGTATCCACACTGCTAAGATCCACGTCCCTCAATAAAATTTCCGAGGCCAGAAATCCCAGCTGGCTCAGAGCCGACATCTTATAAAACTTGGGATAGGACCTTCCCATATTTCTGTACAGGCTCCTCCCAAATGATCTGAATTCCCTTTCCTTTTGGCTGAACCATAAAGTGTCGTCAATGTGAACTGCACCTTCGGTTATTCTGATATTTTTAACTACTTGCATGTTCTCAGTTTAAAAAGGGCAGCAGCATTACAGCCTCCAAAACCCGATGCGATCTTCAGAAGTCTTTTTGTTTCCCCTTTCCCGGTCTGGTCCGAAACATTAATTTCTCCAGATACTCCTGAAACAGAAAAACCTTTAGTGCCAGGAAAGATGCCTTTTTTCATGGCCTCCAGGTTGATGAGGCTCTCAACGATTCCCGCTGCACCCAGTGTATGGCCAAAGTAAGCCTTCAGGCTGTTTACAGGCACCCCGGCCAGTCCGGCACGGCTCAGGGCAATGGACTCCATTTCATCGTTGTAAAGGGTTGCTGTACCATGTGCCGATATCAGGCCTGGCAACTTTTGCCCTTTAAGCGTTTTTTGGATGGCCAGAAGCAACCCTTCACCGCTGCGTGAAGGGCCCGATATGTGATTTGCATCATTGCTGGTGGATCCTGAAACAAGCTCCACCTCCCCCTCCCGGCTTGAGAGAATAAGGCTGGCTGCAGCCTCCCCCAGGGTGAGTCCATCGCGCTCCTTGTCAAAAGGTTTGCAAGCTTTTTTGCTAAGCGACATAAAGGACTGGAAACCAGACACAATAAATTTAGATAACAGGTCTGTTCCCAGCACAATTGCGTGGGAACATTGACCAGCAGAGATCATTTCCCGTCCAACCAGCATGGCCGCCACACCTGACACGCAGGCATTGGAGACAATCACAGGACTGGCTTTCATTTTAAAAAAGTCTGCGATGATCCGCGCTGATTTCCAGAGAAAAAGGCGCTCTTTACCAAACCCTGCAGGCTGATCAAGTAGCTCGACATTGCCCTTGGTAGTTGATAGGATCAATGTGCATTGCGGATCGGTCGGATCAATTTCAGAATTTTTTAGAGCATTTTGGATGGAGAGAATTCCGATTTTTTCAAAGCGTGTATATTGCGAAGCTCCGGCCTGGCCTGCAATCTCAATGAAACGCCTTTCCACCTCTTCCCAATCCAGGAGGGCCAGGGGCAGATCCACTGGTGAAAGGCTCCTGTTTGTACAAATTTCTATTCCGCTTGCCCCGGACAGAACCGACTGGAGATTTTCCCCGGTGTCCCATCCCAGTGGGGAGATGATACTGCTGCTTTCCAGGTAAGTTTTGGGTTTTATTGACATTACGCAAGCTCTACTCCATTCTTCCTTTTCCACTCCAGATAGAATTCCGGGTTGCATAGTTCCAGTTCCCCTTGCTTATTCAGAAAAACTTGAGTGGTTCTGGCTGTCATCAAAACTGCTTGATCCGTCTTTCGCAGGATCCTGTACCTGAACAGTATTTTGGCGGCATCACAATTTTCCCAGGTGGTTTCAATTATAATACCTTCGCCATATTTAAGTTGCAGCTTATAGTCAATATCCATTTTTACCAGGGGAACCATCAAACCCTGTTCAAAAAGGTCATAGTAACCCAGACCAAAACTTTGTCCAAAGGATTCCCGGCCATCCTCCATGTATTTCACAAAATTTCCGTGCCAGACAATGCCCATGGCATCCACTTCACTGAAACGCACAGTGCATTCAGTTGTATTGCTTAATTCGTTGACTTTCACTATGCTGGGTTTCGCGGTGCCATTTTCAGGTTCTTAATCACATTGTAAAGACTTCTTGCATAGTAATTGCGAAACCCGAAGCCACCCACCTCACCAGAGTACCTACTCATATAGAGGATCTCTCCCGAGGCCAGGTTAAAAACGGCCAGCCACATGCTTGAAACGCTCTCAATTTTATTAAGGGTTTCCATCACAAACATGGCTCCAACCTTATCTACGGAGGGGTCGATATATTGACTGACCACACTTTTAACCTGCTCCTCATCAATTGAGTAAGCGTCGAACTGTACAATTCCTGTCATATCCCTTGCCTCGCTCCGGGTGATGGCCTTTTCCATATTGTAGTTGATCGTGCTCACGGAAAAAGCAGTATTCAGGTCATACTTATCCTTTTCTGTCAGGAGGATCTCATTCCAGGTGCGAAAGTAGTAAGACCGAATTTTTGGGATATCGCTGAACTCTTCACTACTGCCGATAAATTTTACAAGGGTGTAGTCAATACCGCACCATACCAGCTCGTCGTTGTTCTGAACCGGGTTTTTGGTCAGACCCGGAAGGCAAAGGGCCACTAGCAAAATTAAAAATGCTATTTTTTTCATGATATTCAATTTATTAAGGTTGCATAAAAACATTCATTTCACAATGGGCAATCAACTGATCATCAACGCTCACCTGACCAAGGATAATGCTGGTGTCCAAAACATGGTGAGTCTCTTTGACCATTGTGGACAAGCGCTTACCTGTTTGAGGCAGGGATTTTATCTCCAGGTTTTTTATAGCCCCAATATAGCCATTCTTCACCGCTCCTCCTTCAAGCCATGCACGATAACCATTAAGGGCAGCTGCACTCTGGGCAATATTTTCAATGAGTCCGCTCTCCTGAAACAGACCATCTTTCAGAAAAATATTGCCCTCTTCAAGCAGGAACCAGGTGGTGACAGAGTTTTCGTCGGCTGCTACCAGTCCTGAGACCATGATCATGGGTTCACGCTGGGGTATCAGGAGAAGGATATCTATATCTGAAAAACGATCCTTTTTCATGATTTTATTTTGCATTTGAGAAGCGTATGGCTGATGCCAATATCATCTCTGGAATCTGCAACAATCATGCCCGATTTTTCGATCAATTCAAGCAAGTCACCGGAATGATACATCTGGCTGTATCCATTGGCAATGTTTGTAAAGTACAGCGACGTGGCATGCAGGCTGTAGGTGGAGGCCTCAAACTTTTGCCTGTCCCAAAGCAACTCCATGATAAAAAGCATGGTACTGTTCATCATGGCCTCTTTTCCGCGACGCAGGAGCTGAGCAATATCCTCCTTTGAAAAACAGTCCAGGAACTGACTCATCCAGATCACATCCATGCCCCGCGGGAAACTCTTTGGATGGTCAAGCAGGTTCAGGGGCATACAGCTAATGCGATGTGATAAGCCCTCCTTCTCAATATTGACTTTTGCTTTTTCAAGCTGTCCCGGCAGATCCAGAATGGTAATATGTACATTGTCACTCCATCTGGCACAACGGATGGCAAATTTTCCCGTATTGCCTCCCACATCAAGAATTTGCTTTACTCCGGGAGCAATCACCAGGGGCAGGATCTCTGAGAAAGAGTAATCGGAGTAAAAGTGGTCAAAGGCAAACCAGCTCTTCTGCACATCTGGGGGAAGCTGGCTTAGCCCCTCGTATACGGTATCCCAGTCACCAAAGGTCTTCAGACCGGTGGGAGTCCCTGTTCGGATGGAATCCTCCAGGCTAAACATGCCCAGGTAATTCACATCATGGGTAAAATCCATATTGACAATGGTAAGATCATCCTTGAGGATATACCACCCGGTTTTGGTCAGGTTGAATCTACCTTCCCTCACCAACACAATCTCCAGGCTCAATCCGGCCTCCAGGAGAACCTTTACCCCGTATAGACTCAGATCAAGCTCGCTGGGCAATCTCCTCCATTTCAATTCCCTCTTTCCTGCGGGAACGGATCAGCTTCAGAATACCAAGATTTCTCAAGGCCCTGGCAGCCTGGAACATGATGGGCCCAAAGGCAATTTTCTGTGCATCGAATTTTGCCTGCAATGCGGATTTTTGGTCCGATCCGTAGTTCAGTTTCATCGTTTAATCTTTGATGGAAGATTTCATTGTCCATCTGCTCCTCTTCCCAGAAGGGATAATAGTTGAACCACTGCAAGGGGTATTCCCTGATCATCTTTTCCAGTGACCTGACATAGTCCTCTACCATCGGCTGAATCTCATCCTTTCGTGTTTTGATCTGGGCAGGATAGGGATATATCTTGGCGGGAGTGGCGTAAAAGTGATAATGCTTTTTCCCTTCCTTGAGTGTATATACAAAAGAGACGGGCACTCCCCTTTTGCTGGCCAGGTAAAGTGGTCCTGAAGGAAATCGGGCTGCTTTCCCATAAAAGAAAGGGAAACTGTATTGGCCCCTTCAGTATACCTGTCTCCATGTAACACCACAAATTCATTTTTTTTAAGTGCCTCATCAATCAGGAAGAGATGGGAATAGTCTTCCTTCTGCGGAATGACGCGAATGTCCCTGTTTACCATCACCTTGTCAAGCAGCGCCTTAATCTGTTCATGTTCCGCTTCACGCATCACAATATTTACAGGAGTATCGATTCTTTCAAGCAACTGTCCGGCCACCTCCCAATTTCCCATATGGGCCCCGATGAGAACCCCGCCCTTCCCCCTGACTCATGGTCTGCAGATGCTCTTCACCTTCGAAAATGAAAGTAAATCCTGTTTTAGCTCCCGACAACATGGCCACCTTGTCCACCAGTACTTCACCCAGCATGCAGTAATTCCTGTAGATGCTTCTCCAGGTTTTCCAGCGGCCATAGCCATGGATCCTCCTGAAATAGAACGCTTATGCTCGCTTTGTTGTGAGAACAAGAGGTAATAAATCGCGACGATCCTGATAAAGAAATAGGTGACAGAAAGGCTGGTGTACCTGATCAGTGTGAAAAAGACCCGGTATCCCAGTGTCCCCCCCTTAGATTTTCCAGACCACCCGGGCATCACAATGATTTTAGTACTGGGTGGTATCAGACCCTCATTTCAATATATCCGTAAAGATCATTCAGGGTGCGAACACTGGTGATCTCTTCCCTTTTCACTTTAAATCCGAATTCCTTTTCGATGCTTACTACAATATCCACAAAATCCAGGCTTTCAATCCCAAGATCATCAATCAAATGAGCACCCGGATCGAGGGCATTCTTCTCGATCTCAAACTCATCAATTAAAAACTCATTCACTGTCTCTATTATCTCTGCCCTTTGCATTTCTCCTGTAAGTTAGCTATTTCTTGTATTTTGATACAATTATTGATGAATTTGTCCCACCGAAACCAAAGGAATTGGACAAGAATGCATCAATGTTATAATCGCTTTTCCTGGCAATAATGTTCAATTTTGCCGACGATTCATCGGGATTTTCAAAATTTATATTGGGTGCAATGAAGGAGTTTTCCATCATGAGCAGGGAGTAGATCACTTCACTGGCGCCCCCCATCCACATCTCGTGGCCTGTCATGGATTTGGTTGAGCTGACAGGAACCCCCTTCTCTCCAAATACATTGGCCAGTGCGATGGCTTCGTTGCCATCACCCACCGGTGTGGATGTGGCATGGGCATTGACATAATCAATTTGAGAAGGACGCATTCCGGCATGTTTCAGGCAACGCTCCAATGAGCGCATGGGTCCATCAACATTGGGGACAGAAATGTGGTCGCCATTGGAGGAGAAGCCATAACCCCTGATCTCTCCCAGAATATTTGCTCCTCTTGCCAGTGCCGACTCCAGGTCCTCAAGAATCAGGGTGGCTGCCCCACCGCTGGGAACCAGTCCGTCCCGGTCCCTGTCAAAGGGCCGGGAGGCTGCCTGTGGATTATCCATTCGCATGGAAAATGCACTCAGACCATCAAAACTGCCCATGGATTCTGCATTTACCTCCTGTCCACCCCCGCAAATGATCATGTCCTGCAGTCCCTGAGAAATCATCAGATGGGCCATGCCAATGGCGTGAGAACCACTGGCACATGCAGCACTCAAAGTGAAATTAATCCCCCTTAGTTTCAGGATAACTGCCAGGTTCATGGTAATGGTGGAATTCATGGACTGGAAAATGGAGCCAGAACCGATCAGGGTGGTATCCTTCTTCTCTCTCACGATATCGATGGCTTCAACAACAGGAACCGCCGAACTGTCATTCCCGTAAAGAATCCCCACTTCATTGGCTTCCAGGTAATCCATATGGACTCCGGCCATTTTCAAGTGCCTCCATCGTAGCCACATAGGCATACTCTCCCTGTTCGGCCATCCCGACTCGCATGCGTCTGGGAAGTAATCCCTTAAGTGAAGGTCGTTCCAGTATCCCGGTCAGAGTTGACCTGAATCCAATATCTACGCGCCTGGGATCGATCCCAATTCCTGATTTACCCTGGTATAAAGAGTCTTTTACCTCCTCAACATTTTTACCAATTGTTGAGTAAATCCCAACCCCTGTTATAACAACTCTTCTGTTCATGTTAACTGTACATTCCTCCGTTTACGGATATGGTCTCTCCTGTAATGTAAGAAGCCCCATCAGAAACCAGGAAGCAGACCACTTCAGCCACCTCCTCAGGTTCTCCGAACCTGCGCAATGGCACCAGCGCCGACAAGCTGTTTCTCATCCATATCCTTTGTCATATCTGTCCGGATAAATCCGGGAGCCACTGCATTGACAGTCACCCGTTTTTTACCTACCTCCATGGCCAGCGATTTGGTGGCTGCAATAACAGCACCCTTTGAGGCTGAATAGTTCACCTGGCCGGGCAAGCCCTTTCTGACCTGACAAGTGAGACGACATTTACGATCCGTCCCCATTTGCCCACCAGCATATTCTGTAAGCAGGTACCTGCTTACAAAAAAGAAGCTGTCCAGATTGGTTGCTCATCACATCCCTCCATTCCTGGTCCGACATAAATACCATCAGTTCATCCCTGGCAATGCCGGCATTGTTAACCAGAACGCCGATTTGTTTGTTCGGATTGAGATGATGCCACTGGTTCAACACCCGGTTTACCTCCTCTGAACTGGAGACATCAAACTGCATCAACTCTCCATCACCTCCGGCCTGTCTGATCTTTTCAAGCGTATCCTTGGCTTCTGTTTCACCGTTTCGATAATTCACAATAACGTAATAGCCCTCCTTGCCGAGCCTCACCGAAATTGCTTTCCCAATTCCCCGGGAACCCCCGGTTACAAGCGCTATTCTCATCACTTTCTTCCCTCCTGGTAAATCCACCTTGGTGTTAAACAAATAGGATTTCACCTTCTCAATATCTTTATGCATGGGACTGTCTTCCACGAACATGGGAACCAGTTCACGCAATTTGATTGTAGTACTTCCTGGTGGTCTCCGACAACTTGTCCATGGCCTTTAAATAATCAACAGCCTGCAGGAGAGCGATCATCTCAATGGCCTGCACCTGGTATGCATTATCGATGACCCTTTTGGCGATCAGGGCTGAATTTGTTCCCATGCTCACAATATCCTGGTTGTCATTGTTGGTGGGAATGCTGTGAACATACACAGAGTTTGAAAGGGCCTGGTTCTCAGCCACCGTGGAAGTGGAAGTAAACTGTACCCCCTGCATGCCCAGATTAAGTCCCAGTTTTCCAAGATTCACAAAAGGAGGAAGTGATTCGTTCTGCTTGGGATTGCATAAGAAATGCAAGATGACGCTCAGAAAGCATGGAGATTCGTGTCACCGCAATCTTCAGTTTATCCATCTCCAGGGACACATAATCGCCATGAAAATTTCCTCCGTGAAATACATTTCTGTTCTCCAAATCCACGATGGGATTGTCGCTTACCGAATTCATCTCATTCACAAGCACTTCTTCGGCATACCGTATGGTATCATATACCGCACCAAGAATCTGTGGTACACACCGCAGGGAATAGAATTCCTGAACCTTGCGCTTAAAAATGCGCGCTTCTTCATTGTTATTATAGAAATACTCTTCCCGCCTGTGTATCATTTCACTGGAGGTAAGAATCTTTTCCATGGTACTGGCAATATAGGCCTGACCGCTGTGTTTCTTCACCTGGTTGAGCTCCAGCGCAAAATGGTCATCGAAGGAGTGTACAACTTCATTGATCATGGCCGAAGCCACGAGTGACCAATCCAGAAGCTGTTTTGCCTTAATCACGTTGATAATTCCAATGCCTGTCATCACCGAGGTCCCATTGATCAGGGACAAGCCCTCCCTCAGAACCACCTTGATTGGTTCCAGTCCCAGTTCGACTGAAAACCTCTGCAGTGGGTCTGATGACGCCCTGATATGTGACTTCCCCTTCACCAATCAGGATCAGGGCCATGTGAGACAGCTGTACCAGGTCGCCGCTGGCACCCACACCACCATGTTCGGGTATTAGTGGATAAACATCATTGAGAATCAGCGATTGGAGCAAAGTAACACAGGAGGGATGGATACCCGATTTTCCCTGCATAATGGAAAGCAATCTGACCAGCATGGCAGCTTTCACATAGAGATCAGGAATTTTCTCCCCTGCTCCGGCCGAATGACTGCGGATCAGGTTGTATTGCAAGTTCAACCTGTTTGTCTTCATCAATTTTATACTGAGCCATGGGCCCAAATCCTGTATTGATACCGTAAATGATTTTCTCTACGGAAAAATCCAGCAGAAAATTAAGACTCTCCTCTACCAACCTAAGACTCTCTGCATCCAGTTCGAATGGCTCGCTTATTCAGAATAATAGCCTCTGCTGCCTGAATGGACAGGCTCTCCTTCGCTTTTATCTTTATCACAAACTTTGCACTTATTAGGTGTTATGATAAATGTAGTTACAATTACGCAACAATTGGTTTCCGATTTCCTGAAAAGGCACAAATTTACTAATATTTTCTTTTACTACCTTTGGACTCTTGTACAATAATCAAAAGATGAAAATGGGAGCATTTAAATGTAAGATTTGTGGATTGTGTATTCTAGCCCTTGTGGCCCTGCCAGGCAGTGGTTTTAAGAAGCAGGATGGCTTCTCTCCGGTGGAGAATAAGCAGCAGCTTATGTTGCATACTCAACAAGATGCAGCCACCATCGAAACCATTCAGAGTCTGCTTTATCCAGAAGAAACAGCTGGAGTTCCTGGATGAAACCATCATCAGCAATGGTGCTTTTTGGTTTAAAAAGGATAATCAACTTACGATGGGCCTACATGGAACCGTTTGATTACGTAATTGTCATTCACAAGGGCAAGTTTCTCATTCGAGACGGAGAACAGCTGAGCGCGTATGACATTGACTCAAATCCTGCCTTCGCCGAAATCAATAAGCTCATCGTGGATATGGTCAGGGGCAACATCACCGATGAAAGATTTGAGATGGCACGCATTTGAAAGCACCAGTCAGTATCTGGTCAGACTGGTGCCAAAAGATGCCACGATGAAAGAAGTGATTGCAAGCATGGAGATCTATTTCAGTAAGTCTGACCTTACTGTTGCAGAGGTTATTATGAAGGAGAGTGAAGAGGATTATACGGTTATCACATTTATTGATAAGCAAATCAATGAAGCTATCGAGGATTCGGTTTTCTCTGTTGACTATTAGTTTACTGATCTTCGGGTGCAAGTTTTTCGGAAGCTTTTGCCTATCATAGAATCCAGTGATGCAAAAGATTCGTTAAGCAAATTTGCCCCCCTTGGCCCTCTGAATGGCACCCTTTTATTCAAGGCTGCAATAAATGTTTTTGGAGATTATTATTCGGGACTTATCCTGATCAAAGAACTGCCCCGCGACAGTACTATTCATGTGGTATTTTCTTTCCGAACTGGGACTGAATCTCCTGGATATGGCTTATAGTAATGATGAATTTGAAGTGGTAAGTGTTCAGGAATTTTTAAACCGGCCCTCCATATTAAAGACTCTTAAAAAAGATTTTCGAACCTTATTGTTAGATTTGTCGACAAATTGAGAAGTATAAGGTCAAAGTGAAGGACGGAGGTGATACCAAGGTGCTGAAATTCAGATACAAATCGCAGGCTTATGCTTACAGTTATCAGGAGAATCTTGGTCCTGTTCATATCCGTACGTCCGGCAAGGATTATGCGGAAGGGTTGATTTTCAATTAGCTGGAGAAGGGAGACTATAAAAATGGAGCATCGGGGAATCAGACTGAAAATTAATTTAACAGAACTGAAGAGCTTATAGAGGGATGGTCATTAAGGATCTATATACTTACAGGCTTAAGGGCAGGGAGGAGAATCAAATTGATGCCACCCTTGCGATCAATTTAAATCATCCCCTCTACCTGGGTCATTTCCCCGGGTTCCCAGTGACTCCGGGCGTATGCCAGGTCCTGATGGTCAAAGAAATTTTAGAGAATGAGTTGGATGTTAACCTGTTGCTCACAAAAGCGCGACAGATAAAATTCACAGCAGTTCATGAACCGGGAAGCGATGCAGAGATAGATGCATCCATATCTTTTGCAGACGCTGGAGATCAACTGGATGTCACAGCCCGCCTGAATTGCGAAAAGAAGGTATTTTTAAAGTTTAAGGGTGAATTCAGAAAGCATAAATAGGAAGTATTCAGAGATTTTTGAGCGCTTGAAATGTTGTGTCATAATTCCGACCTTCAACAATGATGGCTTTCTCAAAAAATTGCTGGATGAGGTCCTGAGTCTTCAGGCCCCGCTAATTGTCATCAATGACGGATCCACCGACAATACTGCGAGTATACTCTCTGCCTATCCCTCGTTTAAAGTAATCACCTTTCCCCAGAAACATGGGCAAGGGCGCTGCGCTGAAGGCAGGATTTAAGATGGCACTTGAAATGGGTTTCGACCATGCCATAACGCTTGATTCCGACAGTCAGCATCGGGCCTCGGACATCCCGGCCTTCCTTGAAGCCCTGGAAAAGGAAGTCGACCCGTGCTGGCTCATGGGATCCAGGGTTCTTGACAGGAAAATGTGCCTGTGGGGAATCGATTTGCCAACCGTTTCTCCAGTTTCTGGTTCCGGATTGAAACCGGCCTCCGGCTTAAGGATACCCAGATCGGGATTCAGGCTCTACCCCATCAGGGACATGGAAGGAATCCGTCTGATTTCCGGAAAATATGAGTTTGAACTGGAAATCCTTGTAAAAGCTGCATGGAAAGGCATCCCGTGAGAGAGATCCCCATTCATGTTTATTATCCGCCGGGCGATGAGCGGGTCTCTCATTTCAGGCCCATCAGAGATTTTTTGCGAATTACCCTGCTTAATTTTATGCTGCTTATTTCTGGGCCTGGCATGGTACCGACCAAGGAATATGTACCGCAAATACAAAAGCAAGCCCCTGAAACAGATAATTAGGGAGGATATCATCGGAAGCGATACGCCCAATTATACCATCGTATTTTCAGTTGCTTTTGGTATATTCATGGGGATCTTACCCATCTGGGGATATCAGTTGGTTTTTGGATTCTTCTTTGCGCATCTTTTGAAGTTGAATAAGCCCATCTTTTTTATTACTGCCAACATCAGTCTGCCACCTATGATTCCCCTCATCCTTTACCTTAGCTACGTAACCGGATCTTATGTACTTGGTGACGGAAGCTGGACGGTGGATGTGGAGTTGAACCTTAGTTCCATCGGCCAGAATCTGAAGCAATATCTGACCGGGGCGATTGTCTTTGCGACCATAGCAAGTATAGCAAGCGGCAGCATCACCTATATTCTGCTGATCCTTTATAAACGCGCCCGTTAGATGCTTAGTTTTTTTGTTACCATCAACAACTATCTTGCCAGAAGAAAAGGCGTTTTTTTACTCTTTTTTATCCTGGCCATGGCCGCGATGGCCTATATTGCTTCAGGCCTAAAAGTCGAAGAGAATCTGAATGCAATCATTCCGGAGGACCAGCGAATCACCCGAATTAGCGAAGTATTTGATAAATCGCAATTGGCCGATCAGATCATATTCATGCTTTCCCTTGAAGATAGCGCAGCGCTAGATCCGGATTTTCTCATTGCTGGTGGAGAGCGCCTGGTTGAAGCGCTGGAGCGGCGCGAAGAACTGGTGGGTGACATCCGCTTTAAGGTGGGGGGTGATGTGTTGCTGGAAATCTATGACTTTGTACGAGAGAACCTCCCTCTCTTCCTTGATGCGCAGGACTATGAAATAATCGGGAACATGCTCTCCCCTGAAGAGATCGATAAAACCATTGAGAGCGGATTCAGAACACTGATATCGCCAACCGGAATGGCAAGCGGGAAATTTATCCTGAAGGACCCATTGAGCCTCACCCCCATTGCCCTGAAAAAGCTCAATAACTTTCAGCTTGATGACAATTTTACAGTCTATCATTCGGCCATCTTCACCAAGGATAAAAAAATACTGATGATCTTCCTGGATCCTGCTTATCCGGGTTCCAACACCCAGGAGAACCTGAAGCTCATCCAATACATGGATCAGACCATTTCTGAGATTAGCTCCACTGATCACCTTAGCATTGAATATTATGGAGGAAGCGCGGTGGCCGTGGCCAATTCAGTAAGGGTAAAGAAGGATATCGCACTAACCCTTTCCATCGCCCTGGTTTTCTTTCTGCTTATTTTCCTGATTTTTTTCAGAAAAGTTTGGATAATCATCCTGATGTTTCTTCCGGTAATAATCGGTTCGCTTATTTCCATTGCCATTCTTACCCTGATCTATGGCGAGGTATCTGCCATTGCGATGGGTGTGGGGGTAATCTTTATGGGAATAACAGTGGACTACTCATTACACTTTTTTACTCACATCAGGGCTGGCAGTTCGGTGCGGGATACCATCAGGCTGATCACCATGCCCCTTTCCATGAGCGCTGTTACGACGGCATCGGCCTTTCTCTGCCTTTCCATTGTCAAATCGGAAGCTTTAAACCAGATAGGGGTTTTTGCAGCATTTGCTGTAGTCTTCGCAGCACTCTCTGTTCTGATCATTACCCCTCTTCTTATAAAGGTAAATAAGACTGGATCAGCATCCGGGAACTCCAGGCTCTCTGATAGGATCGAAAAGCTGGTGTCCTATTCCTTTGAAAAGAATCGTTTCCTGATCACGGCCGTTTTTTTACTAAGCGTGGTTTTTGCTTTTACCTCACAGCGGATACGATTTAACGGTGACATTTCTACCCTGAACTATATGTCGGACGATTTGGCCAAATCTGAAGCAAAACTCAAATCCATCAGTTCGGTTGCAAACAGCTCGGTCTACCTGGTTACCCAGGGATCTTCACTGGAGGATGCCCTGCTTAAAATTGAATCCAAGCACCAGCTACTTGAGTCGTGCGCAAAAGAAGGATTGATTACAGAGATTTCCTGGGTAAGTGATTTAATGCTCTCCCGGGAGGCACAAAGGGAAAAAATTGAGTCATGGAATTCTTTTTGGGAGATGGCCGGTGTGGAAGCCACCAAAAAAAACATCAATCAAAGCGGGCTGAAAAACCACTTCAGGGAGGCAGCCTTCCAACCCTTTTACGACCTGCTGGATAAAGATTTCCAGGTTATTCCCATGGAAGAGTATGGAATGCTTATGGAGCTTTTTCTGCATAATTTTGTTTCTGTGGAGGAAGGTGTCTGGTCGGTGGTCTCCATCCTGATGGTCGACCCGGCCGATAAGGCTGAATTGTTTGAAAAACTTGACGATAGTGAGGATTTTGTCATTTTCGACGGACAATACTTCATCAATCAGTTCTTTGAGGTTCTGAAAGAGGATTTCAGTAAACTGGTCTCCATTTCCATGATCGTTGTTTTTCTGATTCTACTGCTTTTTTTCGGAAGGATCGAAATTGCTCTGATTACCTTCATTCCCATTGTGGTAAGCTGGATGTGGACCCTGGGACTGATGGGCCTGTTTCAAATTGAGATTAATATTTTCAACATCATCATCTCCACATTTATTTTCGGGCTTGGGATTGACTATGCCATATTTATAATGAATGGGATTTTAACAAACTATCGGGAGGGAGGGCATAGTCTTGCTCCCTATAAATTGTCTATCCTTTTGTCGGCCCTGACCACCATCAGTGCCATCGGGGTCCTCATATTTGCTCAACACCCGGCACTACGGTCCATCGCCCTGGTCTCCATATTTGGCATATCCACGGTAGTTCTGATATCTTACACCCTCCTGCCGCTGCTCTTTAATCTCCTCACCAAAAGCAAAGGAAAACTGAGGCTTGAGCCACTTACCCTGACCAGGATTGTCTCCACCTTCGTGTTTTTCACCCTCTTTCTGGGTCCGGCTTTGCTTGCATCCCTCCTCTTACCCCTATTTTTGATTCTGCCTGTGCGGAAGAGTTTGAAACAAAGACTTGTAAGTTATTTGATCTTCCTTACAAATCGTTTTATCATACTGATCAGTATTACCATCCGAAAAAATTACATCAACAGGGAAAGGGCCGACTTCTCCACTCCCTCTGTGTTAATCTCCAACCACCAGTCGCAGCTGGACCTTGTATTTTTGCTCCAGTTAAATCCGAAAATCATTGTTCTGGTTAACAAATGGGTCTGGAACAATCCATTTTACGGCTTCGTTATTCGCTTTGCTGGTTTTTACCCGGTCTACAAAGGACTTGACCACAACTTCGAGGGACTTAAGCAGAAGGTAGCTGAAGGCTACTCGGTACTGGCTTTCCCTGAAGCAAGCAGATCACCCGACGGGAGCATTAAACGCTTTCACCAGGGTGCCTTTGGATTAGCCGACCTGCTTGGACTTGAAATACAACCAGTGATCATCCATGGAGCTTACGATGCACTTCCTAAAACAGAGCATTTCCTGAAGCGGGGAAGCCTCACCATGAAATTTTATCCAAAAATCAAACCCGAGTACAAGGAATATGATGGACTCAGGACTTACCATTTGCAGGCAAAAGAGCTAACGGCCTTTTACAGGGCGCAGTACCTTGGTCTCCGGGAGCAATTGGAAGATACGGGCTACGTCAGAGCCAAACTTGTGGGAAGATTCATTTACAAGGGCCCAGTTCTTGAGTGGTACCTGAAGGTCAAGTTGAAGATGGAGAAAAACTATGCCTTTTATCAAAAAATCATCCCACGCAATGCCAGGGTGCTTGATCTGGGCTGTGGTTATGGTTTTCTCTCAATCATGTTGGGATTAACCTCCGGGGAGCGCACTGTCACTGGAATTGATTATGATGAACGAAAAATTGCAAGTGCTCGGGAGGCTGCCCATGGAATGGATCATATTCGCTTCACTGCAGATGACATTACTACCTGTCAACTGCCACCTGCCGATATTTATATTCTGAATGATGTACTCCACTACCTCACTGAAGCGCTTCAGCTTGATCTCCTGGAACGATGCATGGATGGGTTGCCGGCCGGGGGGAAAATAATCCTTCGGGATGCGGACGCAGATTTGAAACAACGCACTCGTTTTACCAAATTTACTGAGGTCCAGTCGACACGTATATTTAAGTTCAATAAAACAAAGGATTCACTTACATTTATTCCGTCAAGCATCATTGAGAAGCTTGCAGAGCAAAAGGGATTTCAGTGGAAACGGGTGGATCAGGCAAGGCTCACCTCAAACATAACCTATATGATCAGCCGATAAATGGAGCAAGGGAGAAAAGGGGAGGCTTTTGATGTGCTTATCGCGGGAAGCGGTATGGGGGGATTGATGTGCGGTGCCCTGCTTGCCCTTCACGGTTACCGGATACTAATACTTGAAAAACACCACCAGATCGGGGGTAACCTGCAAACTTTCAAAAGAAAAGGCCTTCGCTTTAATTCTGCAATGCATTTTGTGGGTGCCATGGAAAAGGGACAGATCCTGCACCAGGTATTCAAATACCTGGGGATCCTGGAACAAACAGGGCTTGAGCGATTGGATCCGGATCAGTATGAGCGACTCTTCCTGGGTGGCAGAGAGTTCAAAATGTCTTGTGGCTTAATGGCTCACAAGGATCGCCTTCTCTCCTATTTCCCGGAGGAAGAGGTGGCCATTCAGGCTTATCTGGAAAAACTTCAGGAGATTTGGGACAGCACCAGGGTTCTGAACCTTTATGATTTCAGAAATCACCTGGAGGCAGATACAAAATTCGCCCAGATCGATGCCTTTGAATACATCGACAGTTTAACCGAAAACCGGGAATTACGGGCTCTGTGGGGAATGATCAGTGCGCTCTATGCCGGCAAACCTGGAAAATCGCCACTGATTACACATGCCATTATCGGCTATCACTATATTCAGAGTGCATGGAAATTCACCCATGGAAGTCACCTCCTTGCCAGGGCCCTTGAGCAGGTAATCATTAAAAATGGTGGAGAACTAAGAAGAAACAGCGAAGTGGTCAGATTACATACCGACCAAAGACAGGCTACTGCTTTTGAGTTGAAGGACGGATCCCTGGTCAGAGGAAAGTACTTTTTTTCAAGTCTGCATCCGGCTCAAACCCTTAAGTTGGTGGACCCAGGCGTTTTTAGAAAGGCCTATGTGCACAGGATTGAGGAGCTGGATAATACCATCGGAGCATTTTGTCTCTATATCATACTAAAAAAGGGAAAGTTTCGTAATATCAACTCCAACGTCAACATCGCCCTTGGTGAAGATTCATGGAATCCGGGGAAGTATGAGGACAATCCCTGGCCTTCAGCTTGCATTCTCTATACCTCACCCGATCCATCTGCGCCTGAATATGCGGAAAGCCTTACCATTTCTGCCTACATGAAGATGGAGGAGCTTAAACGCTGGGAAGATACAGGTGTGGGAAAAAGGGGGAAACACTATACAAACTTTAAGAAAGTGAGGGCTGAACTTTTAATTGATCTTGCGGATTCAAAACTGAATGGATTAAGAGAGAATATTGAGAGTTACTTTACTGCAACTCCTCTTACCTTTCGTGATTATACAGGGACCCCTGATGGAAGCCTCTACGGAATTTTGAAGGACAGCAGAAATCCTCGTAAGTCCTATATATCGCCAATGACAAGGATAAGCAATCTTTACCTGACCGGGCAAAGCGCAGGGGTGGGACTCCACGGGGTACTGGGAGTAACAGTATCGGCCCTCTTTTCCTGTGAACCACTTCTGGATATTGGAAAATTATTAAAAGAGATCAGAGATGCGTAAAAGAAAACCAGGATATTGGCTTATCAGAAGCCTGGCTGGAATCTCAGGGATCCTCCTTGTGCTTTGGATCCTTTTTAAAGTACTTACGCCAAATCATCCCCCTGCAGGTGATGAAGACAGTAGCGTTTTCACCGAGCGTGTTCAGGTGGGAGATTTTGCCTATACCTGCCAGGATAGCTGGCTTAAAAAAAACAGTTATGGTTTGTGGGAGATGTATCTCACCGGATCGGAATTCCAGCTGGGTGTAAAAAATGGAATTCTCGCCCGTGAGCTGATTTCTTACCAGGAGGAGGTTTTTGTGGAGAGGCTCAGAGAGATGGTCCCTTCTGACCACTATCTCAATTTTCTGAAGCAGGTTATTGTATGGATGAACAGAAATCTGGATCATCACATACCCCTGGAGTACCAGCGGGAGATTCATGGCCTTGCCCAGTTTGCCTCCGACTCATTTAATTTCATCGGACCGGCTTATCAGAGAATTCTCTCTTACCATGCAGCACATGATCTGGGCCATGCACTGCAGAATATGAACCTGGTGGCCTGTACCGCCCTTGGCTTGAATGGAGAGCGTACCCAGGATGGTGAATTGCTGGTGGGAAGAAATTTTGATTTCTCCATGGGTGATAAATTTTCCAGGGATAAGATCATTGCTTTCTACCGGCCCGAGCAAGGGCATAAATTTGCTTTTATCACCTGGGGAGGTATGATCGGTGTAGTTTCCGGAATGAACGACCAGGGTCTGGTTGTGACCCTTAACGCTGCCAAATCTGGAATCCCCAAATCGTCTAAAACTCCGGTGTCGATTTTGGCGCGGCAGATTCTTCAATACGCCTCTAATATCCAGGAGGCATATGAGATAGCGGGAAACTCCGAGACCTTTGTGGCAGAATCCTTCCTGATAAGTTCAGCAGCAGACAAGAGAACGGTAGTGATTGAAAAATCGCCCGACGAGATGGGCCTTTATGATCCGGGCGAAAACTACCTGGTTTTGACCAATCATTTTCAAAGTGAAACTTTCAGTGAAACAGAGCTAACCCAAAAGAACATTGCAGAGGGCGCCTCCATGTATCGCTGGGAAAGAACCCGGGAATTGATGGAATCCACTCCCAAACATACACCCCACTCCATGGCGGTTTTGCTCAGGGACCAGGGAGGAATGGGCGGAGAGCCCATTGGCATGGGTAATGAGAAGGCTGTGAACCAACTGATTGCCCACCACTCGGTCATTTTTAAACCTTCAGATCTAAAAATGTGGGTATCCACCTCACCCTACCAGCTGGGAACCTATCTTTGCTATGATCTGAACAGGATATTTGCGGACAGTACCGTGGTGACTGCCCGAATATGGGAAGAAGCGGAGAGCATAGCTCCCGATCCTTTTTTGAACTCGGCGCAGTATAAAGCCTTCTGCGAATATACCCTGGAGACCTCCAGGCTTAAGGCAAGCATTGAAAAGGGAGAGCCTGGGGGCATTGGTGATGCGGAAACGGAGCACTACCTTGGGCTGAATCCACACTACTACTACCCATGGTATATTTCCGGTGAAATCTATCGTCTTAAGGGTGAGTACAAAAGAGCATTGGAATATTACGAAGAAGCACTTTCCAGGGAGATTCCACGAAAGGTTGACCGTAAGCAGGTGGAAGAGGCCATGGAGCATCTTGAAAAAGAGGCAAACAGATAAAAACAGAAATAAATGGATCGGGAACTTTCATATAAAAGTGTTCCAGAGATAAACGAAGCTCAATCAAAACTCCTCACTGCCCAGATGGAGTGGGTCATGCAGCACTCCCCTTTCTACCGGGAATACCTGGCCGCATTTAAGGCAGCATCCATCAAATCGGTGGAGGATCTGAAAAAATTGCCGGTCACCACCAAGGAGCACCTGCAAGAACGCAATATGGATTTTCTTTGCGTTGCCCCTGAACAGATCATTGACTATATGACCACCTCAGGTACAACCGGCAGCCCTATTACCTTTGTGGCCACTGAGAATGACCTGCAGCGCCTGGCCGATAATGAATATGCATCATTTATCTGTGCCGATGGAACAAGCCAGGACATTTACCAGTTGATGTTGACACTGGACAGAAGGTTTATGGCAGGAATGGCCTATTTTCTGGGCCTTCGGAAACTGGGAGCCGGAATCATCAGGGTGGGTCCTGGGAATGTACTACTGCAATTTGACACCATTCAGCGTAGCTCCCCAACGGTGCTGGTTACGGTTCCTTCCTTTTTGCTGAAACTCATCGATTATGCCAGGGAGCATAAGATAGACCTTTCCAAAACATCAGTAAAGAGTGCTATATGTATTGGAGAACCTATCCGGGACAGCAAGTTCAGGCTAAATAAGCTTGGGCGGCGCATCAAAAGCAAATGGGACATTAAACTATACTCCACCTATGCCTCCACCGAAATGGGCGCTGCCTTTACAGAATGCGGTGCCGGTGCAGGAGGTCACCTGAACCCGGAAATGATAGTGGTGGAGTTCCTGGATGAAGAAAATTCTCCTGTGGGACCTGGAGAGCTTGGAGAGGTCACCATTACCAGTCTGGCCCTTGAGGGAATGCCCCTGATTCGCTTTAAAACGGGTGATATCTGTCTTCACTATACCGAGCCATGCACATGCGGCAGGAATACATTGCGTGTGGGACCCATTGTGGGCAGGAAGAACCAGATGATCAAGTACAAAGGGACCACCCTCTTTCCTCCTGCCTTCTATGAAATTCTAAATGAGATCAAAGAGGTGGAAAACTATATTGTGGTGGTCTCTACCAACAGCATCGACACAGATGACATCCAGGTAATTATCGGATGCACAGTAGCTACACCAGCACTTGAGAAGAGGATCAAGGATCACTTCAGGGCCAGACTTCGGGTAGCCCCAAATATCAATTTTATGGCTCCAAAGGAGGTAGCCCGGATGCAGTACCCCGATCTCAGCAGGAAACCCATAACTTTTATGGATAAGCGGTAAACTTGGGATAAATCGCCATATTTGGACATGCAATTATCCGAGCAGTTTGAAATCATAAGACCCTACAATGATTCTGAGGTAAAACCAGCCCTGGAAAGGCTGATGAATCATCCAGGTTTTAAAGGTGTTCTGAATTACTTATACGAGGGCGCGGATGTTGGTGAACTCACCACGAAGTTCAGAAACGTCAGGAGTGTGGACCAGTTCCAGAATCTTTTTTCCTATCATACGGTAGAGACCATTATTAAGAAGAGTTCGGCCGGACTAAGCTATTCGGGTGCGGATAAGCTTGATCCCGGGGAGCCTTACCTCTTTGTGGCCAACCACCGTGATATTGTGTTGGATGCTGCCATCATGCAGTACCTGCTGGCAGGTGAAGGATATAAAACAACCCAGATTACCTTTAGTGAGAACCTGATGATGGACCAGCTTTTGCTGGACCTGGGAAAGTTAAATAAGATGTTCACTTTCTACCGCGGAGGTTCGAAGATTACCCAGTACCGGAATGCCATGATCAACTCGGCTTACATCAACCATGTAATCAAGGAGCAAAAACAGTCCATCTGGATCGCCCAGCGAAATGGCCGGACCAAGAATGGTGATGACCGAACCCAGACCGGATTGATTAAGATGCTGGCCATGGGGAGCGATAGTATCTTTGATTCACTGGCCAAATTGAACATAGTGCCGGTGAGTATTTCCTATGAAATCGAACCATGTGAAATTCTGAAAATCAGAGAGTTGTACATGAACGAGCGGGAAAAGTATGTAAAAGCCCCTAACGAAGATCTGATAAGCATCCTTGCAGGTATTAAAGGCGATAAGGGAGGGATCCATCTCACATTCGGTTCGCCTTTGAACGATTACATTGGCAATCTTAAGTCGGAGAAGTTACGTGATAATGAGGCAATTGAAAAAATTACCGATGAAATAGACCGGCAAATTCACCTGGGATTTAAACTCTGGCCCAATCATTATATTGCGGCTGACATCCTTCAAAGCAGCAGCCGATTCAAACAATACTACACAGAGGCTCAGAAGCGCGACTTTGAGCAGTCCATGCTGAAAAAAATTGCCGGTTTAGAAAGCATGGACCCGGAGGAACTAAAAGATAGCTATCTGAAGATATATGCCAATCCTGTATTCAATTGTTCTTAGCAGATCTTAACAAAATTGGTTAATTTAGCTTATCAGTATTAAATATTAAAAGATATGCCAAAGTTGATTATTAATTCTTACAATGAATTTGAAAGCTATGTAGGGATGGAGCTGGGGGTTTCGGAATATCATACCATCACCCAGGAACAAATTGATAAGTTTGCCGATGCCACCCTTGACCATCAGTGGATCCATGTGGACAGCGAGAGGGCCAGAAAAGAAAGTCCCTATGGGGCTACCATAGCCCATGGCTACCTCAGTCTCTCCATGCTCCCCTACCTTTGGGATCAGATTATCCAGGTAAACAACATCACCATGCTTGTGAACTATGGCGTTGAGAGTTTTAAATTTGGTGAGGCAGTGGTTGTGAACAGTGAGGTCAGGATCAGAACAAAATTAAAATCAATCCTTAACCTGCGGGGAACAGCCAAGGTTGAGGTGGACGCTACCATGGAGATAAAAGATGGAAAAAAACCTGCCTTCAAAGGAGTTGTCGTTTTCTTATACCAGTTCAAAAAAGAATCCTGATACTTTGAAACAGTTCTTGCTTTTGAGCGCAAGCGTTTTTCTGATTTCCTGCAGCGGACGAATGCACAAGAGTACAGATGCATCTCTTCTCAACGCTACCTGGCTGGTGGAGTCTGTCAACAATCAGGAACTTGGCATTGATCCAGAGAAAGATGGGCTTGAGGCGCCGAGACTAAAGATCGAAGTGGAAGAAATGAAATACTCGGGCAACGATGGTTGTAATCAATTTATAGGAGGACTCATTAAATTGGATCAAAATAAGCTGAAGTTTGGTATCGCCGCTGTTACAAGAAAGATGTGTATTGAAATGGCGGTCCCGGATCTGATTCACACAAGCCTTCCCCAGGTTAGCTCCTATGAACTTAAGGGGCAGATACTTCGTCTGTTTAACGCAAATGGAGATGAGGTGATGCTCTTAAAAATGGCAATATAACTTATTCATTATGGTCAAAAAAATTCTCACCCCCTTTCAGAAATTTGTTCAGATTGAGAGTCTCAGCGGGATTCTTCTCTTCAGTGCCACTGCCCTGGCCTTGATACTGGCAAATTCACCGCTGGCAGACCAGTTTCAGTCCATTTGGCAATATAAGATTGGTGTCAGTGCCACCGGCTTTGAACTGGTGAAACCTCTGATTCTTTGGATCAATGACGGACTGATGGCCGTTTTCTTTTTTCTCATCGGACTTGAGATCAAACGGGAGCTTTTATTGGGAGAGCTCAATTCAGTAAAAAAGGCAACCTTCCCCCTCTTTGCCGCAATCGGGGGAATGGTGATTCCGGTGCTTCTTTTCCTGCTTCTGAACAATCAAAATCCTGAAACAAGCAAGGCCTGGGGAATCCCCATGGCCACCGACATTGCTTTTTCCCTGGCCATATTAAAACTCCTGGGAAACAAGGTTCCCATCGGCTTGAAAATTTTCCTCATCGCCTTCGCCATTGTGGATGACCTTGGTGCAGTACTTGTGATTGCCATTTTTTACAGTGAGGAGATTAAGTGGGGTCTTTTGGTAATCGCCATGATTTTGCTTGCCATCCTGTTTTTTCTTTCCAGCAAGAAAATATATATATGGGGGCTGTTTCTTTTTTTTGGTATTGTAATCTGGATCCTATTTCTGAAGTCGGGCGTTCATCCTACAATTGCGGGAGTACTCATGGCTTTTACCATTCCCATCAGGCAAAAAATGGATATGGATACATATGCCAAGGGGCTGGATTGTATTTCAAGAATCATCAAGGGTAGCGGCAATCCTGATTCTCCACTGCTGTCCAAAGAACAGATTGAAGAGATCGATAACCTGGAAGACTGGACAGAAAAGGTTCAGTCGCCACTTCAGCACCTGGAACACAAACTACACAACTGGGTGGCTTTCCTGATTATGCCCCTTTTCGCCCTATCCAATTCAGGTGTTCGCCTGGGTGGTGAAGGTATGGACCTGCACCTGACGCTGAGCGGAACCATCACCATTAGCCTGGTTGCCGGAAAGTTGCTGGGAGTTGCATTTTTCTCCTGGCTTGCCATAAAATTGAAGTTGGCCGAGCTGCCCTCGGAAACCAGTTTTGGACAAATTATAGGGATCGCATTTTTAGCAGGGGTTGGTTTTACCATGTCGATCTTTGTAGCCAACCTGGCCTTCCCTGAACAGCAACTGCTTTTGGATTCATCAAAGGTGGGAATACTTGCAGGCTCTCTGTTTGCTGGTTTTGCCGGGTATCTCATCCTCCGGCTTTCCCTTAAAAGCTCCCGGAAATAATAATATTTTTGTTTTATATAAGGTTTATTTTAATTTTAACCCTCCCACTTTTTATATAAAACAAGTTTATTTTTATTAAATAATTACCATGAATACGGTTCAACTTTCTGATAAAGAGCTTAATGAAATGAAAGAACTCTACCTGGAGGAGTATGAAAAAGCATCTTCCAGGATCCGGCATATCACCAGTGTTCTTATAAGCCTGGGAGTGGATCAGACTGAAAATGAATCCTTCAAGTTGCCAGTACAGGTTAGCTTAGGAAATATTTCAGATCCGGGAAAAAAGGGAACAGTTCACAGGAAGAAGCCAGGAAGAAAATCCAAATGGGAATTGATGGTCATGAAACGGATGCGGCAACTGGATAAGCCAGTAACATACAACGAGTTGACCGATGAGATTATGGTTTTCAACAATATTCCGCAGCTAAAGAGGACCAGCACAAAACAGGCTGTCGTTAATGTGATTTTCAGACTGAGGAATCGCGGTCATAAACTGGATACCTTTTCAATGGGAACCAGAGAAAAGTACATTGCCCTGAAAAACTGGTTTGATAGTCCGGGAAAGATTAAAAAGGAATATGCTGCCAAAGTGGTGATCCCTGACCGGGAAAATATGACAAAAAAAAGAAAAGTCGGGAGGCCCAGGAAGTCTGCAAAATAATCCAATCTTCATAAAAAGGCCCGCCAATGCTTATGCAAAGATGGGCCGGAGGAAAACCTAATCCAATTGCCAGATTAGTCGATATAGAATCCTAATCGAATTTCGATGCGGTTGTAAATATCAGTATAACGGTAGTCCTGTATGTTCCACCCATATTGTTCCGATACGGGAAGTTTTCTGGTAGCGGTACATCAATTCAACATCCCAGGCAAAATGATTCCCTTGTCCTGATCTTCAGTCCAATTCCGCCTGCAGCAAGGGCTCCACCCGGGTAAGAGTATTCTGTATCATATTCGGTGTACCCGGCGCTCAGGGGAAAGGAATAACCTCCTTTTACCACCAGATAGGGTACCACATCTTTCCCTGTCAGATCGTATCTCAGATCCAGGAACAAGGGAAGATAGTTGGTGGTGAGAAATTCGATTCCCAGGCCTGCCCCAACAGAAAACCCCCGTCACACTTCGCCAGCCATTCACCATCAGAAGCGAGAAGGGTGCTACCTGTGTATTGTTGGATGATCCGGCCAGAAATCCAATGGAGGTCATGTTCACAAAACCGGTATGGAATCCATTCCTGTTTTTGGCAAGTGCAGGCGGGTCAAAGGGTTCAGATGTGATTTTTTCCACTTCAATGGTTTTATAGTACCAGATATTCCCACACAGATCCTGAATCTTCACATGGTCCACCGGTTCCATCTCCAGGATCTGTCCCCTGATTACACTCCCCGATTTGAGATAGATATGATCAACTTCCTGTGCCTGCAAAAGAGTAAAGGCACTGACAATCAGGAGGAAACTTATGCTGGGGAATTTCAGATAATTTTTCATATTTCAATTTCTAAGGGCTCGGGTTTCTTCAAGATGATTTGCCTGGAAAAAAAGGTTGCGTTGGCTACGCAACCGGCGAAGGCTTTGCTGCATCTTAGCTTCAAAAAGGAATCCAAAACACAATCTAATGCGAAACAACTTCTTGCTTTTTATAGCGCTACTTGCCCTCAATTCCTGTGGGGATAAACTCCTGCAGACCTATACTGCCAATGTACCCATCTACATGTCCTACGACGAACTTCGCTCCTCCTTTCAAGTAACAGCGAGGGAAGAGCTTGAAAAAACCGGGAAAGATCTACTTCAAGGATCCAGTATATGTACATCAATGAATACCAGGAAGGCATTCATGTGGTAGATCTGTCCGATCCCGGGCAATCCGCAAACCAAGGCCTTTATCTCCATCCCGGGAAATGTGGATATGGCCATACGGAACAATGTGCTCTATGCCGACAGCTATATCGACCTGGTTCTGATTGATATATCCAATCCGGATGCAACCCAGCTGAGGTAAAGCGGATCGAAGAAGCTGTTTGAATATGTGATTCCTCCCTATGATTACGACTATCCGCTGGATGAAATTGACCAGGAGAAGGGAGTGATAATCAGGTTTGAGATAAAAGAGATTACCAGGGAGATTTATCACCATCCCTATCCCTGGCCTGTCTATTAGAATATGAGCATGGATGCAAGCAGTTAAGTTCCAATACTCCCATCAGGAGGTAGCGGAAACTACATATGGAGTGGGTGGTTCCATGGCCAGGTTCCTTACCTATGACGATTACCTCTATGCCCTGGAAAGCACCTACAAACTAAAAAGCATCGACATCAGCAATACTGATCAACCCGGTAGTGGAAAATGAGCAATACCTCTGGGGAAATGTGGAAACCATCTTTATTTCGGATGAACATATGTATGTGGGGACCTCAAATGGAATGCATATTCTGAGTCTCGAAGAACCTTCCGTACCCATACTTTTGTCCACCTACCAGCATATTACAGCCTGCGATCCGGTGGTGGTTGACGGGAACAAGGCCTATGTTACCCTGCGCTCGGGAATTTGTGCGGGGGTACCAGAATCTTGCTGGAGGTAATTGATATTTCAGATAAATACGAACCCAAACAGAATGGCTTCCTTTGCCATGACCGAGCCATACGGGCTGGGTATCGATGACAAGCACCCTTATTGTCTGTGAAGGTGAGTCATGGGTTGAAGGTATATGATGCCACCGATCCTTACAGATCACCTCAAACAAAATTGCTGAATTCAGCTGATATTCATGCCTATGATGTGATCCCGCTCTCCTCCTTTCCTTTTTATGATCGGGGAGGATGGATTTTACATTTATGACTATTCAGACCTGAACGATATTTCCCTGCTGGGAACCCTCCCGGTAGTAGCGCCATGGAAGAGTGAATAAACTCACAAATTTCCTCTTTTATGTCTGGTCGATTTTAGCTACTTTTGCAGCTTGAAATCGAATCGACTGCAGATGTTTGAAAATCTATCAGAAAGACTTGAGCGATCGTTTAAAATGCTCAAGGGACAGGGAAGGATCACCGAGATCAATGTAGCTGAAACCCTGAAAGATGTGAGGCGTGCACTGCTGGATGCTGATGTCAACTTTAAAATAGCCAAGCAATTTACCGAAGAGGTGAAGGAAGAAGCACTGGGACAGAAGATTCTCACCGCTGTGAAACCTTCTGAAATGATGGTGAAAATTGTGCATGATCACCTGGCCCAGCTCATGGGTGGTGAGAATGTAGCCGATCAATCTGAAGGGAAATCCCACTGTTATCCTTATTGCAGGATTGCAGGGTTCGGGTAAAACCACCTTCTCAGGAAAACTGGCCTTACACCTGAAAAGTAAACAGGGAAAACAACCCCTGCTGGTTGCCGGTGACGTCTACAGGCCTGCGGCCATTGATCAGCTGAAGGTAGTCGGGGAACAGGTCAGCGTTCCTGTATACACCGAAGAGGGGAACATGAATCCGGTGAAGATTGCCAAGGCTGCTGTGAAAGAGGCCAAAATGAAAGGCTTACAACACCGTTATTATCGATACGGCAGGACGACTGGCCATTGATGAGGAGATGATGAAGGAGATTGCAGCCATTAAAGATGCCGTCACTCCACATGAAATTCTTTTTGTGGTTGATTCAATGACCGGACAGGATGCCGTGAATACAGCCAAGGAATTCAATGACCGGCTCGATTTTGATGGTGTGGTGCTAACCAAACTGGATGGTGATACCCGGGGTGGTGCAGCCCTTTCCATTCGATCGGTGGTAAATAAACCCATCAAATTTGTGGGTACCGGTGAAAAGATGGATGCTCTGGATGCATTTCATCCCAAGCGGATGGCAGACCGGATCCTGGGTATGGGAGATATTGTTTCACTGGTGGAAAAGGCACAGGAGCAGTTTGACCAGGAGGAAGCCAGAAAGCTTCAGAAGAAGATTGCCAAGAACCAGTTTGATTTCACCGATTTCATGTCCCAGATCCAGCAGATCAAGAAGATGGGGAACATCAAGGATCTGGCCAGCTATGATCCCTGGCATGGGTAAAGCCATGAAAAACCTGGATATGGATGACGATGCATTCAAGGGTATTGAAGCCATCATTAATTCCATGACCCCTGATGAACGTTCAAATCCTACCTTGCTGAATGGAAGCAGAAGAAAACGCATTGCCGATGGAAGCGGCACCACTGTTCCTGAGGTGAACAGGCTGGTAAAACAGTTTGATGAAACCCGGAAAATGATGAAAATGATGACCTCCGGCAAGGGAAAAGAGGATGCAAATGCCAATATGCGATAGCACAGTTAAAGTCGAAAGTGAAATTAAAGAAACTATGCAAATAATTGATGGAAAAGCCACGGCCCAGAGATTAAAGCAGAGATCAAGGCATGAAGTTGATAAGATGCTGGCAGCTGGCAGACGGCACCTCACCTGGCTGCCATCCTTGTGGGTCACGACGGAGGAAGTGAAACCTACGTTGCTTACAAAATAAAGGATTGTGAAGAAGTTGGATTCAAATCTACCCTGGTCCGTTTTGAGGAGGATGTTGATGAGCAAGATTCTGCTTGCTAAAATCATGAGATGAACGAGGATGATGAACTGGATGGCTTTATTGTTCAATTACCCCTTCCCGCACACATCAATGAACAGCAGGTGATTGAGACCATTAATCCGAAAAAGGATGTGGATGGTTTTCATCCTGTGAATGTGGGCAGAACAGTAATCGGACTTCCTTCGTTTGTATCTGCCACTCCTTTCGGAATCGTTGAACTACTGAAAAGATACGAGATCGAAACTTCAGGAAAAAATTGTGTGGTAGTGGGCCGAAGCAATATAGTGGGACGGCCCATGAGCATTCTGATGTCTCAAAAATCAATGAATGCCACGGTAACAGTGGCACATAGTCGCACAAAAGACCTTGATAAACTTTGTGCATCGGCTGACATACTGATAGCCGCACTGGGGGCACCGGGTTTTATAAGGGCGAACATGGTGAAGAAAGGAGCAGTGGTTATTGATGTGGGTACCACAAGGGTTCCAGTCACAGAAACAAAATCTGGATTTCGTCTTAAGGGCGACGTGGTATTCGAAGAAGTTGCCCCGCTTTGTTCCTATATCACTCCGGTTCCCGGAGGTGTTGGTCCCATGACCAGGGTATCTTTATTAAGCAATACCTTACTTGCAGCGAAAGGAAATATATACAACTAAAGACCGTTTTCTCTATTATGAGGCAACTTAAGCTCTTCCTGCTTGCGCTGGTAACCACCTTGCAGATTTCCGCGCAGTCAGAAGTTAAAACTAATACCCCGTATTTTCCGTCTGACTCGATCATCACTGATTCCGTATTTGATGTCTTCTCCGCATGGGACTATGTGGACAGGGCAAGCCGCAACAAAGAACTATGGAGGCAGGATTCCGATAGTGTCCAAAGGGCTATTCAGAGACTCCTGGACCACACCCTGGAACCCTACGATTCAACAATCAATTTTTTTAAGGGGAATGATTTCAGCAGGGTTCCAGTACACAGGGGTAAGCCGGAAATCACAGAAACACAAAAGGTTAAATGGATAAATGACTCTACCTTTTTGCTGGATCCACAGGGATGGAGCCCTGATCTTTACCTGAAGGAAGAAGCACGCTATCTCTACCCGGTTGATTTTTCCAGCCTGATACTTTCCGATACATTATTGGATGAAAACAGAATGCTGGACTCAACACTTTTTATAGCAGACACGATCTTTGTTACGGTCATCGATACGGCTGTACTAAGGGAGCTTGATATCAGCTTATATAACTACTCGAAAGGCGTCGTTTCCCCACCCCTTTCCAAGCTTTCATCGCGTAGAGTGGCCCGGCTCTCTGATGATAGTACCCAGGTCCAATATTATGTCCCCAGAACTACCTGGATGGCTGATAAAAATTCTCCATTTTATATTCTCAGTGACCAACTGCAGCTCGATTCGCTGCAGAGGGCCATTAATACCCTGCTGGATTACAATCTTGAGCGAGATTCTACCCTGATTTTTATAGACGATATGTTTGGAAATAAAACTCCTTACTGGATCTCTGGGGGAAAGCACCAGACTTTCAGGTTCTGGGTGAAAAATTTCAATAATGACTCACTAACACTTTGGATCGGCAATCCCGGATCGGGGCAAATCAGCCTCCTTATGGAGGATGATGTCGATTTAAAGCGGATGGTAAGAGAGGAGATAAGCTACCTTCCTGAATTTCTTGAGCAACCCCAAAGAGCACTTATGAAGATGAACATGCTCGAACCTTATCCCATTTACTGGGATTATGAAATGTCCAATTTATTTGGCATGAGTCAAACATACCTTTCTCCCAACTGGACTCAAGGGGGAGAGAGTTCTCTTAGCACCACCATTGATATATTAAGCAAGGTCACTTATAATAACAAGGATACAAATACCCAGTGGATCAGCCTTGCAAGATTCAAATTCGGAACCATCTGGACCAAGGAGAAAGGAAACAGGATCAATAACGACCTCCTTGAACTGGATTCCAAATACAACCGAAACGCATGGGGTAAAATTGGTTTTAGTGCATCATTTTATATGAAGACCCAGCTGGCAAAAGGTTTCAGCTACCCCAACGATTCTGTGGCTGTTTCAAAGTTTCTGAATCCTGGAACCATCACTGTTGGTTTAGGTGCCGAATATAAACCCATGGAGAAAACCACCATCAACATGGCTCCCCTCTCCTACAAAACAACCTTTGTTTTGGATACGGCTCATATTGACCAGACCCGGCATGGTATTGCAGCTGATCAGACAGCCAAAAGGGAATTGGGTTTACAAGTGGTGCTCTCCAATGAAATCAAGCCCTTTAAGGACCTTACCATGATCAACCGAATGAGACTCTTCTCCAATTACCTTTATAAGCCTCAGAATGTGGATGTGGATTGGGAGATGATCCTTGAGCAGAAAATCAACTGGTTTTTCAGTGTTCGCCTGAACCTGCACCTGATCTATGACGACGATAGACGCTCTCCTGTTTATGATGAAGCTGGAAATGTGATTTTACTTCCCGACGGTAGCATTCGGGAGGCTGCCACACCACAATTTAAAGAGTTTCTGGGGCTTACGCTTTCATTTAAAATCTGATCATTCCATCTGAAGTCGAAGGGCCTCTTCTTTCTCCTCCATTTGAAGCTTGTTATAGAGCTGGTGAAGTATGGAAATAATCTCATCATCATAGGGGTCCATTTCATATGATTTTTCAAGCCAGTATACGGCCCTTTCGTAATGCCCCCTTGCCGCTGTCTTTAATTCCAGGTATTTTTCAATATTTGAGGTTTTGAGTGAGAGCTCGGTCAGATCAATCCCCATATTGTAATAAATTGCCCCGATATGGTAGTAGATTTTTGCTACATCTGGCGCCAGTTCAAGGGCAGCTTTCATACTTTCAATGGCCTTTTCACGCTCGCCCATCCTTCGATATATCAATCCCCTGGCCCACATAAACTTGTAATTATCGGGATCATTTTTTAAGGCGTCCTGCACTATGGCCATGGCAAGGTCATTTCTTCCGCTCTGGGCATAGAGGTTTATCACGTAAGCGACTACCTTGTTTTCATAATTGTAAATATCCAAACCTTCCAAAAGCACTTTCTCGGCGCCAATGCTATCCCCATTTTCCAATAAAGCCTTATAAAGTAAAAGGGAGGTGGCAGGGTCGTGGCCCATTTTGTGCAGTCCACTCAGGTAGCTTATGGCCTTATCCCAGTTTTGACTTTCATAGGCAGCCAGTGCGGTATTATAAATCAGGCTTGTATCTGTTCCAGCTTGAATCAGGCTGCTATTGTTAATCAGGAGTGCATTTTCAAAGGCACGGAAGGCCTCCTTGTAATCACTGCTGAGGTATAAACGCTGACCAAGTTTTCTAAAATCGTTGGAAAGGTGATAGTATAATTGAGAAATGTTTGTGTGAAGCCGATTGTGGATATCCAGCTCCAGTGCACGTTCATAGGAAGAGTAAGCCAGGTAAAGCTGGTCGGGATAAAGGCTTGTTTTTTTTACATCCCGCTTCTCGAAGCCTTCTTCATAAGCCGTCTGGCAAAGCAATCCCCTGACGTAATAGGTGCGGGCCCAGGATGAAGTTTTATCGTTCCATACGGCCAGTTCAATGGCCTCTTTAGCCTCCTCGTATTTTCCCTGTCCCATCATCTGAGTGGCTGAAATCACCCTGCTTTTCTGAGCAGAGGCAGTCAGGGATATCAAAACAAGGAATAATATAGAAGTAATCCGTTTCATATCCAGTTTACATTCTTTCCGGCATCTCAATGCCCAGAAGTTCCATTCCCGATTCAATCACCTGTCCGATCACTTCAACCAACAGAAGACGAAGTTGCACCAACTCCCCTTTTTCAGCACTTAAGATGCTATGGTCGTGGTAGAACTGGTTAAACTCCTTGGCCAGTTCATATAGAAAATTCGCCACAAGGGAGGGGTTATGAGCATCGGCAGCCTCGCGGATTACCTCAGGGTAGTCATACATCATCCTGATCAGTGCCACCTCTTTGTCGATTAATGCCGTGTCGCCCGCTCTTTTAGGGATATCCGCTCCCTTCCTTATCAGACTTCTGATCCGTGCATAGGTATACTGGATAAATGGTCCCGTATTTCCATTAAAATCGACCGATTCACGGGGATCAAAGGTCATATTTTTCCGGGCATCCACCTTCAGGATGAAATACTTTAAGTGCCCCCATTCCAACCTGTCTGTAGATCCGGTTTTTTTCTTCCTCCCCGTAACTCATCCAGTTTACCAAGCTCCTCCGACATCTGGCGGGCCGTTTGCTCCATTTCATCCATCAGGTCGTCGGCATCCACGACAGTTCCTTCCCTCGATTTCATTTTTCCCTCAGGAAGTTCAACCATGCCGTAGGAGAGATGAAAGAGCCGATCGGCCCACTGATAACCCAGCTTCTTCAAGACAAGAGCCAAAACCTGAAAATGGTAATTTTGCTCATTACCCACCACATAGATATGCGAATCAAATTCAAACTCACTGAACCGCTGATGGGCAGTTCCCACATCCTGGGTCATATAAACAGATGTTCCGTCGGAACGCAATAATAATTTATGATCAAGCCCCTCCTCTTCCAGGTTGGCCCATACGGAGCCATCATCACGAGAGTAAAGGATTCCTTCTTCAAGTCCTTTTAAAATGATCGATTTTCCCAGCTTGTAAGTTTCCGATTCGTAATAAGTCTTGTCAAAACTAATCCCAAGTCTTTGATAGGTCTCCTCAAAACCGGCATAGACCCATCCGTTCATCATCTCCCACAGAGCCCGAACCTGAGGATCATCCGCTTCCCATTTTAGCAGCATCTCCCTGGCCTCCTGAAGAACAGGGGCTTCCGCTTCTGCTTCCTTTGGGAGCTTTCCACTCTCAATCAAAGATTTAACCTGAGCTTTGTAGGCCTGATCATACCTTACATAGTACTTTCCCACCAGGTGATCACCCTTCATTCCGGATGATTCAGGAGTTTCTCCTTCTCCTTCCTTCTCCCAGGCAAGCATCGATTTGCATATATGGATTCCCCGGTCATTGACAAGGTTTACCTGGTTTACCTTTTTGCCACTGGATACAAGAATCTTCGCCATGGAATGCCCAAGCAGGATGTTGCGAATATGACCCAGGTGTAGCGGTTTATTGGTATTTGGAGATGAATATTCGATCACCACCCTTGGTGATGATGCGCTCAGAGGACTTGTACCGTAGCCTGGTTCCTTAAGTTCTCCGTCAAGTAAAATCCTCCAGAAGGTATGTGATACAACCAGGTTCAGAAAGCCTTTGATAACATTGAACCCTGAGATCATGGCGGAATGCTCCTCAATATAGGCACCTATGGTTTTGGCAGTTTCTTCAGGTGATCTTCTGGAAAGTTTCAAAAGGGGAAATACCACCAGGGTATAATCTCCCTCAAACTCTTTTCTGGTTTTCTGAATTTGCACCTCATTCTCGGGTACCTTTGTATTCCAGGAGGCTTCTATGGCATCGATGGCCAGGCTCCTTATAATTTGTTCTATTCTTTGCATATGCTATATCTGACGGACAAAGATAAAAAAAAGATCCCCCTGCGAGCGCAGAGGGACCTTAAAACTAAACTAACCCTAAAACTAAATCTATGAAAAGAAATGTAGAATAAAAGAACGAAATTATCTAACTGATAATCAATAAGCTTTCTACACTTATATTAAACGTGCAAATTGCGAAAATGTTGCACTAATATCTTTAAAAAAACATTAAAAAATGTTAATATTTTTTGCCTTATCTTTAACAGTCACACAGCAGTTTCTACTATAGGTTCAACATGTCGGATAAACATCTTCATGTCATCGCCTTCAATGTCCCCTATCCGGCGGATTACGGAGGGGTAATCGACATTTTTTATAAAATTAAGATCCCTGAAACAGGTGGGAGTAAAAACAATCCTTCACTGTTATACATATGGCCGTCAACCTTCCAAAGAACTTGAGGATCTCTGTGCCGAAGTTCACTACTATGAGCGGGAATCTGGTCTTTTCTATGCGCTCCAGAGAGATCCATACATTGTCACTACAAGAAATTCAAATACCATGCCAAAGAGGATTCTCGGAGATAAATTTCCGATACTTTTTGAAGGCCTGCATTCCACCTGCTCAGATTAAAACAGTTTGCAGATGCTGGTAAAAAGTGCCTTGTAAGGGCACATAATATTGAGCATAAATACTACAGGGCCCTCTCCAGAAGTGAGAACAGGCTCTATGATAAGATTTTTCTCTACACTGAAGCCATTAAACTTCAGCGCTATGAGAAAATCCTGGAAGAGGCTGATCAAATTCTTGGTATATCCAGACCCGAAACGGAATATTTTATGGAGAAATATGGACACTCCACGCTCTTACCTGCATTTCACAGGTTCGATGAAATCACCATCAAACCCGGCCTGGGAGATTACATCCTTTTTCACGGGAATTTGGCCGTTGCAGAAAATTCCGATGTTTTCCTGCGCATCGCCAGCAATGTACTTTCAAAGATCCCTCACAGGGTAATGGTGGCCGGAAAAAATCCTTCCAAATCCTTTATCCGGAAAACTATCCGGGTGGTCGAATATCAAGGGTTATTGCCAATCCATCGGATGAAGAATTGGATGAACTCATTGCAGATGCCCAGGTGAACCTTCTCTATACGGCTCAGTCCACCGGTATTAAATTAAAACTTCTTCATGCCCTGTTTGGAGGAAGGCATTGTCTCGTAAACTCAGAAATGATAGACGGTACGGGATTGGAATCACTCTGTCAGCTTGCCGAAGAGCCTCAAGATATGATTGTTCAACTGGATAGAGCTAATGACCCTTCCCTTTACCGAGCAAGAGATCCTTGAAAGGGAGCTTGTCCTGAAGGATTATTCCAACAGGGCCGGAGCAGAAAAAATTTCAGCCCTGCTTGATTAATCCTCGCCATCCTCTATGGTTGATCCTTTCCGGACGGTCCAGGATTGAAAAAATCAGCACCACCACTGCAGCTGCAGCCAGGATGACCATCAGGGATTTGAACAATCGTGACAATCAGGAATTCAATATCTACCAGATTCCAGATTCCCAGGATGGCCACCACTGAAAAAAGCAAAACAAGAGTGGAAAGTGAATAGGCAAAAATCTTTTTTACTTTCATGACATTGCAGTTTTTAGAAAGATTGAAAAAAGGATATTATTCATCATTGCTCAAGAACCGGGCCAAGTTATAAAGAGAATCTAAGCTAATTTCATGACTCCCCCTTTACCAGCTTCCATCGATGTTTATCTTCAGGGTGTACCTCAATCATCAGGGGCTGAATCCCTGAAACAATCGTAAAACCAATCCTTTGAAGCAGGTGTTCGGTCCAGGCAAAGGCTTCTCCCGGAGTACCTGTAAGAGCCACATTCCCCCTGGAAGTTTTGGCATAGATAAACTTTCCCGATCTTAGATCGAAAGTGATCCCCGAGCTGATCAAATAGCTGATTAAAGAAGCCTGCCAGGCCCAGATCTTCAGGTGATCCCTCATGAATCTCTCCCTTGGTTATTACCCAGAATTTATCGGCACACATGAGAGCGGTTTCCAGGTCATGAGTTGAATAGATAATGGTTTTACCCCGGTCCCTGAAAAGAGAGAGCAAGCGTACCAGTTCATATTTATTGGGGATGTCCAGGTAGGCTGCGGGTTCGTCCAGTACCACATTGGGTGTGTCCTGCACCAGGGCCCGGGCAATCATCACCCGCTGCCTCTCACCGTCGCTTAGCTGATCCAGGCTCCGTTCCTTGAATGTCTCCATACCCACCTCGCTAATGATATGATCCACCATCTCCCAATCCGTCTTCCCCAACTTTCCCGATCCATCCTGTATGAGGCATTCTTCCCAGCGAAACAAGCTCTCTGACGGTCAGTGAAGGCAAAGCGCTAATCTGTGATGAAACATAGGAGACCGATTGCGCCCGGGTTTTATGATCAATCCCCTGCAGGGATAAGCCAGACAAATAGCATTCTCCCTCAAGCAAGGGGACCAGACCCAGAAGAGACCTGAGCAGCGTACTTTTACCAGAACCATTTCTCCCCACAAGGGCAACCATCTCCCCCTCCCCTGCATGCAAATTAGCCTTATTCAGTAAAGGTTGGGCTCTATGGTATCCGATGGAAATATTCTTAAGAGATATCATAGCTGCTGTGCTTTTCGATTCATAATCACCAGCCAGATCACCACAGGAATCCCGATCAGTGAAGTAACTGCATTGATTGGAAGGACGTGTTCCGATCCGGGAAGCTGCGAAACCAGGTCGCTCATCACCAGGATGGCCATGCCTGTAATCATGGTGGCTGGAAGTAAGATGCGGTGGTCGGACCGCTTAAATATGAACCTGGCAACATGGGGTACTGCAATACCAATAAAACCAATGGGGCCGCAAAATGCTGTAACAGTGCCTGCCATCAGGCTGGTTGTGGCAAAAATGATGGTTCTTGTGCGCCTGATTCTCACCCCCATGGTTGCTGCGTACTCCTCACCCAGCATCAATCCGTTCAGTACTTTTCCGAAGAAGAGGGTAATAAACAGCAGAGGAACAATGGCCAGAGCCATAATCCATAACTGTGCTCCTGTCACATGGCCAAGGCTTCCCATGCTCCAGATCACAAAGGATTTCAGGGCCTCGGCCTGGCTGAAGTACTGCATAATGCTGATCACTGCGGCCAATCCACTGGAAAACATGATTCCCAGAATAAGGATGGTCAGGCCATCCTTTGATCCTACGGGAGACAAAGAGCAATAGCAGCATCACCACTCCGGCACCCATCCATGCAGCCAGAGCCAGGCTCCACGTGGCAACCAGTCCGGTGGCACCTGCCCCCAGAACAACCAGTGCAGCTCCAAAGCTGGCTCCGGAACTGATCCCCAGCACGTAGGGACCTGCCAGCGGATTCCTGAAAAGGGTTTGCATCTGCAATCCACAAAGGGGAAGTGCGGCGCCAGCAAGAAGTGCAGTGGCCACGCGTGGTAGGCGGAATTTGGTAAGTATAATCAGCTGCTGATCAGTCAGTACTTTCCATGCCAGCAATATGGCGCAGCTATGTCGGGAAAGGTGATAGGAACTGCCCCAAGCCTGATATCCAACAGAATCAGTGCAAGCAGCACCAGCAAAATTACAAGGAAGTAAAGGAGGCTTCCGGACCTGATCTTCACACCTATTTCTTTAGATCTTCCACCACATCGGCCAGTTTCAGAAGATCCAGCTCAATACGCTTATAATGCTCTTTTAATGTGGTGGATTCTGCATCTGATTCCGGATGATTTGTTTTTACTATCAAATCATTTCGCAGGAGCACAATCTTCTTTATTACATCATCAAAACGATCTTCCGAAAGGTCTTCGGTGAAGTGACGGTAGGCAAAACACTCCTGCAAAAGGTCAAATGCAAGTTTGTTTATTTCCTTTTTCAGCATCCTGATACTTGCCATATTGCTCTTTTTTGGTGTTATTCAAATGTAAGGATTATTTCAATTTCCTGTAGTAAAACATGGAATGATCTCGCATTAGCTGGGGATGAAACACAGAAATCAGGTCATCCAGAATCAAATCGGGACGCAAAGTAGCTGATTCCCAGTAATCATTCCCTCCCCCTGGGCTCATCCTGGCATTATTATTAAATATATTTCCCTGCTTTAATACGGGAAGCTCTGCGAAACGTTCATCAAAGGCAAGCAGTTCTCCCAGAGATTGTGCAACTCCCGGATTTATCCAGATATCGGCATTGATGGCCTTTGAAAAGACCGATTCCAGGTCCAGGGGTACTGCCTCGTCTGAGGGATTGTCGCTCCAGAGATACTGTCCGCCGGCATCACTGATCAGCCGGGATGCAAAACTTTGCCCCCCGGCCACATACCAGGTATCCTTCCATGGAAGGCCAATCATTACTTCTGGTTTTATTACCTCCTTTGCTGTGATGCTCTTCAAGGCTGTGTAATTTGAATCCACCCTTTGGAAAAAATATTCTGCCTCCTGTTCCCTCCCGTAAAATGATGCGAAAAACCTTATCCATTCAGCCTTCCCCAACGGATCCTTCTCCAGGTATTCAGCACAATAAACCACTTTAATCCCCAGTTCGCTTAGTTTTCCTGCCAGGGTTGTCACATTACCCTCAACACCATATAGAAAAACCACATCGGGTTCCAGGGCCACCACCAATTCGTAATTAAGTCCCTGTCCGTAACCTACATCGGCGACTAATCCTGAATCGCATCTCTCCCTGATTTCCCGGTTGAAGATAAATGGAGTACCTGAAGCCCCTTTGATACTTGCACCTTCTCCCAGACCTGTTATCATTGCCACATGAGTTGTGGACATGGTAATCACACGGCGAACCGGGGTGCGGATGAAAGGCAAAAAAGATAGCGAATCGGGAATATTCTCCTGCTGATCTGCCAGCAGGTAACGATAGGTTTTGCTCCTGCTGTTCTGCCAGGGATTAAAGACCTGGAGCATGGTATAACCTTTCTCCACTGAAATATCAAACCTTGTGGCATACTTAGTAAAGCCAGAGTTTACCGTTTGCTTGTCGCCCGCCGGGATCTCTCCGGATTGGCACCCGCATACAAAAAAATAAATCAGCAGGACTACAGAAGCGACTCTCATGGTGTTTTTACAAATTTGAGAATTTCCTGTTCCGGTCCATGTATTAAGGAAAGCAGATACAAGCCACCCGGAAGATCGCTGATATTCAAAAGGACCGGGCCGGGCAATCCGGCCTCACCTTCCAGGAGAAGAGCACCTCTGAGATCGAAGACCCTGTATTTGACACTTCCATTTCGACTCGTGCGGGCAGAAAACCAGAGCTCACTTCCTGCGGGATTGGGCCAGGCGGTGAAGTCAGAGCCCAAAATGGGCCTGTTTTCCGGGATACTGCCCGGATGAAGTCCGTCGATAATCCTCACCCCTGTACCCGCCGGATCCAGCCATGGTTTCAGCGATTGGGCAGAATCACTACGGTAATCCCATGCCACGTCCAGCCTTGTGTAATAGTCGTCCACATTATTTGTCTTATCATATTCCACCCGGTCTGTTCCTCCATCATAGCCTATGGAGTCACCACATTTGGCACTGCCCCAACTCAGTACCCCGATTACATGACTCGTAGGGGTAAACAAAGGCGATCCCGAGGATCCGGGTTCAGTGGAACCAATGTCCCATTGTTTGATCCACCAGAATGAGTTGCTGAGCAGGTCCCAGAACTGGGGGGCTATCTGAGACTTTTTAAAGGTGGAGTCAGGTGCATCAAAATCAAATGTAATCTTTTTCACATCCCCCTCGGGATGATGGATGGTTGTGGTGGGCCCCGATGGGGAGGTGGTCAAATCCCAGCCGGCGTAATAAACATCAAATTCTTCGGGTGGGGGAAGCGACAACCTGACCAGGCTAAAATCAATGCTATCGCCAACCGAGAGTAATTCGGAACCGGAAATGGACATGGCCACTGATCCGTCGGCTCCAAAGCAGGAAGGACTTTCGTAGTTAAAAACAAAAACTGAAGATTCAGCCCTGGATTCATTTTCAATGCAATGCTCGGCAGTGAGCAAGAGTGGGTCACCGTTGTATGCAGTGTTATTCAACATCACACCGGTACAATACTGGGTTACGGTGTAGAGCCTGACCACAGATCGCTTCTCCAGTTGCCACTGGGTACCCTCCTCACAGCTAATATCAATTTCGCAGGGCTGTGACCTTCCAAAGCGGCCATCCCTGGTCCCATTTAGCGCCACCGGCAAAAAGGCATGTGAAAGAGAACCCAGGGACAGTTCTCCATAATCTTCCATCTGAACAGGTACCTGCAATTCGATGATAAGCTCATCGCCAGGAATATGGGCTACGGCAAAAATTCCGGAACTTTTGTTATTTAAGGATGTATAGGCCCCCTTCACAAAAGTTTTGTCCGGATTGTAAATCATCAACTTTACCCCTTCCTCCAAGCGGTAGGCATCGAAGATTAAACCCACGGAGACTGCTCCTGTGGTGATTATATGGGCCCTCCAAATCCGGTATTCATCCGTTTGTGTCCATAAGCCCTGGGTGGCCGGGGCAATGGAAACGGGCCTTTCGATTGCAAAGACAAGCGGTTTATTATAGTGTTCGGTGTTTTCCTGCAAACAGGCCTCCACCTGCAACGGATGCAGAGGAGGAAGCAAGTAGATGAGCTCAGCGGCTTTCAAATTTCGAAAGTCACCCATTATTTTTCCTGGCGACTGCACCTGACCATGCACCAGGATACCCCCCGAAGAGAGTAAAATAGCCAGAAGCAAATAGGCGTATGTGATTCTTAATTTCATCAACTGACTAAAAGTACTATTTTTGTTTAAAATCGAATCAGATGACTCCGGAGAAGGCAAAAGAAAGGATTGAAGAACTCCGCGAAAAACTTCACCAGCATAACTATAACTACTACGTAAAATCGGAACCTGAAATTTCTGATTTTCAATACGATCAATTAATTAAAGCGCTTCAGGAACTGGAGATGGCTTTCCCGCATCTTCGAGGATGATAATTCGCCCACCCATAGAGTGGGGAGCGATCTGAACCTTGAATTTAAATCATTTGAGCACAAATATCCCATGCTCTCGCTGGGAAATACATACAACAGAGAAGAACTGGCCGAATTTGATGAGCGGGTCAGAAAAATTACAGGTGAAAAGCTTCACTATTTTTGCGAACTAAAATATGATGGTGTAGCTGTCTCGCTCTCCTATTCAAAGGGTTCATTTGTGCAGGCGCTCACAAGGGGGGATGGTTCACGGGGAGATGATGTTAGCCGTAATATCCGGACCATACCCAGTATACCCCTGAAACTCAGAGGGGGAAATTTTCCGGATGAGTTGGAGATCAGGGGAGAGGTAATTATTCCCCTGGAAGGATTTGCACGGATGAACCGGGAACAGGAAGAAAAAGGAGAGCCTTTGTTTGCTAATCCCAGGAACAGTGCATCGGGAACCCTGAAAATGCAGAATTCATCTATTGTGGCCAGCCGGCCCCTTGACTGCCTTTTCTATTATATTCCGGGAGAACAACAACTTTTTAATAGTCATCATGAGGGACTTGAGATGGCAAAGAGCTGGGGATTTAAAGTCCCCTCCTACAGCAAGCTTGCGGCAAACCTGAACGAAGTTTACCTCTTCATTGACCATTGGGAGAAAGCGAGGGAAGAACTCCCATTTGAAATCGACGGTGTGGTGATCAAGGTCGATTCCATTCAGCAGCAGCAGGAACTTGGATTTACGGCCAAAACGCCCAAATGGGCTATTTCCTACAAGTTTAAAGCTGAACAGGCTCTTACAAAGCTTCATAGTATTGACTTCCAGGTGGGCAGAACCGGGGCCGTAACCCCTGTGGCAAACCTGGACCCGGTGCAGCTGGCTGGCACCACAGTAAAAAGGGCTTCCCTGCACAATGCCGATCAAATTTCCTTGCTGGATATTCGTATTGGAGACCATGTATATGTGGAAAAGGGGGGTGAGATTATTCCAAAAATAGTGGGTGTAGCCACCGGGAAGCGTTCCCCGGGCCTGCTTCCCTTTGAATTTATCACACATTGTCCCCAATGCGGAACCTCTCTGGTACGACATGAGGATGAAGCGGCACACTATTGTCCCAATAAAATGGCATGTCCCCCGCAAATTAAGGGAAGACTGGAGCATTTCATTAGCAGGAAAGCCATGGATATTAATGCAGCTGAAGCGACCATAGACCTCTTATTCAGGGAGGGCCTTGTGAGCGATGTGGCCGATCTCTACACCCTGGATTACGAAATGGTAGTCCGGCTGGATCGTTTTGCTGAAAAATCTGCACAAAACCTGGTGGATAGTATTGCAGCCTCCAGGAGCGTACCCTTTCCCCGACTACTTTATGCCCTGGGAATTCGTTATGTTGGGGAAACTGTAGCCAGGAAACTGGCCGAAGCCTTTGGATCCATGGAAGCCCTCATTGCCGCAGATAAACAGACCCTTGAGGATGTGGATGAGATTGGGGAGAGAATAGCACAGTCCATCATCGAGTATTTTGACGATCCCGACAATATGGAGATTATCAGGAAGTTGGAGTCGCAGGGATTGCAATTTCAACTCACAGGGCAAGCGCAGCAGCTCAGTGACAAGCTCGCAAATCAAAGCATTGTTATATCGGGTGTATTTACTTTTCACTCAAGGGAAGATTATAAAAAAATGATTGAGCTCCATGGTGGAAAGATTAGCACCTCCATTAGCAAAAAAACAGACTATATCCTGGCTGGTGAGAACATGGGACCCAGTAAATTGGAGAAAGCACAGAAGCTTGGAATTACAATTATCAGCGAAAAGGCATTCTTATCCATGCTCGCAGTACCCGGCTTTCCCATTTAATTGTATTTTTGTTGTAAATGGTAAAACTTAACGAACGTTTAGGCAAAGAGATCCTGAAAAGGAAAAAACGTGGAGTTCCCAGGGAAATTTGTGTGCACAATTTTAAAACGGCAAAATCGGCGATCATTCTGTTTGATACAGGTGATAAGCAATCCTTTAAAGTGATTAAAGACTTTCAGAAATTCCTGGAAAGCGAGCAAATTAAAGTCAGCACCTTTGGTTTTGTGCATCAAAAAGAAATTCCACAGGAACTGCTCTTCTTAAAAAACTATGCTTTTATTACCAGGAAAGACCTCAATTGGTACAAAAAACCTTCCGGTGAGGCCGTGAATGCTTTTTATGCTGCAGATCCAGACCTGCTCATCGATTTTACACCGAACGTCCCCCTTGAATTGCAGTTTCTGGTGCAACTCTCCACAGCGCGTTTTAAGGCAGGTCGTTATACAGAGCAGCAGAATGATTATGATTTGATGATCAGTTTGAAGGAGCATAGTGAGATTGGCTTCCTGGCTGAACAATTCAAACGATATATTGCAATGTTGAATCCAGTGAATGAATCATCCCATGACTAAAAATATGACATATAAAGGTACCGGAGTTGCTATGATTACTCCATTTAACTCAAATGGAGCAGTAGACTTTGATGCGCTTGCCTTGCTTAGTGATCGCTTAATTGAGAATGGAATCAATTACCTGGTTGTGCTCGGCACCACTGCCGAAACCCCTACCCTTTCTGCAAGCGAAAAGGAGGATGTAATTCGCTGTGTAGTGGATTCCTGCGCTGGAAGGGTACCCATCATCGTTGGAGCCGGGGGCAACGACACCCTCTCTTCCATCAGGGCCATCGACCAGTTGGATAAAACAGGAATAAACGCCATACTCAGTGTGGTCCCTTACTATAACAAACCTAACCAGGAGGGTATCTATCAGCACTATTCGGCCATTGCTGCAGCTTCGGATCTCCCCTTGATGCTCTATAATGTTCCCGGACGCACGGGTATCAATATGATTGCATCTACCACCCTCAGACTGGCCAACGATTACCCTGATCAGATAATAGCCATTAAGGAGGCGTCGGGCGATTTAGATCAGCTTACCCGCTTGCTTTCAGAGCGTCCTGAAGGTTTCCAGGTTATTTCCGGGGATGATGCCATTACCTTGCCCTTGATCGCCATGGGGGGTGATGGTGTGGTGAGTGTCATCGGAAATGGCTACCCGGACAAAATTTCAGCCCTGGTAAATGCTGCATTGAAGGGAGACTATGAAAAAGCAAGAAACTTACATTATAGCCTTTCGCCCATGATTAGAGCCATATTCAAAGAGGGAAATCCTGCAGGAATTAAAGCCGCAATGGAGATCAGGGGATGGTGCGAAAATGTACTCCGTTTACCCCTGGTTCCTGCCACTGAAACCCTTAATCAGGAGATCAGGCATCTTGATGCCGGACTACGCTGATAGGATCAGGCAGCTCCAGCGCCACCATGGCAATTTTTATATTTCTTTCCGCTTCCGCAGGGACAGGGTTCGTTTCTGCCTACCTTTTTATCCACCCTCACCGGTTGTGATGCCTGGGTTCTGCCATCCTTTGTTTTGCCGCTGCCAGATGGATCGTTGTAAGAGGGCATCGAGTCCTTATTTGCCTCAAATTTACTCAAATCCATTCGCTTGGGAGCTTCTGCCTTCCGCACACTCTGGGGGTCTTTCAGGGGGATATGAGCTTTCATCAATGTGGAAACCACATCTTTGTTGACCTTTTCGATCATTGCGGTGAATAGCTCAAAAGCTTCAAACTTATAAATTAGCAAGGGGTCCTTCTGTTCGTATTGTGCATTTCGAACTGACTGTCGAAGATCATCCAGTTCCCTCAGGTGCTCCTGCCAGGCCTGATCAATGGTGGCCAGAATAATGCTCTTCTCGTATGATCTGAGCAGTTCCTTACCCTTAGAAGTGTAACAATTCTCCAGGTTAGCCATCACCTGGAAAATCCTCGTTCCATCGGAAACCGGAACTACAATATTCTCATATTGCTGGCGTTGATGCTCATAAACCTGGTTAATCACAGGCATGGCCTGTTCTGAAATGCTATCCTGCTTCCTTTTGTAAGCCATCCAGCAAAATTTCGTAGATGGTCTCGACCAGCTGATTGCTATCCAGCTTTTTAAACTCCTCCTGAGTAACAGGCGATTCGATTGAGAAATAGCGAATCAGTTCAAGCTTAAAACCATCATAATCCCCATTCTGATGGAAATCGTTTACGATGTCCTCTGTTACATCGTACATCATATTAGCTATATCAAGTCCGATCCTTTCCCCGTACAGGGCGTGTTTCCGGCGCTTATATATCACCTCGCGCTGAGAATTCATCACATCGTCATACTCCAGCAGGTTCTTCCTGATCCCAAAGTTGTTCTCTTCCACCTTCTTCTGAGCCCTCTCGATGGATTTGGTGATCATAGCATGCTGAATCACTTCCCCTTCCTTTAGTCCGAGTCGGTCCATCATCCCCGCAATCCGATCCGAGCCAAACAGTCGCATTAAGTCGTCTTCAAGGGACACATAGAACTGGGACGATCCGGGATCCCCCTGTCGTCCTGCCCGACCTCGTAACTGCCGGTCGACACGGCGCGATTCATGTCTTTCAGTACCAATAATGGCCAATCCTCCTGCTTTTTTTACTTCTTCGGAGAGCTTGATATCCGTTCCCCGTCCGGCCATGTTGGTAGCGATGGTCACTCCCCCTGCTTTTCCGGCCTGTGCCACAACATCTGCCTCCCTCTGGTGCAGTTTCGCATTCAACACATTGTGTTCAATCCTCCGAATCTTAAGCATCTTTGAAAGTAGCTCGGATACTTCCACCGTGGTTGTACCTACCAGTGCCGGCCGGCCGGCCTTATTGAGTTCTACCAACTCGTCGATTACTGCGTTGTACTTTTCACGCTTGGTCTTATAGATCAGGTCCTGACGATCGTCTCTTACGATGGGACGATTGGTGGGAATCACCATTACATCCAATTTGTAGATATCCCACAACTCACCTGCCTCGGTTTCGGCAGTTCCGGTCATTCCCGAAAGCTTATGATACATTCTGAAGAAGTTCTGCAGGGTAATGGTGGCCCAGGTCTGAGTGGCCGCCTCCACCTTCACATTCTCCTTGGCTTCAATGGCCTGATGGAGTCCGTCGCTGTAGCGCCTTCCCTCCATGATCCTCCCAGTCTGCTCATCAACAATCTTCACCTTGTTATCCATAACCACATATTCGATCTCCTTATCAAACATGGCGTAAGCCTTCATGAGCTGATTAACAGTATGGATGCGTTCCGATTTTACTGCATAATCCTGCAGCATCTTATCCTTCACCTCAAGCCTTTTCTTTTCGGATAAATCAGATTTTTCAATCTCAGCAATTTCGCTGCCAATATCGGGAAGTATAAAAAAGGAGGGATCGTCGGAATCGCCTGTGATCAGGTCGATTCCCTTTTCGGTGAGCTCCACCGAATTCATTTTTTCTTCGATGATGAAGTAGAGATCATCTGTAACCAGGTGCATATTTTTTGACTGCTCCTGCATGTAGTGATTCTCGGTCTTCAGCATGAGCGCTTTATTCCCCTCCTCACTAAGCATTTTGATCAGGGGCTTGTATTTGGGTAACCCTTTATTTGCCTGGAGTAGCTTGAATCCAGCCTTTTTCCGTATTCCCTTCTGCCAGGAGTTTACGGGCCTCTGTAAAAGCAGCGTTAACCACCTGCCTCTGGGCACTTATCAAGCGCTCTACTTTAGGCTTATACTCATTAAATTCCTGGTGCTCTCCCCTGGGTATTGGCCCGGAGATAATCAGGGGTGTCCGCGCATCATCCACCAAGTACAGAGTCGACCTCATCAACAATCGCATAATTATGTTTTCTTTGGACCAATTCACCTGGAGAGTGCGCCATATTGTCACGCAGATAATCAAATCCAAATTCATTATTGGTACCAAAGGTGATGTCGCTAGTTATAAGCCTTTCTCCTGGCGTCGGAGTTTGGTTGATGTTTATCAATACAATCGACTGTGAGTCCGTGAAACTCGTAGATGGGTCCCATCCATTCGGAGTCCCTTTTTGCGAGGTAGTCGTTTACAGTTACCAGGTGAACCCCTTTGCCTGTAAGGGCATTCAGGAATACGGGGAGTGTTGCTACCAGGGTTTTCCCCTCCCCGGTTGCCATCTCTGCAATTCTGCCACTGTGAAGTGCTGCCCCTCCAATGAGCTGCACATCATAATGAACCATGTCCCAGGTGATCTCGCTACCCCCTGCCATCCACTTGTTCTTCCAGATGGCGTATTTCCCCTTGATTACAACAGATTCGCGGGAGGCGGCAATGGTTCTGTCATAATCCAGAGCGGTCACCTCCAACTCACTATGCTCCTTGAATCTTCTTGCAGTATCCTTGATTATCGCAAAGGACTCGGGAAGAACTTCATTCAGAATCTCCTCATACTTCTCATCGATCCTCACCTCTAGCTTATCAATATCGTGATACAAAGACTCCTTTTCATTCACATCCACTTCGGGATCTTCGGCCCTTTTTTTCATCTCCTCCAAATTGAGCTTCTCCTCAGAGACGTAGTCCTTAATCCTTTGTTTAAGAGCAGCAGAATGTGCCCTTAACTCGTCGTTGGTGATTCCTTGTAATTTGTCATACTCTGCAGCGACCTTTTCCACATAGGGAGTCACCTCCTTCATATCCCTATCTGACTTATTACCAAGAAATTTGCCTATAATTTTATTAAAATCCATTATCCGGTGAGTTTATGATATAATGCTTTTAGCGTTTTGAACGCACAAATTTACCTTTTTTATTGTCTTATTCGAGTGTTCAAATAACATACCATAATCCAATTCATGCGAATTTGGCAGAAAAAACAGGGCCGGCAGGGAAAAATTCCCGGCCGACCCTGTTTATAAATCCTGATCAGAATACGATGCTCTCCTTTGGCTATACGGTATTCGCCGTGCCTCCGCCCCTCATGGAGAGAATATCCCGGTCAAACATGTAAAGGTTATTCGCACCCAGCAGTTTGAGTTTATCAATAATTCCTTTCACAGCGGCTTCCTCTTCGATCTGCTCGGTAACGAACCATTGTATCCAATTCTGAGTTGTAAAGTCGTTTTCGGCAATACATACGGCAACAATCTCATTGATGGAGCCGGAAATGAATTTTTCATGTGCAAAAACCTGGTCGAACATCTTAAATACATCGCCAAAATCCGTTGGAGGCATTTTAATACCCGGGATCACTGCTACTCCGTCCCTTTCGTTGACATACTTTACCAGTTTAAGCATATGGATTCGTTCCTCTTCGGCCTGCGCATACAACCAGCCAGACACGCCTTCAAATCCCTTATTTTCAGCCCATGAGGCCATGGAAAGGTAAAGTTGTGATGAGTAATCCTCTCTGAGGATTTGTTCATTTAAAATCTCTTCTACTTTTTTTGGTAACATAGTAAAAAAATGTTAGTGGTTATTAAGGTTAGTAAGGTTAGTAAGGTTAGTAAGGTTAGTAAGGTTAGTAAGGTTAGTAAGGTTAGTAAGGTTAGTAAGGTTAGTAAGGTTAGTAAGGTTAGTAAGGTTAGTAAAGTTAGTAAGGTTAGTAAGGTTAGTAAGGTTAGTAAAGTTAGTAAAGTTAGTAAAGTTAGTAAGGATATTTCATACTAACCCTACTAACGCTACTAACATTCCTAACTTTTTATAATTACATATTTTCGATAATCGCTGTGCCAAATCCCGAACAGGAGACAGGGGTGACACCATCCATCAGTCGGGCAAAATCATAAGTCACTCTTTTTTTGGTGATGGCCTTCTGAAGACCGGAGACAATCAGTTCCGCAGCTTCGTTCCAACCCATATAGTCGAGCATCATTACCCCGGAAAGAATAAGCGAACCCGGGTTTGCTTTGTCCAATCCGGCATATTTTGGAGCCGTTCCATGCCTTGCTTCAAAAATAGCATGTCCGGTTTCAAAATTGATATTGGCTCCCGGCGCGATCCCAATCCCGCCTACAATTGCAGCCAGGGCATCTGAAATATAGTCACCATTCAAATTCATGGTTGCAATTACTGAATATTCGCTGGGCCTCGTAAGTATCTGCTGAAGAAATGCATCGGCAATTACATCCTTTATGAGAATTTTGCCTGCTTTCATGGCTGAATCCTGAGCCTGATCTGCAGCCTTATTTCCCGCTTTCTCAGCAATACGGTCATATTGTGCCCATGTGAATACCATGTCACCAAACTCCTTCTCGGCCAGTTCATATCCCCATTGCTTAAATTGTCCTTCCGTGTACTTCATGATATTGCCCTTGTGAACAATGGTTACAGAAGGCTGCTTGTTTCTGACAGCATACTGTATGGCAGCACGAACCAGACGGGTGGTACCCTCTTTGGAAATAGGCTTAATCCCAATGGAAGCAGTTTCAGGGAACCTGATGGTGGAAACACCCATCTCATCAATTAAAAATTTCTTGATCTTCTCCCCTTCTTCGGTCCCTGTCAGCCATTCAATACCGGCATAAATATCCTCTGAATTCTCACGGAAAATTACCATGTCGGTGGTCGTTGGGTCCTTTACCGGTGAAGGGACACCCTCATAGTACCTAACCGGACGGAGGCACACATACAGGTCAAGGATTTGCCTCAGAGCCACATTTAACGAGCGAATCCCTCCACCCACCGGAGTTGTAAGCGGACCCTTAATGGCAACAAGATGTTCATGGATAATATCGAGGGTCTCCTCTGACAACCACTTCCCGGTTTCCTTAAAGGCTTTCTCCCCTGCCAGCACCTCTTTCCATAAAATTTTCCTTTTCCCGCCATAAGCTTTTTCCACTGCTGCATCAAAAACACGAACAGAGGCTGCCCAAATATCGGGTCCGGTTCCGTCACCCTCGATAAAGGGTACAATTGGGAAATCAGGTACTTGAATTTTTCCGTAATAATTGATAATTTTTTCTCCAGTCACTTCAGTTTGCTTATTTACTATTAACTGTAGTATTTACAATTTATACGGGCTAATGTTCAATCATCGAAATCAAGTCCGAATCTGGTCTTTAATTCTCCAAGTTCCGGATTTTTATTCAACATATATGCCAATCTGTCCTGATCAGTATAGATCTTTTTATTCTCCATCTCCTTCTCCATCACCTCGGTAATGATGTCAATCACCTGACTTCCTGTGGCTTCACGGATAAAGCTTGACAATTCTCCTTTAATGTTCTTATGGAAGTTATCCCTCTGGGCCTCAGTATTGAGCAAAACCCTGATGTTTCCTTCAGCATTAACCACCGGCCGGTTATTTTGCAGGGTACTGAAGACCCTGGGTTTCCGTTTTTCAATGGATTTGCATATTCGTTCCAGGCTTTCAATATACTATCGGGATCGGGAGCCTTATGTTCAGTTTGCTCATCATCCTTTCCTTTTGCCTCGAGCAGCTTTTCAACTTCCGATGATGGGGATCCTGGCCCGGGATTTTGTACTGACTCTTTTTTCAAAGACCCCTTTATTGAAATAGAAGGATTCCATACCACCTGGCTATCTCTGTTCCCATTCTCCTGAGGAGGTACTTTCACGGATTCTTCTGCAGCTTTTACAGGACTCTCTGCCTTGACAGATGATTCGATTGGGGCTTGGGAAATGGGTGCCTGGGGCTTTTCGCTGATTTCAGGAAGGGGCTGAGGCTGCTCAGGAACAGATGCAGATTCAGTTAACTGTTTTTTTTTTTGACCAACTGTCAGGTTGGCCAACTTCACCAGTGCAAGTTCAATGGTAAGGCGCTGATTCCGGCTGGCTCTGAACTGAATGTCGGCCTGGTTACAAATGTCCAGACCTTCATAAATAAACTGGAGAGGGACCTGCTGAGACTGAGACAGGTATTTTTCACGGATCCCTGCCCCTACCTCCATGAGCTGGACGGTTGCAGGATCTTTGCAGACCATGAGATCGCGAAGATGAGCCGCATATCCGTTGATGAAGTTTCTTGCATCAAAGCCCTTTCCCAACACCTCATTAAAGAGGAGGAGCATGGAGGGAGCATCTCCCTCGAGTGCACTGGATGTGAGCCTGAAGAAATACTCATAGTCCAGAATATTAAGGTTCTTTATTACCTTCTGGTAGCTAATGTTATCACCCGAGAAACTTACAACCTGGTCAAAAATGGACAGTGCATCGCGCATGGCCCCGTCGGCCTTCTGGGCGATTACATGAAGCGCATCCTCTTCGTATGTGAGGGATTCCTTATCAGCAATCGATTTCAGATAGGCCACTGCATCTTCCACTCCAATACGGTTGAAGTCAAAAATCTGGCACCTTGAAAGAATGGTAGGGATGATCTTATGCTTTTCAGTGGTGGCCAGGATGAATACAGCATGTGCCGGTGGCTCCTCCAGGGTTTTTAAAAAAGCATTGAAGGCCTGTTGCGACAACATGTGTACCTCATCGATGATATAGATACTATATGAACCGATTTGTGGCGGAATCCTGACCTGTTCGGTGAGCAGTCGGATATCATCCACAGAATTATTTGAAGCCGCGTCCAACTCGTGAATGCTGTATGAACGGTTTTCATTAAAAGAAATGCATGACTCGCAGGTATTACATGCTTCGCCGTCCTCGGTGATACTGAAACAATTTATAGTCCTTGCAAAAATCCTTGCGCAGGTAGTCTTTCCCACCCCCCTGGGCCCACTAAAAAGGTAAGCATGTCCAAGGTGATGATTCAGAATGGAATTTTTCAATGTGGTTGAAATAGCGGCTTGTCCCACTACATCATTAAATGTTGCAGGTCTGTACTTTCGCGCAGATACAATAAATTTATCCATTGGAGCCGCTAAGATAACAAGATTGAGTCAAAAAGTCCATATAGTCGGTAAAGTCAAAAGTAAAAAAGTATATAATGGGTGGAAAGTCATAAATATTGAGGCTTGATGTGGATAAAATGAATATCTTTCTTGCCTCTTAATCAAAAAGTTTCTACTTTTGCAGTCGATTTTTTAATAACTAAATATTTATACATGTTAAACCAATACGAGACCGTTTTCATTGCTACTCCCGTTTTGTCTGAAGGCCAGATGAAGGAAGCGGTCAGCAAATTCAAGGAAGTGATCACCGAAAACAAAGGTGAGATCGTTTACGAAGAGGACTGGGGTCTAAAAAAACTGGCCTATCCCATCCAAAAGAAATCCACTGGATTTTACCACTTGATCGAGTTCAAAGCTGAACCTGATACCATTGCCAAACTCGAAACCGAATTTCGCAGGGACGAGCGTATTTTACGTTTTCTGACCATGAAGATGGAAAAATATGCTGTGGTATACGCAGAGAAAAAAAGAGCCAGGAAGTCAGCTGAACAAACAAAGGAGGAAGTATAAAATGGCACAGGATAATTCAGAAATCAGATATTTAACTCCGCCAACGGTAGAGGTAAAGAAGAAAAAGTATTGCAGGTTCAAAAAGAATCGCATCAAATACATCGATTACAAGGATCCAGAATTCCTTAAGAAGTTTCTCAACGAGCAAGGCAAGATATTACCAAGGCGCCTTACCGGAACATCCCTTAAGTACCAGCGAAAAGTGTCAGTCGCCATCAAGCGTTCACGTCACCTGGCTATGCTACCCTATGTAACTGACATGTTAAAGTAAAAGGAGGAACTTGAAATGAATGTGATCTTAAAACAAGACATGCCCAATCTGGGAAGCAAAGACGACATCGTGCTCGTTAAAGATGGGTTTGCTAGGAACTATTTGATTCCCAAGGGAATAGCAATTAACGCTACAGCCCAGGCTAAAAAGGTGCACGCGGAGATTCTCCGTCAGCGCGCTCACAAAGAGGCTCAATTGAAAAAAGAGGCTGTGAAAATGGCTGAAGAGCTGAAAGATGTGTTTCTCTCCATTGGTGCGAAAACAAGTACCAAAGGAAAAATATTCGGTTCCGTTAACACGATCCAGATTGCCGAGGCGCTTAAAGACAAAGGTTTTGATATTGAGCGTAAGAATATCTCCATCAGTGATGACCTGATCAAAGAGATAGGCAGTTATTCAGCTAAAATCAAATTGCACAAGGAAGTTCTTGTGGATATTCCCTTCGATATCGTATCCGAGTAGAGATACCCTATATTACATGTATTTAGAAGAGGCTGTCTCAAAAGGGGCAGCCTCTTTTTCGTTAGGAGGCTTTTCCTGTGAATTATAAATAAGCTGAATGAATAATAAAGTTGACCTCTATCTTGAAGAAGGCTGTGGGCGTTGTTCACTGTATCGAACACCGCAATGCAAGGTCCATAACTGGTCTGAAGAATTGAAGCAATTGAGAAGGATCGTTCTGGAATGCGGACTGGATGAAAAATTCAAGTGGTCACAACCATGCTACGAGTATGAGAAAAGCAATATAGCCATAGTGACCGCATTTAAAGAATACGCTGCTCTTGCGTTCATCAAGGGTGCTTTACTGGCAGATTCCTTAGGAATTTTAGTAGCTCCCGGGGCAAACTCACAATCAGTGCGCCAGATTCGGTTTTTCGATGTTAAGGATATCATTGAGATGGAATCCATCTTGAAAGCCTATATATATGAAGCAATTGAAGTGGAAAAAATGGGACTTAAAGTGAATTTCAAAAAGAAACCAGGATCAATACCCGAAGAGCTCCAGATGAAATTTGATGAAATACCTGAACTGAAATCTGCTTTTGAAGCATTAACACCGGGTCGACAACGAGGTTACATTCTACACTTTTCCCAGGCAAAACAATCCAAAACCCGGGAGTCAAGGATAGAAAAATGTATGGTGAAGATTTTCAAAGGAAGGGGAATTAATGATAGCTAGGCCGATGGTTAACACTATTCCCGGTAAGGGTGGGAGGCTTAACGGAGGGGAATATCCCGAACAGCGATGGATTCAATCTCGATGAGGACACCCAAAGGCAGTTCTTTCACTGCAAATGCAGCCCTTGCAGGCTGATTCTCCGGATAAAATTCTGCATATACGGCATTCATGGCTTTAAAATTTGCCATATCTGAGAGCAAACATGTTGACTTCACCACATCGGAGTAGGCATAACCTGCTGCTTCCAGGATTTTTCCGATGTTCTTCATAACCTGCTCTGTTTGCTCCTGGATCCCGCCCTCCACAACCTTTGCACTTGCCGGATCGATGGGTACCTGCCCCGAGATGTAAAGGGTTCCATTGATTTCAACTGCCTGTGAATAGGGCCCCACTGCCGCGGGAGCATCTTGAGTGTGAATAATTTTTTTCATTGTTTGTTTTTTAGAAATTGTCCTGCCATGACTTCCGCTTGTTGTACTTCAGGTCCTTGAGAATGGAAGATTTGGCATTGATCTGAAAGTTGTAAGATTTGTATGCTCCAAATGGGACCACAGAGATGCGCATCTCCCAGCAATGCAGGTCCCTGTAAATGCTGAGGTTAGTGGTTGTAAATTGTTTCCGGTCCAGGTCATAACCGGTATTAAAACCGATTTTCCATTTGGGGGTAACACTAAAATCACCCGATGCCCTGACTGTCTGCACAATACTTACCACATCCTTGGGTTTGGTGTAGTTAAAACTGTAATCGACCCGGACCGACCAGGGAATTTCGAAATCCACATAGTCGCCATAATAATCCTCCATACGGGGATCATAGGGACTGTTTGGATCCTCACCCATCATATCCGGATTATTTAACTGAGATTCACGATCATCCTCCCGCCCGGAATCTTCCTCTCCTTTCCCCTGTTTGGATTTCAGGGAAAAGCCTGCTGTGACACCAGCTGTGGTCAGACGAAGGGCTTTACCGGTTTGGGAAAAATAGGTTTCCCGGGTCCGCGACCTGGACTTGTCATACCCGAAGGGATCAAGAACACCCCTGAAGGTGATGTTCAGTTTATTTTTAAATAGCTTGGTACTGCCGTTAAAACTAACCGGACGCCAAGCGGGTGTAAGTGTATCGGTATGGAAGAGATTCAGGCTGGTACTCATGCTCAGGTTATCCAGGAGTGACACCTTCTCAAGCTTATCCTCGCTTTCCTCCTCATCCTCCGAGCCATCCTTCTTTTTCTTTGCCCGCATCTTTGCCTCCACATTGTTACGAAGGGACAGGTTCAGCGAACCGGAGGCTCCCCTGGCGGATGGCGTACCATAGATCTGGTCCTCATATATGGAGTAGGTGGACAATACTGAATCATTTCTCTCATCATATACATCCCTGTAATAGTCGGGTTGGACAGAGGACATATCCGGCACATATGAGAAGCTGGCATTTGGTGTCATGACATGTCTGATGGCCTCCAATCTACCTTCACCTTTAAAGTTGTACATCCCGTATAGTTTTGGTGCAAATCCAGAACTTATACTGGGAAAAAGGGAGTAAGCATAGGAGAATTTGTTTATCAGGGTATCGGTTACTATGGGATCATAAATTATATTTCCATTATCATCCACAGATTCGTCCCAGCTGTTCACATATTTTGAGGTTTGCTTTGAATAGAGCATTCCGTTAAAATTCAGGGAGGGCGTGATGGCAAAACTCTGCAGGGCAGCTACTTTTTTAACCTTTTTAAAGGGTTTGATACTAAGACTAAGGGGAATGTTTTGCTTATACCCGTTTTTCATATCATCAAAAACCGAGGTGGTAAACAGAAGCGTATCAATGGTATTGATGCGATTTTCCAGAACACTGGTAAAACTAAACTGGATATCTTCATACCATCTTTTGGGACCTGAGGCCACTTTCCTTTTAAAAGGAGTAATGCGGCCCATATTAAAGGAGACAGTTGGCAATGTCAAATTCACGGCACCGGTTTTGCTGTTCTGGTTTTGATTGAGAGATGTGCTCAGATTAAAGGGGCTGCCTGGCCATGATTTGGTATATGAGATACTGGATTGCTTGGTGTTGGTCATCACACTGTTAATGTTTCGTGTATGATTTTTGTCGTAGGACGAACTTGAAAGATTGACGCTGGCCCTGAAAGAACTGGTTGGATTAGCTCTGGAGTCCTGGCTATGACTCCAGCCGATGGCATAGTCTCGGCTCACATCATATAGCCCCTCGATATTCTTATAACCATTAATATTCTTGAAATACTTCACGCTCACATTGCCGGTAAACCTATAGTTGAGCCTGTAATTACTTCCAACCCGAACACCCCATGTGCCATTGGTATAGATGTCACCGGTAACCCTCAGATCCATGTAATCGTTCAAAGCAAAATAGTACCCCCCCTCCTGAAGGTAGAAACCCCTTCGTTGCTCTTCTCCGTATTTTGGGATAATAATCCCGGAGGTCTTTGTGGTTGAATTGGGAAAAAAGCCAAAGGGGATTCCCAATGGAAGCGGAACATTTTCAAGCACAAGAAAGGCCGGACCAGATACAATCTTATCCCCGGGCATGGATATTCCTTTGGTAATGGAAATATAAAAATGGGGATGAGCCGCATCGCAGGTAGTATATTTTCCATCTTTCAGGTGAATGTGACCATTGGTTTGCATCTTGGTCTCATTCGAATGGAGGAAACCTCCCTCCTGCTCGGTAACCACCTCTTCTATATAGCCTTTTTTTGTTGTGAAATTGTACTTCAGGAGTTTCGACTCAAAGGTGCCGCTGGGATCAGTAAACACAGGTTTTCCAGCTATTTCACCCGAAGAATCGGGTAGTCCGAATGCCACAACAAGGCTCTGATCCATTTCATATCGGATGTAGGCAGCAGTCAATTCTATCTCGTCATAGGTGATAATTGCATCGCCATATAGCTCAACCATCCCCCCGTCCAGGGAAAAAATCAGCGAATCAGAGGCACTGTATTTCACTTCATAGTCAACTCCACTTTCTGGCTGAGTGTTTGTTAAAGCAGAATCTGCAAGCATGGAATCCGAAGCTGAAGCCGCCATTAAAACTGAGTCAAGGCTGCTTAACAAACTATCAGATAGCACTTCAGGCCCAGGACTGGCTATCGTATCAGTCTGCTGAGCCCGCAATAAACCACCTGCCTGGACAGTTAGTAAGATGATTAAAAGTATCTTTATCTGGTTGACGCGCAAACTGAATAAATCTATTATTTTGTAGCGATGTAGTATGCTTGTATAGCTAAACGCAAAGGTAATGCCAATAAATATAAAACGATCGTTTCACAGGTTTCTTGTTTCAACATTTTTGGGAATCTGTTTTATAGGGATAATTTTCGCCGGTCAGGGGGATAATCTGAACGATGGAATCCATAAAGTGGTGATTGATGCTGGTCACGGTGGCAGGGATCCCGGAGCTGAAGGGAAAAACGGCAAGGAAAAGGATATCGCCCTTTCCATTGCATTGAAGGTGGGGAATTACATTGAAGAGAATATGAAGGATGTGGAGGTGATCTACACCCGCAAGACTGATGTATTTCGTGGAACTGCTGAAGCGCGCCGAAATAGCCAACGAGGCAGAAGCTGACCTCTTTCTCTCCATACATGTGAATGCGCTTGACCGGCCGGCCAAAGGCACCCTGACCCTGGTCCTGGGGCAGCACAGGGCCGATGAGAACTTTGATGTGGCAGTCAGGGAGAACTCCGTAATTCTACTGGAGGATGATTACGAAACAAAGTATGAGGGATTTGATCCCAAATCGACCGAATCATATATCATGTTCTCACTGATGCAGAAAACCTATTTTAAGCAGAGTATTGAATTCGGCGATTATGTTCAGGATCAGTTTCGGGAAAGGGCCGGACGAAAAGACCTGGGAGTCAGGGAACAGGGTATCTATGTGCTTGCGCAAACAGCTATGCCCGGGGTTTTGGTTGAAACTGGATTCATTTCCAATCCGGACGAAGAGAAGTTCCTGATGAGCGAATACGGGCAAGACATTATCGCTTCGGCCATATACAGAGGATTCAGGCAATATAAGGAGGAGATCGACCGCCGTAGCAATTTAGCGGTGGCGGTAAAGGAAGAATAGCCCAAGCCTTGCTATCGCGACCAGCGACAACACAGTTCCCGAAATCTCCGAAAACCAGCTGGTATTTGCTGTCCAGGTGGCATCTTCCAGGACTAAAACCGCCACAGATCCTGCATCATTCAAAGGCTATACCGATGTTTCCATCCTTGAGGACGGCAGATGGTATAAATACATTGTGGGGCAGAAAACCAGTTACCCCGAGGTTCTTGATTACTGCAAGAATGTGAAAAAAGACTTTCCGGATGCATTTGTTGTGGCCATGAAGAATAAAAAGATCATACCTTTGAGCGAGGCCATAGAAGAAATAAACAGGTAATATGAAGATCAGTAATGAGGTAAGAGTAGGAATTATTGGGATTGTCACCGTAGCAGTATTAATTTGGGGCATAAACTACCTGAAGGGTAGAAACATATTCAACACCGCCTATACACTCTATACGTTCTACCAGGAATCGGGTGGACTGGAAATCTCATCCCCTGTATTGATCAAGGGGATAAAAGTTGGATATATTGAAGATATTCAGCTAAGAACCAGAGAATTGCCGGCCATTAAAGTGATATTAAAAATCGAACAGAAATACACCTTTGGTGAAGGCTCACAAGCTGAACTTATCAGTTCTGATCTCCTTGGGACCAAAGCAATAAAGATTGTCCCATCAGGCAAACAGGCTATGATGCAGGATCGTGATACCATTCCTGGAGTGGTGGAGCCAGATCTTATGTCGAGCCTGCAGTCGGCTCTTTTTCCAATACTGGAAAATGCCAGGGTCCTTACCAGCTCTCTTGATTCCCTCTCCCGGCAAGTGGAAAGTGTTTTTTCTCAGGAGGCCCTTACTCAAATTATTGAAAACATTGCTGATCTCACATATTCTCTGAAGAGTTCGCTGGCCTCCGGAGGATCGCTTAGCGAGAGTTTCAAAAACCTGGAGTCGTTTACGGGCGTGCTGAATGAGGAAAAAGATGAGATGGGCTCTTTGATAGAAAACCTGAATTCGGTCAGTGAAAGCCTGAACAGGGCCGGGCTAGACTCGCTCTCGCATGGAGATGACTTCTGTTTTCTCTCAGCTAAAAATGGTGTTGGAACAGGTAAATTCAGGGGAGGGAAGCGCTGGAAAGATATTGTATTCCGACTCTTTATATTTCAGCATTAATGTTCTTGTAAACGACCTGGACAGCCTGGTCAGGGATCTGAAAGAGAATCCCAAGGATTATGTTCAAATCTCCGTTTTCGGAAAGAAGGATAAAGAGAAGAAAAAGTAGTTTTTTGACAATTGGCCTTGTTTTCCGGATGAAAATTTCCTGCTTTATGAAGGTCGTATTAAATCAAAAATTGAATTGGAAATGCTAAAGGTTTCTATTCCAATTTCTTAAGATTAGTTATTATATTGGAATAGCTGTAATTATATTGATATTCAATTAATTAAAATTTTTATGATTTTTTTGTGTTTTCTAAACGATTGACGCTAAAACCAATATAGGCAATCTGATTTTTTCAAGTCTTTCAGAGTTTTTTTTTAACTTTTTTTTCACAATCTTTGTTTAGGGAATCCCGCAAACAGATAGCATAAGTTTAACAACCCTAAAACCTAACGTTTGCAATGCATGAACGTATTTGGAACAATTGTCTGAGCGTCATTAAAGACAACGTACCCTCAATAAGTTTTCGTACTTGGTTTGAGCCGATTGTTCCCCTGAAACTTGATGGTGACATTCTGACCATACAAGTCCCCAGTCCATTTTTTTATGAATACCTGGAAGAGCAATACATTGATATTCTACGCAAGGTGATTAAAAAAGAGCTGGGATCCGAAGCCAAGCTTGAGTATAATGTGGTGATGCAGAACAACAGTTACAGCAACAGCAAACCCTATACTGTAAAATTTCCCGCGCAGAAGCAGCAAAGAGATTAAGAATACTCCGGTTTCCATTCCACTGGATCCCAATGAGAATACCATTCAGGAATCCCTTTGTGATCCCGGGCCTGAAGAAACTGGATATTGATCCCAGATCTAAATCCTGAAAATTCATTTGATAATTTTATTGAAGGTGAATGCAACAGGCTGGCCAGATCAGCAGGTTATGCTGTGGCAAAAAATCCCGGAGGCACTGCATTTAATCCCCTGCTGATCTATGGGGACAGTGGACTGGGTAAGACCCACCTGGCCCAGGCCATCGGAATTGAAGTAAAAGAACTATTCCCGGAGAAAACCGTTCTCTATGTAAATGCCAACAAATTCCAGACCCAGTTTGTTGATGCCATAAGGAACAATAACAAAAATGATTTTCTTCATTTCTACCAGATGATCGATGTACTGATCATTGATGATGTACATGAATTTGCCGGCAAAGAGAAAACCCAGGATACTTTCTTTCATATTTTCAACCACCTGCATCAGAGTGGCAAACAACTGATCCTTACTTCAGACAAACCACCTGTTGAACTGCAGGGCATGGAGTCAAGGCTCCTGAGCAGATTTAAATGGGGGCTATCGGCTGATCTGCAGATTCCTGATTTTGAAACCAGGATGGCCATCCTGAAGAAGAAGACCTACAATGACGGCATTGATCTTCCCGAAGAAGTACTGGAATACATTGCCACCCATATATCTGACAACATCCGGGAACTTGAAGGTGCCCTGATTTCCCTGCTTGCCCAATCCACACTGAATAAAAAGGAGATCACCCTTGAACTAACCAAGGAGATGATCGATAAACTGATTAAAAGCACCAAACGGGAGATTTCCATCGATTATATACAGAAGGTGGTTTGCAACTTCTACAACATTGGCCTTGAACATGCTGCAGTCCAAAACCCGGAAACGTGAGATTGTTCAGGCCAGGCAGGTAGCCATGTTCTTTTCAAAAACCCTTACAAAATCGTCACTGGCCACCATTGGATCCCAGATTGGCGGAAAGGACCATGCCACAGTGCTTCATGCCTGCAAAACAGTAAATAACCTGATAGAAACCGATAAACGCTTCCGGCTACAGGTCGACGAAATTGAGAAAAAGTTAAAAATGTAACAACATAAAAAACAGGTTCCCAGTCGGACCTGTTTTTTTTTAATCCAGAAATCTGAATGCACTTTCTTACTGCTCTGCATACTCTCTTCCACCGGCATCTTCATTATTTTCAAATCCATCGATCGTTTCAACATCCCATCCTTTCCGGTCATCGTAGTCAACTACCTGGTTGCTACCATTCTGGGCTTCCTGATCAATCCAGGTCAGGCACCGATAGCTGAGATGCTGAAAATGAGATGGCTGCCCTCGAGCATACTCATAGGAATCCTTTTCATCATTATGTTTTTCCTGGTGGCCTACTCCTCCCAGAAAGGCAGGAATTTCAGTCACCACAGTTGCCAGCAAAATGTCAGTCATCTTCCCCATCCTTTTTTCCATGCTGATCGATCCGGGCGACCATCTGACCTTTATGAAGGGCGCTGCCATCCTTTTCACCCTTTTTGGTGTAGCCCTGACTGTATATAATCCTGGTGAAGGGAATCGCAAAACGGGCGCATGCTATATCATTCCCCTGCTTCTTTTTGTGGGAATGGGCCTTGTCGATTCACTGGTGAAATTTGCCCAGCACCGTTATGTAAACGACCAGGAGACAGCTCTGTTCAGTGCAGTCCTTTTTCTCAATGCATTTATTGCAGGATTTGTGATATCTGATTTTTACTCCCCGGTTCTTTCAGCAGTTTCAAAAAGCCTGCTGTCTGGGGCTGGGGCATCCTTCTGGGTGGTGTAAACTTCGGTTCCATATTTTTCCTGGTAAGGGCCCTGAATTTCACTTCCGCCCGGGTAGGGATGATCGACAGTTCTGTGATTTTCGGAATTAATAATACGGGGATAGTGGCACTGAGTGTAATGACCGGGCTCCTGGTATTCGGGGAACGTCTAAAACCCATTAACTGGATCGGGAATATCCTTTCGGCCCTGGCCCTGATCCTATTTTCCCTGGGCTAAATGAAAGATCTTTATAAAACCATATCATCTGATTCAAAGGGACTATTCAAGGACCGTGGCAGTCGCTTCATCTGCCCTGGCCTTCCCGGTGGCATCAGAGGATGAGATTAAGGAAGAAAATCGCCGATCTCAGAAAAGCACTATCATGATGCCAGGCACCATTGTTTTGCATGGAGGCTGGGTCCCGATATGGAGCAATACAGGGTCAATGACGACGGTGAACCATCAGGTAGTGCAGGCAGACCCATTTTCGGACAGATTCAATCACAGAGAGCTCACCAATATTCTCGTGGTGGTAATCAGGTATTTCGGAGGGACCCTGCTTGGTGTGGGAGGATTGATCAATGCCTACAGAAGTCGCCACATCAGATGCCCTGGACCATGCAAGTATTATTGAAAAAAGGGTGGAAAAGCATGATCAGACTGAACTTTCACTACGATGCCATGAATGCATGTGATGAGCATTGTTAAGGAGTTTGACCTGCAATCCTTGGATCAACAGATTTTGATTTAGAATGTTCCCTCACGCTCAAGGTATGGATGCGTCAAATTCATAGCTGTAACAGATCGGTTTGATAAGGTGAAGGGCTGCAAAATATCAGCATTGAATGAATCGAAGTTATGATATGTTATAAACAATAAGTAAGCTACAAAAACCACAGTATTATATTTGTAATAAACCAACATCTATGAAGAACAAAAACCTTGTTTCCATCACCGATTTTACCAAGGAAGAATATTTGCGCATCCTGGAACTGGCTGCCGAATTTGAGAAAAAACCGCAGGCAGGAAATCCTGAATGGTTATGTGATCTCAACCCTCTTCTTTGAACCCTCCACGAGAACCCGGCTTAGCTTTGAAACAGCCATTAATGGCCTGGGTGGACGCGTTGTTGGCTTCAGTGACTCCGGCGCAACCAGTGCCTCAAAAGGTGAGACGCTGCATGATACAATTAAGATGGTAAGTAATTATGCCGACCTGATTGTCATGCGACATCCCCTTGAGGGAAGCGCCCGACTGGCCAGTGAAGTATCCTCCGTTCCCGTCGTAAATGCCGGAGATGGTGCCAATCAGCATCCCACTCAAACCCTTCTTGACATGTACTCCATCCTGAAAACCCAGGGTACCCTTGAGAACCTGAAAATCTTCATGGTTGGGGATTTGAAATACGGAAGAACAGTACATTCCCTTCTTCAGGCCATGTCATTATTTAATACTACCTTTTATTTCATATCGCCTGACGAACTGAAAATGCCCCCGGCTTATAAGCTTCAACTGGATGAGATTGGGCTGAATTATTATGAAGGCAGAGATTTGAATGAATTTCTGGTGGAAGCTGACATCATTTACATGACCAGGGTGCAACAGGAACGATTCACTGATCCCATTGAATATGAAAGGGTTAAAAACGCTTATATTCTTCGAAGAGAGATGCTTGGATGATTGCAAGGAGAGTATGAAAGTCCTCCATCCTCTTCCCAGGGTCAATGAGATCCATACTGATGTGGATGACAGTCCCCATGCTTACTACTTTGACCAAGCCCGTAACGGAGTCTATGTTCGCATGGCCATCCTTAGCGCAATCCTGGGAATCAAATAGAAAAATAATCTTACAAGCCTAGAAAATGAAAGATAAACGATTATCAGTCAGCGCAATCAAAAACGGAACCGTCATTGATCATATCCCAGCCGAGGTACTTTTTAAAGTAGTCTCGATTTTGAAACTGGATACCATCGGCAAAATGATTACCATAGGGAACAGCCTTGAAAGTGATAAGTTGGGAAAAAAAGGGATCATCAAGCTGTCAGAGGTGTTTTTTCACGATAGTGAAATTAACAAGATTGCCCTGGTAGCCCCCTGTGCAAAACTCAATATCATACGAAACTATGAGGTGGCCGACAAAAGGGTTGTAGAAATTCCTGATGAAATTGTGGGAATCGTAAAGTGTGTGAATCCCGAAATGCATCACTAACAATGAAGTGGTAACCACACGCTTTGTCGTGGTTTCAAAATCGGAAGTCAAACTAAAATGCCACTACTGCGAAAAAATCACCGACCGGGACAATATCCAGATTACCTGATACGCTCGTAGGCCTTGACCATCAGCTCATCCTTCCGTATACCCCTGAAGGCAAGGTAATAAGAGCACAATGGCAATGGGAGGAATCACAAAGCGCCACTGGTATAGGGTTTGTAATGCATCAAATTTATCTCCTGCCACCCAGGTATAATAGAACATTATACCCACCATACCAAAACTAACCAGCATCAGAAAGATGCATAAGCGCATCTGCCTGACCCTGTTCTTGTATGAGAAAATATTCAGAAAGGAGAGTGCCGAAACCAGACCAAAAAATACAGCTTAATGGCCAGGTGGAAAGTTCCATCTTCTCCCCCTGCCTGGTTATAAATCCCTGAATGCTTCAAGGTCAGTAGTCCCTTCCTCTGTCGAAAAATCAGCGATGGGCCCGGTGAACATCAGTATGGTCAACAAGAAAAACCGCCAAGTAAAAAGAGGGTTTGAACTCTTTGCAACATGATCTACATAGCTTAGTTTCCACCCAGAATCAGGGGCAATCCATCCTTTCCGCTTCCAACTACCACAACCTTTGCGTTTGCGGAGTTGGCCAGTGCCAGAGTGGCATCAATCCCCTTCTGCTTGAGAATATTGGTAGGTCAGCGAAGCACTGATGATCGCATTGTAGTCAGCGATACCCTGGGCCTCAATCCTGAGACGGTCAGCTTCACTTTTCTCCCTGTCCAGTCGGTACTGGTAGGCCAGGGCCTCCTGCTGCTGCTGCAACTTGCTTTCGATGGCAGCTTTAATTTTCTCAGGCAAAGAGATGGACCGAATAAGCAGGTCTTTCATCTCAATATCTTTATCTGCCAGTGCCTTACGGGTAGCATCGATAATCTCGGTTTCAACTTCGCCTCGCATGGTTGAATAGATCTCTTCTGCGGTATAGCGTCCGGTAACCGCCCTCACTGTAGAACGAACATTGGGAATTACCATTACAGAGACAAAATTACTTCCGATGTTCTCATGAAGGTAACCAATCTTGTTATAGAATGGATTGAAAATAATCGTCACATCCACATTGATGGAAAGTCCGCCTTTATCAAGTACATCCATGGTTTCCTCTGCCTTCTGCTCCCTTACATCATACCTGATGAGGTCGTTCCATGGAGCCACCACATGAAACCCGGGTATGAATATATTATCCTTCTCAAGACCGGCTCCGAATTTCTTGAAAATGACAGCCCTTTCTCCCGGTTTAATAACGTAAAACATCTGACTTCCAAAAATAAGTAGTAATACGACCAGGGCTACTACACTGATGATCCCATATTGTGCACGTTTCATTTTTTTTGACTTTTGTATTGTGAGTAAATATTTTCAAAGCAGCTTTAAAATTACACTATTTTTATCACAAACGTTCATGAGTGACAAAAAGATGGGACCCAATTCACATACAGACCTAATACTCAATCCTGATGGCAGCATCTATCACCTGCATCTTCTTGCCCGGTGACATTGCCCGCACGGTGATCCTGGTGGGTGATCCTGGCAGAGTGAAGCAGGTTTCCAATCATTTTGAATCTGTCGAAATCAGAAAGGAGAATCGAGAATTTGTAACCCATACGGGACTTTACAAGGGAAAACGGATTACGGTCCTGTCCACAGGGATAGGGACAGATAATATTGATATTGTTTTAAATGAGCTGGATGCCCTGGTAAATGTGGACCTGGAAAGAAGAAGAATAAAGCCGGCAAGATCGGTCCTTCGTCTGATTCGCCTGGGAACCAGCGGGGCGCTGCATCCTGAAATATCAAGCAGGGTCCACTATCCTGTCAAAGGTGGCCGTGTGGATTTGATGGTTTGTACCATTATTACAAGGATGATGGACCCATAACGATTCCCGGTATTACCGAGTCCTTTATGGAGCATACACAATGGAAAGAGGCTCTGCCCCACCCCTATTTTGTGAAATGTTCACCCCGCCTAGCCTCCATATTCGAGGATGAAAGCAGGCATGCCGGGATTACGATATCCACACCTGGATTTTATGCGCCCCAGGTCAGGGGGATCAGGCTTCAGCCCTTTGATGAAGGGCTTCTGGAAAAAATTGAAACATTTTCTTTCGACGGACTTCGGATTAACAATTTTGAAATGGAGTGTTCGGCCCTGTATGCACTTTCTGCATTAATGGGTCATGAAGCTCTTACCATATGTGTTGCGATTGCCAATCGGATCACCTCATCCTTCCTGGAGGATTACAAACCCCACGTGGAAAACCTGATCCGAAATACTCTTAATAAATTGGTGGAAAATGACTGAACCTGCGCGCCGAGAACTGGAAGCTTTAATCAGCCTGCTGGATGATCCAGATGACATGGTATTCAAATCAGTATCCGGACGTCTTGTGGAGCTGGGTGACGAGGTTGTAAGACCGCTGGAAAAAAGGTGGGAGATCACACTCAGGCCTGAACTCCAGGTGAAGATTGAAAATGTGATCAAGGAGATCCATTTCAACAAGCTGGCTCATGATCTTGAAGCATGGAGGTCCTATGGTGGACAGAACCTGCTTCAGGGAGCTTTCCTTGCCGCAAGGTTTCAATACCCGGATCTGCAATTTGACACCCTGGATTTTCTGATTGAAAAGATCCGGAAGGATATATGGCTTGAGATGAACAACCAGTTGACGGCACTTGAAAAAGTAAGGGTCATCAACTATTTCTTTTATGAGATCCACAAGTTTGAAAAGAGTTTAAAGAAGGCACACACGCCCCACTTATACCTTATCAACCATGTACTCGATACGAGAATGGGCAGCCCGGTACTACTTGGACTCATTTATGCTGAACTGGCACGAAGGCTGAATCTGCCCATTTACGGTGTAAATTTGCCAAGAAATTTTGTGTTGTGTTATCATGACCCCGAATTCCCCGATGATCCCAATGGCATCATGTTTTACATCAATCCCTCCGACAAGGGTGGTGTACTCGGGTTAAAGGAGCTTAAATCCTTTCTGAATCAATTGAAAATAGAAGAGAGTGAATTTTACTTCACTCCCTGTTCAAACATCGACATTATTGAACGTCTATTGATCAACCTGCGTTATGCTTATGACCGTTCAGGCCAGGAGGACAAAGCCTTGCAGATAAAGAGTCTGATGAAAAAACCACCGAATTAGTGCTCAGTGCTCAGGAATTGTACTATGCACTGTAGTATGAGTTGTACCACTCAATAAATTTCCCGATACCATATTCCACCGATGTGCCGGGATTATAATCATAATCCCTCACCAGGGCTGATACATCGGCCCATGTTTTTTCCACATCTCCTGGCTGAAGTGGCATCATCTCTTTTTCAGCCACCTTACCCAGTGATTTCTCGATGGTCTCAATAAAATGTGTGAGCTTCACAGGGCTGCTATTCCCGATATTGTAAATCTTGTAAGGAGCCGATGAAAACGAAGGATCCGGATTTTGAGGATCCCAATCATCCCTGGAAACCTGGGGTTTAGCAACCATTTTCTCAATTCCCCCCACAATATCGTCCACATAGGTAAAATCACGTTCCATGTTCCCATGGTTAAACACCTGGATGGGCTTACCCTCCTTAATGGCCTTGGTGAAAAGAAACAGGGCCATATCGGGTCTTCCCCATGGTCCGTATACCGTAAAAAAACGCAGTCCTATGGTAGGTATTCCAAACAGGTGACTGTAGGTATGTGCCATCAGCTCATTGCTCTTTTTGCTGGCAGCATAGAGGCTTACTGGATGATCCACATTTGAACTTACATCGAAAGGGCATGGCCTTATTCAGACCATATACACTTGAACTGCTGGCATAGATAAGGTTCTCAACGGGATAGTGGCGGCAGGCTTCCAGAATATTCAGAAAGCCAGTGATATTGCTATCCAGATAAACCTGTGGATGGGTGAGGCTGTACCTGACCCCTGCCTGAGCAGCCAGGTTCACAACCACATCAAACTCCTGGGCCTCAAACAAGGTCAAAGATGGCCTCCTTATCCTCCAGCTTTAACTGAATGAAGCTGTAATTGGAGTGAGTGGAACTGTTTACCAGTTTATTGTAGGAGATATCTTCCCGTTGGATTCCTGAAAGTGCCAACCTGGAGTATTTCAGCTCCACATCGTAATAGTCATTGATAATGTCGAGACCTGTAACCGGTATCCTTTCTCAAGCAATTTGCGGGCCAGATGAAATCCTATAAAACCCGCTGTTCCGGTGATAAGTACTTTTTTCATAAGAACTACCTTCTCTTATTTTGCGTAGCTGATGGCCCTGGTTTCCCTGATCACGGTAATCTTCACCTGTCCCGGATAGGTCATCTCATCCTGGATCTTCCTGGCAATATCATAGGAAAGGCTTTCGGCATCCTTGTCGGATACTTTTTCGCTACCAACAATTACCCTCAGTTCGCGTCCGGCCTGGATGGCATAGGTTTTTAAAACACCTGGATAGGAAAGTGCCATTGCCTCCAACTCCTTCAAACGCTTGATATAGGATTCAACCACTTCTCTCCTGGCACCTGGTCTTGCTCCCGAAATGGCATCACAGACCTGTACAATGGGTGCCAGCAAGGTGGTCATCTCCACCTCATCGTGGTGGGAGCCAATTGCATTGACAACCTCTGCCTTCTCCTTATATTTTTCAGCCAGCTTCATGCCAAATACTGCATGGGGAATCTCCGGCTCATCATCTGGTACTTTCCCAATATCATGTAACAATCCGGCACGTCTGGCGAGCTTGGCATTCAGTCCAAGTTCCGTGGCCATAATGGCACAAAGATTGGCAACCTCCCTAGAGTGTTGCAAGAGGTTCTGTCCATAGGAGGAACGGTACTTCATCCTTCCCACCATCCTGGTCAGTTCGGGATGAAGGCCATGAATACCCAGGTCAATGGCGGTGCGCTTTACCCACCTCGACGATCTCCTCCTCTATCTGTTTCCTGGTTTTTTCGACGACCTCTTCAATACGGGCCGGGTGTATACGGCCGTCGGTCACCAACTGATGCAGCGAGAGCCTGGCCACTTCACGACGGACAGGATCAAAGGCTGACAAGAATGATGGCTTCCGGAGTATCATCCACGATTACCTCCACACCTGTAGCTGCTTCCAGGGCACGGATGTTCCGCCCCTCACGACCAATAATCCTGCCTTTAAGTTCATCCGATTCAATATGAAAAACAGTCACTGCATTTTCAATGGCAGTTTCTGCGGCCACTCGCTGAATGGATTTGATGACAATATTTTTGGCTTCCTTACCGGCAGTCATTTTTGCTTCGTCCACAATCTCATTGATCAGGGACATGGCCTCGGTTTTGGCCTCCTCCTTTAAAGATTCAACCAGCTGTGACCTGGCATCTTCTGCCGAAAGTCCGGAAATGGTCTCAAGTTGTTCCACCTGCATGCGGTGGGCCCTTTCAAGCTTCTTCTTTTTTCTTTTCAACAAGCGGAAAGCTGCACATCGAGGTTTTCCCGAATGCCATCCACCTCACTCTTTTTACGCTGGAAATCTTCCGAGCTTTTGCTGAAAGGAAAACTCCTTCTGTTTTACCTCGTTCTCTCGTTGATTTAACTTACTATTTTTTTCATTGATGATTTTCTCATGTTCCTCTTTCAGCTGAAGAAATTTCTCCTTTGCCTGGAGTATCTTTTGCTGCTTGATCATTTCGGCTTCTACCTCTGCCTCTTTCACAAGGTTGTTGCTTTTTTTCTTCACAATGGTATTCACCAGAAGAAATGCAATACCTGTACCTGCCAGCAACGAAACCCCTCCGATCAGAAAGTAAGGAACCATGGGTGCTTGTAACACCAATGATTGCATTATCAGTTCCATAGGTATCTCAGTTTAGACAATAAAAAAACCCGCAATATTTCCTCAAGATTTTATTAAAACCCCACTCATACATGGGAGGAACCGCCAAGTTATTTCGAGTTTCCAATGACCGACGTATCAGTATTCCGGCGAACCGAAATCTTGGCCTGCTCTAAATAACCCAAGCTTTGTTCCAATTTAATAAATGTTGAGTTTCATAAATAATTGAAGAAACAATGCGGGCAATATTTTAATATGTAAAGAACGCTATTACTCTTATTTCAGTAACTGATCCAACTCACTATTCAAATCAACCAGCTCCTTTTCCAAAGATACAACATTTTGTTGTTGTTCGCAATCCAACAAATTAATTACGAACTGAAGTGCTGCCATGGCTACAAAATCCTGCGTGTCCTTATCTGTATATCTCTGTTTATACTGCAGGACCTTGTCATTAATGAGCTTGGCCGCTTTTCTAATCTTTTCCTCTTCCGACTGTTTTATTTTCAGGGGATAAAAACGTTCCGCAATCTGTACCTTTAATGGAAAGCTGTTCGTCCATCATCCCCTTATGTTCTGTTTAAAAGAGCAATACACTTGTCAATCTCCCGCACAATTTTATTAATTCGCATCCTGGCATCATCACTATTTTCACTCTCTGCCAGGATGCCCTTTACCAGTGCTAATTTCTGGTTTCTCTCCTCTAATTCATTTATTCTGTGACTGCTTTTGCTGAACCTCTTTAAGAAGTGCATCATTCTGCATACTTAAATCCTGGTTCTGGTCCTTCTGCTCCTGCAGCAGCACCTTCACCGAATGAATCTTTTCCTTAATTCCCTCCAGTATTTCAGTCTGTTCAATACTCATTTAACAGAGATATTATTATTACAAATATAAAATTATTTTGATAATATTGAGTGGAGCGCTGGTTTCCATTCTGTCAAAAACCATAGCTTTGAGCTTCTTAAAAAATGCAGCTTGAATATGCATAGAATATTTCTTGGTATACTTTTACAATTATCTGTTATACAATTGTTTGGACAAAGCAACCCCGACTTCCAACCTCCTCTGAAGATTCCCCTGCTACCTCTCCGGTAACTTTGGAGAGATCCGCGCTGATCACTTTCATTCAGGAATCGATATCAAAACCAAGGGCATCATAGGGCATCATGTATTTGCCATTGAATCGGGATATATCTCCAGAATAAAAGTACAGGCAAATGGATATGGTAAGTCCATCTACCTTGCCCATCCGGATGGCCACACTTCGGTATATGGACACCTGGATCGCTACAGTGAAGAACTGGAAGCATATGTAAAGGAGCTACAGTACCGGAGGCAGTCCCACCAGGTGGACCTCTACCTGAAGCCTGAAGAGTTCCCCGTTAAAAAGGGTGATTTTATTGCCTATTCTGGAAACTCCGGGAGTTCCATGGGCCCCCACCTGCATTTTGAAATCCGGAATTCAGCCAATCAACACCCCACGAATGTTTTACAATATGGGTTTGAAATTAAGGACAAAATTCCGCCCAGGTTTACCCGCCTTTTTGTTTATCCCATGGAAGAAGGTTCATTGATAAACGGTTCCAGCAGAAAAACAATCCTTTGATCTGGTGATTGGATCAGGGTGTATATACGATCCCATGGGGAACAAAGATGGAGGTAAGTGGGAGCATCGGCGTTGGTGTGGAAGTATACGATTATCTTGATGGCGCTTCAAACCGTTGCGGAATTTATTCCCTTGAAGGATATCTGGATGAGGGACTCTTCTACCGACATGAAATGGAAGAGTTTTCCTTTTCGGAAACCCGTTATGTAAATGCTCACATTGACTATGCTGAGAAAATGACTTCCGGCAGAAAAGTACAGCGACTCTATCGCCTGCCCAATGATCAGTTAAGAATCTACCGTAAAATGGAAAACAATGGGGTGCTTGTTTTCACTGAAGCGGGAATCAGCACCATCAAGGTGCTTGCTTCCGATGTGGCGGGGAACCAATCCCTGTTGTCCTTTAAATTAAAGGTTAATGAATTCCAGGAAGCTTCATCCGATACGCAAGGAAAACTCCATCCACATTGATGAAATATAATGATTTCGTCCCTGTTCGAAAACGGAAAAGTGAAAATTGAAGTGCCTGCCGATGCATTATTTGAAAATCTTGAATTCACCTATGCCGAAACACCACCAAGCAATGGCTTTCTGTCGGTGAATTATCAGATTCATTCACCAGAAACTCCACTGTTTAAACCTTTTACCCTATCTGTAGTTGCTCCTGATGTTGCTCCTGAACTTCGCGATAAACTGATTTTTGTGACCTACGATCCCGAGGAGGAAAAAATTGCTTCGGCAGGGGGATCCTTCAAAAGGGGAGAGTGGTCGCTTCCCTGAGAAGTTTCGGGGAATATGCAGTTTCCCTTGGACACCCTCGCCCCGGAAATCATTCCCCTGAACGGCAGCTGCACTGCCGATCAGATCAGGGCGGAAATCGCTTCGTTTTACCATAAGGGATGACCTGTCCGGAATTGATAAATATGAAGGTTACCTGGACAACCGGTGGGTACTGTTTGAGTATGATCCCAAAAATGAACTCCTGATCTCATACCTTTGATCGAGGAAAGGATTTCCCGAAACCGGGAGCATGAACTTGAACTTTATGTATCCGATTCACAGGGAAATGTAAATTTGTACCATTCAACATTTACCTGGTAAAATCAGATATGGGTACAAGCTATAAGGTAACAGGCCTTATGTCAGGATCCTCCCTGGATGGAGTGGACCTTGCCTACTGCGAGTTCAGCAGGGAAAAAAATGAGTGGGACTTCAGGATTGTCCATTGTGAAACCATCGCCTATCCATCCTGGCTAAAAGGCCTTCTGCATAATCCTGCCCTGCTTTCAAACAATGAGGTCATGGAACTGGATCTATTGCTTGGGCATGCATTACGCTGAACTGATTAATGATTTTCACCGCAGGCATAATGCTTGCCCCTAATCTGATAGGCTCCCACGGTCATACACTGTTCCATGAACCTGATAAAGGGATTACCTTCCAGGCAGGAAATGGGGCCATCATGGCTGAACGTACCAGAGATCATTGTGATCAATGACTTCAGACGTGAAGATGTGGCCCAGGGTGGCCAGGGGGCCCCACTGGTACCCATTGGAGACCTGCTGCTCTTCGGCAGCTTACGATGCATGTCTCAACCTGGGCGGATTTGCCAACATCTCATTTGACGATCCTCAGGGGAAAAGGCTCGCCTTTGACATTGGGCCTGCAAACCTTGCCCTGAACCGGATTGCTGCCAAATGGAAGGGCAGGATTTTGATAAAGACGGGATAGATGGCTGCCAGGGGAAATCAGACCAAACCTTCTTCGTCGATTTGAACTCCATGGAATATTACAGGAAGGAAGCTCCAAAATCACTTGGAAAAGAGTGGTTCAAGGAGGTTTTCTTCCCGACGTTAAGCAGCCATGGAAATATCCGTTGCAGGACCTGATGGCCACCACGGTAGAACACATTGCCATTCAGCTTGCATCCTCGGTTGCCCTGGCCTGTGCAAAGTAGGTACTTGTGAGCGGAGGTGGAGCACTGAACAATGCCCTGATGGAACGGTTCAGCTTTCATACAGGGGCTGAGGTTCATATTCCTTCTCACGATCTTGTTCAATTCAAGGAGGCCCTTATATTTGCATTTCTGGGACTTTTGAAGTACCAGGGAGAAGTGAACTGTCTTGCCAGTGTAACCGGCGGAGCATCGGACCTTTCTGCAGGCACCATCCATAATTAAAAAAATATAGGATATGTTAAATTTCACAGCATTCAATCCAACCAGACTCCACTTCGGTAAAGGGGTGGTAAGTGACTTGGGAATCGCAGCTTCCAAACTCGGAAAACATGCCCTTCTTGTTTATGGCGGAGGTTCGGTTAAAACGCAACGGCTCTTATTCCGATACCGTCGGGCAATTGGAAAAAACATCACATCAAGATCACCGAGTTTGATGGCATCAAACCCAATCCCCGTTTGGAGGATGTGAATGAAGCTGCAAGACTGGGTCGGGAATGCGGGTGTCGATTTGGTAGTCGCTGTGGGTGGTGGAAGCGTCATCGATTCAGCAAAAATCATCGCCCTATGCTATAGCTGAGGAGTGCGATATCATGGGAAGTAATGACGGGAAAGTATAAACCCGCTATCAGCAGTGCCACTGATTGCTGTATTAACCCTGGCAGCCACAGGAACAGAAATGAATGGAACAGCGGTCCTGCAAAACCAGACAAACCAGGGAAAAAATAGGATATAAAAACGAGCTGATATACCCGGTCCACTCCTTTCTTGATCCCACATACACCCTTACAGTTCCGACCAGATCAGACCGCCTATGGCATAGTAGACCTGGTGGCACACTGCCTTGAAGCCTGGTTTGGCGAGGGAGAAGCCTCTCTATCGGACCGCTTTGTCCTTGCAATTATCAGAGAGGCCATGGAATATGGCCCCTTGCTCATGAAGGATCCCGGATAATTTTGAACTTACGTGCAAAGATTATGTGGGCCGCCACCAATGCCTTGAACAATACGACCTTGTATGCAAGAATATCAGGCGACTGGGGAGTTCACAGGATGGGTCATGTACTCTCCTTTCTTTATGACACTCCTCATGCAGCAACCCTCTCCATCCTCTACCCTGCCTGGATCAAAGTCATGCGAGATAGGGCAAAGGAACGGATTGAAGCCCTGGGCTTGGCATTATATGGCAGCAGGACCCGGACCAAATCAGTCAGTAACCTTAAGGATTTCTTTTCGCGAGCACTGGCAGCCCGGTAAAATGCCAGGAAGCCGGAATTGATCATGACAGACAAGATGAAATCCTACAACTATTGAATCAAAACAAGGCAGAAGGCCTGCATTACTCTCTTTCAGACAGGGAAAGAGAAGAGATTTTAAACCTACGCTGGTAGAAAAAGAAAAGGGCTGCCTGGCGGCCTCCCTTTTCTACAACACTAACTAAACTACCAACTAAACTACTAACTAAACTATTTATGAAAAAACATTTACTAACATACGATTCAAATAGTATGCCACAAAGATAAATAGGCTTTTTATTTCCTGCAAGCATTCTGATGTTAAATTTACATTAATTGTTATATTTACATTAATTTTAATTAGTCAATGTAAATTATATAGGGGGTGACAATTCATAATATAACATTTTTATGCATAATTTAATACTTAAATATAGGGGGTTAAAAATATTTTAAAATATTTTGCATTTTTCTGATTTTCACCATTATTTATGTTCAAACTGATGTTATTCAATAGGATCAGTTGGTAGTTTATTTAAAAAGTGAAATCTTTGACAGCTCGAAACCAGTACTCAGGACAAAGCGCTCAGTACTCAGATAAAAAATTAATAAATATTTAGAAATAAGAATTCATATGAAAAGAGGAATTATTACAGCCATTTTGGCTTTGGCTTTTTGGGGTGGATCGACATTTGCCTGTACAAATTTCCTGGTTACCCCGGGAGCATCAGTTAACGGAACAGCCATGATTACCTATGCAGCCGATGCCCATGTATTATATGGTGAATTATATTTCAGACCCGCAGCTGATTATCCTCCGGGCGCAATGCTGGATGTTTATGAATGGGACACCAATAAATTCCTGGGACGCATACCGCAACTTTCCCACACCTATTCTGTTGTGGGGAATATGAATGAACACCAGGTAGCCATTGGTGAAACTACTTATGGCGGACGAGAGCGAACTGGTGGATTCCACCGGCATTATTGATTACGGGAGCCTGATTTATATTACCCTTCAAAGGGCACGGACTGCAAGAGAGGCTGTCAATATCATGGGCGAACTGGTTGCTGAATATGGCTATGCCAGTTCCGGAGAGTCTTTCTCAATTGCTGATCCCAATGAGGTATGGATCATGGAACTGATTGGGAAAGGGATGCGAAATGGTAAGCAAGGGAGGAAAAACGTATAATAAGTACAAGGGTGCCGTGTGGGTGGCTGTAAGAATTCCCGATGGCTATGTGAGCGGTCATGCCAACCAGGCAAGGATCCGCTCAATTCCCCCTGGATGATCCTGAGAATTGCCTCTATGCACCGGATGTAATTAGTTTGCAAGGGAAAAAGGATATTACGAGGGTCCGATGATGCGAATTTCAGCTTTTCCGATACCTATGCGCCGGTTGATTTTAGTGGAGCCCGTTTTTGTGACATGAGGGTCTGGTCCTTCTTTAAGGATATCAACGATGATATGGAGCCAGTATTTCAGCTACGTCAAAGGCGAGGACCTGGAGAACAGAATGCCTCTCTATATCAAGCCCAAGCAAAAAATATCCTCCAATAAGGATCTGATGAATTTCATGCGCGATCACCTGGAAGGGACCGAGCTTGACATGAGCAAGGATGCAGGAGCAGGACCCTTTGGCCTCCCCTACCGCTGGCGTCCTCTTACCTGGGAACAAGACGGGAAAATGTATGTGAATGAAAGAGCCACTGCTACTCAGCAAACCGGATTTTCTTTTGTTGCTGAGTGCCGCCCCATGAAACCTGACTGGCTGGGCGGAATCCTGTGGTTTGGGATTGATGATGCTGCTGCCACCACCTATGTTCCCATGTATTGCGGCATGACCAGAGTTCCCCACTCATATGCGGTTGGAAACGGGGATCTGCTCACCTATTCTGAAACAGCTGCCTTCTGGGCCTTTAGTTTTGTTTCCAATTTCTCCTACCTGCGTTATAATGTGATGATGGAAGATGTGAGGAAAGTTCAGGCCGAACTGGAAGAGAAATTCATTAACGAAGTGTCCACCATAGATGCAGCTGCCATTGCTCTCAATGAAGTCAACCCGGAGATGGCCAGGGAACTTGTTACGAACTACTCGGTCAAAACGGGTGATTATACGGTGAAGCGCTATAAGGAACTTGGACAATTCCTCCTGGTAAAGTATATCGACGGAAATATCAAAAAAGAAGAAAATGGTGTCTTCCTGCGAAGTGAAGATAACTATCCCCTTAGTCCTGATCAACCAGGATATTCTGAGCAATGGAAAGAGAGTGTGGTGAAAGATGCAGGAAAAAACCTGCAGATGCCCAAGGGAGAGGCCCATTAATTAACAGGGTATTGTTAATAAATCACCTTTTGTATTAGTCAAATATGAAATTAATTTGTACTTTTGCGACCTGTTAAATCAGACTTACAATATAATAAATATAGAATCATGGATTTAATGAAGGTTGTTGAGCAGGAATATGCCACCCAGAATGATTTACCCAAATTCGGAGCAGGGGATACCATTACTGTTCATTACAAAATTATTGAGGGTAGTAAAGAACGTATCCAGCAGTTCAGAGGTGTTGTAATCCAGCGCCGTGGCAAGGGTAGTACCGAAACTTTTACTGTTCGTAAGATGTCCGGAAACATTGGTGTTGAAAGGATTTTCCCTACATCTTCACCTTTTATCGATAAGATTGAAGTAAATAAGCATGGTCGCGTTAGAAGGGCAAGGATCTTCTATTTCCGTGAGCTTACCGGTAAGAAAGCCCGTATCAAGGAAAAGCGTTTCTAAGATCAGCTCAAAAAATATTTTCAGGAGGGCATCCCATAAGGGTGCCCTCTTTTTTCGTTATAGATTACTCAAGAGCTTGTTATTCCCCAAAAGCTCAGTTCCTTCGGCTGAATTTATGTGTAAACAATCGAGCTCGCGAGCTCAGCTCGGTAGCTAATCCCGATTCCCTTCAAAAACACCCTTAGAATAGTTGACTTTTAGGAGGGGCGGCTTGCAGGGACCATTTGCTGGGATCATTTGCAGGGATATAGACTCAGGGCTGATATCGACAGTAAGGGCAAAAATATAAGCAGGGGATAGACTTTTATTATCCATTTATTAACTTTATTGGTAAATAAATAGATAATAAATATTCATTGACAGATATTTTTTATCCGGTTATTTACTTATTTGTGTAATAAACAGATAATAAAAAACCTTCATCATGAGTAATGAATCGCTGTGAGTAATCAACTGATTTGCAGCATTACCAGGGAGCTTTCAAGACAGCATAGGTTTGGTTTTACATTTCAGGACGTGGTGGGGGAATTCCCAGATGTGAATCCTGTTTATCTGACATGGATCCTTTCTGAAATGGTCCAGAAGGGTATACTTAAAATAATATTTCGGAACAATTACCATATTTTTCCTTTTAATGCGGATCCGGAAACCTCTGCCCCTGACGGGCATCAGGTGGCTAAAACCATAATTCAGAATTAGAAGTATTATATTGGGTATGCTTCAGCATTGAAAATCCATGGCCCAGGGAAAAACGCCCATACCGCGCTCAAAAACTAAGCGTATCAGGGCGAACCTTGATACGCTTAGCTAGACGTATTATTTTAGCCATATAAATCGGTAACGCTAATTTAGGACTAGTCAGGCATGTATCAGGAGAAGTGAAGAATTGCTTACTCAGATTCTCCCTGCCTCAGTTTTGGTCTTTTCCATAATCTCATCGGCTTTAAGCTGGGCCTCCTTTAGCAAGTTGTCCGATTGCTTCTGCGCCTGGCGTAACAGTTCATCGGCGGCTTTATTGGCGGCCATCTTTTTAAGGGGATTGCTCCCTGCCTCCTTTATCAGGTTTTCGCCTTGCTTTTCTGCCTCCTGGATCAGCTGTTCGCCCGCCTCTCTGGCCTCATTCATCACTCGGGCAGACTCTTGTTCTGCCTGCTTGAGGATTTCGTCTGCCTTTTCTGAGGCCCCTTCCCTGATCTCCTCCTCCACTTTCTCGATCTCTTCGATCACACGCTCTTCGACCATCTTTTTCACTTCTGCTTTTCCCGTGGCAAGGTTGCTACTCAGATCAGTGGTGATTTGCGGATCCTGGAAAGTTCCCTTAATCATCGCCCTGATCTTAATATAATCTGATTGAGGAATCGCAATACCGGCCGATAAGGCCATGGCTGATACTCCGTCCAAAATTTCGCCTGCACCTTTACCCAGGTCGGATTTGGCAATCTTCATATCCAGAAGATAATTCATGGACATATCAATTCCATGCAGTCCGGAAACCGTAATTTTAGACTCGTTGAACATCAGGTCAAAGGGATCAACAATCACCTTTCCTTCTTTAATCCTGAATTTTATATTCATATCATCAGGTGCCATCTCCCGAAATTTTTCATTTTTCAGGATCTCGCTCAAACGTACAAAAGAGCTCGTATTATAGATCTTCAAATCCCTGGTAAATATGCGTCCTTCGGCGGAGACAGACTCGTACAGGGGTGAGAAAGATGCATCGAGCAAGGAAGCGAAATCCAGCTTAAGATTGGCATATCCCATACAATATTTGGCCATGGGCGCCAGGCGCTCAACTGTTATAAAAGTTGAATAGGCCGTGGGGATATCCACTTCCTGAAGATCAAGTGTAAGCTCTGCTGCAGTAAATTCACCCCGGGTGTCCACCTTCCCCTGAGCAGTCGCATGACCTTTTATCACATCCATCTCCAGACCATCCATGTACGCCACTCCTTCTTTAAACTTTAACTCACCAGTAATATCCTCCAACAGAATGCCCTCGTAGATGAGCTTTTTCAAATCCAGTTCAAGGACAATATCAACATTCGCAGGGATTTTTGCCGGTGAAGGCACGGAAAGCGAGTCAGGAAGGGCCCCAGCTGCAGGCTCGCTACTATCAACACCCGCCTCCTCCGTTTCGGCTAATAATTCATCGGCATTCAGCAGCGTGGAGCTCACTTTCAACGCTCCAGAAATGGTTTCTCCCTTAAACACATAAGGTATAAAATTGGACATTGCCCCCTCCATTTGCAGATCCGATTGGCCCAGCTGCAGATCGGCTCCTGAAAGACTCACATATCGTGGATTAAAAATCATCTCCATCTTTCTTATTTCCACCGGGACCGGTATATCCGGAGTCTCAAGGACCATCCCTTCCACAAGCAGCAATCCATTCAGATCAACAGCTTCAAAATTCTCCTGTTCAATGTAGGACATACGGGTATCCACCCTCAAATCGCTTGTCATTCTACCCTCAAGTTTCATATCCTCGAGGGGAAGAACATCTTTAAGAGAACCAAAATCGATGATCCCCTTCATCTCTCCTGCCACATGCATATCGCTAATGGGATGATCCACACGCAGCTTTATATCGAATGGATTGCCAGCCATTAAAAGATGAAACTTCTCCACATCCACTGTGGTCTGATCCGTATTCTTTCCATCATAGTTTGCCACCATTTTAATCTGAACATCGGATACATCCTTGGGAAGCTCCGGGTAAGAAAAATAGCCATCCGTCACCTCCAGTTTTACAAGGACATCAGGCATCAGGGAATCGGCCATTATTCCTTTCACATCTCCTTCAAGGACCAGGGATCCGCTTGCCTCCAGTGACTCAAAGTCAGAGAGATAAATCGCCGGGATAAGCGAGAGCAGGGTCTGAAAGGATGTTTTTTTGCTGAAGAAACTAATATCAAGATCCATGGCGCCATCTTCCAAAAGAAGAACCTCCCCCCTGGTTCCCAGTACCAGGTTATTGATCATCATTTCATTTTCAAGGATGGTGTAGCGATTCTCCAACAAATTGACAGCTGCATGCAAGGTCCAGTCGGAAATCTGCATTTTTCATATAGCGGATCCCCTCATAACCCGCATCGATGCCATGCACATCCATGTACAAGGTAAGATCTGTTTCATCCACCGAAAAATCACCTGACAGGACAAGGTTAAAGTCCTCCATTGCTAGCTTCTGCTCCCATCACTGCATCCATATAATAGACTCTTCCGTCTTTGATGGTAAATTTTTCCAGGGAAAGGCTCATGCTACTACCTTCATCCCCTGCATCTTCCTCATCGATCCCCTCCTGGTGCTGCCCTGGAAATATCCCAGTTTGTTTTGCCGTTCTCCAACACAATCCCATTAATCAAAGCTCCATCCAGGAGGATGGAATTTACCTGAATATTTTGACGGAAAGCGCTGAAAGGATTGGCCCTTAATTCGAAGCGCTTTAATCCTATAAGGGTATCACCCTCAAAAACCTCCACTCCCACTACCGAGACCTGGTGCAGGTTAATGCTGAGCTCCGGAAAACCACGAAACAATGACAGCGAAAATCTCGACCAATCGACGGTGGCATATACACTCTCATTTATCTTCTCTTTTACAATCGCCTCTATCTTTGATTTAAACAGAATGGGTAAAAGAATAAGCAGAATCACTACCCCTCCAAGGGTGATGGCCAGAATGCGCAGAAGCTTTTTCATGATGCAGGTTTTGATCAAATATATGAAAGGAAGATGAAAGTTTCAGAAAGTATTTTGGAATTGACTCGATTTGATTAAATTTGCAGCCTGTTACCGGACGAGTAGCTCAACTGGATAGAGCACCTGACTACGGATCAGGAGGTTGGGGGTTCGACTCCTCTCTCGTTCACACAGAATAATCAAGCAGTTACACTATAATGTGTAGCTGCTTTTTCTTTTAAAACAAGCCGTTTTAACATACTTTAATATTTTTTCGCCCATTTGTTAACACTATTTAAGGAACTGTAACATTAGTTCGATCTAATTATCAGGAACTTTGGATACAAAGCCTGATCATCCATGTATCGACTTGTATTTGCAGCACTACTCTTGCTTTTAGTAAGCTCCCTTCGCCTGGAAGCTCAGGCAGATAGTACAGGTAGTAAAGTATTAAAGGGAATAATTGTGGACGACTCTTTGGGTATTGAACTTCCCTTTGCCCACCTCTGGAATGAGCGGACCAGAATGGGGGCTATTTCCAATGAATCTGGAGAATTCATTATACGAGCTGAAAGTCAGGATACCCTGGTTTTTAGTGCCCTGGGATATAAGAGGGATTCTCTTGTAGTTGCAGATTCGACATTGCATGATATTATTATGGTTCGCTTAAAACCGAAGAAATATGAAATTGCTGAAGTCGTGGTGCGAAGATGGAGCTCTTATGCTGCCTTTAAGCACGACTTTCTGACCCTTGAACTTCCCGGGGCCGAAATAGAGCCCTTAAAAGCACAAATCAGGATGTCAGCTAATGCGGCTGCTCTGGAAGCGGACTATGAAAGAGCGGCTAAAGACAAAATGAATGGATTTGGATATTCCACTCACATAGGAGAGGGAATAAACATAGAAAAGGAAAGAAAGGCAAGACTAGACAATCTTAAAAAGAGGGAACAAATCATAGCTGAAAAGTTTAACCGGGTGCTGGTTGCAGACCTGACAAAATTAGAGGGTGATGCACTTACCGAGTTTATTGCTTCGTGCAACTTCAGTGACGATTACCTGTACAATACTGATTTATATACAATCATTGAAGCCCTGTATGCAAAATTTGATGTCTATCAAAGCCTGTCGGATACCTTATCTTCTGCACAATAATCAGCATTTCTCTTTTTAATCTCTGGGGGACTGTTGTATTATATTTCCCTGAATTAGAAACCTCAATTGCTATTTTTGTTTTGGAAAAGGACATGAGGAGCCTTAGACAGGAAATAATGGATCAGATCGTTGGAATTGTGTATGGGACCCTATTTCCCTATATTTAGAAAAACTATTTTTGAACCATGCTAGGCCAAAATCCACATCCCAAAGCCGCATTCAGAGCACTTAAGCTTATATACTATGCCCTGAATACGGGCTTATTACTCTTCTTTTTAGTAGGTATCTACCTGAATGACATGGCAATTCCGGGGTTTAAGGATGGTGTTGATATTCTAACAATTGTCAATGTCTTACTTCTTGGAATGATTCCCATAGGTAATCTGATTTCGGGCAGGAAGCTGGCAGCGATTGAGGCGGGAGACCCCTTTGCCCGCAAATTTGAGCAATTTCAGTCAGCCATGATTCTTCGATGGGCCATGATCGAAGGGGTTGCCTTGTTTTCAATTGTGGGGCTGATTGTTCTTCAGGATGGTAAACAAATGGTTCTTTTTGTGATCAGTATACTGATACTCTCTATGAATACCGTGAGCAAGGAGAAAATGATAAAGTTGGCCAAACTAAGTCCGGAGGAGGCTCATTTACTTGAAAAGTGATTGTAAGGTACTCCGGTAGCTCCTGCTAACCGGCAATTCAATCTCACCCAGCAGGATCTCTTCACGATTAAAGGAAGTGATCTTGTCCTTGTTTACGATAAAAGAGCGGTGAATCCGGATAAAGGAAACAGGAAGCTCCTTTTCGATATGGCTGATCTTCTCTTTTGAGATCACCTCTCCCCCATCATCAAGATGGATTTTAATGTAATCGGCCAGGCTCTCGATGTAAAGGAGATTATTATAATTAATGCGAATGCGCCTTCGATTAGCAAGGACAGTAACGAAGCCTTTTTCAAATTTTGACTTTTCTTCTTCAAGCTGAACAATGTTACTCTGGTCAATGAAATAGTGCTTTATTAGCAGAATAAAAGCCATAATCAGGACCACAAAATGAAGGATGATGCCCAGCAGGAACACATCGGTGACCAAAGGTCCTGTTTCATTGATCCCAAATTTAATCATCATTAGCATGGAAGTCACGCTGGCCAGTAATTCGAGGGTAAGCGATATCACGAACATATAGAAGACATAAATGCCGAAGAGCAGGAATCTTCTTGTAAAAAGGTAACGGGGATACAAGGAAGTAAGAGAAGAAATAGGACGTGGCCATGACCACCGGCAAGAGCAGGGACACATAATAAAAAGCCTCCACGTAGCTATCGAACCATTTTCCGAAGATCAGGCAAAGGGATGCATGGACCAGAATCCAGAAGATGATATGCTGATAGGTTTTCATGAGGACGAATGATTAAATATCGTAAAAAAAGTGATCCTACAGGCCAAAGGTCGACGGAAAACAGGTTTTCAGCCGGATTCGACCTTGACCTGCAATCCGCACTGCCCTTACTTTGTAAGTGAATCTTTTATTAACTTTAATTCTCTTATTATGGAAACACTTAATAATCTTTTTCACGTGGGCGGACCGCTTTTTATGGGCATTCTGACCATTCTGCTTCTGATCCTTCTGGCAACAGCCGTAGTATTTGCCATATACATTTCCAATGGTAAAGCTCACAAACTCTGAAAGTTTCAAACATCGACTTACCTACCTTAAGGCCATGGGGCTCTTTACCATGATTACAGGAATCCTGGGCCAGCTAATCGGACTGCTAATGGCTTTTGGAGCGATAGAAAGGGCCGGCGATATCTCACCTCAAATCGTATATGGCGGATTGAAAATATCCTTTTATACAACGGTCTATGGCATTCTGGTTTATCTCCTCTCCATACTATTATGGTTCATTCTGGATTTATGGTACCATAAAAAGCTGGAGTCATGAAAAAGATGGGGCAAATAGCAGTATTTGGGCTGATGGTTTTGTCAGCATTGAGCTTTGGCACTTCTCCGGCTTACTGCCAGGAATCCTTTGCAGGAAATTGGGAGGGCATGTTTATGGATGATTTCAGGACCCTTATTATAGCTGGAGTCCGATACCTTACAGAACTATTCAGGTAGAATCCTTCTTGTATGACGGTGAGAAACAGATCCAGGATGATGAATTATTTAAAATCAGCATCTGGGACAATAAACTCAGCTTCTATATTATGGCAAAGGAGACTCATTATAAAGGGGAGCTAAACAGTTCCACTGGAGAGCTGACCGGAATTTTTATTTTTCCCGATAATTCTGAGCACCCTTTAAGCGTTAAAAAAACAGCTGCAAAAAGGAATGAATAAGATTAACTGGAGTGATTTTGAAAAAGTGGAACTGAGGGCAGGTACTGTGGTGGAGGTGCTTGAGTTCCCCGAAGCCCGGAAACCTGCCTTCAAACTTAAAATCGATTTCGGCCCTGAATTGGGCATCAAACAATCAAGTGCCCAGATCAAGGATTTGTACCATGCAGAGGAACTCCTGAATAAACAGGTGATCTGTGTAGTCAATTTTCCTCCCAAACAGATTGGCCCTTTTTTATCCGAATGCCTTGTCACAGGACTATACAAGGAGAATGGTGAGGTAGTACTGGCCGTTCCCGACAGCCCAGTCCACAACGGGGCAAGGCTGGGTTAATCATCTTAAATTTCCCCACCTTGTTGTATATTTGACGGAATGAAACTGCAAAGGTATTCCAAGGAGGAAAGTATTGGCCTGATGAACCGGTTTGGCAGAGCCGGTTCTCCCTTTATGTTCCTGATCTCTTTCTCGGGGGAGGGAAATATTGTGGTTCCCCTGAATGAAGCTGCACCCGGGGGATTCTGCCTGGAAATGCCGGGATTAGAAAATCACCAGATGGGTGAGCTAACAAGGGAAGCAATCACCTTCACAAAGCTGCCCATTGAGCGGGAGCGATACAAGGCAAGCCTTCTTTTTGGTGAAAGATCAGATTCTCTACGGGAATTCTTTCCTGCTGAACCTCACCTTTCCCACCAGGGTAAATAGCTCCTACACCCTGGAAGAGATTTTCAGGGCTAGCAAGGCTCCCTTTAAATTATTTCTGGAAGATGAATTAGTGATATTTAGTCCGGAAAGATTTGTGAGGATCGAGGGAACTACGATTACTTCCAATCCCATGAAAGGGACCATCGATGCAAACATTCCCGGAGCTCATGGCAGACTGATTTCCGACCTGAAGGAGGATGCAGAGCATAACACCATTGTGGACCTGATCCGGAATGATCTGAGCATCATTGCCTCAGATGTTAAGGTCAATAGGTTTAAATACATCGACAGGATCAGAACCCATCAGGGGGAACTCCTTCAGATGAGTTCCGAAATTTCAGGGACTCTTCCTGAAGATTTTCAGTCCCGGCTGGGAAGCTGTGATTTTTAGTCTCTTACCTGCCGGATCAATCTGCGGTGCACCAAAGAAACGGACCCTTGAGATCATACTCTCTGTGGAAACATATGAAAGAGGTTATTATACAGGCGTTTTTGGTTACTGGGATGGCTCCCTCCTGGACTCAGCTGTAGCCATTCGCTACATTGAAAAAAGTGGTAACAAGCTTGACTTCAAAAGCGGTGGTGGAATTACATTTCAGAGTAACTGTGACCATGAGTATGACGAAATGGTAAATAAGGTTTATGTACCCATATATTGAAACCATAAAAATTGAGAAGGGAGAAGCCAGAAATCTTCGATTTCACCAGGAGAGGTTTATGCGAACCCGTGCTGAAATGCTTGGATTAAAGAGTCACCCATGCCTGGCTGATGAAATAATAATTCCTGCACAAGCAAAAGAGGGCATATTCAAATGCCGTGTTATCTATGACCAGAAAATGAAACCCGGGTGGAGTATTTATCCCTACGTACGACCCGACATAAGGTCTTTGAAACTGATCCCTGACAACCAGATTTCTTACCCCTATAAGTCGACCGACCGATCCGCACTAAGCGCCTGTATAAACAAGAGACTCCTGCGACGACATCCTGATTTTGAAAACAGGGATGGATTACCGACAGCTATTATGCAAATGTGGTAATTGTGGGACGGATCTCAGTGGTATACACCTGAGTAGCCTCTGCTACGGGGTACCATGCGGGCTTTTCTGCTTGAAACAGGGGCTTATAAAACAGCTGGAATCAGGATTGAAGATCTTCCCAAGTTCAGAAGTGTCAGATTGATTAACGCCCTCAATGACCTGGAATGATTCTCCCCTGATTCCAATTGATGCGATCACCCAGTAAGTGAGAACAGATAAAGCATCTCTCTGGATATCTGGCGACAGCGCTCGTCATAGGCTTTCCGGGCCCTGGAAGTTCCGTCAAAAACCTTTGGGTCCTCATAGGTAATAGCATGCCTGCTTGAAGCACCTGTGACAACAGGACAGGCATCGTCTGCATCCGAACAGGTCATGATAGCATGAAAATTCCGGGTTGGATTGGGCGGATCGGTATATTTTTTTGAAAAAACCCTCTCCCCTTCATTGGCGCCAGGATAGCTTATGAGGTAAACAGGGTTTGCTCCAGGGATTTTGATGGAAATTCCAAATCCGGCATTTTTTATAGCATTAACTGCCAGCGGATTAAAGGCTGTAACTTCTGTGCCGCCTGAAAAACAGTCCACCCTTTCTGCCCCATAGATTTGGGCTCCCAAAGAGGCCCAGAGATGGGCCATGTGGCTTCTCCTGGAGTTATGGGTGCAAATAAAAATAAGATTAACTGCGTCTGACTCATCTTCAGAGATCAATCCTTGCTAATGCTTCAAGACTTTCCTTTCTCTCCTCGGGAATCAGATTAAACTCTTCTACCCTTAATGTCCACATACTTCTGTAGTGACTCAAAACCCTTCCAATCCATAAAAATGCTTAGCTTATCGTTTCCACAATCTCAACCGCACGCTTCACACAGGGGCACATATTTTTTTCATCACTTCCTCATTCTTGAACTTTTCATTGCCCGCAATCTGAATTAAAATCACAGTCCGTAAGTTCCCTACAGGAGGTCGTCTTAAACTCATCTGTGAATTTCGAAATGAGTTCTTTGACTGAACCGTAGGTCCGGATTTGAGCTCATTGTTGTCTGACGCCTTCTCCGCCTTCCCTTATTCCCAGCACCATGATTGCACCAGCTCACTGCACCACAGGTACCCTGTATTCGTCCCATACCTCCTCCGAAACCGGCGGCAATTTTAAGTGCCAGCTCCTTGCTGTAGCCATAATCTTCAGCGAAGGAAAGCACAACCGACTGAGCACAATTATTTCCCTCAAGAAATAGTTTGTTCTGCATGTTCTGATCGTTCCATATGTACCTCCTTTTTTATACAAGTTAATAAAAGGAATTCAATATTCGCATGTGTCATTTGAAAACAGAAATGGAAGGTGGCTTACTCTTCTCGGAAAGTAATTTTTATTTATAACTTTTGGTCATAACATTTATCCCATGATACACAAATCAATTGCTACCTGAACATGCTGTCTCTCGATCCTGACCACAGGGGCAATCGCACAAAATCGCATTCCCTGGGAATGGTGCTGATATCCGGGGGACTTTATCATGGGATCCAATGCAAATGAACATCCCCCTTTTTTCCTGCTCACCCTGTGACCCTGACTCCCTTTATATGGATCAGTGCGAGTTAACAACGGAGTACTACGAATTCTGCAGAAAAACCGGACATAAATTCCCCGAGTTCTGGGGATGGATATCTAAAATCAGGACCCGACTTTCCCGATCATCCGGTGGTGGCGTCACCCAGTCTGATGCCACTCTTATGCCAAATGGGCTGGAAAACGTCTTACCTACAGAGGCTGAATGGGAGTATGCAGCGCGTGGTGGATTGGAAGGGATTGCCTATCCCTACGGTGAAAAGGCCGATCATAATGAAGCCAGGTTTAATGATCCTGAAGCAGAAAAGGGACTGTGTTAAAACCGGGCTCCTTCAAAGCAAACGGATTTGGACTTTACGACATGTCAGGCAACGTCTGGGAGTGGGTAAGCGACTGGTTTGATCCCGGATATTTTCATAATTCACCCGAGGAAAATCCACAGGGGCCTTCAAGTGGAACATTCAGGGTAATCCGGGGTGGGGGATGGCACTCAGGCGGAGGATGTGCAAGCGTATTCTATAGAAATGGGCTGCCCCAGCACTGGGTTGATTTTGCAGGAGGATTTCGTTGTGTGAAAGACCTGGAATAAGATCTTAAATCAGACTGGGAGAATCAATGATCAGGATGGCCCCTTTATAAAGTGGAAATAGCACTGAAACTGAGAATTACAGTGGCTGATATCATTGTGGTTAAACCAGGGGCCCAAGCCCCATTCAAAACTGAAAATTAAGGCTGACAGCAGACCTACCCCAACTCCAATCATAAGTTTTAAAGCTCCCCGGATCTCTGTCTTCTGATAGATCACGTAACTCAGTGATCCAACCACCATGAACATTCCAAAAATCGCATAGTATTTGACTGCCGAAAAAGCAAGTGTATAAAGGGTATATAAAAGGGCCAGTGAAAGAATCAGGAAATTTACCCTGGAAACCAACCTGGAAAACACTGGTTTAAGAAGTGGTTTAGATAATTCAATAAGCCCATGGGAAAGAATAGCCACCGACATGAGTGTAAATATCCACGATACAAGTTTCCATGAAGGAGGGAGTGAATATAAAAATGCATGCCCTATCAGTCCACCTGCCAACGTGGCAAGCCCAAGGGTAAGGAAATAGTATTTGAAATAGCCTTTAATATCTACCTGAGGACTCCTGTTGCTTGATCCTGAAATAGGCGTAGAAACAAATGGCTGCCATGATCAGATCCGTCATTGTCGTGATGGGCTCATCAATCCTGATACTGAGAACCTCAATGGAGGGCTGTATGAATTTCAAAAACACGACCGCAAAGTAAGCCTAATTATTGTAAATTGTTGCGCAGGATATTCACAAAATAGAAAACCATGAAACTGCTCACCCTACTAATCATTATTTTATTACTCTCATTATTATCATGTTCAAGCGATAAAAAGAGTGTTGCTCAGACTATTTTTTCAGAGGAAACGCTGTTCGAGGCCATGGAAATAAATCAGCAGTGGCCATCATACAGGGGATTCTTTGCTAATGGTTATATGGATAATGCTGCTCTTCCGGACACTTTTAATGTCGAAACGGGGCTTAATGTGAAATGGAACATTGAAATTCCCGGCCTGGGACTTTCGTGTCCGGTCATATGGGACGAGCGGATTTACATCACCAGTGCCATCAGTCAAGCTGACAAATCGGGCTATCAACCAGGTCTTTATGGTGATATTGAACCAGTTGCCCGATTCTTCCGAGCACAGGTGGATGGTGTATTGCATCGATAAGAATAGCGGATCGGTCCTCTGGGAAGAGGAGGCTTACCGTGGTATCCCCATGGTGAAAAGACACCCCAAATCATCCCATGCAAATACCACCATTGCCACCGACGGAAAGCATGTTGTAGCCTTCTTCGGATCAGAAGGTCTTTACTGTTATGATGCACAGGGAGAATTGCTGTGGAAGCGTGATTTCGGCTTGATAAATTCTGCCTGGAATGTAGTTGAATCGGCCGAATGGGAATTCTGCAGCTCCCCCTTTATATTTAAGGATCGTCTGATCATTCAGGCTGATGCATTAAACACCGCATTTGTAGCTGTTCTCGATCTTTCCACAGGGGAAACAATCTGGCGAAAAGAAAGGGATGAGATTACAGGTTGGTGTACTCCCAACATATACTTTGATGGAACTAAAGCATGTGTAGCTGTGAATGGATATAAACACAGGGGGGGATACAATCTGGAAACTGGAGAAGAAATATGGAGAATGTCGGGTGGTGGAGATGTTCCCGTGCCCACACCCATCGTATGGAAGGACCTGATTTACTTTAACAGTGCTCACGGACGACATGCACCCCTGATGGCAGTTAAAAATAATGCGCAGGGAGTTATTACTTATCCGGAGAACGATAGCGTTGTAGGTAGACGGACTGGAATGGTTTTATGATCGTAGGGGTGCTTATATGACCTCTGTGCTGGTTTATGACTCACTGTTATACAGGCTTCGCTGGAATGGAAACCTGGCGTGCTATGATGCGCGTAGTGGAGAAGAGCTATACCAGCAAACGCTTAATCCATCAAGTTTTATTGCCTCTCCCGTGGCTGCAGATGGAAAAATTTATATGGTTATCAGAATACGGGGAACTATATATTGTTCAAAGCGGTCCTGAATACAAATTACTGAAAAAGATTCCGCTTGGTGAAGTTTCTCTGGTAACGCCGGCCATTGCACCTGGAATGTTGGTGCTTCGAACCGCCAGTCGGCTAATGGCAATTTCAAATGGTTGAAGCCTTCCCAACCCTGACGGTATTGAGTATGGACTGAAGCTTCTGACGGTGATGGGCCTGACAGTTTTCCGGACAACTTATCTCCATCAGATATAAGCCTTCTTTTGTGGGAAAGCCAATTACCATTTTCAAGAACGATTCCCTGACTTCCAGGCAGTTGCCGTAAAATATCACTGCCTCCTGGTCGTTAAGAATTGTGTCATAGCCATTCCTCAGACATACCAGGCCCTTAAATCCCGATAACTTTCTCATATATTTTAAGGGCCTTTTGCAGCCTGGCACATAGCCCAGGCTGATCACCATGTTATGATTTGGATTGACCACCGAGTAGCTATTTTCATTAGCTTCCCGGGGCTCTTCTGTCCAGTTGGGAGTAGCCTCAAAACTGATTTCATAGAGCGGATGATGATAACGTTCTCCCTGGGAATGCACATTCACTTGAATAAGCAGTAAAGATGCGAGCAATATATACGGAGCCCTGATCATGCTAATAAAATACAAAAATACACAGCCTTTTGCTATTTATATTACTGAATTTCAATATAATACCTACAAGTGGGTATCAACAACACCTTGCAGCCCCTCAACGACATTTATCGAAAAAAATCAATTTGCAATGGGGACTATTTGGAAAGAATCTAAATCCCGAATCACTATATTTACATTTGCCACGAATTAATCATGATCGGGAAGCATCTGCTACTTACCATAAGAGGCCTTCGGAAAAACCTGCTATATGCACTATTTGTCATTGCAGGACTTGCCATTGGAATTACCACCTTCCTCTCCACCATCCAGTGGTCGGCCTGGCACCTCTCCTATGATCGCAACTATTCGGAAAAAGAGTCCATGTATCGACTTACTTTCGAAGAGAACAATGACGGATTCTACCGACATACTGCCAGGATCCTGCACGGAATCGCCCTGAACCGGATCATTTTTTCAGATGTGTTGCCAGGAATTGAGATATTCGGGAAGACTGGCCCCTTTTCGAAAGGCTGCATTTAAGATTGAAGAAGAAACCTTTTATGAAGAATTTGCATTCACCTGCGATCCTCAGTTCCTGGAAATATTTGATCCGGAAGTCATCCTGGGCGACAGGGAGAACCTCCTCTCGGTTCCCAATAGCGCCATTCTAACCCAGTCCACTTCCACCAGGTTTTTCGGAACAGAGAATCCCGTGGGAAAGACTTTCAGTCTGATGCACCAGTTCGATGTAAACCCTGCTGTCTATACTGTGACGGCAGTGATCAAAGATTTCCCGGAAAATTCACACTTGAAAATATCTGTGCTTACCTCCTTCGATGATCCCCTGACTTTTGAGGGCACTGCGTGGGCTTATTTGAAACTACATGCTGGTATCGATCCTGAGGCCTATGAAAAGGAAATCAAAGCATTCGTAGAAAGCAACTTCGATTCACTCCTTCACCGAAGGGTCTGAAGCCCAGGCTGCAGCCCTAACCGATATCCATCTTAAATCGCACAAAGCCAGGGAAATTCAGCCCAATGTTAGGTTCAGAACCGTTTTGGTGCTGATCATTACCGGAATGCTGGTTTTCTTGCTGGCATGGTTCAACTTCACCCTGCTCTCATTTAGCCAGAACCAGATGCAAATCCGGAGACTGATGATTCAATGGCAAATGGGTGCCGGTAAAGCCATATTTTTCAGGCAGTTTCTGGTGGACAATCTTTTTGTGGGTCTGATGGCCTATGTCTTAGGAATCGCATTAACCCTGTTGCTCTCTCCCTTCATTGAACATCTTGGAAATGCGCTACCACAGAATGATATCAGAATATTCCTTTTGTTCAATTTCACTTGCTTTTGCTTCTGACCATTCTCAGCGCAATTGCAACAGCTGCAATCTCCACAAAATTGTTCTACAGGCGCTTACAGCACAAATTTCTTTCCACAAAGATAGGAGCTCCACCCGATATCGATCGGAAAAAGTCTGTTCATCCGGTCCATTATCAGTCTCGAATTCATCATCACCTTCGTACTTGTTTCAAACCTGATTATGGTCTCCAAACAAACCCGTTTTGCAATGAATAAGCAACTTGGAGCAACGCAGAATGATGCCATTCATCTGCACAGTCTTCACCGTTCCATTGTAGATCAGTTTGAAGTATTTCAAAGAGAGAATGATGGAGAATCCAAATATTGTCCAGGTCACCGGAAGCATGGAGGAACCCACCGGTCAGGCCATGGACGCGTGTGAATTTGAGATAGATGGTGTGGATGAGGGCGAAAAACAGCTTTTCCTTTTTCCTGTTGATCAGGATTTCTTCAGGTTCTATGATATTGAACTGTTGCATGGTACAGATATTCCACCGGAATATAATCCGGAAGATTCTGCTGAGTTTTTTTTCCTCAATGAAACTGCAGCAAAACTGATCGCAGAGGATCCAGCATCGCTGATCGGAAAAAAACTCAATTTACAATTTGCCTACCCGGGCTTTATATGGCCCGGACCAATCACCGGGATTGTGGAAGATTTTCACCTTTCCGGTCTGGATTATGAGATCTCACCCATGGTCATCTTTCCCAAATACACCTGGTTATTCTGCTTTTCGGTCTTACATAGTGGCAGATGCAAACGCGGCTATTGAGCACTTAAAGATTTGTATGGGAGGAGCTTATTCCCGGACTATCCTCTGGAGTACTACTCTTCAAGCTCCCTGATCGAGCAGCTTTATGAAAGTGAACTGGATCAGATCAGAATCCTGATGGTATTTTGTGTAATTTCAATTATTATTGCAGGAATGGGACTTTTTGCACTAAGCGGACTATTTATGCAGAAAAAGGTAAAATCGGCAGCATTGCGTAAAATTAACGGAGCCAGAATGCACCAGATTATCCTGCCAGAATTAATTCAATACCTTTGGCTTGCCCTGCTTTCATCGGCCATTTCAATTCCGGCATCACTCTTACTCATGGAGCGATGGCTAAGGAACTTTGTTTATCGCACAGAATTGCCGGTGTGGATATTTCCGGCATGCACCCTGGTATTGATCATTTTCAGCTGGATTGCTGTCCTTTATCATGCAATCAGGCTAGCCAGGATAAATCCTGGTGAATTCATTAAAGAGCAATAATGAAAGAGAAATTTCAATATCCTACAGTGATCCAGTCCATTGCAAGCATCAGAAGTGATCTGAAAGCTTTTGCGGAAACTCAGGAGGTCCCGGCTCCCGAGCTAAGACAGATCACAATGATTGTAGAGGAGTTATTTTCCAAAATCATCAGAACGGCCTTTGAGGGTCGAGGGGATCACCTCATTGAGATCTCAATTACAAAAACAGAAACTGAGATACTCATCAAAATGATTGACGACGGATATCCCTTTAATCCGACTTGACTACCTCCCTTTCCAGGCATCCAATCCCACATCCACCGATGAGGATGACATGGGGCTTTCCCTGATCAGGGCTTTTTCTGACTCCATCCAATACACCAGGGAAGAGCAGAAAAACATTCTGCTTATTCAGAAAATTATTCGAAGCCAACCCGAAACAAGGATCACGCATGAAATTACCTATTGACGCGCACCGCAGCTTTATCTCAGAGGCTGCCGGCCGCAATAAAAATCTCTGGAGAAATAATATAATACTCCTGCTGGCACTTGAATGTACTGATCTTTATTGCTCCCTTACTTGATCATTTGAGCGAAATTGTTGCCAATACCGCGCTGATCCTCGTTGTGATATCCGGAATATTTGCTGCAGAATATAAAAAGCATGTGTTTAATTTGCTATTCTCCTTCGGATTCCTTGTCATTGTCAGTATGGTTTTATCCTGGATTTTTTCCGAAAATAAAGCTATGAGCATCCTTCCCTATTTTCTGGTTATTCTCTCTCTGATCTTCTCCTCCATCGCACTGGTTGCTCATGTAAGCGCAGCCAAAACCGTCGAAAAATCAACTGTGTTATGTGCCATCAACAGCTACCTTCTGATGGGGCTGACTGCATCCATTTTGTTTCTTATGTTGCATTTTATTGATCCCAGATAGTTTCACAAATATTGTAACAGGACCCGGAAACCTTAGTAATTTCATATATTTTGGTTTTGTAACCCTTTCAACACTGGGATATGGTGACATTACACCCAGCAGCTCCCCTGGCCCGGTCCCTGTCCATCTTTACAGCCCTTGGAGGACAGCTTTACCTGGTAATTGTCATGGCACTGATCATCGGCAAATTCCTGAACTAAAATCAGAAATAAGCAGTGAATAACTATACCGTCGGAAATGATCGTGAAGCTAGAAGTCTTCGCATCAGGGACTAGTATTTGAAGGTATCAACTTACCTGATATGCGAATGGCTCGAGGGATTCGTGAAGGAAGCAGCAGCTGCATACGACCAGGCCTTGAGGATGGCATCACCGCTGCATGGCCACCATGCTCGGACAAAGAACTATTCGGGATAAGGAATAGCAAAAAGTTCATAGTACTTTCTATGAGTACTTAGTTCGGGATGGAGTTGTTGGAATACTTCCCAGTGTGCATAAATCTCAGAATAGATTTTGAGTTCGGTGCACTTGTAATCACAAACCATTCTCTGGAACAGGTAAGCCATAAACTCAATCAAGCGATCGCCGTTAAGTCAGTTATATCGGATAAACTCTCCGGTGATACAATGGCATCAAACCTTTCCTGACTTTCCCGGTTTTTCTCACTCCAGAAAAGCTTTCGCCGGTTTTTCTCTTTCTTGCTCAGATTGTAATACAGAAATGAAACTGGCGAGCTCAGCAAAAATCCTGCACTCTTCAGCCTGGTCTCGTCCATATCAAAGGGAATGTAGTCCGGGTCCTGTCTGGGGAGGCCGAGTGACTCTCCAAGGGTCTGCGGAGCAGGAGTATTCAATTATAGCGCCTCGGAAAAATCCTCGTAGCTGGAACCCCATGGGAACACTTTGGCTTCCTGGAGAGGGTAATAAATTCTTTCCAGAATTACATAGCCCTCCTCCATGATCACGGCAACCGGAACCAAAGTCTCCTGGTAGGCAATATTCCTGAATAAAAGCGTGTCTCCAAGGTTGCACTGGTAATCTGAAAATCCCAAGGCTGTCGGATACATCACCCGCATAGTTATTTATATTGATCACATGGGTTGCCGCAATTGGAGTATAAGCTTTATCATAAATAATGGCTGTGAGATTAAAGGCAGAATCAGCATCCTGGGAAAAGATAGATACGCTCACAAACAGCACTATCAAAGTAGTCATGAGGGGCTTCCAGGAGAACATAGAATAAAAGTATCCAATATTTCCTGAATGAATGTTACTTTTAACAATCCTTAACCATCCTTAAGTAAGCAAAGGTATACGGCCTTTTTCATGAACCAATTATCCGGTGGGGTGTTTACAGGTAGAATTCTCTTCACAGCAAAACCTATTATCAAATGCATCATATTGTATTTCTCGATTCCAAAACCATTGGAAAAGTTGACAACATGAAATTGCTCTCAAAGCTTGGGCAGTTGGAAGTTTTTGAAAGCACTCCATCCTGACTCAGGTTGTGGAACGTTGCCAGGGAAAGGAAATTGTAATAGTCAATAAAGTACAGATGACAGCAGAGGTGATGAAACAACTTCCCGATCTGAAGCTGATCTGCGTGGCTGCCACCGGGATAAACAATGTGGATCTGAATTATACTGAAAAAAATGGCATCCAGGTGAAGAATGTGGCAGGATACTCCACAGATTCAGTTGCCCAGCTAACCTTTACCATGCTGCTTTACCTGGTCAATCAAACCATACTATTATGACAGCTATGTGAAAAGTGGGGCCTATTCCAGAAGTGATTCATTTACCCATCACAATGAGCCTTTCTGGGAGTTAAAGGGGAAACGTATGGGGATCATAGGACTGGGCACCATAGGCAGGCAGGTTGCACGAATTGCGGAATCCTTTGGCATGGAGGTAGTTTTCTATTCAACCACCGGGAGAAATAACCACGTGAGTTACAAAAGATTCGATTTGGATGATCTGTTAAAGAGTTCTGATGTTGTATCCATTCATGCGCCTTTAAATGACAATACCCGATATCTGATCACCTATGAAAAGATCAAACTCATGAGACCCTGTGCCATCCTGCTAAACCTGGGCAGAGGAGGCATTGTCAATGAAGCAGACCTGGCCAGAGCACTGAATGACAATGTGATAGGCGCAGCAGGAATTGATGTAATGGAACAGGAACCCATGAATGCTGACAATCCCTTGCTGAAGCTGTATGACAAGGAGAAAATTCTTATCACACCACACATGGCCTGGGCTTCAAAAGAGTCACGTGAACTCCTGGTCGAGAAGATCTCAAGGAATATCGCCTTATTCCAAAAGGAGGTCCTAAAGGGCTTTACCAGCCTTAAAAAGCAGTTCCTTTGTAGCAATGATTCCCATGTTCTCACTCAAATCTCTGCCTTCGTATTCAATTCCGATGTACCCTCTGAATCAAAGTCGTTCGACTTGGCACTCACACCTTCAGCAAATGGCATCAGTTCTTTTGTGCCCAGATAGGTATTGTAAATCTCGCCATTCCCACGCTCTGAATCACAGATGACAACCAACTTCCCCGGCAGGAGTATCCTCCATGGTTCTCAACAGTTACATTAATCCCATAGTCTGCTGCAAACAGTGATTTGTTTAAGCTCTTCACTGCAGCAAGGGAAATCTTGAAAAAAAGCATCTTCTTCAGCGAGCTGCCCGGGGATGATATGATGATTTTCAACTGCCTTTCCCTGAGCAAGCCTGCCCGGCCGACAGCGCTGCAGTGGCAAGTGCTGCCTTCATTATTGAAAAAACTTCTTCCTGACTGCATTTGACATCTGATTCTTATAATGGTCTTAACATAATAATGATCAGTGAAGCTTGACGTCATAACTACTTGATTTGTATTAGATTATTTACTAAATTTCACAAATATGCAACAAAGGCCCCATGTATACCGGTTCAAACAGCGGAATCAAGGATCATTTTGCAGGTGACCTAATTGGGATGCAAAAGCAACTGTATTATTATGCGCTTCGGCTCACCGATGACCGGGAATATGCCAATGATCTGGTTCAGGAAACCAGTTACAAGGCCTTGAAACACAGGAAACGACTTCAAAACAGTGAACACATCAGGGCCTGGCTTTACACCATCCTCAAAAATACCTATATCAATTACCTTCGAAGCAGCCAGAGTAAACATCTGGATTTTGATTCCGAGGAGGTCGATCAGTTTTCAAACTCAGGCAGGGAAAATGGCTTCCCGCAGCCCGATATTCTACTCCAAAGGAAAGAGTTAAGGGAACAGATCAACCAGCTTCCCGGCACCTTATGAAAAGCCCATCAATATGCTTTTAACTGGCTACTCCTACAAGGAGATCGCGCAACAGATGGATATTCCCATCGGAACCGTCAAAAGCAGAATTCACCTTGGGTAAAAAGCAAATACTGAAAAACTATACGGCCTGATCAGACAAGATCACAGGCATCTGCCGGCATCCAGTGTGCATCCTTCCCCTCCCATTTGACATTACAGCCTATAGGATTGGTAACGGCCACAGGGACCGCTTTCCCGTTAACAAGAGCCTCCAGGGTACGATCCAGATCATTGACCGTGACTGCCGAAGCATTCCTGGGTTGATCGACGGCCCTTCCGGTATAAACCAGTTCCCGGTCCCCGTTAAAAACATAAAAGTGGGGTGTTCTGAGTGCCCCGTAGGCCCTGGCAACTTCCTGACTCTCATCATACAGATATATCCATGGAAACTTGTGCTCCTTCATCCTTTGAACCATGTGTGGAAAGTCGTCCGACTGCATAGGTATTTGCACTATTTGAATTAATCCCAACAAATCTAACCCCCTTCTTTTTAAATCTTTCCGCGCTTTTCCTGGTAAGTTCATCAGAACCGATTACATAAGGACAATGATTACAGGTAAAGAAAATCACCAGGAACTTTTCACTTGAAATCGGAAAGTGAATATCTTTTTCCATCAGTTGCAGGGAGAGAAAATTCCAGGAGCTTTTGCTCCTATCTCTAATGTAAATGCCATAATTATAGTCAAATATTTAATAATCAAAAGTATAAAGCGGAGTTACAGTTATACAAATAAAACGAGGAAAATGTTTATAGAGATTCTAAATGGAACAATGCTTATAAGTTGAATGTTATAAATGTTGATGAAAACTTTAGCATTTTTCTTTTCTTTTCTACTGTTACATCCTCAGAACTTGCTGGACAGGATGTTGATAGAGATCAACAGGGAAGCATTGTCTGGAGTCTAACAGGACAGGATAAGCGATACAACCTATGTGATTAATTTCTGGGCTACCTGGTGTTCTCCATGCGTAAAAGAGATTGGCTTCTTTGAGGAGCTTGTACCAGGTGAGTCAGAGGAAAAAAACTGAAGGTAATCCTGGTCAGTCTCGATTTCCCAGACCGGGTCAGACAAACAGCTCCTTCCCTTTCTCAGTGAAAGATCCATAACGGCTCCGGTAATGCTGATGACCGACCTCGACTATAACAGCTGGATCGACCTGGTGGATCCATCCTGGTCGGGAGCGATCCCGGCCACTCTGATTTACAACAGAGGATAAAAGAATCTTCCTGGAACAGGAGCTCACCAGGGAAGAGTTATATAAATATGTAAACCAAATATCAAATTAATATGAAAAAACTAATTCTAATTGGAGTATTGCTGTCATTGCAGCTATGCGCAATGCTTCAGGCCGGTCTTGAATCCTGGAGATCTAGCCGTGGGGTTCACCTTGAAAAACGTGGACGACAGTGAAGTTTCCCTTTCCGATTATATGGATCAAAAAGGAGTAATTGTTGTATTTACCTGTAACCCATGTCCTTTTGCAAATGCCTATGAACAACGGATCATTCAGCTACATAACAAATATGCAGACCAGGGATTCCCTGTGATTGCAATTAATCCCAATGATGAAAAGCTTTCTCCTGAAGATTCCATGGAGAAAATGAAAATCAGGGCAGAAGAAAAGGAATACCCCTTCCCCTATCTGAAAGACGAATGCAGAAGTTTTCAGAGCTTATGGTGCCACGCGCACACCACATATCTTCCTCCTGGAGAAGGTGGGAAGTGAATTCAAGGTTGCCTACATTGGGTGCCATTGATGACAATGCCATGAATGCATCTGCACGTAATCAAGCGCTACCTGGAAAAGGCCATTGCCTCCGTTCAGTCCGGAAATCCTCCCAATCCCAACACTACCAAGGCTATAGGTTGTACCATTAAGGCAAAATAGATGAAGTCCTGATTTGTATTATATAACAGGAAAAAGATTATGTGATTTGCATAACTGTTCGATGGAAAAATCACATCTTTGCAGCCAAATTAGAACTGTAAAGTTTATGCATCTCGACCTCATGGAAATCCTGGCAGCATTTATGGTGCTGTTTGCCATCATTGATATACTTGGTTCCATACCGATTATACTTGATGTAAAAGCCAAAACCGGGAATCTTCTTCCAGGCAAAACAACCACTGATTGCATTTGCAATTATGCTGCTTGTTTCATTTCATCGGAGAGCCCCTGCTAAATGTGTTTGGCGTGGATATTTCCTCCTTTGCGATTGCAGGTTCGGTCATTCTTTTTCTGATGGGGCTTGAAATGGTAATGGGACTTACCCTGTTCAAGCATGAAGGCGCTAGCGGAGGATCAATTGTCCCCATCGCATTTCCATTGATTGCCGGTGCAGGATCCATTACAACCCTGCTTTCCCTAAGGGCTGAATATCAATCCATAAATATTCTTATTGCGCTTTCATTAAACATGATAATTGTATATCTTGTACTCCGACTTACAAGCTTTTTTGAGCGCATACTTGGCCCCAGCGGATTGCATATTGTCAAAAAATTCTTTGGAATTATCCTACTGGCCATTGCCATTAAATTGTTCATGTCAAATTTGGGAATTGAAGTTCCAAATAACATCGTAAATGAGGATATTACCCCTTATACTTATACTTTTCAATCCTTGTGGGATGTAATCAACAATGATTTGTCATATCTTTCCATTTGCAATGAAACACCCGATTCCCATTTATGCTATTTCCTATTCTTCCGACTATTCTGATGGGGATTGGATTCAACCAGGCGTATACGACGAATTTTACTCCATAAGCATTGATCATCTCAATGGTTACGAATATTTTTCAGTCTATTATGACAGCCTCATTGTTTTTCTGAAGGATCATGAAGACCAGCCGGTGAAGTTCTATAAAGACGGTAAGACCATTAATTATGATCCGAGACTGAATCCCTTTACAAATCCGGATGTATGGCAAACCCGTGCCTTTAACCGACATCTGCCAGGTTCCTCATTTGAAAGCCTGGAGGAAAAACAGATTTATGAAGATTACTTCAGCATTGAAGTTATCAAAAATCATTTCACTGTCCGACTCCATCTTAATCGATTAAGATCCTGCTTCTTAAAACTTCCTCCATCTGAGAATCAGATAGTTTTACCGGGTGAGATTTGTGTGAAGTATTACTTGATGATCATCGGGATAGATTCCTCTTTAAAACCATAACTCAGAAAGACCCGGGTACCTCCAGCAGATTTGTAATGTGAATCAGTTTCTCCTTAAAAGCCTGCAGATACTCTATATCTGTCTTGTACTTGAAATCGGCAAATACCTTACTTACAATCACAAGCTTATGAATGGCCGGATGATCGGGCTGATCAATCAGGTTTTCAATGGTATAGGCAAAAACCGGGGCCATCAAGGTCCCGCAAACCACGCCATGAGGAATGTCAAAATATGCCCCCAGTGGAGAAGCAAAGCCATGTACCAGTCCCAGTCCGGCATGTGCAAGGGTGATTCCGGAAAACATTGCAGCCAGTGCCATACCGGAACGGGCTTCAAGATTATTATCTCCCTCCAGATAGGCCCGAAGAAGATAATTCTTTATCTGCTTCAGTCCCTGCAAGGCCAGGGCATCAGTCATGGGATTTGCCTGGCGGGAAACATATGATTCAAGTAACTGGGTAAAAGCATCCATTCCTGATGCGGCTGTTAATCCGGCCGGACACGAGAGCATCATCTCCGGATCGATGATGGCCATCTCGGGTATAAAATTATTATGTCTCAGTGATTTCTTAAAGCCATGCTCGCCAACTTCAGATATCACTGCATTTTTTGTCATTTCACTGCCTGTACCCGACGTGGTTGGCATGGCAATAAATGGAATTTTGGTGCCAGGATGTTCCCGGTCCCCAACCCCTTCCAGGTAGTCTGTAATACTCCCTTCAACCGGGATCATGGCCGAAACAGCCTTTCCTGCAGTCCATGACACTGCCTCCTCCAACAGCAATGACCACATCAATTTTATGGCCCCTGTACTTTCAACAATACCATCAATCAATAGATGGAGAGGGTTCATGGGAAATTACTTCATGGTGAAGATTTATGCCGGCACGCTTTTAAACCAGAAATAATCTCTTTGCCGTGACCGGAGTTATGAATAGAGGAGGCTCCCGTCAGAAGCAACACATTCTTGCCATAAAGCTTGTACTGCTGAGGTAAGCTCGAGCCGTTTACCGCTGCCAAATTGAATCTTTGGTAAGGGAAAGAATTGAAAGGAATTGATCATCTGAATGAATCTTTCCGTAAATATAGAAAAATTGTTCCCGATGGTGCAAGGAGAGCCTTACTCATTGTAGTGCCTCTCCCAATGTCTTTTTTATTAACTTGTAAGTGTTAGGCTGAAACAGTAAAAAACAGAGTTATGATAACAATAGAAGAATTCCTTGAAATGAAGGACAAGGGCTCAGTTCAGGAGGACATTCCTCCCCTTCTGCAGTCGCTACTGCTGGATGCCGCAGGGGACTGGGAGAGTGCCCATCGCATTGCCCAGAATGATCCCAGCAGGGATGGATCCTGGGTACATGCCTATCTTCACAGGGTGGAAGGAGACAATGGCAATGCAGCATACTGGTACAGAAGTGCAGGGAAAAGTTTTCCCGAGTTGTCGCTGCATGGAAGAATGGGAATACATTGCCATGGCCTTACTTGAAGAAAAGTTAATGAAGAAGATAAAGCTGGCACTGACTCTTATGGCTTTTTCAGTCGGATTGTCCGGGCAGAAAATCAACATCGAGCCTGATATTAGAATGCTTGCTTTGGGTGATTCTTATACCATTGGAGAAAGTGTGGAAGAATACCAACGCTGGCCCAGCAATTTGTTGTCGCATTAAGAGAGCTTGGAATTGAGTCAGATGAGCCGGATTATATCGCAACAACAGGATGGACCACCACACAGCTGATTCAAGGCATCGACATATACCTGAACCGGAAAAAGAAATACAACCTGGTGTCAATCCTCATCGGAGTTAATAACCAGTATCAGGGGATTGATATTTCCACTTTCGAACCAGAGCTAAAAAAAATCATCAATCTTGCCCTTAATATAGTCAACAAGGACACTTCAAAGGTATTTATTCTGTCCATCCCGGATTATGCTTTCACTCCATTTGGAGAAGGAAAATCCTCGATCAGCCAGGAGATTGATGCTTATAATGCCATTCAGAAAAAGCTTGCCGGAGAATATAACATATGCTTCATAGATATTACCCCCATATCCAGAACCGGCCTGGACCATCCATCTCTTGTTGCTGGTGACGGCTTGCATCCCAGTGGCTTACAATATGCCGACTGGGTTCAAAAGATCCTCCCATCAGTATCAGTTTTGTATTGACCTTATTTAGTTTTCTTTGAAGGCTTGATGGCAAACCCCAATAATAATTTCCAGGTACTTACTTTAAGTGAGGCGCTTTCTTCTGTATTATTTGAATTTTTCTCGCCACCTGGTATTTCTATGGGTGGGCTTAAGTAGTCAATACCATAATTGTAAGCCATGCCCAGTGTAAGATAAAGCTTATTGAATTCGAGTACTGTTCCTCCACTGAAGTGATAAATGTTTGCTTGCAGAGATGAGTTGTATATCTCACTGGCAAGATCGGTAAAAGACTTACTGTCTGGTGAAGCCGCAGAAAAATCCGTAGAAAAACCCGCGTAAAGGTCATAGTTCTCGTTCAGATTATATTTGATACCCATCCCTGCGTTGACTACCATTTCTAATTCATCCACTACATTGTTGATCACAGGTTCACCAGAAGTTTGTCCTATAAATATCTCAGGTTCCATTACAATGTATTTGTTCACTTTATTGAACCACTCACTACTAAGATGGAAGGTGAATTTTTGTAAAGTAAATCCGACACCTAAACCAATTGAGAGGGGAGATTTTAGTTTGACGGGGATATTTTTTTGGTAGCCGCTTTCAAAATAATCTTCTTCTTTTTCCGTATAGTCCGGACCTGTTCCTGCGAGTATGCCCTGAGTATACATAAAACCCTGACCCCATATATTTATTTTTGGTGCGGTGATTGAAATACCTGCTGAAAAATTCGGGTATTTAAGGGCAAGGCCAGCTTTCCAGATCATGCCAAAATTGAGGTAATCATATTGTCTGTTCTTATTGAGTGCCACCACATGCTTGTCTGAGCTCAGGGTGTTAAGGTCTATACCCAGCAAGGAGTTGGTATAGGAGACCGCCATATAATTACCAATGCCAATACTAAGATGTTCATTGAAAGGTCGGGACCAGGTCATTCCACCCCATGTTTCAGTACTCTCCAGGTATAATACGATATCACTTGCGAGGGTTTCATTATCAGGACTAATTGGAAGAGCATCAAAATCTCTTTGATTCTTATAGACTAAATCCATATGTTGTGTTCGTCTTGTCAATGCCACATATGCGAAATGACTCCTGGGCATGAATTTCAATTTGAAGGTACCTGCGATCAAACCCGAAGAATTACCCAGATGATTTTTCTCCAGATCAACATCTTTACCCAATCCATCTTCCATTTTCACGTTTGTAAACTGCAATATTTTGGCAGAAATAACAAAAGAAGAAGCACTGTCTTGAAGTGCCAAAAAACCAGGGTTGTAATAGACAGCCCCAAGGTCATCTACACTTCCTATCACAGCACCACCCAGTAAAAGCGATTTATTCCCATATTGCTGCGTCCAGTAATGGGAATTTTGGCTGTGCAGATTCTTAGCTGAAAGTAGGATCAAGAGTGAAGTAAGAAGCAGAGTTTTCATTTCTAAGTTGCCTCAATTGAAATATTCGGACATTTTTTATTCTTACTGCTAATTTTTCTTTATTCCAGGGTAAATAACGGGGACCAGCACCACCACCCGCTTTTAGCCCGTAAAGAATATGATTTGTGGAATTTAATGATTATTCCTCCACTTCACTCAGTCATGAGTTCGAAGGCCAATGGCCACCTCAGCTCGAACGAGGGATCCACTGCTTTGAAGGTTGTTGCTGTGACATTATGTCAATCTAATCCGATCTAATAGATTGCCAAGTGAATTACTATCGTTTTTTAAAAATCAAATTAAACAATAGCAATATAACTATTGCACCTACAGCACCTGTAAGGATGGCTCCAATCCACCCAGTGCCAAGATTAACACCTAGTTTCCCCAAAAGCCAGTAACCAACCATACTTCCAATAATCCCTACGATTATATTCCCAAGGATTCCAAGGCCACTACCTTTGTAAATCATGCTGCCTAGCCAGCCAGCTGCTCCGCCAATGATAAGAATAACAATAATTTCCATTTTTCTATTGCTTATAAATGTTTTCTACATTGCAAATGTCTATCTAAGATACATATTAATCACTTATAATAATTTTCATACACAAATCATTTAATAATTCTTACAAGAGTGTACCTTTTACTCGCTAAGCATAAATTCGTTTTGTAAAATACGAAATACTGCTATCCGCTAAATAATAAAACCTCTCGAAAATTTCCATGCTTAATATGGATCACAGAACTCTAGAACAAAGCCACCAAAATGGCTGATTTGCCTGACAAAACGACTGTCAAAAAATTTAGTCAAAATATACAAAAGGCAGTATCACTGGAATTCAGAGAGTCCTAGGTGATCGCGCCGGAATCACTCACAACCCGTTGGAGAAGAAATTCCCTGACGGGTTTTTTTAGTGCCGTATAATTACGTAACTCCCACTATATCTACGATAGCGACGACAGGTATCATCAGTATTAACTTCAACGATGAGTGAGAAGGATGGGGAAGCGGACCTCAATATATACATAGTAGATGATACAAAAGGGATTTCCAGCATATCATTCTCCTCCAGCCATTGCCTGACAAATTCATGTTTGTTCTGGTATTTGGCTTCAATCTCGCTGACGATCTATTGGAATCACTTTCATCCAGAAAGTATAGGAATAATGGATCATTCTATAAATCCTACTTTTCGTTGAAGCTCAATGAAACGTGGATGATTTCGAAGATTTTCATCATTATATCCAGTAAAATAATATTGTATTGTGTGATTCTCAATAGACTTTTCTAAAATTTCAATTGCTTTATCTAAATTGTTTATTCCTAAATAAATCCGTACTTGATTCCTAGGCGACACATAAAACCCTTTAGCGGATAATTCATCTAACCGATCGAGGTGTTTAAGAGCTTTTTCTTTCTGACCCAATCGTCCATAATTATATCCTAGAAGTCCAATCTCATCAGCTATATTATCATTCTCCATATAAGTTATCTGTGTCTGGAGCATGGAAATAGCTTCTTTATGCATTCCAAGTTCAGTGTAGAAAACAGCACACCACCAATAATTGTAAGGATTATTAGGAAATGAATCGCGTAGTTCCTCTGTTAGAACTACGGCTTCACTTTTGTACCCGGCTTTGAACAGGAGTCGAAACTTAGCAAGTTTAGTCTCATTAAGAGGGTCGAGTTTTAACGCAATGTCAGCATGTGATAGTGCTTCATCATGCCTCCCCATTGACGATAAATAATATGCATAAGATAGATGAGCTTTATGGCTATTTGGATTAATATCAAGTGCTTGAATATATTCGCTTTCTGCTGCAGTAAAATCATATTCATAATTCTGATATACAGTCCCGAGTTGATAATGTGCATTTTCTAAATCTTGATTTAACTCTAAAGCCTTCATTGCATATGCCTTTGCTTTAGGGTAACCTTCAATTGGTGAAATAATAGCCTTACTTACAAGTGAAAGGTAAATACCAGCTATACCCGAATAAGCAAGTGCGTATGCAGAATCTAAAGCTATAGCTTGTTGATAATAATCTATGGTTTTCCACATATCATCATCCTTAAAGGAATTTTTAGAGTAGTGTTGACCCAAAAGATAGTAGTCGTAAGCATCCAAGTTCTCAGTGTGTTTTTTCTCAATGAGTCCGTTTTCATTAACCGTAATTACCGCTCTTAGTTCCTGTGCAATTGATCGTGCTACCTCACTCTCAACGGTAAAAATATCCTTCCACTCCCTGTCATATTGATTTGCCCAAGCGTGGTCTTCCTTACCCGATTGAATGAGCTGCACAATGAGTCTTGCCTGATCACCATATTTCCGAAAGCTACCCTCAAGAACAAATGCCACATCAAGTTCCTGACATATTTCTGTTGCTTTCTTTTCGGTTACTCTGTATTGCTCTACTGAGGTTCGTGACATTACTCTCAGGTCTTCAATTTTGGATAGGTGTAGCAATATAGCATCCATAACACCATCGGCAAGGTATTGCTTCTCAGGGTCATCGCTTAATGATACGAATGGCAAAACCGCAATGGATTTATCAATTATAACTGTATCCTCTTGTTGGTTATTAAGAGGTATGATATTCAGAACAACCAAAGCCACGATCACAACGAAACTGATATAGCTGGCAATCTTCCAGCTGTTTGAAGTCGAAGTCTTATCTTCCTCTTTTACCTTATGAGCAGGTTCAGTCTTGACTATACCCTCTTCAGGGTGCACGTCGTAAATCCAAGAGAGGATCACGGCGATGATGAATCCCACAATAAGCAATACGAGGATTAAGTTCATTGTCCACTCCGGTAATCTAAGAGAAGGAGCTAAGATTTCAACTAGCTGAAGGATCACAAACGATGCAGCAGCATAAACGGTAATGACACGGGTAACTTTTCTGCGTTTGAGTTCTTTCCAGAAGTGGGATAGTTTGTTGGGCATCGCGAGAGGCTTGGTAAATGCAAGTTAACTCCTAATAGGACATGAGTCAAATTATTTAAGAGAGGGGGGCTATTTGAAAAAACTAAAACTCTTCACCTCAAACATTGCCTCAAGCTCCTCCTCATTCAGGTAGATGGTATCAGCGTTTTCCATTTTCCTCTTAAATTGTCTGAACTGCTCATTGGAATGCAGTCCCTGCAAGAAGGCACTTTAGGCTTGCTGAAATACCTCTTCATACGGTTACTACAAGTAAGATAACCCTTATAATTGGTCTGCTTCTTTTATCTTCTTCCCATACACATCAAAGTAGCTCAGGTAATCATGTTCCTTCATTTTCTTCAATTTTGCAGGAGATAGAATAGTTGTGAAGAGCTTCCTAAACTCTGGTAGATTTTCACTACTGACATCTGGTTGTAGGTTGAGTGCCTTGTTGAATGCATCTTCATACCGAACTAACTCATTTCTGATTGTGTAATTATTGTAGGTAGCATCCACTTTTTTCGGACACTGCTTGTCCTTGTTCCTGTCTATTTTCTCAATCTTCATCTTGGTTAAGATTCTAAAATAGTGGAGTCTGTCAATCCAGTGAAAGAGATAAATGAACCTGTTGCTATGCAGTTTAAGATGAGCCATAGAGTTGAGTTTTGTAAGTAACTATTAGTGAAAACTATGGCTAAATTTTGACAGTCGCTTGAATTTTGATAGTCATTTTGGATGTCATTTGACAGTCGCTTCCACATCCTTCTCACTCATCGTTCAAGTTAATACTGATGACACCTGTCGTCGCTATCATAGATATAGTGGGAGTTACGTAATTATACGGCACTAAAAAACCCATCAGGGAATTTCTTCTCCAATGGGTTATGAGTGATTCCGGCGCGATTACTCAACTGCTTCGCAGTTTCATGAGCTCAAAGGCCAAAGGCCTTTTCGGTTCGAACGGTTCTCATCGCACCGTTAAACAAGAAAAGCCCCCCTTTCGGAAGACTTTTCTTAGTTTATGTGATTCCGGCGCGATTCGAACGCGCGACCCACAGCTTAGAAGGCTGTTGCTCTGTCCAACTGAGCTACGGAACCGAGTTGCGAGAACTGAGCTCACGAGAAGCCTTGCTTCGAGTAAGTCATATTGCTTTGGCGATGCAAAGATAAGAAAAAAGATTGAAAATTTGAAAGGACTTACTGGTTTAGGATCCAGTTGACCAGCCTTTCTTTCCAGGATGGCCATCAGTTTATCCGGAAGGGCTTCAAATGGGATTCTGCTTCCCAACCGTAATGATTCCGCCTGGCAAAGTCAACTTCCACTTGATCACCTGCTTGATAGGCATTGACTGCATCGGGATAGCACGATAACAGGCAATCCCTGGTTGATGGCAGAACGGTAGAATATGCGGTTAACCGATTTAACAATAACCGCTTTTACCCCTGCATGAGCCAATCCCACAGAAGGATGTTCCCTGGAACTTCCACATCCGAAATTCTCGCCGCCCAGAATGATATCCCCTGCTTTTACCTCCTTTGCAAAGCTGGGATCAAAACCTTCAAAAAGATGGGGAATGATCCCTGCCGGATCTGAACTCTGAACCTTATAGGTCAGATTGCCGGCAAACATCTGGTCGGTATTCAGATTGTCACAATCTGAATAGTCCCAAACTCCCTTTTCTCTTCGGAATTCACTCATTTTCAATGATAAACACTGCCAGATTGAAGCTCTGCTGATAAGGAAATTTTTCTGCTACCCCTGATTTTCCTGGGATCCTTAATCTTCCCATGTACGGCACTCAGGGCCACAGCTGCCGGTGAAGCCAGGTAAATCTCCGCATTCTTGTTCCCCATTCGGCCCAGGAAATTCCGGTTGGCCGATGAAATTACCCTGTAGCCGTCAGCAGGAATCCCCTGTCCGGTTCCCAGGCAGGGTCCGCAGGAGGAGCTCAGCACATTGGCTCCGGCCTCCAGGAATGTGGTAATCAGTCCCTCCTCAATGGCCTGTATGATAGATCTCTCTGGAGGCAGGAATCACCAGGAGCTGAACCCCGGGTTTTACTTTCTTTCCCTTTAGCATGGATGCTGCCTCCCTGCAGATCCTCAATCCTTCCATTGGTGCAGGTCCCGATCATTCCCTGGTGAATCTCCAGTCCAGCTACCTCGGCCAGGGCCATCACATGGTCCACATGATGAGGAGCTGCAACCAGGGGATAGATCTCATTCAGATCAATCTGAGATCTCTTGCTGCATACTTTGCGCCTTCATCGGCCCAGATTCCCTCTAGTTTTCTCACCAAGATAATTCTGCAATACCTCATCGGCAGGAAATACTGCATTTTTGGCTCCCATTTCTGAGGCCAGGTTGGCCAGGGTCATCCGGTCGGAAATGGTAAGCGTACTCTACACCATCGCCATGATACTCGATGGACATATAATTGGCACCGGCCGATCCGATCATCCCAATGATCCAAAGACTGAGATCCTTTGCATATACCCCCTGTTTCAATCTTCCCGTGAGGGTGATTTTCAGGGATTCCGGGAACACAGAACCAGGTTTCACCCCGGAGCCATAAACCGGCTGTTTCTGTGCGGTCAATCCCGGCTGCCATGGCATTGAAAGCCCCGGCTGTACAGGTATGACTGTCACTTCCCACAATCACCATTCCTGGTTTGGCATACTCGGCCATGAATCTGATGGCAGATCCCGCTCCCGGCATCATGAAATTTCTTGACTCCCTGCTCCTGTACAAATTCCCTGATGGATTTGATAGGTGTTGGCCAGTGCGGCAGTGGTGGGAGGTGCATTGTGATCCAGCACAATCACCAGCCGATCTGGATCAAATACTTTCCGTACCTCCCATCTGTCTCAAAAGTCTTCCGGATACTGGACGTATTGTCATGGCGTAAGCACCAGGTCGGGTTTCCGAAAAACAATGGCTCCCTGGGGTGCATCAAATATCTTCTCAACAAATGTCTGTGACATATCTTTTGTTAGATTTAATGTTTGCGAGTACTGAGCTACTGAGCATTCTGTACTGAGCACTCTATATGAGATGAATGTTACTGCGCCGGCAGTGGTTCACCATTTCGCCAGGCCAGATGGCTGACTGGATCTCTCCGATGTGTGCCTTTTTCAATAGCTGCATGGCCGTTCGCGACTGTCCAATCCCGCCTCCGATGGAGGAGGGTAATTCATCATTAAGCAAGCCGCCGGTGGAACAGAAGTTCGGTCCGGTCCTGGGTCCCGGTAATCTCCAGTTGCTTCATCATCTCATCCTTATCCACCCTGATTCCCATGGAGGTTAGCTCTGCCGCACATTTCAGGACTTTGTTCCAAACAATAATATCACCGTTCAATCCCCTAAAACCATCCACTGTTTCGGTACTCCAGTCATCATAGTCAGGTGCACGCCTGTCGTGAGGCTTTCCATCCGGCAGATCAGATCCGATGCCGATGATAAAAACAGCTCCCAGCTTTTCAGCAATTTTGTCTTCACGCTCCTTTGGGCGAGAGATCGGGGTACATTTCAAAGAGTTGTTCGGCATGAATAAAGGTGATCTTCTCAGGCAATGACGGAATTACATTGGGGTAAAAGGTATGTAATAAAAACTCACTTCGCTTCACATTGTCCCATACCTTTTCGCACTGCATTTTTCAGGGTATCGAGGGTACGTTCCTCCGGTAAAATTGCCTTTTCCCAGTCCCACTGGTCCACATACACCGAATGCATGTTATCAAGCTCCTCATCGGGTCTGAGGGCATTCATATCGGTATAGATTCCATAGCCTGTCTGGATATCATAATCCCGCAGCATCATTCGTTTCCATTTGGCCAGGGACATGAACCACCTCAGCTTCCTCATTCGCGCATATCCTTAATTTGGAAAGCTGATGGGTTTCTCGTACCCATGGAGATCATCATTGAGTCCTGTTCCTTTCAGCACAAAAAGAGGTGCTGTGACCCTTCTGAGGCGCAAGATCAGAAGAAAGTCCCGTTTCAAAATGATCCTTCATCATCTCAATGGCCTTTTCCGTCTCCTTCAAACTGATGAGGGGTTTGTAACCCTCGGGAATAATCAGTCTCATTGTTATCATTGTTTTAAAACAAACCATTATTCTGATAAATCTCCATTTGAACATCCGAAAATGGAGACGATTTTAATGAAATATCTTTGGTGATGTTTCGAATCTCACCGGTTTTAAAATTCACATAGAGTTCATCACCATCTTCCAGCTTTGAGTTCCGATGATTTCGAGGCTGGAAATAATGGGGAATGCTGCATTGATGGCATTTCGTTCATAAATGGAACCAAATGATTCAGCAATCAGGCATTGTACCCCCAGGGAAATAAAACAATCCACAGCCTGCTGCCTGGAGCTTCCCGATCCGAAATTCTTTCCGGCAACCACGATATCTCCGGGTTTAACCCTTGATGGCAAAATCTTCGTATGCCTTCAAGGTTATCGAAGGTATATTGTCCCATTTCACGCCATCTCGGTAATGGAAAGATAGCGGTTATGATAGATCATATCCGTATCGATGTTGTCCCTGGGAATAAACCATACTCTCCCTGTAACTTCCACGGGCCGCTCCTCAGGATCAGAGGATCTGCTTTCGGTTTACCTGTCGCTTGTCTGATCTGCTGCAGTCCTTTTTTCAGGATGTCTCAGGAATATTATCCGGATCGAGTAATATAACCGGCAATGGCTGAAGCTGCCACAACTGCAGGTGAGGCAAGGTAGACCTCCCCCTTCCCCTGCTTTCCCGGGAAATTCCTGTTTCCGGTACTGATCGTAACTTCACCCGGACCATTTTGTCCAACCTGTCCGGCTGCACAACCTGCACAGCCTGCATTGGAAACCAGGGCCCCCGACTCCTTAAAGATCTCAATCAGGCCCTCTTCCAGGCATTGCTGCCAGACCCGGTCTGTGGCAGGGACAATTTTCAGCACCACACCTGGAGCCACATTCCTTCCTTTCAGGATGGCTGCAGCACTTCTGAGATCTTCAATTCGTCCATTGGTGCAACTGCCGATAAAGGCAGAATCGATCCAGATTTTCTGATCGGGTAATGGGCGCAGTATCATGAGGTTTTCCGGGAAGTGAAATTCTGGGAGTAAAATCTGAAGCATCCATGGTGAATCTTTGCTCATAGCTGGCATCCGGATCGGCAAAAACGGATCGATCTTTCGCTTGACCCTCGATTCACAATACCTGATCACCTCCTTGTTGGGAGGAAAGAGAATGATGATGGCTCCCATTTCGGTGGCCATGGAGGCAATGGTAATTCGCTGATCCAGGGAAAGCGAATCCATCATCTCTCCTTCCATTTCAATGGCATATCCCAGCAAGGTATTGGCTCCAAATTGATCCAGCAGGTTCAGTACCATATCCTTGGCCGAAATTTGCTGTCCCGGCTTGCCTTCCAGAACAATCTTCACCGAAGGCGGCACCTTGAACCAGGTAGTTCCTTTGTGCCAGGAGGCAGCAATATCCTTATCCCCCATCCCCTGTCCGAATGCTCCGATGGCACCCAGAATATTGGCATGAGAATCTGTGGAAACAGCTGTTGAACCCGGGCCAGGCCAGTCCCTCTTCCATCAGCACATGGGTTCCGATCCCCTTATCGATATCATATACCCTGATCCCATTTTCACGGGCATATTGCCTGCAAATATGCTGGTTGGTGGCATATTTCTGATCAGATCCTGTGGGATTGCAATCAAAGGTAAAAAAGGTCTTGGAGGAATCATGCAATGCTCAGTTGATGATCTGTCATGTGCTTGACCACATTGGCTCCACCAAAATCACGTGCCACCCGGGCATCAATTTCCACATCCACAATATCGCCTGGAGCAACCACATCTTTGCCAGAATGGGCGGCCAGGATCTTCTCTATTACTGTCATTCCCATATTCAGATATTTTCTGAACTCAAAGATAGCGACAAAGCCATTTCGATAAATATTTTCTAAAACATCTCAGGTGGATCAACAGGGTTTTTTTAGTTTTGCAGCAAAATCACATATCCCGATCAAAAGTATCCATCCAAATATTTTCAGGCTCTACCTGATCAAGATAGCCAAGTGGTTCATGCTCTACATGCCCATTGTGGTTCCGTTTTATGAAAGTAACGGACTCTCAATGAAGGATATAATGATACTTCAGGCAGTCTATTCCATTGCCATTGTGGTACTTGAAATCCCATCCGGTTACCTGGCCGATGTGATTGGACGAAGAAAAACACTGATTATCGGGGCCATGTTTGGAACCATTGGATTTGCCACCTACAGTTTCAGTTATGGATTTATTGGATTCCTGATTGCCGAAATTATCCTGGGAATCGGGCAGAGTTGTATTTCCGGTGCCGATTCGGCAATGCTGTATGATTCACTGCTTGAACGGGGTGAAGAGAAAAAATATTCACGCTTTGAAGGACGGATTACCTCCCTGGGAAATATGGCTGAGGCCGCTGCCGGAATTATGGGTGGATTGCTGGCAGGAATTACCCTTCAGAGCCCCCTATTTTGCCCAGTCTTTTGTGGCATTTATTGCGCTTCCTGCAGCCATTACCCTGGTGGAACCCTCCCGGAAAGTACCCCTTATGAAGGCCGGTATCATGGAGATTATTCAGATTGCCAGGTTTGCCCTGTTTGAGGACCGGCCCCTGAGGAGAAATATTTTTTTCAGCGCCATCACCGGTACGTGCCACCCTGACCATGGCCTGGTTTGCACAACCTTTCTTTGAATATCACGAATATCGAAATCGGATGGTTTGGATTGCTGTGGACCAGCCTGAACCTGACTGTGGCCATCACTTCCTATACTGCCCATCGCATGGAATCAAAACTGGGTCAGAAATGGTCCATCCTGATCATTGCCCTACTGATTCCCCTGGGATACCTGGCCCTTGGACGGTTTCATCTCTCCTACGGGCCTGATTATACTATACCTGTTCTACCTGGTCAGGGGTTATGCCACTCCTGTTCTGAAGGACTATATCAACAGGATCACCGCATCGAATATCAGGGCAACCGTGCTTTCTGTAAGGAATTTTATTATCAGGCTGCTTTTTGCCCTGACAGGACCGATGCTGGGATGGGTCAAGGATGTATATTCACTGCCGCAGGCCCTTGACCCTGGCAGGAATCATATTCCTGATATTAAGCATACTTACTGCCATTCTTTTCCTTTCCACCGGAAAAGAGATGAACCAGGTGTCAGAGCTACAGTTCAAGGACCAGGCCATCATAGGCCAGCCTGATATTTTCGGGCAATTCACTATCTACCAGACTGGAGGGTCCCATCTGGTGGGAAATATGAGTAAGATATCCCATTCTGGGACTCAATTCCTCTATCAGGGCCATAGCCTGGGAAAGGGTGAAATGAGAGATGTGGGTTTCCCTTCGCAGGGCATTGACAACCAGATCTTTCACCCCAAACAATTTCTCCTTCTCCTGCTCGGAGATAAAATTCGCATCGGTCAGGTAGGCAAATTCACCAATTCTGAATCCAAGGACCGGCAAGCGATAGTGCATCATTCGGATGGGAATGATTTCAATGGGACCAATTTTGAAAGGTTCGCGTGGAGATGGTATGCATGATGACCTGAGGAACTCCCGGGTACTTCTTTTCAGCAAAAATATAAGGAAACATGCTTTTCAATGCCCTTACAACCCTTTCCTCTGCATAAATATCCATGGAGCTTTTCTGAATAAAATTAAACGACCTGATATCGTCAAGTCCGGCAATATGATCCCTGTGCTCATGGGTAAAAAGAACCGCATTCAAGCTATCTAACATCGGCCCGCAAGCATCTGCTGCCTGAAATCGGGACCGGTATCAATCACAAACACTGGTGTCATCCTTTTCCACCAGGATGGAGGAGCGCAAACGTTTGTCACGTTCATCCTTCGGACATGCAACCCGGACACCTGCAGCCTATTACCGGTACACCCTGGGATGTACCTGTACCCAGAAAAGTAATTTTCAATTGTTCAGGATTTGGGTAACAATGTTCACGAAGTTATGATTATTTTTATAAAAAAACCGATGGCAGGAGTCCTCTACCTGCTTCCCAATACCCTTGGGAATCCCGATACCACCCGAACGCATACCTGCTGCTGTTCCCGAGCTAATGCAGGGTGGTTAAAGATTTATATTGTCGAGAACCTGAGAAATGCCAGGCGGTATCTGAAAAGCCTCGACAGGAGCATTGATATTGATCAACTCAGTTTTCATGAACTTGAATGAACATACGCCTGCCACGAGGAGATCCCGGGTTTCCTGGAAGAGGTAATGAAGGGAGCTGATGCTGCCATTCTTATCAGAGGCTGGATTGCCCGGGGTGGCCGATCCGGGGGCGCAGATTGTTGCAGTGGCTCACCAGAAAGGAATTCGGGTGGTTCCGCTAACAGGTCCCTCATCGATCCTGCTTTCATTGATGGCATCCGGATTGAATGGTCAGGCATTTACATTCCATGGTTACCTTCCTGTTAAGCAGGCCGGAAAGGGTGAAAAAGATCAGGGATCTTGAGCAGACATGTGAAGCGTAGGAAGGAAACTCAGATTTTTATAGAAGCCCCCTACCGGAATGATGGCTTGCTTTCAGATATCCTTGACTCATGTGAATCCTCTACTAGGCTGTGTATTGCAGCAGACCTTACCATGGAAACTGAATATATCCGAACCAAAACTATTGGCGACTGGAAAAAGGCAGAAATGCCCCTCCCTTCACAAAAGACCCGTGATTTTCCTGCTTGGCTAAGCCTTAAATATCAGGTTCTTCGGTGTCGATGTACACTCTCCACCGAATCAATTTCAATATCAAAGATGAGGGTCTCATAAGGCGGAATGGCAACTGTGTGGTCCTGAACCCTGCCTGCCTCCCCATAAGCCAGCGGGTAAGGAATAATCAGCCTTCCTTTCTCTCCTGCCCTGAATTTCGTAACACCGATGTGCCAACCCGGAATGGGAGATGTATCGGCTTCATAATCGCCAACTTTAAATTTATAGGGTGCATCCTCTGCACTTTCATCGAATTCCCGTCCATCAATTACGTAACCCCTGTAGGCAATCTTCACCACTGAATCATTGGCAATTGCACTTCCCTCATCATTGGCTTCATCAATTACATAATACATGGTCGATTCTGTGGCTACCATCATAAATGGTATCCGCACCGGAAATAGTATCCACATAGGACAGGATCCTGATCCTGCTCATAAGCCACAATATCATCGTCCAATGACCTCCAAAAGCTCAACCTCGTATTTCATTGATTTATATCCGCCCACATTCCTCATAAGACTGGTTCCTTCGGGTCCGAAACCCAGCTCACTGGTGAAGCACATGATGGCACCTCCACCTTCACGCATCATTGTTAAGTCCTTCTGTCAGTCCTTCGGCCCCGGTGCCATTTTTAAATTTGAAAGGGCCAAAAAAGGCTATGTTTGTGGGAAGACCACTTGTGAGAGCAACATTTTCAATGTAGGTATCCACCACATAATTTCCAGGAATGGTATAGGCCACATGGTTCATCATCAGCCAATCTCCCTTCCGCAGGAGAATTTCCTGTGCCTTCATACACCTCAATATAATAGAGCCCGCTGGCAGTGGGTGGAGCAATGGTATCCTGAAAGGTGGATCCCATATAGAGATCAAAATAGCGTTGCTCCTGGACCAGGTCCTCGTCCACTAGCTCTGTATTGTCTGAACAGGCCTGAAGAAGAAACAGAGCCAGTAAATGAAAACAGAATGGAAACTCTCTTTGTATATATTGATTTCATCATCATTTCAAACAGATCACTCTTAAATTTATTGTGCAAAAATAACATAATTGAAGCGCCTGACAACTGCGTCAGCCGGATTCTTTCATCTCCCCTGGCGGACATCCTTTACCTCGATTCTGTATATAAGTACAGAATTCCCCGGAATTTTGTTTCTGTCTCCAAAATTTCCATGTGCCAGGTGTGGTGGAATCAGAAAAATGGCATGACTGCCCTTTTGTCAGTTGCTTCAAACCCTCTTCGACCCCCGACTCAACGCCACCCTTTCCAACAACAATCTGCTTTGGGATTATCCCTGGTAGCCTCATAACACGGGGTTCCATCCAGCAGGCTCGAAGAAAAGGAATAGCTTACAAAATCACCATCAACAATTTTCGGACCCTCACCACCTTCCTCCATCACGATCCAGAGACCTGATGGACGTAGGCTGGGCATCCCAACCCACCCTTTCCACAAAAGCTGCAATTTGATCCTGGTGCCTCATCTGCATATACCTGTTGGTTTTAACAAATTGCTCCTGATAAGGGTCCTCACTGGGAGATCTGTTGCTGTTGAACAGGCGGATCACAACTCATGAATAGGAAAACCATCAGGGCTGGGACAAGCCTATTCATTGGTCATGAATTTTTGATAATCCGGGAGAAGCGATTCAAATTTAGCCAGGGTCTCCTCCATTGAAAGAAAGGAATCACCTCCTGCAGCATTAATATGGCCACCCCCGTGTAAAGTGTTCAGTTGCAACTTTATTCACTGGAAAGTTCCCCCTTGAACGGAAAGAGACCCTTATCAGATCCTTCTTTTCCACAAAAAGTGCGGTGAACAATATCCCCTTTATAGCAAAGGGAATATTCACAAATCCTTCGGTATCGCCTTTACGGTGCTTGAATCTTTTCAATTCTTCATCGGTCAGACTGATATAGGCTGTATGGTACTGGGGAAGAACCACCATCTTTTCCTGCATGCAATATCCCTGAAGCCTCATTCGATCCTCAGAAAAAGCATCATAGACCTTGCTGTAAATCGCGATCCTTCTCAATCCCATATTTCATAAGTTCTCCCACAATATGAAAGATTTCAGGATAAGATGCTGGCATAGGTGAAATTCCCGGTATCGGTCATAATGGCCACATACAGACAGGTGGCAATATCGCTGATCCAGCATATCTCTCCCCAAAAATCTCTGTAAGAAAGAGGTAAATCATCTCGCCCACCGAACCCCTGGAAGTTTCTGTGATGGCAATGTCTGTAAAAGATACAGGATCCTGGTGATGATCAATGAGGATTTTCCTCGCGTCCGAAGCCTGAAGTAATTCTTCAACTCCATTCAGACGCTTTGGGATCATTAAAATCAAGACAGAAGATCAGATCTGCATTATTTAATAATCTCACTGGCTTTCTCCTTTTTATAGGCAAAGGTGGTGGAGAGCTCAATTCCGGGCAGCCATCTTAAAAAATCAGGCAGACCATCGGGAATAATTACCTGTGCATCAATTCCTTTTTTCCTAAGGGCCAGAGCGAGTGCAAGACTTGAACCAATGGCATCACCATCCGGGTTGGTATGAGTGAGAATTGCAATTCTGACGGCTTTCATGCAACCAGCTGTTTATGATACTTTTAGTGCTTTCGTTTAGCATTATTTTTCTTTAGGAAGGGCAAACAAAGTTAAAAAATATTGAGGGTGGTTTAACAAAGCCCGGTTTAAATTGTTAATATGCATTAATAAACAAATCATTATGGCAGGACAAATACACCTTTACAATTATTAAGCCCAAGGCTGTATCCAAGGGGTACATTGGACCAATTCTGAATAAAATTTCAGAGAGCGGATTCAAAATTATCGCCTTGAAAATGCTGCAACTTACCCGGGGTGAAGCACAAAAATTTTACGAAGTTCATAAGGAGCGTCCCTTCTATGACGACCTGGTGGAATTTATGATCTCCGGTCCCATTGTGGTTGCTGTTCTCGAAAAAGAGAATGCAGTTGAAGATTACCGGAAGCTGATTGGTTCTACCGATCCTGCAAAAGCAGAAGAAGGCACCATACGCAAGCTATATGCAGAGTCCATGCAGGCAAATGCAGTACATGGTTCTGATTCAGACGAGAATGCAGAAATTGAAGCCACCTTTTTCTTTCCTTCTTCGGAGAGATTCTGATTAGCGGAATACCATATTATCGATTACACTCATTCCAGCTGCCTCATTAAGGCGCGGGATGAGTGAATCTTTGATCATCTCCAGTTCATTCCTCACCACCGAGGAATGAAGTGTGACAAAGAGCGTGCGGTTGTAGATCTTTAAATCCTTTGGTCTTTTTAGCCACTGAAACTCCCAGCAGATCTTTCCATGATTTGGTAAGTCTGTATTCGGCAAAGCCCTTCTCCAGTTTGTTGGACTTCAAAAATGACTGAAGCAGTGAATCGATTCGCTTTATCTCTTTTCTCTCCATCCTATTCATCTAAAAGTTTGATATTACCATCCTGATCAATCCCGTATATACGGTGGTCTGCGGGGAATTCCTTGCAGAATTCCCTTCAGTCGTGATGCATTGGTATCCGTAATAAAAATCTGTCCAAAACTGTTCTGGGCCACCAGGCTGATGATATGTTTCACCCGGCTGGCAGTCAAACTTGTCAAAAATATCATCCAGCAAAAGGATGGGCGGAATATCAGTGATCTTCCTGATAAACTCAAATTCGGCAAGTTTCAGAGCCACCAGGAAGGTCTTTTGTTGTCCCTGTGATCCACTCTTTTTAAGGCTATAGTTACCCAGCTTCATATCCAGGTCATCCTTATGAATGCCAAAGGTGGTATACTGAAGGATACGGTCCTTCTCGACCGAGGCACTCAGGCCTTCCCTGAAAATCGCTTTCCTGCAGTTGTGTCTGATAAGCTAAGGTTAACCTTTTCCCTGTCACCCGAGACATGCTCATAAAAAGTTTCCGAAAACAGGCAAAAGTTCATCCACAAAACGTTTTCGTTCCTGAAAGATCGGCTCCCCGTAACGAATCAGCTGTTCATCCCATACCTCCAGCATCTCCTGATTAAAACTCCGGGAAGATGCAAAATCCTTCAGCAAGCGGTTACGCTGGGTCAAAGCCTGATTATACTGAATCAGGTTATCCAGGTACACCCTGCTGTACTGGGCAATCACTCCGTTCATGAATTTTCTTCTCTCTTCGCTTCCTCCGTTGATCAGAAGGCTATCCGCCGGTGAAATCATTACCAGGGGAATCAGCCCGATATGCTCGGAGAGTTTCTGATACTCCTTCTGGTTCCGTTTAAACTGCTTCTTCTTCTGCTCTTCGAATGCCACAATAGAATATTCTCCTCCTTGCCAAGTCTTTCAAAGACTCCCTGCACCACACAAAACTCCTGATCATACCTGATATTCTGTGTATCCACGGGATTCAGATTGCTTTTGCAAAGAGACAGGTAGTGGACTGCATCCAGCACATTGGTCTTTCCCACCCCATTCTCTCCCACAAAACAGTTGATTTTTTCTGAGAGTGGAATATCCACCTGTTCATAATTCTTAAAATTGACCAGAGAAAGTGATTTCAGATGCATACACAAAATTACTAATTTTCTTGTAGCATTTTGGAAATTTCACTTATCTTTAACTACACATTTAAAATCTAAACATTGATAAAAAGATAATTATTGATTATTTCGCATGGCCCCTGCTCTTTCTCAGCGGATGTGCTGAATTAAACTCCCTGATAGAAACTGTCCCCACCAATGTCCCGCTAATCGAAACGGAAGTGGCAGAAGGATTGAAAGAAGCCCTGATCACCGGTTCAAATAAGGCCTCCATCCATACTTTCGGCCGTGGATGGGTACTACGGGGATGAACTGGTGAAAATCCTGCTTCCCGAAGAAGCATCAGTAATTATTGATAACCTTTCAAAGATTCCGGGAGGAGACAAACTGGTGGAGGATGTTATCCTGAGTATCAACCGGGCAGCTGAAGATGCAGCCAAAGAGGTGGCTCCCATTTTTATCAACTAGCATCAAACAGATGACCATCAATGATGCCTTTGGCATTCTTAAAGGGGCCGACAATGCGGCCACGCTGTACCTGATCAACACCAGCCGTGCAGATCTATACAATTTGTATAAACCAAAAATCAGACAATCCACTGAAAAGGATATTCTGGGAGGACGTTTCCACCAGGGAATCATGGGATGCACTGACGGGAAAATGGAATCTGTTTGCCAACTCCGTTGCCGGGAAAACTTGCCGGATTCATCCCGTAAATACTGATCTCGACGACTATCTTACCAATAAAGCCCTGGATGGTATGTTCCTGAAAGTTCAGGATGAAGAAAAGAAAATCAGGCAGAATGTTTCTGCCCGTATCACACCCTTGCTTAAAAAGGTATTTGGAAGTCTGGACAATTAGCAGCAATAATATTTCTGATTTTTGTGGCGCCGCAATCTGCATTTATCCAAAAAAGGATTACTTTTGCGGAAGTTTTTCATGAATTCACACTGATAGTTAACCATTAAACAAGATGTCGATGTCGAAGAAAAAGAATGTGAAGCAAACGGATAAGAATCTTGAAGGAATTGAACAGGCATTAACACGTTCCGAACAATTTATAGAAGATAACCAAAAAGTGCTTACCTATGTCCTTGGGGGATGATTGTTGTCCTTGCTGGTTGTCATTGGTGGAAACAGGTATCTATCTGAAACCCCTCAATGAAGAGGCTGCTGCTGAAATGTATCTATGCAGAGCGGTTTTTTGAAATGGACTCATTTAATCTTGCTCTGAATGGCTATGGAACCTACCCTGGATTTCTGAACGTAATGGATGATTACGGATTGAGCAAATCCGCCAAAATTGCCCGGTATTATGCCGGTGTTTGCTATCATCAGCTGGGTGATCATGAGGACAGCCATTCGATTACCTGAATAAATTCAAAACCGATGACCTGCTGGTTGGTGCTGCAAAATACAGCACCCTGGGAGATGCCTATGTGGAAATGGGCGATCTGGAAAAAGCTGTTTCGGCCTATAAGAGCGGTATTGAAAAGTACAAAAATAACTTCTCCTCTCCCATCATGTTGAAGAAGCTGGGAATTGTTTATGAAGAACATGGGAAATCTGGACCGGCGCTCTGGAGGCCTATCAAACCATTGAATCAAAATACCCGGAATCCCCTGAAGGCAGGGAGATTAAAAAATATATTGGCAGGGTAGAATCAAAAATGAGCTCTCTAATACACATGGCTTCAAGTCTGAAAAACCTATCGGATTATGATCCGGCCATCATCCCTGACGGATCCTCCCTGAAATTTGGCATTGTTGTTTCCGAATGGAACGAAGAGATTACCTGCGGCTCTTCTGGAAGGGAGCCCTGAACACCCTGCAAAAACACGGGGTCAAGAGGGAGAATATCCATGTACAGTACTGTTCCCGGCAGCTTTGAACTTGCCTTTTGGTGCACGGATTGTGGCCGAACAATTTATCACCTCATGCAGTCATTTGCCTGGGTTGTGTGATCCAGGGAGAAACCAGTCATTTCGACTATATCTGCCAGGGAGTTACCCAGGGAATCACCGAATTGAACCTGGATTATGATATCCCTTTTATTTTCGGTGTTCTGACCACTGAAAATCTTCAGCAGGCCGAGGACCGTGCAGGAGGCAAACATGGCAACAAAGGGGATGAAGCTGCAGTTACTGCTCTGAAAATGGCCGCCCTCAGAACATGACTCTGACTACAGAAATTCCTTAGTTCACAGTTTTAGCGGCTGCATTCTTCTTGGGCTGTGGATTTCTTCCGCCAGTGCCTCCTGTTGCTGTTGCTTCTGCATATCTTCCAGTCGCTGTGCAAACCTGGATTTCTTGGCAGGTTTGTTCTTCTTGGAATTAATCTTCTTCAGGATCTTCTCCTCATCAATAAACTTTTTAAAAATCAGGTTCTGTGCCAAGTGTAATCACATTGGCCAGGAAGTAATAGTAGGTCAGTCCGGCAGAGAAATTATTCAGAATAAACATGAACATCACCGGCATGATGTACATCATGGTCTTCATGCCCGGCATCTGGCTGCTTCCAGCCGAAGCCTGGTTGTTCCATCTCATGGATAGCATGGTGGTCACAGTCATCAGCAGGGTGAACAGACTCACGTGATCGCCATACATGGGAATGTTGAAGGGCAGATCAAGAATGGAATCATAGGTGGAAAGGTCATGTGCCCAAAGAAATCCCTGCTGCCGGAGTTCAATGGATGTGGGGAAGAACCTGAACATGGCATAGAGGATCGGGAACTGCAGCAACATGGGAAGACATCCTCCCATGGGATTGGCCCCGGCCTTTTTATAAAGGTCCATGGTGGCCTGCTGCTTCTTCATGGCATCCTCCTTCTTGGGATACCTTTCACCGATCTCATCCACCTGCGGTTTCAACACCCGCATCACTGCCTGTGATTTATAGGACCGGTAGGTAAGCGGGAAAAGGGCAGTCTTGATGATCAGGGTAAGCAAGAGGATGATGATCCCGAAATTGGTGATCCACTTGCTCAGCCAGTTAAAAATGGGAATGACCACAAATGCATTGATCCAACGAATCATTGATCCACCCACGGTCACCACATTCTCCAGACCCAGGTCTCCATAATCCTTCAGGGCTGTGAATTTATTGGGCCCCAAATAGAGCTGCATTCCGATGGTCTGATCGCCTGTACGGTCATAGGGCATATCGATGGAAGTGGAAAATTGCCGGACATATTTTCCCGGATCATTGAAGCGCTGCTGGCATCATGTATGCTCCATCAAAGTATTCATCTGCAATCAGGATGGTGGAAAAGAACTGGTGACTGAATGCAATCCACTTGAATCCGGGTGGTTTCAGTGACCTCTTCAATCTCCTTTTTTGATCGGGATTTAAAGCTCTCCACATCTCCCCCATGGTACTTGTAATAGAGGGTGGTATACATGGCCTCATTCTGATAGCCCTTTTCCTGGGAAGGAGCATAAAAATCAAAATTGAACTCCATCCGGTCGGTCTTATACTGATCCAGACCTTTCAGACTGCATATCAAAATCAAGCATGTAATCACCGTCATACAACTTGTAGATATAGGAGATGGATGCAGTTTCAGAGATCTCCAGATTCATGGTAAGCTGCTGGTATGATCTGCCATCCTCATCTGGTCAGTTTCTACATGCAGGGTTTGAAAGAAGAGCTCTCCGGTATTGATTCCCCGGTTGTCAGCAAAGAAACTGAAGTGCAAAAATGGTTGAATCACCATTAAACAGGTAAAGGGGTAGTGAATCGTAGGTCTGATACTTCTTCAGATTTACCGTATAGGGTCGTCCACCCAGGGTGGAAAAGGTAAGTTTCAACATATTCATTTTCCAGAACAACCTTCTTCGGCTCACCCAGCTGCACTTGCAGCAAAATCGCCCAGTTCCTCGGAAAGCTGCTCCATGTGACGCTGAATCGCTGGCTGATCACCGGTTCAGTCCTCTAGCAGCTGCTGCAGGCCTGGTTGCTGCGGGCATGCTTCCATGGCCCTGATCTGCTCAACCCGTGCAATGGAATCGAGTCTGCGCGTCTCCTCCATCTGAGCTTCTCTGGCAGGTTTGGTAAAAATGCTGTAGCCCACCAGGATGAGTCCGATCATTGCCAGACCTATAATTGTATTTCTGTCCATTTCAAGCTTTTAATTCAGGCACAAAAGTAATGGTTTAGCCTGTATATCAATGATAAATTCAGTTAAAATCGATGAGATTTCGGTGAATTACAGAGGCGAAGCTGCTTAGATTCTATTTCTTGTTCTCCAGTGACGGCTTTAATAAAGGCAACAAACAGGGGGTGAGGATTCAGCACAGTACTCCTGTATTCCGGATGAAACTGGGTACCCACAAACCAGGGATGATCGGTCTGTTCCATGATCTCCACCAGTCCGCTTTCGGGATTAATTCCGGTAGGAATCATTCCATTTTTCTTAAATTCCTCCAGGAAATCATTATTGAATTCATAGCGGTGCCGATGTCGCTCCCGAACCATATCTGTCTGGTAGGCCTTTTGCACCAGGGAACCTTTCTTCAGCGAACAGGCATATCCTCCAAGACGCATGGTTCCTCCCTTTTCAGTTACACCCTTTCTGTTCTTCCATCAGATCAATGACCGGATGTTTTGTCATATTGGTCATCTCGGTGGAATGTGCATCTTCATAATCCAAGAACATTCCGTGCAAATTCAATAACTGCACATTGCAAGTCCAAGGCATATTCCAAGGAAAGGAACCTTGTTTTCCCGGGCATATTTTACAGCAAGAATTTTCCCATCAATACCCCGGTCCCCAAACCCGGGTGCCACCAGAATTCCATCGATATCCGTGTAAGCTTCTCAGATACATTATCTTCATTGACCATTTCGGAATGAATACAGGTTATCTTGACCTTCACCTTATTCATTGCTCCTGCATGGGTCAGGGATTCAATAATTGATTTGTAGGAATCATACAGCTCCACATATTTTCCCACCAGGGCAATTCTGAATCTCATGTTCAGAACTCTTCAGTTTATTCACAAACTCCTTCCACTCCTTCATGTCGGGTGCTGCCCTGGTCCTTAATATTAAGATTCTTCAGCACCATGACATCAAGCCCTTCATCCTGCATTAGAAGGGGAACCTCATAAATGGTGGAAACATCAATGGACTGGATCACTGCCTCCAGTTCCACGTTACAGAACAGGGCCACCTTTTTTCGAAGATCTTTATTCAGTTCATGCTCGGCACGAAGCACCAGGACATCAGGCTGAATCCCATTTTCCAGCAAGCACTTTAACAGAATGCTGTGTGGGTTTGGTTTTTAGTTCTCCTGAAGCTGACAAATAGGGAACCAGGGTCAGGTGGATAAAAACTGTATTTTCAACTCCCAGGTCCCAGCGCAACTGCCTGACTGCTTCAATATAGGGCAGTGATTCAATATCACCAACAGTACCTCCTATTTCGGTAATAATGATATCATATTCTCCTGTGTCGTGCCCAGGAGGGTAATCCGTCGTTTAATCTCATCGGTAATATGAGGAATTACCTGAACAGTTTTTCCCAGATAATCACCCCTGCGCTCCTTATTAATTACCGACTGGTAAATCCTGCCAGTGGTTACATTGTTGGCCTGGGAGGTCTGGATGTCCAGGAAACGCTCATAATGTCCCAGATCAAGATCCGTTTCAGCTCCATCGTCAGTAACATAACACTCACCATGTTCATAAGGATTCAGGGTTCCGGGATCCACATTGATATAAGGATCCAGTTTCTGAATGGTCACCCTATATCCCCGGGCCTGCAAGCAAGCGTCCCAAGGAAGCAGAAATAATACCTTTACCCAGGGAAGATGTAACTCCTCCCGTTACAAAAACATACTTTGTTTTACCCAAAATGATTCAGATTTAAATTCGGGGTAAAAGTAAAGATTTAATTTTCATTTTCCATATCATCCAGAATCCGGATCTTCTTCTCCAGAGACTCTGATCCGCTCATGTGCCGCATCAATCTTTTCCTGGAATCCCTGGATGGTCTCTTCCGAGCTGTCGGATTGCTTAAAGAAGCCAATATTATTCTCCCAACACTCATATCACTTTGCAATTGCTGCAGTTTGTTGACCAGTTTATCCCTTTCAAAATTCAATTTCATTTCGGCCCGGGGAGTCTGCATAATCCCTTTGATCCGGTTTCGGAACTTGAATAGAGACTGCGTTCAGATTCATCCATGCCAATTTTTTCAAGCAGTCTGTCCTGTGCCATGTCTGAACTGCTCCTTGATCCACTCCTTTTTACCGGAAGGCACATATCCAATGGCATCAAACCTGGTCTGAAAATCCTTCAGTGCCTCCAGATTCTCTTTACGGTCTTCCACCAGGAATAAATGCATCCATTTCCGCAATCAAATCTCTCTTTGGCTTTCAGATTATCCTCAAAGGTAGAATCAATATCTTCAAAATACTTTGATTTATTGGTAAAAAATGTATCACAGGCAGCCCTGAATCGCTTCCACAATTTATCCGAATCCCTTCGGGGAACCGGTCCAATCTCCTTCCATTGCTTCTGAAGCCTGTATCAATTCAGTGGTTGTATCCTTCCAATCCTGGCTCTCGCTGCAGTGCTTCCGCTTTCTCGATGATTTCATTCTTCAGTTTCAGGTTTTCTTTCTGCTCCTCAAAGGCAGCATGCATAAAACTTGGCTTTATTACCAAAAAATGTATCACAGGCTTTCCGGAATCTGGCATAAATGGCATTGTTATCCTTTTTCGGAGCATAACCAATGGTTTTCCAGGTCTTTCTGAATCTCAAGCACCGATTGGTTTTTTCCACCCATGCACCATGCGTTTCATACTTCTCCTTTGCAGCAATGGCTTCCACCTTTTCACATAGCCTCCTTTTTTTCAAGATTCTCATGCAGGATTCCTTTAGCCTGGAATGATAATCCTGGTGTTTTTTATTGATCAGTGAAGTGGCCTGCTTTAAACCGTCCCATATCTCATCCCTGTTTTCCCGGGGTACGGTCCAATTTCTCGCCAGCGGGTATGGTACTTTTGCAGAGTTTTAAAGGCCTGAACAATGTTGGGCTCCTTATCCAGCTCTTCGGTTCGCTCGCAGAGCTGGATTTTCAGTTCCAGGTTTTTCTTGAGGTCCAGGGCTCGCAAGTCCCGGTTGATTCGTACATAATCATTGAATTTATCAACAAAATAATTGTATGAATCCCACAGATCCTTCAGATTCTGCTGTGGAACAATTCCTGCTGCAAACCATTGCTTCTGAAGATCCTTGAACTTTCTGAATGTTATTTCAAATGTCTCCTGACCCTCCATTAATATCCTAAGTTCTTCCAGAATCTCCTGCCTTTTTGACAGATTCTCCTGTTTGGTTTTTTCCAGATGGCGGGTAAACTCTGCTTTCAGAACCCTGTATTTATTGAACAAGTTCTTTCATCTCCAGCCTCTACCGGATCCTCAGCAGGTTTAAAATCCTCCAGGGTCCCTCCTTCCTCCAGAAAATGTTCCTTTTTTTCTTCCAGCGCTGCATCTTGACTTTTCTGAAAAGACCTGTCTGATCTCCTCCACTCTCTTCGCATATTTCCTTTTCCTGGATTATTGAGTTTCTCAGCCATCAATTTCACCAGATCCTCCTTACTTAAAAGAGCATAATTTACCTTTTCCTTCTCCTCTTCCTCTTCCTCTTCTGTCCTCTTCTTCCTCTTCTTCCTCCTCTTCTTCACTATCAGCTTCCGTTTCTTTTTCTTTCCCGACCTTTTTTATGGCTTCTGCCTCCGATTCCAATCCGCTGCCTGCTTCTTCATGATCGTCATGATCCAGATCATCATCGTAGGAGTCATTGATTTTCGTTCTCCTCTGTCATCCTACCACGAATACATCTTGAAGTGGTTTTCTTAGGCGTTTCCTCTACGTTCTCTTTTGGAGATTCCTCCTGGGATTCCTGTCCGGCTTCCTCCTGGAGTCGACCCGGGGGCTGCTTTTCTGTGGGCTCTGTCTTTTTCTGTGGTTCTATCTGATCTGCAGATTCTTTTTCGTTCAGAGGATCAGTTATATCATGTATTTTTCATGACAGGTAGAGGGTTAATGGCTAGCTATAACTTACAAATTACTCATTTTTCGTAGATATGTCCATTTTTTCGGTAAAAAACTGTTTTATCTTAGCTTCGAATAATTCCAGCAACATGCGCATAGATATCATCACGGTTTTACCAGACTTGCTCTGCTGGTCCCCTGGATCATTCCATCATCAAAAGAGCCCGGGATAAAGGAGTTGTTGAAATCCATATCCATGATCTGCAGGGATTTCTCCACTGATAAGCACCGCAGGGTGGATGATTATGCTTTTGGAGGAGATGCCGGGATGGTCATGATGATTGAGCCCATCGACAGGGCCATCACACAACTGACCAGATGAGCGGGAATATGATGAAATCATCTACACCTCTCCCGATGGGAAGCTATTCTAATCAGCCAGAAGCAAACAGCCTGGCCATGAGGGAAAATATCATCATTCTTTGCGGTCACTACAAAGGAATTGACCAGCGAGTCAGAGATCACCTGATTACCCTGGAGATCTCCATTGGGGATTATGTCCTGACAGGAGGTGAACTTGCTGCTGCTGTGATTACCGATAGTGTGGTTAGGTTATTGCCGGGAGCCATGTCAGATGAAACATCGGCTCTGACCGACTCTTTCCAGGATGGACTGCTGGCTCCTCCGGTTTATACAAGACCCGCTGTCTACAAAGGACTGGGCAGTACCTGAAATTCTTCTTTCCGGACATGCTGCAAAAATTGAAGAATGGAAACATGAGCAAGTCACTCCAACGAACCCGGAAAGAAGGCCGGACCTGCTGAAGGATCCGGATGAATAAATCAGCGAAGCACCTTTCTCACAAAAGCCACCGTGAAGTAAGACATCAGGAAAAGTCCAAAAAATCCTTCCAGAGATGACACCCAGCGAATGGATCCGATAAGGATAGTGATCACCATATCCGATGGTCAGAAATGTGATGGCACTATGGTAAAAAGCCCGGGCCCCTATTCCCAGCTGATCATCAACCGTTGAAATAATATCGGCAGATGTAAAGGCAATAAGAAGAAGATAAACGATACTGAATAAAGCGAATGAGATCAGCATGGTGATCAGCACCCTTACAGGACTGGTGGCATAAAGCCCGGCGCGGTCAAAGAGCAAGAGCTTAAACCAGTAAAGGGGATACTGATAAAGCCCGTTCCATTTACTCTTATGGATCGAATCAGAGAGTTCAGCCTTTGATTCGTTCCGTTTAAACTCAACGTAGGCCATGATCCTCATCACTGTAGTGTCCCAGGTTTTGAAAATTCTCTTTTAAAATTCTGAATTGTTCTGCCTTGACCCTGAAACTGCTTCCCCTTTGGGCATAGATCAATTGCTTCACCCCTGAAGTGGTCCAGTCAATATAAATCCTGCCCATCAATCGCATTCCTGCCAGGCTGATGGTTTCAATACTGGATCTGAATTCATGCGGATTAATATCAATAATATCCCTTACCACCGTACTGGAGAGGTCGATGGAATGGCTCTTTCGAACTCTGAGATCCACATATCCGTTCAGGTGACAAAACTTCAGAGAAAGAGAGTTAAACCAGGAATTATAAAAACTCACCTGGCCTCCTCCGAAAATGGTCCTCTCAAAACTTACATCCACATTTTCAAATACAAGCTGTTCAAAACTGATATCGCCAAAGCCAAACTTTGCTCTTTTGAAACTGAATTTGCCGGCATCCATCGTACTTTCATCAAAGTTCACATCACCTTCCCCAAACTGGGCCCGGTTGAAATTCACACGATCAGCTCCAAACTCAACTGTTCGGAAATCGACCCTTCCATCTCCAAATTCGTTGCGTTCGAAACTGATTATGCTCACTCTTAAAAGTAGAAAAATGGAAATCAACTTTTCCGGGGCCAAAGCGTGCCACTTTGAAGGACACATTTCCGCGTCCGAACATCGGAGTTTATGAAATTCACATTTCCTCCAGAAAAATCCGCATTGATAAAATTGAGATCTCCATTGTCTATATGCAGATATTGAAAATCCTTCTCTCCCTTTCCGAAACGACAATTCTTAAAGGAGATCTCGGACGATTCAAAGTTCACATTTTTGAAATTCAGATATCCTTCAGGGAAACGCGCGATTGTGAAAAATAGAGCGTTTGGTTTTAAAGCGAGCCGATTCAAAGCTCACATCCCCCCTGCTGATCCACGCACCCTCCAGGCTAAACTCCTCTCCTTCAAAAACTGCATTGGAGAAATCGAGGTTTGAAGTCTCCGCCGAAAAGCGCATTTTTTGCAGTAAAGCCCTTTAGATTCACCTTTGCCCTGGCATCAAGGTTCCTGGTGAGCCGGTAATCCCGGAGGCTGAATTTATCCACATAACAATGATCCAGGTTCACCGTTTCCCCGCGCTCGATAAGGTTATAGATCTCCTTCTCCTCGATGTGCCCCATCAACTCGAGCAAAGGCTTTTCTTTTTCATTGATAAAATAATGGACCATGGCTGTGATGAGGGTAACAAAGACCATGATCCGATTCAAATTTCAATTTCTTAATGTCAACTGTATATTCCCGGTGAACAGGTATCATTTATTCCTGATTTGTTTGAACTAAATATAATAAAAGCTAATCAATGGATTGACGGCTGCAAATCGTGGAAAAATCACAATAGCTGCAAAGTGTCTCATTATCTGTTTGTTTAAAATCGATGTGCGGATCAAATATCCTGGCCAGGGTCTCTTTCAGTTGATGCAGGTAGGTTTCTTCCAATTTAGCAAAAGAACTGATTTCCTCGCGCTTGCTATAACTGCCCATAACAAGACGTGGATCAAAGTCTGCGTCATAAAGTGCATTCATTACGTATAGGCCTGGGGCAACCTGCTCCTGGGGATATTCAGCCAGAACAAGCCAGGAATATAAAAGCGTTTGAAAAGCCGCCCCGTTCCGGGAAGAAAGTGAGCCATCAAAAAGTGCATTCACATTAGAAAATTCCCGTCTTTGCGTTTCCGGTTTTATAGTCAATTACTCTCAGGACTCCTCCAACCCGGTCCACCCTGTCGATAAGCCCCCAATTTGAACCACCCTTCTTTTTTCCCTGAGAGTTGATCTCCAGCTCTCTCCGGTAAGTTTGTTCTGTTGAAACAAGTTCAAAAGGTGAAATCTTAAGATCGGTCTCAATGATCTTTTTCAGGTAACGGAGCATCACTTTCAGTATGATAATATTCCGCCTTCAGGGGCCGCATTTCTCCTTCCTTTATAGTGGTGTTCCATAAAAGTACGGGTGAGTACTTTCTCTACCCTCTCCGATTTCCTCAGCTGTTCAAGCGCTTCACGACTGATTACGCCCTTCCCTTGTTCGGAAATCTCTTCGTACAGTATACGAATGCTTTCATGTACAACGGTTCCGAATCCAGCAGCTCCAATCTCCTCTTCCACCTCCTCAGGTTCTCCGATCCGGGCAATATAACGCAGATAAAACTTCAACGAACAGTCAATGTATGCATTGATGGCAGAGGGTGATAAAAACTTATCACTCTCTGTTTCGCATGGTAAAACGCTTCAGCTTCTGATCAATATCAGAGCTATGCTTCACCACCACCGGCACGCGCTCCCTTGCCATCACCTCCACTCCGGGCCTCCGAATATCAACTCCGCGTTTGTAAATTAACTGATGTAAATAACGGCTCATTTCACCGGTACGGATCCCTTCAGATGTGCCATTAAAAAGGAGATCAACGCGTTCGGCCCTCTGCAGCAGACGGTTAAAATAATAGGCATAGATGCCATCCATATCCTCCCTGGAGGGCATGCCGAAGGCTAAGCGCAGGGCGTATGGAATATAGGAATGTCTGAACTGGGAGGCAGGCATCACCTCCTCATTCATGGAAAGAAGAATCACATGCCTGAAATCGAGCATTCGGGTCTCCAGAATACCCATTACCTGCAAACCCGACAAGGGCTCACCCTCGAAGGGAATCCGCATCAGTGACAGCATCTTCCGAAAGAGGCGCTCAAATATGGCCATGGGTATATCAGGATGAGAGGAAAGGAGGGTCTCCAGGCTGTTGAGATGAATCAGAATTCTCAACACAAACTCACGGTGCAGTTCAGGAAGTAGTTTTTCCTCTTCTGAAGCAAAAATTTCCAGTACATGTAAAAAAATCTCTCTCAGATAAACGACCAGGTCTTCGGCTTCATTTACCTGTTTAAAAATCATCTTCTCAAAGGCGGTTTGAAAGAAGTGCTTGCTCCACCTGTATCAGATTCCTATCGGCTATCTCCTCCAAGCAGGCCACTCCCGGATTTGACTTCAGCTTTTTCCATATAGGGATGAAGCAAAATGGACTGAACATCTTTGTAATAGAAACTTACTGTTCCATCTTTTGCCATGCGGCTGTTATGTTGTAAGCGAAGTAAGGCTTTCGGTAAATCCGTATACCGGGGTACTCTTCATGGGATAACCCATGGTCACATTGATTTCGCCGGTGGATTGGGGAACCGACATCAACACGGGCATCAGGAGCTCCTCATCACAAAGTATCACTGCAGTATCGGTACAATCGACCTCTTCGGGTAGTTTACGCTCATCCAGAATCCGGTGTACTGTCTTGGCCTGAAGTAAATCGGATGGAAGTTCAAAGATCCTGATATCCTTGGGCTCCTGCAGTGAAGAAAAGGCTTCAAGATCGGTGGCAGGTGGAAAGTCGAAGCAGGTTATCCCTCATAAACCGTCCTGCCTCATTACCCGGATCGTCGGTATAGCTATGATCATAGTCCCAGAAAAACGCTGCACCATGTTTCTTCAGCCAGCTAAAAATAACCTTTTCACATCCATTAAGTGCATTAAAACCTGCCACAATAATTCTGCCTTCGGGAGCTGCCATCTTATGTTCTTCAATCCGTTCGGCAATTTCCCGGTAGAGCATACCCTGGTAGCCCTCTCCCCTGCTGCGGAGTTCCGATCGCAGCCTCGTGTAAAGTTCCGGAAGTATTCTCCACATTTCAAGAAAGTGTTCCTTTTCCGGAGTCTCACTTCCAGCATAAAAGCCTTCCCAGAACTGTCTGATAAAAATTAACTGGGAAGGTTCCAGCCCGGCAAAAGGCTCCTCAATCTCCTTCAGATCGACAATGTTACTGAAAGAGCATCAGTGGTAATCCACCAGGTATTTATCCATCTCATCAAAGTCCTGCAGCATAATCTCGCCCCAATGATAAAATTCATCCAGAGGCTCGGCATTATCCTTGAGGCCCTTATAGAGATCATGCAGCATAAATACCGCCTCCACCGGATCACATAATTCCAGCTGGCTCATCTCGCTGATGAAGTCATTAATGGAATAGATGCCTGGGGACCAGGACACGGAGGTGCTATACCTGGAAAGGTTTCTTTGCAGGAAAAGTCCTGCACGCCGATTGGGCAGGATAATCCTGGTCCCGGCCAACTCTTCGCCGGGATTTTTCGCCAGGTACCTGGCCAGTGATTCGAGTATGGCTTGCATCAATCTTCCGCTTTATAATTTTTTCCCTGCCAGCTGTCGTGTTTCTCCAGAAGCTCCTCAAAGCGGCGTAAAACCACATCATAACGAAGACCCCATCCTTCCCTGAGTGCCATCTCCGGAGTGACTTCCCCGGCCATCCTCTCGACCACAAATTCCGGATTGAGTTTTTCCAGCATTTCCATCATAAGCTGCAGGTATTCATCAAGACTAAATTCCAGAAAATCTTCAGGTTTCTCCTTATATTCCCTGGCCATGGCTGTCCCATGAATCAACTGCAACTGGTGAAATTTTATATTATTCAGGGGCCACTCGGAAAGGATTTCCACAGAACTTAGAATATCCTCCCTGCTCTCACCGGGCAGACCCACAATCATATGACCGCCCACACGGATCCCCCGTGCTGCGGTTTCCCTGATGGCCCAGTGCTGTTTGCTCCACATCATGGCCCCGGTTCACACGCTCCAGGGTCCGGTTAAAAACCGACTCAATCCCATATTCGATGGTCACATAGCACTTTTGTGAAAGTTCACTGGAAATAGTCCAGCTTCTCACGATCCACACAATCGGGCCGGGTTCCCACCACGATTCCGGCAATCCCTGGAAAATCGAGGGCCTCCTGATAGAGCTCCTTTAAGTGGTCAAGGTCGGCATAGGTATTGGAATAGGACTGAAAATAAGCCAGGTATTGTGAGGCTTTTCTGTACCTGGTACGGTGAAATTCCATGCCCCTTTCGATTTGCTCACTGATGGATTTTTCAGCCTCATTATATGAGGGGGTGAATGCCTTATTGTTGCAAAAGGTGCATCCTCCCGAACCGCATGTGCCATCCCGGTTCGGACAGGTGAAACCTGCATCAATGGTGATTTTCTGGACCCGGCTTCCAAACTCCCGTTTAAAATAATCGCTGTATGTATTCAGCCTCCTATCTGTACCCCAGGGATAGCTCATAGTTCTTCGATTTGAATGATTTTACCCAGAGAAGCATACCAGATGAAGCCTTCTACCCGGCTGTACCCCATCTCCTTCAAAAGTTGCATGTACTGCCGGACCTGTCTGTGATATTTTTCACTCTCCCCTTTCCCGAATTTGAAGTCCACCACCCTTACATAGATCTCGATCAAGAATCACCCGGTCGGGCCGGAATATTTCTCCCCTCCTTGTCAATGATACTCCGTTCATTATAAACCGCTCTTCCCTCGGCTTTCGAAACCAATCAGACACACCTTCTCCGGCCATCATCTCAAGAATCCGCTCCCTGATGACGGGCCGGTCCCTGATGGAAAGCACCCCCTCCCTCAATAATCCAGTCAATACCTTGTCGATATCTTCCATATATTCGATTCGGGAAAAGACCATGTGCATCACATTTCCGAATACCCTGTCATTTCTGAATAACGCCTTCCTCATCCACAAAATAGGAATCACTGCGCATACGCAAGCGAAGCATTCTGTTGCCGGGATTGGTAAAATAGCTTTTAAACTGCCATGGATCTGTTTCACGACTCCTGTTCTTTCATAACTGTGAAGTTTTCCAATGATTAGTTCATCCCCACTGCGATAAGTGGATAAGGGCTTCAAGGGCAGGACTCAGTTCAGGACTGAGATCCATAATCTCAAGTACAAGGTCGCCCATATTTTTTAGATTTTTTATCCTTACTCTCCATTCGCTCAGGCAGTCCCAGGCACAGTACGTCAACAGCCCTGGTAAAGGCCACATACATCAGGTTCAGACTGTCGAGATAACCTTTCATCCTTTCCTGGTAATAGTATTCTGAAAAAAGGGTATGCTTCATATCGCCGTTGAATTTTACAGGTACAGTGGGAATCCTGCTGAAGGGAGTACCCGCTGTTTCACACCACAGATATATTCGACTTTCGCTGATCGGTGGTAATTTCCCAGTTGCAGAAAGGAATCAATAACAGCCTTAAATTCAAGACCCTTGGAACGGTGGATGGTTAATATACGGATGGCATTTGAATTTTCAGATACCTGGATTCCCTTCTGAGATCCCTTTTGCTCCCAGAAGTGAAGGAAATCTGAAATTCCCTTTGATTCCCTTCGCTGAAGTTCAATAACAAGTTCCTGAAAAGCCTGAATATAGGGCAGGTCAAATACCTGATCATTGCAGACCAAAGATGCTGAAATCAATGTTTCAACCAGCTCAAAAAGTGGCATCTGCCGGAAAAGGGGAATCCCTGACACAAAGTCTGGAGGCAAGCAGGGATCGGAAGGTATGGAAGCATCAAAAAGTCCGTCGGCTCCTCCTTAATCCAGTTGGACCCAGCCTGGCTGCATCTGTATTTTAGCAAGGGCATTATTCAGCTGATCATCGGGATAGACAAGGTAGTGGAGTGCGGAAATCAACAAGGTGACCGCATCATTATGGGCAAGCAGGAGTGACTCACTGGAGATCAGCCTGAACTTATGGGACTCACCCGAAATCCTGGCATGTTCCAGAAGTTTCTCTGCCACCAGAACCCCCTCCCTCCTGGTTCTTACCAGGATGGCGATTTCTCCAGGTTCGATTCCGGACTCCTGGATATCATCTATCCAGCCCGGAAGGGCTGAGAGTGCCTGATCCCGGAAGGAGTGATCCGGTTCATCGGTGAAAAAAGCCAATCCTGACCATTCCCCCTGGCTTTTTCCATACCAGGGGGAAACTGCTGCACTGCATCCGCATAGGCATCTCGAAAACGAAAAACTGCTTCCTCAGCTGCCTCCCTGTTGGTCCCGGCTTTATCAAGCTCGGAACCGACACTCATCTGCAAGCCTTTGGGGCCAGCTGAAAAACAGTGTTATTGAAACGAATGACCTGTTCCCTGCTCCTGTAGTTATAAGGCCAAGTGTTCTTATGTTAATTCTCTGATGGTCAAAATCTCTCTCCAGGTCCGATGCCAGGATCTTCCAGTCAGAATTCCGCCAGCGGTAGATGGATTGCTTTACATCGCCCACTACCAGGTTGTCGATAACCGCAGCCAGTGAATTATCCAGCAAGGGTTTGAAATTATCATACTGGAAAACCGATGTATCCTGAAATTCATCCAGCATGATGTTGCTGAAGCGGTTACCGGTTCGTCTCATAAATGAAAGGGAACCTGGCCACCCCCGATAATTCCATGCAAGAAAGCGGCTCGAATCGGCAATTAGAAAAAGATTATGTTCCTTCAGGTACTCCTGCACCGTTTCCCGGAGATCACCCAGGATACCCAGGTTATAAAAATTCTGCCTGATGGCCCTGATGGTATTCAGCACTACCTGTTTCTGGTATAGCTGCTCCGAGCAAAGGCATCAGGATCTGCTCGGTCAAAGCTGTGTCATAGCCAGGTCCGGCATCTTTTTTCAGCCACTTTTCCGGTTGCTCCATGGCCTCCAGTTTTGCATCGCTAAAGCTGACCTCACCCTCCTGAGCTGCCATGCTAAAAAGGACTGCAGGTGACCTTCCACCTCCCTTAAAACTTTCCACACTGAGACCTATAATCTGGAATGTGATCCAGGGCCGATTTGCCCGATGCGCTTCAATTTCCTTTCGGGTGGTTCTCTCGCTGCTGTACAGATCGTCCTGAAAATCCTCCAGGTTCTCCCTGTTCAGCAGGCGAAAGATCGGATTCGCTGAACATTTCCTGGAAGGACTCCCGGAAAAGCTGCATGCCCAGCTCAATGATGTCATTTCTGAAATTCCAGGAGCGTGACTCCTCCATTCGTTCCTCTGCATAACGGATCAGCCATTTCTGCAGGGCAGTGTGATCTGAAATATCCTTGAACAGCTGATCCACTGCCAGGGAAAGCACCCTCATGGTATCCAGTTCCAGGTTATATCCTGGCTGGATCCCGATCTCCCTGGTAAAAGCCCTGATCACAGACTGAAAGAACTTATCGATGGTCCCCACCGAAAAACCGGAATAGTCATTCAGAATGGCATTCAGCAGGTTTCCTGCGCGCTGAATGATTTGCCTGGCTCCAGTCCTGTCTCCTTCATCAGATGCTTCAACTCCTCCCCAGGTCTGCAGCAGAGCTCCTTGAAATGTTATGAAGCCTGTCCAGGATACGGTGTTTCATCTCCCCGGCAGCCTTGTTGGTAAAGGTCACTGCCAGGATGTGCCGGTGGGCCTCCGGGTAGCGGAAAAGCAGTGTCAGATACTCCAGGGTCAGGGCAAAGGTTTTCCCGGAACCTGCTGAAGCTTTATATATTTTCAGGGGGGACATCAGGTAAATATAGGCTTTCTATCTCCATCCCCTTGTGTCGATTGCCAATAAAATTGATAATTTTGCAGCACAATGAAGGCAGAGGGAAAAAGAGTCGTAGTGGGATTATCAGGAGGAGTTGACTCCAGTGTGGCAGCCTATCTGCTAAAGGAACAGGGTTATGATGTAACCGGCTTTTCATGATCAACTGGCATGATAAAACAGGAGTGATCGATGCCGATTGTCCCTGGGATGAAGATGTGGTATTTGCCGAACTGGTGGCCAAAAAACTGGAGATTCCTTTTCATGTGGTTGATCTTGAGTGAACCCTACCGTGAACGGGTGATTGATTATATGTTTTCCGAATACCAGAAGGGACGTACCCCCAATCCGGATGTGCTTTGCAACCGGGAGATCAAATTTGATGCCTTTCTTAAGGCTGCCGAAGCCTACAATCCCGATTTTGTGGCAACCGGGCACTATTGCAAAAAAACCAGTAGCGAGGTGAACGGAACACTGATCCACCATCTGCTGGCCGGTGATGATCCGGGAAAAGATCAGAGCTATTTTCTCTGTCAGCTTTCCCAGGAACAACTTGCCCGAACCCTCTTCCCCATCGGACATCTTCACAAAACCCAGATTCGGGAGATTGCCAGGGAACAGGGACTGGCTTCGGCCGATAAAAAGGATTCCCAGGGAATCTGTTTTGTGGGCAAGGTACATCTTCCGGTCTTCCTTCAGCAAAAGCTGAAAGCCAAAGAAGGAAATATTTTTGAAATCCCGCCTGACTTTGAAAAATATTCTCTGGAAAAAAAAGACCCGCAGAATCTGGATGAGCTCTCAGCTCCCTGGAAATATGAAAAGGAAGATGGCACCTGGGTGGGAAAACACCAGGGGGCACATTTTTTCACCGTTGGACAGCGAAAGGGACTGAATGTGGGAGGGAAAGCAGAACCTCTTTTTGTGATTTCCACCGATGTGAAAAACAACCGGATATATGTGGGACAGGGACAGATCACCCCGGACTGTTCCGTCCAGGTCTGAAGATCAGGAGTGAAGAGATCCACTGGATCCGGAAGGATCTGGTCATGAAAGCAGGAGAGGTCCGGAACTACCTGGTGAGAATCCGTTACCGGCAAGCCTTGCAAAAAGCCACTCTGCACATGACCGATAAAGGAATGTACATCATGTTTGAGGAAGCTCAGCGGGGTGTTGCACCCGGACAATTTGCTGCCTGGTATGATGGAGAAGAGTTGCTGGGTTCAGGTGTAATCAATGCTTAGCTACCTTTTGTGCAGGCCGCACTCCTTGTGAAGCTCATTTTCCCACCACCAGCGGCCGGCACGTATATCTTCACCTGGTTCGATGGCCCGGGTGCAGGGTTCACAGCCAATACTGGGAAATCCCCTGTCGTGCAAAGGTTATAAGGGATCTTTTCTTTCTTAATATAATCCCAAACCTCCTTTTCAGTCCAGTTGATAAGGGGATTGATCTTCACCAGGCTTATTGTTCTCATCCCATTCCACCATCTTGTTAAAAAACCTGGAAACCGACTGATCCTTTCTCAGTCCGCAGATCCAGGCATCCATTCCCTTAAAAGCCCTGGGCAGCTGGGCCACCTTTCGGATTCCGCAACACATCTTGCGCTTCTCAACACTGTCATAAAAAAGGTTGATCCCATGAGCGGCCACCATCTCCTCCACCTTTTCGGCTTCCGGGAAATAGGTCTTCATCCGAATCCCAAAATGTTTGTTGGTCCGGGCAATCAGATCATAGGTTTCAGGAAAAAGTCTCCCCGTATCCAGGGTAAAAACCTCTACCCCAGGATTTTGGCTAAGCACCATCTCAGTAAGCACCTGATCTTCCAGTCCAAGACTGGTCTGAGAACAATATCTTCTCTCCGAAATGATCCAGGAAAAAAGCAATGACTTCCCTGGCACTTTTATCTTTCAGTGAACGATTCCACTCCGCTATCTGTGTTTTTAATTCTTCAGTAAGTTCCATAATCTATAAGTATTGGAATAGGCCTCCAATTTTCCCATATCGATCCATTCATCCTGCATCGTGCCGGTACATAAAAATGGGTTCCGTCCGGGCCAGCTCCAGGTAAAAGGGCATGATGGGAAAACGTTTCCGGGATGGGAAAAGTTTAAAGATCCTCGGATCCATTACATGAATGGCACTGAAAGCAATGGGAGTAAGACCAGCATCCGTTCCGTCCACCAGGATCATCTCCCCGCTCCGGTTGTCCCTCCATCCCTTTAAATAGCCTCCTCATTCATCAACAGGCTCCTGGAGGTAACCCGCTGCTTCACAGCCATTGTGGCGATTGCATCCACTGCTCCCTGTGGGCAGTCATCAGAGCAGCCAGATCAATGTTGCACAGGATGTCCACATTATAAACCAGGAAGGGCTGGTCATCAAAAAACCAGGATGCATTGGCAATTCCGCCACCCGTATCCAGCAACTCCTCCTTTTCGTGCGAAAATTCAATCTGTCATTCCGAAATAGCCCATTTTTTCCACATGATCCATAATCATCTCTGCATGATGATGCACATTGATGATAATATCTGTGAAATCCCGATTCTTTCAGTTTTTTAAGTACATGATCAATCAGGGGTTTCCCTTCCCATTCCACCAGTGCCTTTGGTTTATGGGCAGTGAGCTGTCCCAGTCTGGTTCCCAGGCCTGCTGCCAGAATCATTGCTTTATCTCCTCCGGTTTGCAACACCATTTCTCTTTGGGGGATTTATGTCCACATTTAGCGCAAATATAACGCTTCTTGCTGCCTTTCACCTTCTTTGAAAGCTGATCCTTGTCCTTGCACAGTTTTTTGCTCATTCACTCCATTCTATTCCATCCTTAACAGCTGTACATGAGGAAATGTTTGATAGATATTTTTGAAATACGAAGGGAAGTGATTCTTTTCCTATTTCCGACCAATGGAACGGGCATAAAGCAGGGCGGTGGTCCGGTAGAAAACATGTCCCAGTTTTGTAAAGGGCAGATACATGATCACAAACCAAACCACCACCAGGTGAAAGAAATAGAGGTGATAGGCGCAAGGTCCAGTTCCCAAAGCGGGCCATCTCCACCAGGGTTCCTGAAAGGGTGAGCACTCCGATGGCAATCAGAAGCAACCAGTCGGTATAGCCGCTTTTCCCAAATACATCCTTGTTTGTTATCCTTTGAAAGATCATGATACCAAGTCCGCAATAGATCATCAGAGAGGCCACATTTCCTGCCATCTTAAATGGATTGATCAGGGGCAGGGGATAGTTATGGGTGATGGATGCCCAAATGGCATAAAGGGTTACCAGGATCAGCAAGGCAAAGCCAAAAAATACCAGCATGTGAGCCCATTTTCTGACTTTTTGTGTGCCGCAGCCCGAGAAATTCGAATGCGAAAGAATCTCGCCCAATACCCTAAAAACCGGCAGTCTGCCTCCCTCTCCTCCTGGCGCTGGAGTATTTCTTTTCATATCCTTCCAGAAAGGATCCGATCCCCCATGAAGCCAGGCCATAAAAAAGCAGCGTAATGGCTGAAAAGGTTGAATTCAGCCAGGCATGTGGGAAAAATGCAGAATAATCCACGGCTCCTTCCGGAATTTTAAAGGTGCCTGCCATACTCAGGATGAGCGATGATGACAGCCACCGGGATGATCAGGGCCAGAGGCAGCAGGGCCGGTTTACTCACCATTTTTGAGAGAAAGCGGGGTCGCATGTAGTGCTCATAGGTCTTCTGCCTGATGGAAGACAATCACATCTGCCGGTTTCACATCCCTGGGGCAATAAGCTGCTGCAGTCGCCGCACTGGTGACATAGCCAGATATCCACATTCCCCATAAGCCTGTCCTTCATTCCCCAGGCCGACCAGATCATCTCCTTGCGGGGAAAGGGCCGGTCGGAAGGTGCCAGAGAGCATACCGCCGAACAGGTTCCGCATTGCATGCACTGGTTCAGCTGCGATCCGCTCATTCGGATAGCTCCCTTTTAAATTCTATATCAGGTTTTATAACTTCACTAACTTCTAACTTTACTAACCTTACTAACCTACTAACCCACTAACCACTAACCACTAACCACTAACCACTAACCACTAACCACTAACCACTAACCACTAACCCACTAACCCACTAACCACTAACCACTAACCTTACTAACCTACTAACCTTTTCCTCACATACTTTTAAACGGATTCGGACCGATCAGTTCCAGCTCCTCCACATACTCATTGATAATTTCCACTATTTTATGATGATCCGTGATCTCCACAAAGCTGGTCTGAATTCTTTCAGGTTCCAGCATCATGGTCTCCAGGGTCTCCTGCATATTCTCACCCCGCTGCTCGGTCAGTTCACTGCCATGAATAAAATGACACTGGTAATCATCACCGGGCTTGCATCCAATCTGAAGGATCCCATCATAGCCGTGCGAAAGAGCATCTGAAATCCAGACCTTATTCACCGAACCCAGGCAGCGAACCGGAATAATCCTCACAAAGGGACTGTATTTCAGCCGGTGTGATCCCTGCTGAATCCAGGGCCGGATAGGCATCGTTCTCACATACAAAGACCAGCACCCTGGGTTTCTCTTCAAATTCGTCAGGCATGCTCACCGCTTTGATCATGGCCGAAACACTGTTGATGGAGTAATCGGAAAAACCGATGACCCGTTCGGGGCACGAGCCCACACAGATTCCGCACCTGCGACAACGTGCCGGATTGGGAAGTGGAGTACCCTTTTCAGTCTCATCATAGCTGCCAAAGGGACATTCCTCGGTACAACGCTTACAATCGGTACAGCGTTCCATATAGAGTTCAGGCCAGGTCATGTCACCTGACCGGGGATGAACGGCCTCCCCCCTTTTCACACTTTCCACACACTGAATGGCCTTCATCATGGCACCGGCTCCATCCTCAGCGCTGGATTCCAGATCCATGGGAGCCCTCACCGTACCCGAGGCATAAATGCCGGTCCTGCGTGTTTCATAGGGAAAACAAATGAAATGCGAATCGGAAAAATCATATTCCAGCTGCGGGAATCCCTTTCCCAGCCTGTACTGCAGCTTGCAGATCCTCTGTATTGTTCGGAACCATGCCGGTGGCCAGTACCAGCATATCGGACTCGATGGTAATCTCATCATCCAGCAAACTTCCTTCACGCTAACCTGAAGCGCACCATCCGCAGAAACGCACCGATGCAATGCTACCCTTGGTCAGAAAAATGGCATCATCGGCCTGTACCTTCTTGTAAAAATCCTCCTGAAATCCCGTGGTCCGGATATCCCTGTAAACAATGTAGACCTGGGCATTTGGATTTTTTTCCCGCACATAAAGGGCCTGCTTCAGGGCCGCAGTGCAACAATAGGAGGAACAGTAAGGCAGATGCTCCTTGTCCCGTGATCCGGCACAGAGAATAAACATTACCCGGTCGGGCACCTTGTCCCTCGGACACATGCTGCTCAAATTCCTCCAGGGTCTTCACCCCGGGCAATCCATAACCCAGATGATCCAGACTTTAGCGGATCATAAGGCTTCCATCCGGTGGAGAGAACAAGCGCTCCAACCGTAAAAGCGGACTTAGTCTTATTGTTCCAGTATACGGTTGAAATTCCCCGGTTCGCCCTGGATGCTGGCAATGTTACTTTCCAGGTAGATCTGAATGCAGGGATGGGCTTACTACCTGCTCAACAGGGCTTTCACATCGGGTTCCCTGAGCTCCTGTTCATTGCCCGCCAGAGGAAGCATTTTGTAAATCCTGCCGGCATATCCTCCCAGGCGGCTTCCCTTTTCCACCAGATGCACCCTGTATCCCGCCTCTGCACCTTCCAGGGCGGCATTAAGTCCGGAAACGCCACCTCCTACTACCAGTATATCGGAACTTATTTTTTCCGGAATGTAGGGAGTGTTTTCCTTAATGGATTCCAGTTTTGCCAGGGCCATCCTGACCTGATCCTCTGCACAGGCACTGGGTATCCTCATGTCCCGGCTTCCATTACCCAGGCCACCTGTTCCCGCAGGTTGATCCGTTCCACATAGGTGTCCATCCATGTCAAATTGTTCGGCCTTTGCCCTGGGTGAACAGGCTGCAATGGCCACACTTCCGGCATCATGCTCTTCAATATGCTGTCGGAGGGACTGCAATCCCGCTTCGGAACAAAGGGCAGGATGTTGCATGCAGATAAGTCCGGCTCTCTCCTTCTCCATGGTACCAGTACAAGCTGATCCGCATCCAGGGAATTTCCGATGCCGCATCCGCTGCACAGGGCCAGAATCCTATTTCCGCTTTTTTCAATCATGTTCTCTCCTCATGCTCTTTAGGGCGGCGGCAGTGGCATCCTTTACCGATGTGGACACATCCATGGGTCTTTTACAGCTGGATGCCGGAAAAATCCCCTTTTGTTGTATGGGTTTCAAAAAACCCGCTTCATTTAGCAGCAGATCAGGCAGAACCTGTTGATGGAAGCAGACCGGTGGCCAGCACCACCATATCAAAGGATTCCTGTCGCTTTTTTCCTGCCAGAATATCCTCCACCTCCAGGCATTATTCCTTGCTCACCTTTTTCAATACGGCCCACCTTTCCTTTGGTCAGTTTGATGGATTGAGCTTCCTCAGCCTTGTTCAACAGTTTTTCATTTCTGCCCCGGAGCCGGAGATCAATATAGAATATCTCCGTTTTCATCTCCGGATAGGCTTCAGCCAGTGTCAGGGCATGCTTTACAGAAGCAGAACAACAGACCGCCGAACAATACGGCAGGTGTTTATGATCCCTGAATCCTGCACACTGGACAAAGGCTATACGCTCGGGTGACTTTCCATCCGAGGGTCTGGCAGTTTCTTCCCTTCCTCTGCACAGGCAGCCAAGAATGTTCTCAAACTCCAGGTTGCTAACCACATCTGGCTTCCTCTGCATAAGCGTAATTCTCAATACGGCTTGCATCGTAGGATTCCCACCCGGTGGCAACAATTACATTTTGTGCCCTGAAGTTCCATTTCTGAAGCCTTGGCATCCAGCTGTATGGCATCGATATTCACATACCTCCAGGCATTTCCCGCAGGACTCTCCCATGCAGGTCCGAGGCATCAATGCTGTATGTTGCATGGGGAAGTGAGGCCTCCATGGATGTAGGCCGACTTTCTTGCCTTTGAATATCCAGGCCTCAGGGGCTGCTCCGCGGGACACACTTCAGCACATTTGCCGCAGGCGGTGCACTGCTTGTTGATCAAGGCCGGGGCTAGTTCAACAGTCACCCTAAAATCTCCATCGCTTCCGCATTTACAGCGGTCACTTCAGCCCCGGTATAGTAGGTGATCCGGGAATTGGATCGAATTCTGCGATAATTGATTTCCAAGACCGCAGGAAGGCGGGACAAAGCTTTGGGAAGTAGTTATTGAACCGGACACATTTCCTCCCAGGTAGGGCTCCTTTTCCAGAAGGAGCACATGCTTGCCCGCCTCGGCCAGCTCAACCGCTGCGGTGATGCCGCTGATTCCTCCTCCAATGACTAAAGTTGTAAAGTCCGTAAAGTCCATAAAGCTTAAAGTCAAAAGTCCATAAAGCGTCAGAGGATTTCGCGTTTAATCATGTTCCATTCTCCGCTTTCGGGATCCCATCTGCAATTGGCAAAGGCTTCCCACTCCTCCTTCATGGTGGGATGATCGGTCCGGAAATAGTAACCCGGCCAACGGGTCTCCTCCCTGAACAGGACGGTACGGATATGCGATTCGGCCTGCCACATCCGGTGAACATTCTCCCAGCAGCGCATCAACTCGTTCAGATCACCTGCCGCCAGTTTTTCTGAATCCTCCTTCATATACTCCAGGTATTCCAGTCCTTTGGTAAGCAGGGCCTCAGAAGTTTTAAATCCCACAGATGCACCACCTGCATATTCATCCATGATCTTCTGAAGACGGAACATGAACATCTTTGGTTTGATATAATTGGGATTCACATCCTCATCGTTGGTATAGTCCCGGTGTTCCTCAAAGGTCTTCAAGGGCTGCAGCACCTTCTCTTTCAGCCCGGCAATCTGTTCATCGCTGATTTCAACCGGCATCGGGATGATCCACACAAAAAGCAATGGCTGCCTTGCCGGCAATCCGTCCTTCGGTAAAAGAACCGGAAGAAAATTTATGGGAGGATGCTCCCGATGCATCCCCGGCAGCAAAAAGCCCTTTCACGGTGGTCATATTATCATATCCCCAGTGATGCTCACCCGGAGCCAGGTCCTTCGGTCCGCTGACCCAGGCACCGGAAGCCCCGGAATGGGAAGCTGATAAAGTAGGGTTCACAGGCAGATATCTCAGAAGGTGTCTCTTCGGGCATGATGTTGTGGGATGCCCAGTTCAGAGCCTGGCTGACGGTCATATCCAGAAAATCCTCCCAGGCCTCCGACTCCAGTTCCTTCATCTTCCGTTTTGCCTCCTTCTCATCGGGAATCTCAGCCACAAGTTTCTGAATGGCCTCATCGGTCCGCATGTAGATGGGACCATTCCCCTCTTCCAGTTCCTGCAGCATCAAGATAATTCCTCAGGTTGGCCGGAGTGGGTTTGGCAGTTCCGTAAGGTGCCCATTTTTCCAGTTCCGCTGCACGGGTCTCCATATAATCTTCCCCTTTGGCATTGGTGGCCTTGGATTTAAAGAGCAGGAACCATGCACCCACAGGACCGTAGGAATCCTTAAAGCGAACCGGTACAAAACGAACTTCCTGGCAGGTCATTTCAGCACCCGCCTTCAGGGTGAAATAGGTACTGGCTCCGCTGTTAAAGGGAGGATACCAGGATCTTCCCAGTCCCTCTCCCACCGATCGGGGTCTGAAAATATGCACAGCACCGCCCATCACATCCAGCACAGCTTTGGCCTTGAAAACATAAAATTTATTTTCCCGGACACTGAAACCCACAGCACCCAACACAACGGTCACCCAACATCACGGGTTCGGTGATAAAAATACGTTCATAATAGCGTCCCGTTCTCACCCAGCTCCTTCAGGGCATTTTTGGCGGCTTCAGAAACAATATTTTTATAGGATTCGCCGTGGATCATGATCTGCCAGCGTCCTTCATTCACATAATTGCCATCCTCATCCTTCCAGATGGGCAGACCCCATTTCTCAAAGAGGTGAACCGAAGAATCCACATGACGGGCAATATTGGCCACCAGGTCCTTCCGGGCAATGCCCATCAGGTCGTTCTTCACATAGCTGACATAATCCTCCACCGTATTATTCCCCTTCCTCAAGCCCAGGTAAAGGTTGATGGCCGACAAGTCCCATGGCCACAGCACCGCTGCGCTCCATGGCAGCCTTATCCACCAGGGTCACCCTCTGATTATGCTTTTTTGCCCAGTAGGATGCCTCATAAGGCTGCCCCGCAGGCTGCCATTCCGCCTCCAAGAATCAGCAGGTCGGTCTCCACAACAACCGTTTCAAAACTATCTGCGTTCATTGCTAGATTGTTTTATGATTAAAGGGAGTCCGGTTCGGTTCTCAGTACCGGGGATTTCAGATCGTCCGATCCGGTTGAAAATCCGGCATCGGGTTCAATGCTTCCTTCGGGAGTGGTCCGGATGGGAAATTTGAATCGTTTCACCTTCTTGTTGCGAAACTTTACTGCCCACATGATGGCATCGGTACTTCTCAGGGGCTGAACCACTCCTCCCAGGGGCATAAAATCGGCATAACCCCTGATCTCAATGGCCTGGGTGGGACAAATCTTTACACAGCTGTAACACTCCCAGCACATATCCACAGCCCGGTTATAGGCCTTGTTCTTCTCCTTATCAAGGACCATCAGGTCGTTGGGACAGATATACTGGCAGGCAGTCTGATCCTGTGCCTTACAGCCATCACACTTATCAGTAATTACAAAACTGGGCATAGTCAGCTTGTCGTTTGTGATGTCACAAACATAAGTAAATATTCCGGTGAGCACCTGTTGATAACACGGATGGCGGGAGAAATTTAGAATGTTTTTAAAATCGGGGTTGGATCAATGCGGAATCAATCGTCCGAAAAGTGCTTGAGCATCTCCCGGTAGGAGGAGAAGACCCGGGCACGGGAGACAAATCCCAGGTATTTTCCATTCTTGAAGAACAGGAAGGTTATAACGGCCGCTTTCGGAGAATTGCCGGGCCACCTCCTCCATCTGATCGTCTGTCTGAATGGTCCATTCAGGTGTGATCATCAGGTCCCTGTATTTTGGTGGTATCATACATCTCCTGGTGAAACATAATGTGCCGGATATCGTCCAGTTTTACAATCCCTTTCAGGTTATTCTTCTCATCCACTACAGGGAAAATATTTCGGTGGATTTGGTAATCACCTGAACCAGGTCCCGCAGGGTACTGTCGGCCCGAACCGTTTTAAAATTGGTTTCAATCAGTTCCGACACCTTCATCATCAGCAGGATGTTCCGGTCCTTATGATGGGTCATCAACTCCCCCCGCTTGGCCAGCTGCACCGTATAGACCGAATTCTTCACAAAGTACGGGTGGTTCCGTAGGAAATGGTGGAAGCCAGCATCAGCGGGAAAAAAAGTTCATAACCGCCGGTAATCTCTGCAATCAGGAAAATGGCTGTCAGGGGAGCATGGACCACACCGGCAATCATACCGGCCATTCCCACCAGTGCCATGTTGCTGACCGATACATCAATACCCAGCTGGTTCAGGAGCAAGGCCGAAAAGCAAGTCCGTATTGGCTCCCATAAACAGGGAGGGTGCAAAGATCCCCCCGATTCCTCCTGCTGCAAAGGTGAGGGTGGTGGCTATCACCTTTATCCCGATCACCAGTAAGATATAGAAGGCAGCAAGCGCAAAGGTATCCTTCCAGCCTTCAAAAAAAGTATCCGTCCAAAGAGGTGAAGATACTCTCCCCTCAGCCCCTGGTTCACCACCTCGTAACCTTCCCCGTAGAGTGGGGGAAAGAAGAAAATAATCACACCCAGGAGCCCACCGGCCAGCAAGAATCTTTTTCCAGGGCCTCTCGATTTTCTCAAAGATGGCCATAGATATAGATGTAGCTCTTTGTAAAATAAACCGACAAGAGACCCACCACCACTCCCAGCATCAGGTACCAGTGGATCTGGCCCATTTTAAATGCTTCGGTAAGCTGGAAAGAGTAAAGCACATTCTGACCCAGAAAAAGATAGGAGGTCAAGTGCTGCAGTGGCAGATGCAATCAAAAGGGGAATCACTGCCCACATGGTCAGATCCAGCATAATCACCTCCAGGGCAAATACAATTCCGGCAATGGGAGCTTTGAAAATGGCAGAAAGGGCACCGGCACAGGCACAGGAAATCAGCAGGGTGATCTCCTTGTAGTTCAGTTTAAAGGCCCTGCCCAGATTGGAACCTATGGCCCCACCTGTGGCCACTGTCGGGCCCTTCCAGATCCAACAGATCCACCGAAACCAACAGTCAGTGCACTGGTAATAATGCTGGAATAGAGGTTGTGAGAACGGATGATCCCGTTGTTCTTTGAAATGGCGAACAAAACACCCGGGATGCCATGTCCCACCGGTCGCTTATTGATGTACTTAATAAAAAGCACAGTCAGGGTGATCCCCACAACGGGCAGAATGAAGATGTAATACCTGCTGTATATCCCCCTGGAAACCATTTTCAAGTGCTTCACGTATAAAATGCACCAGGTTCTTGATAATCACAGCAGCCAGTCCTACACCAAGGCCCACAATCACAGCCAGAATGTAGAGAAACCTGTGACCTGTTAAATACCTGATTTTAAAATTATTAAGCCTTGATATAAAATCTTTTTCCGGCATGGCATGACAAAATTAACATTTTACCTAGCAGATCAAAACAAGTATGCGCAATTTAGAATGTATTATCTTTGTATGCAGGTTCGTGATAATAATATGCAGCCGGGAGTGGCGTTTAATAACATATGATCTGGTTCAGCAAATATATAAAAGTAGCATCAGGAACCTGGTTCTGCTGGCTATCCCTGTTGCTCATGTTTGCCGGTCGTGTCCTGATGGCCCAGGCGACTGCTCCTGATACCCCTGATCTGATCCGGGTTACGGTGGATCATGCCGACCAATGGTGTGCTGATCCAGTGGGAAGCCAGTAAAGATCCTGATGTTGACCTTTATCATATGTACAAAATGAATCGATCAGGTACCTTTTGACAAGATCTTCACCTTCGATTCCGAAACCTTTGAGTATAAGCACATGACCAGTGGACTGGAAAACCTTGCCTATGCGGTTACTGCAGTGGACACCCGATGGAACGGGAAGTGAAAGTCTTATTCGGAGATAATGTTCACAGGGCTGTTGTGGCCTCTCCTGGAATTTGATCCCTGCGCACCAGCCAATACCATTAACTGGACCGCCTATGTGGGTTGGGAAGGGAATATTTCGGGATACAGGATTTATGGGGGAATAACAGGGAGAGCATCCTGGAACTGTTGACATTTGTGCATCCCAATACCAGTACCTTATACTCACCAGGGTGTGAGTGTGGATACTGCTTACACCTATTATGTTGAGACCGTTAATACCTCCGGGATTACTTCCCTTTCTCCCATTGATGGAGATCTCTACCATTTTCCCGAAGCACCCGAATTATCTCAGGATAGATTATGTTTCAGTGATTGACGAGCTCACGTGGAATTGCAGTTTCACAGCCGACGTGAGCGGGTCCGGTGAACAATTTCAGGATCATGCGGAGAAGCAACCAGGGACTGCCCTTTATCGGAGGTGGGTACCATCTGGAACGTCATCGCAGTCCACATATGGACTACATCCAGGATCAGTTTCCACATCGGAAACATCAGTTATGAGTACCTGGTTCAATCGGTCTATCAGCCCGAAACCTGCACCCAGGCCATGATAGTTTCCGAATCCAATATCGGGAACCAGCATTCTGCTTGAAAGTGAGCTCTGAAGGATCAGATTGCTCACGCTGAACTGGACCCCTTATGAATCTTACTCAACCGGACTTGTCCGGATACATTATTCAGCGAAAAAGCGGTGATGGTGAATTTATTGATGTGGCAGACAGTGGGACCTGGAACCACCAGCTGGCAGGAAGCCATTGAGTCGGTCATCAACGGATTATCAGCCCGGTGAAATACAATACAAGGTGCTGGCCCTGAGCAACCAGGTGGAAGGGGATGATCCGGAATCAGTATCTCCAATATTGTGAGCTGTGTCTGTGGAAACCAATATGCAGGTACCCAGATGCATTCACACCCGGAAGCAACGATATGAACTTTGAATTCAAACCCATGATGGATTTTGCTCCCAGGAAGTACATGATGATCGTCTTCGACCGGGGTGGAAGGAAACTGTTTGAAACCACCGATCCCGGGGAGGGATGGGACGGCACGTTTCATGGGGGAGATTTTGTCATGGAAGGTGTTTATGTTTACTTCATCCAGTACACTGATTATACAGGACTGTTCAAGAACCCTTTCCGGTAATGTGACCGTATTCTATCCCTGAGTATCTAAAAAAGCCTTCACTGCATCTCCAGACTTCCTCAGGAATCACTAATTTTGCATTGATGGAGGACCTGAAGTTATCACCGAAGAACAAAAAATTAACTACATCTGCTTGAAAGACTGATCAGGAACTGTTCCTATTGCAAATCAGCAAGGAGCATGAAAAACTGATCAGGAAAGCCTTTAAAATGGCCAATGAGGCCCATAAGGGCATGCGCAGGAAATCGGGTGATCCTTACATTATTCACCCCCTGGAAGTGGCACTCATTGTCAGCCAGGAGATCGGGCTGGGAGTAACCAGTACGGTTTGTGCCATCCTCCATGATGTGGTGGAAGATACCGATCTGACCATTGAGGATATTGAAAATGCCTTTGGAAAAAAGATCGCATCCATCATTGACGGACTCACCAAGATCTCCGGGGTATTTGACAAGGAATCCAATTCCCTGCAGGCAGAAAATTTCCGGAAAATGCTCCTCACCCTTTCCGATGATGTGAGGGTGATCTTTATTAAACTGGCTGACAGTCTGCACAATATGCGTACCCTGGACTCCCTGCCCCGCAACAAACAGATCAAAATTGCCGGTGAAACCATCTACCTCTATGCTCCCCTGGCCCACAGGCTGGGGCTCTACAGCGCTGAAATCGGAACTGGAAGACCTGAGCCTGAAATACCGCTATCCGGAAGTCTACAACGAAATCTCTGAAAAGATCAAACTGACCGAAGAGCGGCGGCTGCACCTGATCAATCATTTCTCCCTGCCCATCATTGATGCCCTGGAGAAGAATGGATTTCAATTTCAACATTTCGGGGAGACCCAAATCCATCTACTCCATCTGGCAGAAGATGCATCAGAAAAATGTGACCTTCGAAGAGATCTATGACCTTTTTGCCATCACGGATCGTATTTGAACCCAAGCCAGGCATTCCTGAAAAAACACAATGCTGGAATATCTATTCCATCATCACCGATATCTATGCTCCCAAACCGGAGCGGATCCGGGACTGGGTTTCCACTCCCAAGGCCAATGGTTATGAAGCCCTGCATACCACCGTAATGGGACCCAACGGGAAATGGATGGAAGTGCAGATCCGCTCCAGCCGAATGAATGAAATTGCTGAAAGGGGATTTGCTGCCCACTGGAAATACAAGGACAAAACCTCCCCGGAGATCGGAACTGGACAAATGGATCAAACGGATCAGGGAAACCCTTGAATCCCCTTCCGAGAGATGCCATGGAGTTCCTGGATGATTTCAAACTGAACCTCTTCTCCTCGGAAATCATGGTCTTTACACCCAAGGGTCATATCATTACCCTTCCCAAGGATGCAACTGCCCTGGATTTTGCCTATGATATTCATACCGAAATCGGGAACAAGGCCATCGGAGCCAAAGTGAATCACAGGCTGGTTCCCCTGAGCCATATCCTGAGCAGTGGCGACCAGGTGGAGATCCTTACCTCAGATGTGCAGAAGCCTACCCTGGAATGGTACCAGTTTGTCAGCACGGTCAAAGCCAAATCAGCCATCAAGAATGCCCTGAAGGCTGAGACCAAAAACCGGACTGAAGTTGGAAAACAGATCCTGATTGACAAACTGAAGGAACTGAATCTGACTCCCAGTTCCAGAATCCTGAAGAAACTGGTACCTGCCTATGACTCCACCCATAAGGATGAGCTCTACTCAAAAATAGGAAGCGGGATCATTACCCTGGATGACCTGAAGGATGTTCTCAGTAAAAACACCAAGAACAAATGGGTGAGGGTCTGGGATCTTTCGGTGGGCCGGTCGCAGAAAAAAGTCGAGAACAAGGAAGAGTATGATTCCAGGGGTACCCTGATCCTGAGGGAAACCATGGAGGTGAAGAAAGCACCTATCAACTGGCCAAATGCTGCAATCCCATTCCGGGAGATGAGGTGGTGGCTGTCAGGCAGGACAATGAATCCATGCTGGTTCACCGGACCGATTGCAAAACTGCAGTTAAAATCATGTCCAGTCAGGGGGATAAGCTGGTGGCTGCCAAATGGACCCAGCACAAGGTACTCTCCTACCTGGCCAGGATCCAGCTGAACGGATGGGACCGTTTTGGGGTATACAACTCCATTACCAATACCATCACCAAGGAGCTAAACATCAGCATGCGGACCATCAATCTGCATGGTCACGATGGGATTTTCAACGGAACCATTGACCTTTATGTCCACAATACCAGTGACCTTAATAACCTGATTCTGAACCTGATGAAACTTAAAGGAGTGGATTCGGTCCACCGGGTTGAAGTGAAGGAGTAAATTTTAACCCTTATCCGTTCTAAATTAAAATTATTACTATCTTAGCGATGTAATTTTTACTTAGACTAATTATGGTCCAAGAGGAGACCAAAGATACTGTAAAACAGATCTTTACAGATTATCTGGAAAGAAAAGGGCACCGGAAAACACCCGAACGTTATGCCATTCTGGATGAGATTTATTCACAGGGACGGACACTTTGATATAGAGTCGCTCTATATCTTCATGAAGAACAAGAATTACAGGGTTAGCCGGGCCACCCTTTACAATACCATTGAATTGCTGCTGGATTGCAGCCTGGTGGTTAAACACCAGTTTGGTAAAAATATTGCCCAGTTTGAAAAGGCCTACCATTGCATGCAACACGATCACCTGATCGACATGGATTCAGGCAATGTGATTGAATTCTGTGATCCCAGGATTGAAGAGATTATCAAGACCGCCTGCGAACTAAACAACTTTCAGACCCAGTCATCACTCCCTGTATATCTACGGACGGAGCAGAAGTGATGGCCAGATAGTGAATAAATAAGACGGTTTTTTTCTTATTTTTATCCGGAATACCGCATATTTGTGCAAAATCTATATATGAAAGTTGATGTTCTTTTAGGTCTCCAGTGGGGAGATGAAGGAAAAGGTAAAATCGTGGATGTTCTTACTCCCAGGTATGATATGATCACCCGTTTTCAGGGTGGACCCAATGCAGGACACACCCTTGAATTCAATAACCATAAACATATCCTTCACAATATCCCTTCCGGGATTTTCAGGGAGGATAAACTGAACATTATCACCAACGGTGTGGTGCTGGATCCCATTGTTTTCAAAAGGGAAATTGATGCCCTGGAAGCCATGGGCATCGATCTGACCAAGAACCTCTGGATCTCAAAAAAGGCTCACCTGATCCTCCCCACCCACAGGATTCTTGATGCTGCTTCGGAAGCTGCCAAGGGAAAATCAAAGATTGGATCCACCTTGAAGGGAATTGGTCCTACCTACATGGACAAGACCGGTCGAAACGGACTGCGGGTGGGTGATCTGGACCTGAATTTCAGAGAAAAATATGAAGCGCTGAAAGCAAAACATATGCAACTTGCTGAAACATCTATGATTTTGAATATACCTTTGATGAAGAAGAAAATCTTTTTCGAAGGCATTGAAGTGATCCGGAAATTCAACAGGGTGGATACGGAATATGAAGTTAACCAGTTACCTGGAAGAGGGAAAGAGCATCCTGGCTGAAGGTGCCCAGGGAACCCTGCTGGATATTGATTTTGGCTCCTACCCCTTTGTCACCTCCTCCAATACCATTTGTGCAGGTGCCTGTACCGGAATGGGAGTTGCCCCTTCTGCCATTGGAGAGGTATATGGAATTTTCAAAGCCTACTGCACCCGGGTTGGAAGCGGACCCTTCCCTTCTGAACTGCTGGATGAAGAGGGCGAACAGCTCAGGGAATTGGGAAAGGAATTTGGATCTACCACCGGAAGGCCACGCAGATGTGGCTGGCTTGATCTGGTGGCACTTAAAATACAGCCTGATGCTCAACGGGGTTACCCAGTTGATCATGACCAAAACGGATGTGCTGGACACCTTTGAAACCATTAAGGTAGTCACTGCCTATTCCATTAATGGAGAACTGACCGACAGATTTCCTTTCGATCTGGAGGCCGAGATTAAGCCCATCTTCACCGAATTGCCGGATGGAAGACCGATCTTACGGGTGTACGTTCCAAAGACCAGTTTCCTCAGGAACTGAACGACTATATTCGTTTCCTGGAAAAGGAACTGAAGGTACCCGTCAAATACGTTTCTGTGGGTCCCGACAGGGAGCAGATCATAGAAATGTAATGGGTGGTTAATGATTGGATTTCTCCCGGTTTTCCATGCGATATTCATCCTGCTCCTTGCTTTCTCTGTACATATCTTCCACATTATCAATGATGGGTGATTGCTCCAAGGCCCTCCAGCTAAACTTCTCATCAAAGGGATCCAGGGCCTTTTGCGGGTCGAAAATTCTTTGATCGGGACCTATGGCCTCAAAAGGACGAAAATCTGGTATTGAAGTGAAAAAATCACTTAGATCATTCGCTCCTGCGTCGTATTGATTTAGATAGGGCAGACCCAAAACATTCCAGAATGATTTGAATAAACTGCCAAAACTATAGTGAATATGACTGACATAATCTCTTTTCACCCAGGGTGAAACCAGGATCAGGATACTGCGGTGGGCATCAATATGATCCACCCCATTCTGTGCATCATCCTCAGTAATCACAATCAACATATTTTCCCAGTAAGGTGTCCTGGAAAGATATTCCACGATCCGGCCCACTGCCAGATCGTTGTCGGCCATATAACTTTCCCGGAAAGGATATCCCGCATCAGGCCGGTCATCCGCCCCATGATCATTTGGAATGATGACGGTCATAAATGCCGGCATGGCTTCCTGGCCTTTCATCCATTTCAAGTCGAACTCTTTAATAAACTGATCGATTCTAAACTGATCAGGGATGGCCATATTATAGGTCGGGTATGTTTTTGAGCTTCGTTCAAACAGGGGCTGTGGCATGGGATAATTTACATACTGACGGATCCCTGAATATTTGTATTCCTGCTTGTAGAGAGCCGGTTCGAACATCACACTGAAGCCAAAATTGTAGAAATTTATATGATGCCGTTCCAGATGATCCCACATGGAACCTGCCTCATTATAATCTTCCGGATAAATTGCCCCGGCCGCTCCATTCATTGCAAATACACCGGGCGCCCCGGAGCCATGCCTGAAATTGCGGTTTCCTCCGTAACTGGCAGCGGTCGAAGTCTCACACCATTCATTGGGGTAGGTATTTACCAACCATCGATGCCCATCTGCGGAGACATCGGAATCCACATAAAAGTTATCGGAAATGGCAAATTCTTTTGCCAGTGCCAGATGATTAGGCATGACCGTTACATTTGAAAGAGATTCTGTTCTTTTTCGATTGGAAAAGGAGGCATTTCTCCCGTACCGGGCCAGGGTGGAGTCTCCATTACCCTTTTTGATCTGACCAAATACTTCATCATAGGTCCTGTTTTCCTTTGAGATAAATACGATGTGTTTAATGGGACTCTCCTTCTCACCCGGATACAGGGGAAGGGGATTGTTCTCCCGGGTAGAAAAAGCTGGATCATCAGATCTTGTAAATTTGAAATTGTTGGAAATTACCTGTGCGGTCATCTTTTTCAGTGCCCTTTTACCAGGAATATCCACAAGCTGAACAGAACCTTTCATCAATGATCCGATATATGAACCCTCAGGTCCCCGCTTAAAAGCCTCACCTCCATTGGGTCCGCTGCCATATCCTTTGGCATTGGCAATAATCAGCTTTTTCCCATCCCTGCTTACTTCTACCTTCGACGGAAACCATCCGGCCGGGATATGTCCCAAAACCTTTGAATCTGCAATATTGATAACTGCAATGGCATTGATTCCTGATTCGGCCACATACAGTCGCTTGTGATCAGGGCTCAGTGCAAGGCCAAAAGGAATCACTCCCCTGAATTGTTTTATCCGCACATCTGGCTTAAGGTCGATGGTATGAATCACTGTATCGCGTTTTATGGAAATAACAGAGATATTATCGTTGCTTCCATTGCTCACAAATACATATTCATCAGTGGCTACAATCGAGTTGGGACTTGCTCCTCCCACTGCAGGAATACCTTCAACAAGTGCACCAACCAGGTATCCGGTCTTTATTTTGGCCACCACCTGCGGTTTAGTCGCATCTTCAATATCCACTGAAAAAACAGAAAAGGATTCGGGAGCGTTCATATCTCCCAGTCCGGGGATAAACATGGAGTCATTATGGATTCCCTCCTTCATCTCCACTGATCCATAGGCAAAGGCAGGATAATCAATGGGTTTTACTTCTGCTGCCTCCCCTGGTCCGTCTTTTATCAAAGCATATTCAAACATTCCCACATTGGCCACATAGGCCCGTTTTTCATCGGGCGACAAACAAATTCCAAAAGGATAACGACCCACCGCTAAGGAACTTTTCAAAAGTTTGCTTTCCGTATCAAGAATGACCATTCTGAACCCTATTTGGTCCACCGCATAAAGTGTTTTCCCGTCTTTTGAAAGTGCCAAATCGCCAATATAACCATGTGAATAGTCCTGCTCTCCGGAAACATCAGAACAATCGATAGTGCCCCTTTTTTCTCCTGTTTGAAGATCAAACAGGAATATTTTATTCTCCTGCCCTCCTGCAACATAGACGATCCGATTGTCGGGAGAGATTGCCAGACCCATAAATACTGAAGCAAGCACTCCCCTATCAGTGGATGGACCTGGGGGAACCTGTTGAATTTCAGGATGCTGTTCTAAAATATTGCGAACAATGGTGATGGATAGCGGACTTGTTCCCGAATTGGCAGTAACAGCCGTTTGTCCATCAGGACTCAAGCTTAGACCATAGGGATGTGGAGCAGTAAGGATAGAATTTCCGGCAGGAGTAATCAGTCGTCCATTTGGAAGCACGGATGTTCCCTCTTTATCAATAAGTGCAATCCGGTCACCGGCAGGAGCCGAAGCAAGCCACAGTGCATCAGAACCCTTACTGTCAAAATCACAAGCTCTAAGGGCCAAAAGGATGATCAGGAGGAAAAATTTGTTCATGTTTTTAGTTATCAGTCTTTTATTCTTAAAATATGGATGATTGGGTCTTGGTGGTGAAAAGTTCAAGAAACTTCATTCCCCTGTATGAATTTCCTTTTTCATTCAGCTTTGGACTCCAGACCGCAATACAGTATTTGTCGGGAAATACAGCAACAATGCCCCCTCCCACTCCACTTTTGCCCGGAAGGCCCACTCTGAATGCAAACTCACCCGACTCATCATAAAAGCCACAGGTCTGCATAATGGCATTCACTCTTTTTGCCTGACTCATATTGAGTATCGGCTGATGGTCTGAGTCTCTGAAATTATCGTTGGCCAGGTATAAAAACGCTCTGGATAAATCCTGGCAACTCATCTCAATGGAGCAGATATTAAAATAGAAGTCCAACACCCGGTCCGGATCATTCTCCAGATTACCAAAGGATTTAAGGAAGTTGCAGAGTGCAATATTCCGATAACCTGCTGCCTTTTCCGATTTGGCAATTTCAGGAGAATAGTTGATATCCGATTGTGGTGCCAACTCCCTGATAAAGGATAAAAAGCGATTTTCAGGCTGGTCCAGATGGCTGATCAGAATATCGCAAACCACCAGTGCACCTGCATTCATAAATGGATTTCTGGGTATGCCCTTATTGGCCTCTAACTGAACCAGGGAGTTAAAAGGGGTACCCGAGGGCTCCACATCCACTCTATCCCAAATTCTGTCGCCTGCAAGCTGATAGGCCTGGCTTAAAGCAAATACTTTGGCAATACTTTGAATGGAAAATTTGGTACTCCACTCCCCTGCTCCAAAGCCCTCGTTATCAATGGTGGTGAGATGAACCGCAAAATGATCCCCATCCACCTTTGCCAGTTCAGGTATATAGCCTGCCACATGCCCAAGGCTATCCATATTCCTAATCTCACGGTATATTTCATTAATGATATCCTGATATCTCATCGCTGCTAATTTTTACAAAACACATGCTGAATAAAACTAAGCATTATTCGCTGATGAACAAGGAATCTTCATTGCCACTATTCTGTATTTTCATATCTTGTCTTACCGAATAGTCTTGGTTTACTAATAAACTAACAATCTGCAATGAAATCCCTGGTTCAGTTTTTCGAAGAGAATGTCAATAAGTATTCAAGCAATCCATACTTGTGGGAAAAACGGGATGGAGAGTACAGGTCCACATCCTATCAGGAAATGCGCGAGCAAGTACACCAGTTTGGCGCAGGGTTGAAGACTATCGGAGTGAAGAAGGGCGATCGCCTTGCTCTGCTGGCTGAAGGACGCGTCCGGTGGGTGGTGGCCGAAATGGGTATGTTCTACCTGGGAGCCATCGATGTCCCTCTTTCCATTCAACTGAATGAGCCTGCAGACCTCACCTTCCGGCTGAAACACTCCGGTGCAAGAATGATTGTGGTATCATCCAGTCAGCTTAAGAAAATAGAAGCCATTAAAAAGGATCTTCCCGAGCTGGAAAAAATCATTCTGATGGATCCCAAAGACAAATATGGCCAGGATGAGGTCTACATGGGCGATCTGATGGAAGAAGGGAAAAAAGCTGCTTGAGAAAGATTTCGATGCCTTCAGGAAGGTCTATGAATCGGTTAGCCCGGACGATATTGCCAATATCTGTTATACCTCCGGAACCACTGCCGATCCCAAGGGAATTATGCTCAGCCAGGGCAATTATACCGCCAATACGGAGCAGGCTCTTACGGTGATGTCCATTCCCGAGGATTATATCATGTTTCTGTTCCTTGCCCTGGGACCATAGCTTTGCCCATACCTCCGGAATCTTTTCCATCATGGCCACCGGAGCCAGCCTGGCTGCCCTGGAATTGGGCAAGACCGCATTTGAAAGCCGCAAAAACATTTCAAAGAACATCCAGGAGATCAAACCCAACCTGATGTTCAGTGTGCCGACCATTGCCAAGAATTTCAGGAAAAACATTGAAAGCGGGGTGCAGGGCCAAAGGCAATTTCACCTGGAAACTCTTTCAATGCAGGGCTGAAGGTAGCCTACAAATACAATGGCATTGGCTGGGACCGTGGCAAAGGGATGAAAATATTTCTCAAACCACTGCTATGCCCTCTTTGATGCCCTGGTTTTTTCCAAAGTACGAAAGGCCATGGGAGGAAACATGGATTTCTTCATCGGCGGTGCCGCTCTCCTGGACATAGAACTGCAGCGTTTCTTTTATGCCATTGGCATACCCATGTACCAGGGCTACGGTCTGACCGAAGCCAGTCCCATGATCTCCATCAACAGTCCGGAACGGCATAAGATGGGGGCTTCAGGAAACATCCCGGAAAACCTGGAAGTGAAGATCTGTAACGATGAAGGCGCAGAGCTTCCGCTTGGAGAAAAGGGGGAAATTGTAATCCGGGGTGAAAACGTGATGAAGGGTTACTGGAAAAACGAAGAAGCCACTGCCAGCACCATCCGGGACGGGTGGCTCTATACCGGCGACATGGGCTATCTGGATGCCGATGGATTCCTCTATGTGCTGGGAAGATATAAAAGCCTGCTGATAGCCGATGACGGAGAAAAATACAGTCCCGAAGGAATCGAAGAAGCTTTTACCGACCAGTCGGAATACGTGGAACAATGCCTGCTCCACAACAACCAGAGCCCCTACACGGTGGCCCTGGTTCATCCAAGTGCGGATGCCCTGAAGCGCTTTCTGAAAAGCAAGGGTTTAGCCCCCGATTCGAAGGAAGGGATAGAAGCCTGTCTTAGCCTGGTGGATAATGAGATCAGGGAGTACCGGAGCCAGGGAAAATACGGGGATATGTTTCCCCAACGATGGATCCCGGCCAACCTGGGGATCCTGGCCGAAGGATTTACAGTGGAAAACAAGCTTATGAATCCCACTATGAAGGTGATCCGTCCTAAAGTGGAGGAGCATTACAAGGAACTCTTTGAGTACCTCTATACCCCAGAATCAAAAACAGTAATTAATCCCCGAAATGTGGAAGCCATGAAACAATTACTGACTCAATAGGGTTTTTTATGAAGAAGTTTCCCACGAGATGTGTACATGCCGGCACCATTAAAGATGAGGTAAAAAAGGGGATCAACTCCCCCATTTATACCTCCACCTCCTTTGAATATATCGATCAGCCGGAACACAGTCTATCCCCGCTACCTGAATACACCCAATGAAAAGGCAGTGGCTGAAAAGATTGCCTCCCTTGGAGAATACAGAAAGTGCACTGGTATTCAGTTCCGGAATGGCTGCCATCAGTACGGTTCTCTTCACCTTCCTGGGAAAGGGCGATCATGTGGTCTTCCAGAAAGGGCTCTACGGAGGAACCTCACATTTCCTGGAAAGGGAATTCGAACGTTTCGGGATTGAATATACGGTTGCCGCCAGTCAATCGGCCACGGACATAAGAGCAGCCCTGTATCAGGAAAAATACACGACTCATTTATATTGAAACTCCTTCCAATCCACTTGCTGAGCATTACGGATATTGAGGCAGTGGCAGAACTGGCAAAGAAGCAGGTGTACTGATCCATGATTGATAATACCTTTGCCTCGCCGGTCAACCAGCAACCGGCCAATCATGGGCATCGATATTGTGGTTCACAGTGCCACCAAGTACCTGGGAGGTCATACCGACATCCTGGCCGGCGCAGTGGCCTGCCAGTCAGGAACTTATCGATCAGATCTACCAGACCGGTCTGAATTTTGGCGGAAGTCTCTGAATGCCATCGACCCTGTACCTGCTGGAAAGAAGCATGAAAACCCTCCATGTGCAGGGTGGAACGGATCAATGACAATGCCATGGAGCTGGCCCTATTTCCTGGCAAGCCATCCCGGAGTAAGCAAGGTAAACTATCCCGGGCTTACCAGACCACCCTGATCATGAACTTGCTGCGAGACAGATGAACGGCTTTGGTGGCATGTTATCCTTCGAAGTGGACGGTCAGGATGGAATCGCTTTCCAGAAGCAGACTGAAACTGATTAAACCCTCCATGAGCCTGGGTGGACTGGAGAGCATTTGCTGTTCCCCGGCCCATACCTCCCACCGGCATCTCGGACCGGAAGGAAGAAAAGCAGAAGGCATTGCCGAAGAATTGATCAGGCTTTCGGTGGGTATTGAAGATGTGGAGGATCTGAAGAGCGACCTGGACCAGGCCCTTGCATAGATGCTCAGATTCTTTCATCAACGATGAGTTACCCCCTGCAACTGAAGTTTTTCCAGTTGCCATGCAGGGAATCCGGTTTCCCATCACATTCAGGTAATTCAGGTGGGATGAGCTCAAAAAGTGGTGAAAGATCATCCACATCATTGAAGGAAATATCCAGCACCTGTAAGACAATCAGGTTACTCAGCGCATCAATCATTCCAATATGGTTATTGGCCAGGTAAAGTCGCTCGACCTGGCGCAAGTGCCCCAGTTCGGTCAGATCAGTCAGGTTGTTATTGGTCAGATCCACCACCCTTGCATACCTGCAGGCTTCAATTCCATCCAGGGACTCCAGCTCGTAATCGGCCATTTCAATCTCCTCCAGATCCTCCAGCAGGTACATGGGAAAATCCACATTCAGATTTCCATAAACCCTTCGTTTCAACGCCGTCAGGAAACTGCTGCTGGTATATTCCATCTCTTCCTCAAGATCCGTTCCTCCTCCTCATCCATGAAATAGGAGTAGCCATCCTCTCCTCCATCCCATCCAAACTCCTCTGCCAGATCCTCATCGGTAATAATAGAACTCAGCAGCAACCTGATCCGGTTCCAGGTTCTGAACATGTCAGGATGTGGGACATGGAAAAAAGCAGTCTCAAAATCATCCTCCCTGTAATGCCTTTTCCAGCTGATCCATGGATCTGGCTCAGACGGTCGGGGTGGTAAAACATAATCAGTCGGGAAAAGACCTTGTTGATCTTCTCTTCTGCGCAGGGGGTGTATTCATTTACCACTTTCTGAATGGCCCTCAATCCGTCATATTGGTGCTCCCTGAACATATCAATGATCCGGCCGGAAATCAGGTTCAGATTTTCAGGCGTATATGCTGCTTTCAGATTGTGGTACAGATCTACAATTTCCATTGTCAAATTTAAACAACTTTAATTCTTTTGATATCTCATTGCGGAATAAGCATGGAGATAGCATAAATTAATTTAAATTCGAGTAAAACAATCTTCCATCAAGCTGTTATCTGTGAAATGATTGGAAGTCATGAAATATTCCAATGAAATCAATATCAACCTTCCACTGAAGAAGTGTATTGCAACTATTTGACAACAGGGATAATCTATCCAAATGGCAGGAAGGACTGAAGAGTATTACCCACCTCGAGGGCAAGCCCGGTGAGGAAGGCAGTACATCCAGAATGGTTTATGCAGGTCGAAAAAGTGACCTGGTATCATTGAAGAACTGTTAGCAAACGGAATTTTCCGGATGAGTTCTGCTGCAATATACAAATCAAAGGGTGTCTACAATGAAGTAAGTAATTATTTCTCCGAAACGGAACCCGGTCATACCCAGTGGATGGTGGTCAATACTTCAGGTTCAGGGCATGATGGCATTGATGGCCCCTTTTATGAAGATCTGCTTTTACCTCAAACACCCTGCTCAATATGGAACGTTTTAAAGTATTTGCACGAGCAACACTACTGATTGGCTGAGACAACTAAAACTGATAACCAGAAAAATAACAGACCATGAAAAAATTTAAACTAACCCTTGGAATATTCCTTCTTGGCTGCTCTTTCATTTGCCCAGGACCCCGTGGATGCGGATACGCTTTGGAAATTTACCGGGGTAACCTCCCTGAACCTCTCACAGCTTTCACTTACAAACTGGGCAGCCGGGGGTGAAAACAGCATTTCCGGAAATGTATTTTTCAAGTTATCACCCGACTATGACGATGGAACCATCAACTGGGACAACGACCTGACCCTGGGTTTTGGACTGATGAAGCAGGGTGACAATGAAGTGAATAAAAGTGATGACCAGATTGAACTTTCTTCAAAATTTGGATACAGAGCCGGAAAAAAATGGTTTTACACGGCCCTGCTCAGTTTCAAAAGTCAGTTTGCCGACGGCTATAATTATCCTGATGATGTGAAAACAAAAATTTCGGGTTTCATGGCTCCTGGCTACCTGAATTTTTCCCTTGGGTATGGACTATAAACCCACTGATGGATTTTCCCTCTTAATCGCCCCCCTATCCTCGAAAATGACTTTTGTCCTGGATGAAACCCTTTCCAGATGCAGGGTGTCTTCGGTGTCCCCGCGGGGAAATCCTTCAGGGGAGAATTTGGTGGCTATATTAAAATTGCCTATAAAAAGGAAATTCTGAAAAATGTTTTGCTGGATACCAAGGTCGACTTCTTCTCCAATTATGTGGATAATCCCCAGTACGTGGATGTGAACTGGGACCTTCTGATCACCTTTCAAAGTGAATGAATATATTTCAGCTTCTCTAATGACACAGCTGATCTATGACTACGACATTAAATTTGGTCCTGAACCCGGCGAGAGCCAAAAGTGCAGTTCAAAGAACTCTTTGGACTGGGCCTGGCCTATAACTTTTAGAAAAATTAGCATCCTGCTTAACAGATTGATTATACTTTGCATACAATCCCAGATTCTAAATAAGGATCCGGGATTGTTCATTCATGGATTTGCAAAAGGTGCGATTTGCAACCTATATTTGATCTATCAATACTGCACGTGCGGTGCACCTGTTATTGAGAAGGGGTAAGAGATTAGGCTCAATGATCCCCTGGCAACCCGTCACCAGGCGAAGGTGCCAAAACCTAACCCGAAAGGGAGATAATAACGAAAAAAGAAACAATGAAAAGTATAATGCTATGCATTCCGGATCGGGTATTGATCCTATGGCCATGGCAGGAGTTCATCATGCCACTTTTGCCTATGTCCATGGCAGGGCCCGTTAGTACCTGCAGCGCATTACAAACCTTAAGCATAGATTTAACCTCCGGGCAATTAACTATTCATACATTCACCTGTTTACCAATTTACCCATTTACACAAATTACATTTACGATCATGAGCAATACATATAAAAATTTCGAGACCCTTCAGATCCATGCAGGACATACTCCCGATTCAACCACCAATTCCAGGGCAGTACCCATTTACCAGACAACCTCCTATACTTTTAATAGTTCGGAACACGGAGCCAATCTTTTTGCCCTGAAGGAATTTGGGAACATCTATTCGCGGATCATGAATCCAACCAACGATGTTTTTGAGCAACGCATTGCTGCCCTGGAAGGTGGTGTGGCGGCCCTGGCTGTTTCATCGGGTCATGCAGCCCAGTTTCTCACCTTCAATACCATCCTTTCACAGGGCGACAATATTGTAAGCAGTCCCTTCCTTTACGGAGGAACCTTTAACCAGTTTAAGGTGACCTTCAAAAACCTGGGGTGGGAAGCCACGATTCTCACCTTCCCTGGAAGCGGGGATTTTGAAAAACTGATCGACGGCAAAACAAAGGCCATCTACCTTGAGACCATCGGAAATCCCGGATTCAATATTCCTGATTTTGAGCACTTCGGGGCCCTGGCACGAAAGTATGACATCCCCCTGATTGTGGACAATACCTTTGCTGCCGCAGGATACCTCTTTAAACCTCTGGAGCATGGTGCCAACATTGTAGTGGAATCGGCAACCAAATGGATCGGTGGTCATGGTACATCCATCGGAGGTGTGATCGTGGATGGTGGAACCTACAACTGGGGAAATGGCAAATTTCCCCAATTTACAGAACCTTCGGAAGGATACCACGGACTGAAATTCTGGGAGACTTTTGGCTCAGAATCTCCCTTTGGAAACATTGCCTTCATTATCAAGGCAAGGGTCGAAGGACTACGCGACGTGGGTCCAAGTCAAAGTCCCTTTAACTCATTCCTGCTTATCCAGGGACTGGAAACACTCTCCCTGCGAATGGACCGTCATGTGGAAAATACACTTGCCCTGGCCAAATGGCTGGAGAAGCACCCGGCGGTTGAATCAGGTGATCTATCCCGGGCTGGAAAGCAGTCCCCATCATGCCAATGCTAAAAAATACCTTCCCCGTGGAGCAGGCGGAGTACTATCATTTACCCTCAAAGGAGGAAAGGAGAAGGCCATCAGGCTTGTGGATAACCTGGAGCTGGTCAGTCACCTGGCCAATGTGGGAGATGTGCGAACACTGATCATTCAGCCGGCAGCCACCACACACCAGCAACTTTCTGAAAGAAGCACAGCTGGCCGCCGGGGTCACTCCCACCCTGCTCAGGGTTTCGGTGGGACTGGAACACATTGATGATATCATTGCCGATTTTGAGCAGGCCTTGAGCAGGTAATGCCAAACCAGAGTCGAGACTGCAGAAATCAACTCCGGGAGAATAGTCAAAAACAACACTATTCACCCGGAGTTGTTTATCTTTGGCGATAACATGTAAAAGCACTACATGAAAAGCAAAAAACCCGACATAAAAGAGATCCTGAAGGAACGCGTGCTTGTGCTTGATGGAGCCATGGGGACCATGATTCAGCGCTACAAGCTGCAGGAGGAAGACTACCGGGGAGAAAGATTTAAAAATCACCCCAGCGATCTGAAGGGAAACAATGACCTGCTTTCCATCACCAGGCCGGATGTGATCAGGGAGATCCATGAAGCCTACCTGGAAGCGGGATCGGATATTATTGAAACCAACACCTTCAATGCCACCTCCATCTCCCAGGCGGACTACCATACCGAAGCGGCTGTATACGACATCAATTTTCAATCGGCCCGGATCGCTGCTGAAGCAGCTGAAAAGTTCACCGCAATAAATCCTGAAAAACCAAGGTTTGTGGCTGGATCCATTGGTCCAACCAATAAAACCACCTCCCTTTCCCCCGATGTGAACGATCCCGGATTTCGGGCCACTTCCTTCGATGAGATGAAAGATGCCTATGCGGAGCAGGTGGAGGGCCTGGTGGATGGCGGTGCTGACCTTTTGCTGGTGGAAACCGTATTTGATACCCTCAATGCAAAGGCTGCCCTGATGGGCATTGAAGAGTTCCTGTCGCAAAAGAGGCATTCACATACCTGTGATGGTATCAGGAACCATCACCGATGCCAGCGGACGGACCCTGTCCGGACAAACCCTGGAAGCCTTTATGCTTTCGCTGGATCATGTGGAGCTTCTCTCCATGGGACTGAATTGTTCCCTTGGGGCCAAGGAAATAAGGCCCTATCTGCAGGAGATGTCGGAAAAATCCACTCATTTTGTTTCGGTTCATCCCAATGCAGGTCTTCCCAACCAGTTTGGGGAGTATGATGAAACCCCCGAACAGATGTCTGTTCTGATCAAAGATTTTATCGATTCAGGATTTGTGAATATTGTGGGGGGATGCTGTGGAACCACTCCGGAACATATCAGGGCATTTGCAGAACTGGCAGAACAGGGGAAGACCAGAACGTCCCGCAAAAGCGACCCCGGGATTGAAGCTGAGCGGACTGGAAGCCCTGACTGCCTATGAAGGATCCAATTTCATCAATATCGGTGAACGCTGCAATGTGGCAGGAAGCAGGAAATTTGCCAGGCTGATCAGGGAAAAGAAATATGATGAGACCCTTGAAATTGCAAGGCGGCAGGTGGAGGATGGTGCACAGATCCTGGATATCAACCTGGATGATGCCATGCTTGATGCAGAACATGAAATGGTCAAATTTCTGAACCTCTTACTGGCAGAACCCGAAATATCCAGGGTTCCCCTGATGATCGATTCATCCAAATTCTCGGTGATTGAAGCAGGACTGAAATGCATCCAGGGAAAGGCAGTGGTAAACTCCATCAGCCTGAAGGAGGGTGAGGAGGCATTTCTTGAGCATGCACGGAGGATTCAGGGATATGGAGCTGCAGTGATTGTGATGGCCTTTGATGAAAAGGGACAGGCCGACAGCTATGAGCGAAGAATAGAAATCTGCCAGAGGGCCTACAATCTGCTCACCGAGAAACTGAATTTTCCTCCCGATGATATCATTTTTGATCCCAATGTGCTGTACCATCGGTACCGGTATAGAAGAGCATAATAACTATGCCGTGGATTTTATCAAACCACCCGCTGGATCAAGGAAAACCTGCCCCATGCCAGGGTAAGCGGTGGCATCAGCAACCTCTCCTTTTCCTTCCGGGGAAACAATATGGTCAGGGAAGCCATCCACTCCGTATTTCTCTATCATGCCATCAAGGCCGGACTGGACATGGGCATCGTAAATCCCGGTCTGCTGCAGGTATATGATGAAATCCCTCCCGAACTGCTGGAACCTACCGAGGACCTGGTGCTGAACCGAAGAACTGATGCCACCGAAAGGCTGATTGATTTTTCAGCCACCCTCACCGAAGAGGTGAAAAGTGAGAAAGTCAGGGATGCCTGGAGGGACCAGACTGTGGAGGAGCGGCTGAAGCATGCCCTGGTCAAAGGGATCACAGAATTTATTGAAGCAGATGCCCTGGAGGCCCATCAAAAAATTGGACTGGGACTGAAGGTCATTGAAGGTCCACTGATGGATGGCATGAATGTGGTGGGAGACCTTTTCGGAGAAGGAAAAATGTTCCTGCCCCAGGTGGTGAAAAGTGCCCGGGTGATGAAGCGGGCTGTGGCCATCCTCCTCCCCTTTATTGAAGCAGGAAAAGGCAAGCGGGAAAAGCGGTGAAAGCCAGACTGCCGGAAAAATACTGATGGCCACGGTCAAGGGTGATGTGCACGACATCGGAAAGAACATTGTGGGCGTGGTCCTGGGTTGTAACAATTACGAGGTGATCGACCTGGGAGTCATGGTTCCCACCGAAAAAATCCTTGATGAGGCTGAACGCCTGAATGTGGATATTGTTGGTCTGTCAGGACTTGATCACCCCCTCCCTGGAGGAGATGATCAATGTGGCAGCTGAAATGGAGAGGCGAAAAATGAAACAGTCTCTTCTAATCGGGGGCGCAACCACCTCGAAAATTCACACGGCAGTAAAAATTGAACCCCGCTACAGCAAGCCTGTGATTCATGTGAAGGATGCCTCAAAAAGTGTGGCAGTGGTGAGTGCACTTCTTTCGACCGATCAGCAGGAGGGATATATTGCAGGAGTATTAAAGATGATTATGAGACCCTGAGATCTGATTATGCCGGAGCTGCAAAAAATGTTGAATACATCTCCCTGAACGAGGCCAGGAAAAATGCGCTTAAAACTGACTGGAGCAAGGCATCCATTTCTGATTCCCAAGCAAACCGGATTGCACACCCTGCATCGATTTTCCCATGGAGAAGATCGCCGAATACATCAACTGGATCTTCTTCTTTGTCACCTGGGAACTGAGGGGGAAATTTCCTGATATCCTCACTGATCCCAAATACGGTGTGGAGGCAAGAAAGCTGTACGATGATGCCCGGGAGATGCTGGACAGGATCATCAGCGAAAAATGGCTCACAGCCAATGCCGTCTTTGGCATCTATCCCTGCCAATGCACGGGTGATGACCTGCTGGTTTACAGGATGAATCACGCGAAGTGATGTTTTGGCCCGTTTTACCAACCTGCGCAATCAGACCCGCAAGGAGAAGCTGCCCAACCTTTGCCTTTCCGATTTCGTGGCACCGCTTGAGTCGGGAGTCACCGACTACCTGGGAGCCTTTGCTGTTACCGCAGGTATCGGAATTGAAGAGAAGATGAGGGAGTTTGAAGCAGACTCATGACGACTACTCCTCCATTATGCTGAAAGCGCTGGCAGACCGACTGGCTGAAGCTTTCACCGAACTGCTGCATGTGGAGATCAGGAAAAACTACTGGGGTTATGCTCCCGGATGAGGCCTGGCCAATGATGATCTTTTCCTGGAGAAATATTCAGGAATCAGGCCTGCTCATGGCTACCCTGCCTGTCCGGAGCACTCTGAAAAAGAAGTGCTTTTTAAGCTTCTGGAAGCCGAGAAATATGGAATCAGGCTGACCGAATCTTACTCCATGGTTCCAGCTGCTTCGGTAAGCGGACTTGTATTTGCCAATCCCGAATTCCAAATATTTTTTCGTGGGAAAAATCGGAAAAGACCAGGTGGAAGATTATGCCTTACGGAAGGGTTTATCACTTCCCAGGGTGGAAAGCCTGCTTGCCTCCAACCTGAACTATTAAATATTCTGCACCAGATCGCCGGTTGCTTGGTTCGCTGTCAATCTCCAGCCTGGCCCGGTCATTCACAAAATCGGCCACAATCTTCCTGCCCCTGAAGGAGACATCCTTTCGGGAGGTAATCTTCTCAATGCTGATATGGGGAATATGGTGAGCGTCAATCACAATCCGGCCTTGGACAGCCATAGCTCAAGAACATAGGTTCCTTTGATCAGCTTGAGCCGTTTAAATCGCCTTATGGTCATGGCTCTCACAATATTTAACTTCCGTCCCGTGAATCACAAGATTCAATCTGTTGCCGGAGCGATTGCGGATCACCAAGATACAATTTCCCTGCCTTGAGGCAGTTTTGCTTTTTCGCAAATCCTGATGCTGTGACTTATTTCCGCCATATCCAAACTCAAGTTAAGGAAAATCCACCAGATTGTGAAAAAGAAGTGCCCGTCTTAATCCTTCAGAGGGAAATATCTTCCCCGAGAACCGCCTCCCGGTATGCAGCCCACTCCCCTTCCAAAAAGTCATCGATCCGATCAATGGCTTCATCGGCCAGGTGCATCAGCGAGCCAGCTTATCAAGCTGATTCTCCGTAAGTGGATTTGCGGCACCCAGGATTCCGGATAGTTCCGGAAAACTTTGCATACAAGGCATCGCTGGGGGAATAAATCCCCTGTATGCTTTCATCCCTGAACAAGACCTGTTCCAGCAGTTTCAACTGCTGCTCCATGGGCCCGGAAAATTCCTCCAGCCTTTCTGACTGATCCTCACTGCTTAGCTTGCGAACAAGTTCAAAACCTTCCCGCAATCCCGGATCTTGTTCAGGCTCCTGTTGAGCTCTTCATTTTGGCCATCAGTTGATCCGCCTTTTCCTGTTTATCCTTCATCCCTGCCATATCGATACGGGCTCCTTGGATCAGCCTTTACCTCGATGGATCGACAGGACTGTATCCCCCCTGTAACTCAATCGTAAATTATAAGTACCCGGCAGAACGGAACCTCCGCCACCATACTCATTTTCACTGTTTTCAGGATTTTCAGCACTGAAACTCACCCTGACTCCTTTCCGGTCAAGTCCCCAGTTGACTTCTATTGAGACCATTCTCCGGAACGCTTTTAAGGGTGCGAATATGCTCCCTGTTCTCATCCAGGATTTCAATGACCACGCTGTCCTTTCTTCCTTCATCCTCCTCCTTCATATTCACGAAATAATTTATCCTGGCTTCCGTAGGAACGGTTCTCACCTTCAAAATAGGCATCTCCGGTAAAATAGTATCCAGGGGCATTCCTGTATCGGCCAGGTAGGCCACGGGTGTTTCAACCGGGATATATTCTTGAAGAAGTAATCTCTTCATAGTCCTTGCCAAGGCCCTCAGGGGCCTGATATCATCCAGTATATAGGCCGACCTTCCAAAGGTTCCGATAACCAGGTCCTGTTCCCTGGGATGAATGACCAGGTCCATGGTGGAGACTGTGGGAAAGCCATTGGTCCACTTGGTCCACGTCTCTCCCCCGTCAATGGTCACATAAAGACCATATTCAGTTCCAAGAAACTGCAGGCTTGGCTCCTCCGGATCCCGGGCAAAGAGCCAGCACATAGCCCGGCACATCCGACTGATCAATCACCCTGCTCCATTTCTTTCCATAATCGCTGGTATGGAACAGGTAAGGAGCATAGTCATTCTGCCTGTAATTATTTACCACCACAAAGGCCTCACCGCCTGCCTGGGACGAAGGCACGATCTGGGGAACCCAGGCACCCTCCGGAAGCTCCTTGATGACGTGGTGAGCAGTTCGTCCAGTGTCTCCCCACCATCGGTGGTGACCTGAATATTTCCATCATCGGTACCCACCCATATTACACCCTGCTCCACCGGGCTGGGTGAAATGGCCAGAATGCAGGTATGGTTTTCTGCCCCGGTAACATCATAGGTAAGTCCACCGCTCTCATTGAATTTTTGCTTGGCAGTATCATTGGTAGTCAGATCAGGAGAGATGGTTTGCCATGAGTTGCCCCTGTCCCTGCTCTTATGCACAAACTGGCTTCCGAAATAGATTACATCCTTTTCAAAAGGATCCTGGGCAATGGCCGAATTCCAGTGAAAGCGCAGTTCCTGGTCGCCTGTTTCTGGCAGGTTTGATATCCACCTGTCCCCCGGTTTCAAGATCAAGCCTGCCCACATTTCCCTGTTGTGACATGGCGTAACAGTAGCGGGATCGCCGGGAACAGGCAACACATCAAATCCATCTCCTCCCATGAGGAAATCCCAGTAAGTATTGATAATTCCGCCGCCGCTCCACGTGTATGCAGGGCCTTTCCAGGATCCGTTGTCCTGCATTCCGCCGTATACATTGTAGGGTAGTTCCATATCCACAGCGATATGGTAGAACTGGGAAACCGGCAGGTTGCTCACATGACGCCAGTTTTTTCCACGATCGTAGGTGATGGCCAGTCCCCCGTCATTTCCGTCGATCATAAAGGAGGGATCCTGTGGGGTGAATCCACCAGGCATGATGGTCCAGGTGAATATTGTAATCAATCAGGGTGGAGAAAGTCTTTCCCCCGTCCTCACTCACACTCACCCTGCTGTGCAGAGAATACAAGCCGGTTCTCATTGGCCGGATCCACAAAGATATCAGCATAGTAGAAAGGCCTTCCTCCCATATTTTTGTCTGCCCCTTTTCTCCCAGGTATAACCCCCATCGGTGGAGCGGTAGATGGCATTTTTTTTTGACTCAACCAGGGCATAGACATAGTTTGAGTTTCCCCGGGCAATGGCCAGTCCCATGCGGCCCAGTTCGCCTTTGGGAAGATCCTTCGCTAAGCTCTGGTCCAGGTATCGCCACCGTCCACGGTCATGTGTAATCCGGAACCTTCGCCTCCCGATTTAAAGAACCAGGGCCAGCGCTGGTGCTCCCACATGGCCACAAATAATTTCAGGGGATTGTCAGGATCCATAACCATATCGGCCACACCACGTGAGTTCATTCACAAAGAGGATCTGCTCCCAGCTTTTACCTCCATCGGGGTCCTGTAAACACCTCTTTCGGGGTGAGGTCCCCAGGGACTTCCAATGGCTCCCACATAAACCACATCGGAATTGCCGGGATGAACAATGATCCGGTGGATATGCCTGGTGTCTTCAAGTCCCATCAGCTTCCAGCTTCGTCCTCCGTCCAGGCTTTTATAAATTCCCGTGCCGCCATTGAGACTGTTGCGGGGATTACCCTCTCCGGTTCCGGCCCAGATGACATCCTGGTTGGAGGGATCCAGGGCCAGTGCGCCAATATTGGCCACTTCTTCCTGATCACAAAACCGGCTGTGAAATTCACCCCGCCATTGGTAGTCTTCCATATTCCTCCCGAGGCAGTCCCCACATAAAAGACCGCAGGCATTACTCAGCTCCACATCAATGGCCGTTACCCTGCCGCTCATTCCACCGGGACCGATATTCCTGGCTTTCATTGCCTTGAGATAGTCCATATCCAGAGGCTGCGCCTGGAGTATAAAGGAAAGAACAAATCAAAAAAGAAGGGAACAGGATGCTTTTCATGATACCGGGGTTTTAGGTTCCAGGTAATAATATACGCTTCTAATATACGCTATTGTGATTCCATCTGAACGCTAATCAAAAGAGATTTACTACATTTGAATAAAACAGTAAAGCAGATATGGCATATTCAAAAAACAAGCTTGAAATCCACTCCCTGATTGCAGGTATTTTACGACAGTACAAGAGCGGGCTTATATTCATTTTAAACAGGCCCCGAAATAAAGGGAACCCAGTACATTGAGCCCATTATCCATGCCATTGAAAACAAGAAGGTTCTGCGTATTACCTACCTTCCCTTTTATGAGGACAAACCCTATTTCAACGAGGTTCATCCCTACCTGCTGAAGGAGCATGGCTTCAGATGGTACCTGGTGGGATGGAATCAGTTCAAAGGCCAGGTACGCACCTATGCCCTGGACAGGATTCGTAATCTGGAAGAAATTGATTCTGCAGCCTTCAGGGCTCCTGAATTCCAGTGCATCCGACTATTTCAAATATGCCATTGGAATTATCTCTCCTCCGGGTGCCCCTTCCCTGATCAAGCTTGCAGTTCAGAAAACCCAGGCCCAGTACCTGATTACCCAGCCCTGGCATGACTCACAAAATATTGAAAGTGAGGATGAAGAACGGGTGATTTTCAGTTTCAGGCTACATCCCACCTACGAATTTAAATCGCTGGTTCTGAGCCTGGGGAAGGATGGGGAGGTCCTTGAGCCACTTTCGCTCAGAGACTGAACTCTCCGGAGAATTGCAGCAAATGATCGGAAATAAATACCAGCTGAAGTCACTGAAGCAGCTAACCTGCTTAGATATCCGGAACGCTGATATCCTGATTTCGCTTCCCGATATTCCTCCCAGCTCTTTTCCTTATAAGCATCCTCGCTGAAATAGGCCAGAAAAAGCTTAAACTGTTCAGCATCCTTATAACCGGGATAAGCATTCAGCACCCTGCCCCTTTCATCCACACACTGAAATGGTGGGGTAAGAAAGGCGCCCCTTGGTAACAATGGCTGCCAGCTCATGATAACCCCTGCGTCCATTGTCCACAAACTTATAGGTCTGGTCACCGATGACAATATCTTCCTTTCCCTCTGCATTCAAGCTTCACAGGGTAAAAATCCTTATTCAGGGTGGCGGCAATCTCCTCATCGGAAAAAGTGGCTGCATCCATCCGCTTGCACCATCCGCACCAGTCGGTATACACATCAATCACCAGAATCCTGGGTTCTTTTGCAGTCAGGGTCAGAGGCCTCCTTCAATGGAATACCACTTTACTCCCTCCTGTGCTGAAATTGTACCTGGTCCTAAAGTGAAAGTGCTAAAAAAATCAGTGCTTTTTTCATATATCGTTTGGTCATTCCGGAACTTCGATGCTTACGCACAGGATATGCATTTGTCATGAATATAACTATTTGATGACTATTTTATTGACTTACTTTTCCACTATGTTCTATAAAACCCTCAACGCGCGGTCATATTTTTCCTATTTTTAGTGATTCTTAACCAAAAAAAAAATTGATGGAAGCGACAAGAAAAACAATGAGGGATTCAGTTCCCATGCGATGGCTGATGCTGGTACTGATCAGTATGCTCATGTTGGCAACATACTGGTTCCAGGATTTCTTTGGCGGTCTGAAAGGTTTGATGGAAACCGAGATGGGCTTCTCCAGTGAAGAGTTTGGACGACTCATCGGACTGACCACCATTGCCAATATATTTGGAATGATTATCGTTGGCGGTATTTTTCTTGACAAGTGGGGTATACGACGGGCCGGCCTACTGTTCGGTTCACTGGCTGCTGTGGGTGCCACGATTACCGCATTGGCTGCACATGGTGTTTTCGGTGATAGTCACAATACCCAGCTGACCATGATGATCATAGGACGGGTCCTGTTTGGATCAGGACTTGAAGTAGTATGCGTGGTATCTACCCGAACGGTTGTAAAGTGGTTTAAAGGTAAGGAACTGGCACTGGCCATGGCCATAAACGTTGGATTTGGTCGATTGGGTTCGGCCATGGGACTTGCATTATCCATCGATATTGGAAAAGGCAGTGTCGCCCCTGCTGTGGCATTTGCTGCAACCCTCATAGGGCTCGCCCTGATCGTTTTCCTGGTATACATGGTTTTTGATTACACACTGGACAAACAGGATAAGGCCATCAAAGCTGATAGCGGAACTGTGGATGTGGAAGATGAATTTAAGTTTGCTGACCTGCTCGCCCTGCTAAAGAACCGGTCCTTTCTATTTATAGCACTGCTCTGTGTTTCATTCTATTCCGCAGTATTTCCATTCATACAGTATGCCCCGGACCTTCTGGTGAATAAATTCGGTTTCTCCTACGACCTTCCCAAAAGTGCATCCTATTTCAGCCTTTTCGGAAGTCAGTCCATTGGAAATGTGGCCATCTACCTTGGATTGTTCACATTCGGTCTTGGATTTTCATTGATCCCATCCAAATTCAAAAATATGGGGGGGAAAATCGGATCACTTGCAATCATAGGTGTGCTCTTTATTTTGTTCATCAAGGGACTATGGGGATCCACCCTCTCTGTTTGGTTGCAGAACGGACCTAAAACGGCCAGCCTGATACCCATGGGAACCATTTTATTTACACCCATCTTTGGCAACTTCGTTGACAAGAAAGGGAAAGCCGCTTCCCTGATGATCCTTGGTTCCGTCCTGTTAATATTTGCCCATATGTCACTCTCTCTGTTCAACAGTGAAGTACTGGGTTATTTTGGACTCCTTAGCCTGGGCATTGCATTTTCGCTTATCCCTGCTGCAATGTGGCCATCGGTGGCTAAAATTGTAAAAGAAAGCAGATTGGGAACTGCATATGCATCCATGTTCACGATCCAGAATTGGGGTCTCCTGTTTTTCTTCTGGGGGATTGGTGCTGTACTTGACCTGGCCAATAAAAAAGACATTGTAGCAATCCGGGCGGGTGAAATGAGTCTACAACTATACTATACCCATGTTTATGCTGGTGATTCTTGGCATGATCTCCATCTTCCTGGCCATTCAGCTGAAGAAGGCTGATGCCAAGCAAAAATTCGGACTGGAACTGCCCAGCGGGCAGAAACCGGAATAATATGAAAAAACATGAGGCACCAGGTATTCATCATCATTGATCATGTCGATTAAACCATGTGCTTATAAATATGTAAAAACAAAGACGCATGAGTTCTATAAAAAATCTAGCACCTGTAGAGGTGTGGAAACACTTCTATGCACTGACACAAATCCCCAGGCCTTCAAAAAATGAGGCCGAAGTTATTGCCTATATGAAAAAGTTCGGGGAAGACCTTGGACTGGAAACCATCGTGGATGAGGTGGGCAATGTGATCATTAAGAAACCCGCCACACCGGGCATGGAAAACCGCAAGACGGTGGTTCTGCAGGGACACCTGGACATGGTTCCCCAGAAGAACAGTGACAAGGATTTTGACTTTGAAAAGGATCCCATTGAAACCATGATCGACGGTGACTGGGTCACTGCCGATGGCACCACCCTGGGAGCGGACAACGGGATTGGAGTGGCAGCTGCCATGGCCGTCCTGGAATCAAAGGAGCTGGTTCACGGCCCCGTGGAGGCACTGTTTACCATCGACGAAGAAACCGGCATGACCGGGGCCTTTGGACTGAAACCTGGTCTCCTGGATGCCGATATCCTGATCAACATGGACTCGGAAGATGAGGGTGAGGTTTACGTGGGTTGTGCAGGTGGAATTGATGTTTCGGCCACTAAAAAGTATAGCCCTGAGAGCCTGCTCCCGCCGGATCATACAGGCTATGAGATACATGTAAAAGGACTGAAAGGTGGTCACTCAGGGATGGACATCGTACTGGGAAGAGCCAATGCCAACAAGATTTTGTTCCGCTTCCTCATGCAGGCCGAATGGGATCTGAAAATCAGGCTTGCATCTGCCGAAGGTGGTGACCTCCGCAATGCCATCCCCAGGGAATCAATGGGCTTGTGATTGCTGTTCCGGCTGCGTCTGCCAGCGATTTCGAAAAGATGGTGGCCGAGCTATCAAAGCATCTATCAGCATGGAATTTGCCGAAACTGAACCCTGATCTTGAATTTTACCTGTGTAAAAACGGACATCCCGGCACACGGTGGTTCCGGTGGATGAACAAAGCAAGTTCATCCGGGCTATTTTTGCCTGTCCCAACGGTGTACAGCGCATGAGCCAGTCCATGAAAGGACTGGTGGAAACCTCCAACAACCTGGCCATTGCAAGGATTAAAGATGGTGAATTTGTAGCCCTGAACCTGACCCGTTCATCGGTGGACAGTGCCAAGGATGCCACAGCCTGGAAGATCGCAGCAGTCTTTCACCTGATTGATGCCGAGGTGGAACTTAGCGGTGCCTATCCCGGGCTGGAAACCCAATATGGATTCCCCCATCCTGAAGGTCTGCCAGGATGTCTACAATAAGAACTTCGGAAAAATTCCCGAAATAAAGGCCATTCACGCCGGACTGGAGTGTGGACTGCTTGGTGGTGTTTATCCGAACCTGGATATGATCTCCTTTGGTCCCACCATCCGTTTCCCCCACTCTCCCGATGAGAAGGTGGAAATTGAGACCGTAAAAAAGTTCTGGGACTTCCTGGTGGCGGTTCTGGCCAACATTCCGGTGAAATAGGATCAAACTACCCCATCCTTTAAATGAATAAAGGGAGGCTTTTGCAAGAAAGTCGTCCCTTTTTTATATTCAAGAAGTGCCTAATTTTAGTCTAGACAAAGGAAAGTTAGTTTCGTCTTGGAAGGAATGGCATAATAATCCCGACTAACTTAAACTATTCGAAGTGTTATTGAGAGCTTCACAAATGCCTGTTTAAGTTTTTTTTTATAAGTGGTTATTACCCAACTTTGTTTTAAAAAAGTTGCTAAATTGTTTAACTTATTTATCCTAAAACCCAACAAACATGAAAAATCTATTTGTGTTAATTTTTCTTGTATCTACATTGAATCTTTTTGGCCAGGATGTAAATCCCACCCAGAAAGGTAAGCTCATGCTTGGCGGAGGAGGAAACATCTCTTATTTTTCTTATTTTGATGAGAACATCATCCGGATTTTTTTCTTTAGGTCTAAATCCATCCATTGGATGGTTCCTTTCAGATGGTTTTGCATTGGGTATTGGACCTACTTTTTACGTAATCCAATTTTTTTCCGGAAAACGGGAGCACTCATCTTGGCATCGGAACGGACGTCTTTGCAGTAAAATATTTCGATAGTGGAATATTTATAAAGGGATCCGCCGGTTATTCTCTAAGACACACAGTTTCCCTTCATCAGATAATGATAATGACAATAATACACATGTCATTGGAATTATTCCGGAAGTTGGGTACGCTTTCTTCCTGGGGCCAAATGTTGCTCTGGAACTCGCCTTGGCAAATGTATTTAACATTTGGTTATCAGATGGTTCACACGTCATATTTCAATAACTTAGGTGTCAAACGTTGGATTCCAAATATTCCTGTGATCCATTTCACCTAAAATCGATCATAATTTTAGATAGAAATTATCCTAATCAGATAAACCGGGTAAATCTAATTCCAAGATTCAACAATAAACAGGAAGATTTGAGTTTTGCCAACTGCACAATCGCTTGGACAAAGGGCTTAAATTTACCCAAATATATCTCCAAAAGTGCAGCTATATTAGTTTGCATAGACAAAGCTTATAGAGGAGCACTAATCAGGGATCCCGCCTGGTAAACAGAGATTCTCTGTTTTGCCAGCTCGCTGCTTCCCAGCATCAGTTTCAGCTCCACAACATCAGGAATCCGGTAATAGAGCACATTGGGTTCATTTCCAAGGGACCTTCCGGAGTAGTAGGCACTCAGGTTCCTGGTGTTTCCCGTGGGCTGCAGTTTGATCTCCAGGGCGGCGCCTTCCATCATCCCTGCGGGGACCATGCCCAGCTGTTCGGAGAAAACCGCAAGTGGATAAGTGGTGGATTTGGAACCAGATTCGGGAACAATGAACCAGGACCTAAGTTCCTGTCGAAGCAGCGTTTTCCCGGTAAACAGGGAGAGATAGGATGCCTCAAGTTCATCCAGTTTGTCAAGGGCGGCTTGCATGGCTACACCCTGCGGGAAGGCTTCATATTCACCTGTCAGTAATTCAAATCTGCGGGTACGCAACTCCAGGATAAAATCTGCAGCTTCCTGGGCTTTAACCGCAGATGGATTTTTGCTCGGTAATGGTACGGTTCACCGGAACATCCACGAAACCTGTATCCGTAACAATGGTCTTGTACATGGTGGATGATTTCTCCTCAAAATTTGAATCAATCCCAAGATCCTTAAATTGGAGATAGTCCTCCTTTACAGAAACCCCCATGGCCGGACCTTTAATCCCTTCCATAACCCGGTCCGTACCGTCCATAATTACTCCCTTTTCCATCATTTTCGCATATCCTGTAGAAGAAAAATCGCCCTCCATGAGGTGTAGCTGGAAAGCCATTTGAGGATCCACTTCCTCGTGGGATGTCAGCTTCATGTCATGAATCTGCCACCGGCTTGAATTCTGTTTGATCACTTCTTTGATGCCCAGGTACTTCTCAGCATACTCGCGAAATGGACCCGGCACACTTTTCGTTTCCTGGAAGATCAATTCCACCTTCAAAACGGTCTGGGGTAAAACATAAATTCCCAGCTCGCTTGATTCATCAACAGGCTCCCCCAGTGGGGCCACGATTACCTGCATGGCCGTGGGTGTTGAACAAGCTGCAAGAAGCACTGCAAGGGCTGATATAATAAAGATCTTTCTCATTGGTTTTGCATTAAGATGAGTACAGCACGAAATTAGCACTTCGCCCCGTTCCAAACAAAAAAACATATCAAACATCTGAAAAAGCCGCACCAAGAAATTTTAGAATATCCCCTGCAATCAGGGCTTCCTGGCTGGAGGCCTCTGCGGCCAGGTCACCTGCAAGCCCATGAAGATAAACCCCGCTAAGGGCTGCATCCAAGGGCTCCATCCCCTGTGCCAGCAGGCCGGTAATCAGTCCGGTAAGCACATCGCCGCTTCCACCGGTGGCCATTCCCGGATTCCCTGTAGTATTGAACCAGTAGCGGCCATCGGGAGCAGCAATGCCCGTATAGGCGCCCTTCAGCACCACAATCACCCCGTATTTTTCTGCAAAGGCAATTTGTTTCAGGATGCCGTTCGAAACCATTCGCTGCTTTCCCCTGCCAGGCGGTCAAACTCTTTGGGATGCGGTGTGAGGATGGTGCCCTGGGGAAGGAGCTCCAACCATTCCGGATGCTGGGAGAGAATATTAAGTCCGTCGGCATCAATCACCAGGGGAACCTTTGCCCTTTCCAGAAGCATTTGCAAGCCCTTTGCCTGTATTGGGTTTGCAACCCAGACCCGGTCCGATCCCAATGGCGGTAAAAGGGCTCCAGGTCGGGAGGTTCGCTGAACAGAATATCCGACTGATCCAGGCTTACCAGGGCTTCCGGAAGTGCTGTCTGAATAATATTATAGCCAAACCTGGGGACATGCAAAGTGACCAGTCCGGCCCCTGCCCTGAGACAGGCCTCCCCTGCCAGCAAAGCGGCCCCATCATTCCGTAGCAACCCGAAATGATCAGGCCTGTCCAAAAGTACCTTTATGGGCAAACCTGTTTCTCGCGGGGCAGTAATTCACGAATCTGCTCCTTCTCAATGGTCTGATAAGGGCGTTTCTGAATCTTTCGATCGCATCCGGATGCAGCCTGATATCATGAACCCTCCATCGGCCCACATAAGGCATCATTCTCCCTGAAAAAGAAAGAAAGAAAGGGAAACTGGAAGGTGAGGGTATAGGTGGCCCTGATCACAGAGCTGTAATCATTGCCTGAATTATCCTCCCCAAACAAGTCCCGATGGAATATCGATGGAAATCACCGTCACCGGCATGCTCATTGATATGCTTGATTACCTTTGCCGGAAATCCTGAAACCTGCCTGGTAAGTCCCGATCCGAAGATGCCATCCACCACCACATCTCCGGTTTTCAATTGCAGGAAGCGGATCTCCCTCCCCTATTTCCTGAAACTGAACCAGTCCCTGGTCCAGCAGTCTCTGCTTGTTTATGGCACAATCCTTGGATAGCTTTCCAAAACCAAGCAGGTAACATTCCACCCTGATACTGCCTGTCTGCCAGCTGCCGGGCCATGGCCAGGGCATCCCCCCCGTTGTTGCCGGGTCCGGCAAAAATCATCACTTTCTGATTGATGTGATAATGACGCACATACCAGCCGGTAAGCCGCAGGGCAGCACGCTCCATCAGATCCTCTGGATGCCACCGGTTCATGCTTGATGGTATAAGCATCAATTTCCTGCACCTGATCTGCCCTGAAAATTTTCATAACATGCTGTTTGAATCAAATTTAAGAAAAAACTATTTCTATATTTGTCCCCATTAGATAAATCAGACTATTCACAAAAACTAATCTCAATGTTAAAAGGACATCCCAAAGGACTTTATGTTGCCTTCTTTGCAAACATGGGGGAGCGTTTTGGCTTCTATACCATGATGGCAATCCTGGTTCTGTTCCTGCAGGCGAAATTCGGACTTGCAGCAGAAAAAGCCGGTGATATTTACAGCTGGTTCTATTTTGCCATCTATGCCCTGGCGCTGCTTGGCGGAATTCTGGCCGATGCCACCAAGAAATATACAGCAGTCATTTCCATGGGACAGGTCATCATGTTTGCTGGGATATGTCATGATGGCAATCCCCGGACTGCCACTATTCTGTCACCGTGATCAGCCCTTTTCACCATTGCCATTGGAAATGGTTTCTTCAAAGGAAACCTTCAGGCTGTGGTAGGTCAGCTGTATGATGATCCCAAATATGACAAGGTACGTGACAATGCCTTCCTGATCTTCTACATGGGTATCAACGTGGGTGCATTCTTTGCCCCCTTTGCTGCCATGGGTATCAGAAACTGGTGGCTGAAAACCAATGGTTTTCTGCATGACGGAAGCCTCCCGGCACTTTGTCACCAGTACAAGGACGGAACCCTTCAGGATATCAGCTGTTCTTCAACAACTGGCCGATGCTGTAAGCCTGAACGGACCTGTTACAGACCTGGGAGCCTTTGCCAACTCTTACATTGAAGTATTTTCCAGGGGATACAATTTGGCTTTTGGGATTGCTGCCATTGCCATGGTGATTTCCCTGCTGGCCTACCTGATCTTCCACAAGCATCTTCCCAAGAGGGAGAAAGCTGCCGGAGAAAGAACCATCACCCTCAGGGAAAAGCCCCTGGCTATTCCCGTTGCCCTGGTGGCCGGTGCCATTACAGCTGTATCTGATCAGCTTTGTTAAGGACCTGAAAACCGGAGCTGCCATTGGTCTCTTTGTGGCCTTTGTCACCTGGATCGTAATGATTGCCACCAAGGAGGAGAAACAGCGTGTGGTATCCCTGCTGCTGGTCTTCTTTGTGGTGATCTTCTTCTGGATGGGCTTCCACCAGAACGGACTTACCCTGACCTTCTTTGCCAGGGACTATACTGTTAAAACGGTGGACCCATTTACCTTCATGTTCTTTACCCTTGAAGAATCCTCTTGCTGTTATTGTATTTCATTGCCGGTGTAGTACTGCTCTTGGAAAGAAAACCTTTAAGAAAAAACGGATCATTGGAGCCATAATGACTGTTGTGGGTGGTGGATTTGCGATACTGGTTCTACACGATGGGAGCCGAGCAATCCCATTGCTCCCGAAGTATTCCAATCCTTTAATCCCCTCTTTATTGTTTCCCTCACCTTTGTGGTGATGGCCGCCTTTGCCTGGCTCAATAAAAAAGGAATAGAGCCCTCCACTCCCAAGAAGATCGGAATTGGAATGATCATTGCAGCCCTGGGTTTTGTGATCATGGTGATCGGATCCTTAAAACTGATTTCACCGGTGGACCTGCAGGTACTGAACGATGCCGGTGAGGTGGTGAAGTGTGAACCCTGTACCAGACTCATCCAGGATCATGCCCTACTGGCTGATGTCGACCTACCTGGTTCTGACCTTTGCCGAACTCTTCCTGAGTCCCATGGGACTCTCCTTTGTATCGAAAGTGGCACCTGTCAGGTTCCAGGGTGTGATGCAGGGAGGCTGGCTGCTGGCCACTGCCGTTGGAAACAAGCTGCTCTTTATCGGAAGCTTCTTCTGGGAAAAAATCCAGCTGTGGCAACTGTGGGGCATCTTTGTGGTCACCTGCCTGCTCTCAGCCGCCTTTATCTTCTCCATCCTGAAAAGGCTGGAGAACGCAACAAAGTAACAGCCTGAATGCAATAAGTATATGCAAGGATGAGGATGTCTCAAAAGGGGCATCCTCTTCTTTTTTCTACGGATACTGATTCGCTTCATAAGCTCCCTTAGAATTAGTTTAAAAGTACTGTTAATACACACTCTTTACTATGCGAGATAATCTCGTGAAGTGCTTATTGCCTCGCAAAAACCGAGTTTTGAGCTCAGCGTTTTACTCTGACTAATTCCAGTTCCCTCCCCCCCATTTGAAAGTACGTTCTATAATGAGGGGCGGCTTTCAGGGGCGGCTTTCAGGGGCGGCTTTCAGGGACGTGCTTTGCAGGGACTGTTTGCAGGGACTGTAGTCTCAGAGAAATAGTCTCAGGGCTGATATCGACATCAAGAGTAAAAATAACCTGGCGATAGATTTTTATTATCCATTTATTAACACTATTGGTAAATAGATAGATAATAAATATTCATAGACAGATATTTATTATCCGTTTATTTACTTATTTGTGTAATATACAGATAATAAAAAACCTTCATCATGAGCAGTCAACCGAGCTGGAGCATTATCAGGCAGCTTTCAAGAAAGAATAGGTTTGGAATGGACCCCTGAACATGAAAGAATGAAGGAAGAGTTGGGATCCGGCATCTCGTTATTGGATCCGACGGCGCCGGACCAGGGAAAAAAGAGAAGTCAATTTGGCTTGAAAATCAATGTGGATCCCATCCGCAAAAAGAACGAAGTCCTTCAGCAAAAGATGTCTTGATTTCCTCATCCATCATTCCAGTATCCCTGATTCATTTACTGTTGTTTGGCTCAGTCTGATCCTGCATGCATGTATCATACACCATTTTCATTTCCGTGCTTGTGTTTTGAGCAAAGGCGAATACCTAACGTACCGAACAAAGACACATATCACGCACACCGCATATAATACATATACAGCACATATCGCTCTCAAAAACCACGCGTACCAATGGAAAGCTTGATAAAATCTGTATCACCTATTTAGGACGAGACAAGCTCAGTGATCCGTTTTTGCATGGACAATAATCTGGATTTTTTATCTACAGAGAAAGCATTTGAATCTTCAATTACAAATTCTAACAGCATTATTGATTTCTGATAATACTGAAGACCCGAACTATGTTCTCCCTGAGCACATGTTAATTCAGCCTGCGCATAAAAAAGTTCTGACAGGATCTCCAGATGACCATTGGTGTAATGATGCTTCTGGATAAGATCACGGGTAAGATCAGCCAGGGGAATGGTGTTAAAAAATGCTGCATCCTCCTTCAGCAAATCCTGAAAGGCATTTTCAATGGTTTGAGTTGCTTTTGGGAAATCACCTTTTTTAATCAAGCCCAGGATTCCTGCAACTAATTCGGCAAGCTGCTCGATCATTCTTAATATGTAATCTTTTTGATACATCGTATTGAAAATGGATTTATTACAAGATACCAAAAAACTCCCCGGAATTTATTAGCACTTTTGCAAGGGTGAATAAAGATGAGGAAATGAAAGATAAAACCGGCCCAGGTAAGGAGCAACCCAACAATCCCCTGCATGGCGTAAAGTTGTCGGATATACTGGAACACCTGGTGGAAAAATACGGATGGGAAAAACTTGGATTAGAAATTAATATCAAGTGCTTCAAAAATGACCCTTCCATTAAATCGAGTCTGACGTTTTTAAGGAAAACGCCCTGGGCCAGAGAGAAGGTGGAACAACTTTATCTAAAATCGACACAAAAATAATTCAGGGGTGTTCTAATTAAAATCTGAACTGATTTCCGGGAACAAGTCTGAAACATTTGAAAGATCGCCGTCGGTTTGAGCCGGATCTAGTCCCAGTATATGGGCGATGATGCCATAAACCTCCACATTGGAAAAGGAGTCTGAAACATAGTCCTTTCTGAAAGCCGGGCCCTCACCCAGAAAGATGGTATGCATATCGGTAAAGGCGTTATCATAGCCATGGGCTCCCCGGTAATAGCCTGAGGGATTCGGCTTTGGTTACCAATACTCCAAAGACTGTCAGCCACCACCACAATGCCAGGAAAACGAGGACTGGTCCCGTAATTCAGACGGGCAGGAATATCCTCTTTCTGCCAGGCAGTTAGCTCCTTCCACGGCATCCAGGGTAAGGGTCACAGAATCTTCATACCCCTCAGCCGGTTCAATCAGGTAAACAGGATTCCCCCGATCACCTCCTCGGTCCACTCCTCCTTTAATAAAATCCATGATATTGACATATCTGTCACTGGAGAGATGGGACCCATTCCATGATCCGAAAGAACAATCAGGTTCACCTTGTCGGCTATATCCAGTTTTGAAATACCGGCTCTGAGGGCTCCAAGGACGGCATCAAGATTTTCAATCACTTTCCCGGTTTCAGGACTGTTCAGGCCCGATATCATGCGCAATCCCATCCGGTTCATCAAAATACAGGGTAATCAGACCGGGGCGCTTATTCAGGGGCAATTCCAGCCATTTTATCACCTGGTCAACCCGGTCCATGTACGGAACTACTTCCATCATATTTCTTCCAGTAAGTGGGATAGGTTCCCCCAATGGGGGCCTCACTGCCCACCCAGAAGAAGCAGGCTGATTTTACACCCTGTTTCTCGGCGGTCACCCAAATGGGTTCCCCAAAATAGGCATCGGGATTGCTCACCATGTTACGATCACCCATGCGATAAATCCCATCCAGTTCAGCGGCATAGAAACTGTTGTTAATAATTCCGTGATGATCGGGATAAAGTCCTGTGGCCAGGGTGTAATGGTTTGGAAATGTTTTGGTGGGAAAAGAAGGAATCAGCTTCTCAGCCCGCACTCCGGAAGCCGTCATTGCATCAAAATTCGGAGTATCATAAAGATCCGTATAATCCCATCTGAATCCGTCAAAGGAAACCATAACCACATATGAATCAATCGGCTAGGCTTCTTACTGCTCGCTTGCACGACCACAAGAGCAGAGCCAATAGACAAGCAGGAGCAATCCTGGTCTGAATAGCCTTTCATTTGATCAACATCTATCTCTGGGGAGTAAAGTCAAGATACTCTCGCTTTCTGTCATCCATGGGAGCAAAGAAAAAATCATTCTTCGGGGAAGTTCGGGAACCTTAAACTCCATAATGGACATATCGGGCTTGAACTGGTAGAAACTGATCTTGCTATTCTCATAACCTCCAGCAGAACTCACCCTGGAAAAATGATAGGAATCAAGCACAAGAGGTGGATTGTACTCATCCAGAGAAAGAATAAAACGCGGGCCAAATTCCCTCAAGGCATTCACAAAATAGAGGGTGATATCAAATCCTGCTATTCCGTAATTGATTCCCTGCCTTGTCATGGAACGTGGTTCAGCATAAAAATGATCCCTGTATACCTTCAGATAATGCATCAACCTCAGGATCAAGATAATCCATCCAGAAAGAACTGTAAAACATCAGTCCCAGACCGTGGTAATACCTGTAATCAATACTGGAAAACTCTGTCCAGTAAGGAGTGCCGATCAGTTCAATATCATATTCATTTAAACGGAAAAATAGCGAGGATACCACCCTGCTGGCAAGTGCTTCATTTCTGGAGGGGACCACCACCAGATTCTTCCTGTCCTTTGAGAGGGAATGGACAATTTCATCGGTATGTTCAAGAGTCAGAACCATCTCCTTAAAAACCACAGGTTCATCTGGCCGGTAATCATCAAAGCCGTCAAATATCAATTCCTGAAGTAAAGCGTTTTTCTCCCTATCCAGCGAATCCTCCTCCCTGACATATACAATATTATAATCATGTTTGCTGGCTACCAGCTTGGCAATCTCAACGTAACTCCTGTCCAGGGAAGGATTGACCTGGAAAAGATAGGGATTGTCCCACAGGTAATCCATTTCATTGTAGAAGGGCGTTACCACGGGTATTTTGTGCTTTTTGGCAAAGGCAGAAACAATCTCAAGGTTATAAGGAAAAAACGGTCCTATGATCAGGTCCATCTTATCCATGCCGGGCTCTTCCAGGATTTCATACATTCGGGCCATACTCTTCCTGGTATCATAATACCTGACATCCAGTTTCATCCCTTTCTTGCGCATGGAGTCAAGTGCAAGTAAAGAACCCTGGAAAAATTCAAGGAAATGAACCGACTGGGGCACTTTCTCCTCCATCATGTAACGTTCAATAATCCGGTTTCGGCGTGACAGTGACTCCACATCCTTAATCAGTGAGTCAAGTGGTTCGGGCGCCCGAAAATCGAAAGGAATAAAAAAGGCCACCCGGTAGGTACGATTCCGGTTCTCATGAGGTCCCAGCAGCTCTTCATAAAAATATGCCTCAACTGCGGTATCAGCAGGAGCATATAAAAAGGAATCCACCGGCAGGGTATCCCTTGCAAATTCAGGCTGATCAACAACCTGGGCAAGCGGGATCCTGATCACCTGTCCGGCATTGGGCCCGCCCCACCCAAGTTCAGGATTAGCATTCCTGATGGCCTGAACAGTGACCTGGTAGTAAGCGGCAATGGAGTAAAGCGTCTCTTTTTTCTTGACCTTGTGATAGGCAATACCCTCCTCATTATAAGCAGGTTTCTGGCTCCACTACTTGCTGGGGCAGGCTCAGGAATGATCAGACGCTGCCCCGGTCTCATATCATCCATCCTTACCCCTGGATTTGCCTCCTGCAGCTCTTCCGGAGTGATTCCATATATCTTTGAAATACTGTAAAAAGTTTCCCCTCTTTTCACTTTATGGGTGTTTTTATCCTTCAGATTCATCCTGGGGTCAGAAGTGTCAATCTGCTCATCCCCAATGGAAGGCTCCACAGGAATCTTAAGGGTCTGTCCTATCCTGATCCCGGAAATCACTCCGGGATTCTCCACCGAAATCTCCTTCTGAGAAATATTGTAGGCCCTTGCAATGGAATAAAGTGTCTGCCCCGGCTTCACCACATGAATATAATAAACCTTTCCTTCAAGGATCACCTTATTGACTGAGCGTTCAATCACAATCTCCTGCTGCGAGAAGGCGGGGACGCTGAGAAATGAGTCCCAGAAGTAGGATAAATAGGCTTCTACCTGGAAATAAATTCATTGATATTATTAAGAATTCTCTGTTCAATACTGCTTGTATCTGCTTTAACGAAAGTTTCACCTGTAATATTCTCAAATAGCTCAATATACCTTTCGCTAACCTCCTCGAATAAATGATTCCGGCATATCCGGGACCTTCTGTCCCTCCTTACCCTGGAATCCATTGCTGATAAGCCACTGCCTCACAAACTCCTTGGAAAGCTGTTTCTGCTGCTCTCCCCTATCCTGCCGCTCCTGGTAACCATCGGCATAAAAATACCTGGATGAATCCGGGGTATGTATCTCATCTATCAGCAAAATCTTTCCATCCTTATTTCCAAACTCATACTTGGTATCCACAAGAATCAGGCCCATTTCAGCAGCCATCTCAGTTCCCCGCTGAAATAAGTTTCCTGGTATAATCCTCAAGCTGAATATAATCCTCTTCCGGAACCAGGCCGCTTGATAGAATTTCCTCCCGGGAAATATCTTCATCATGACCTACGGCAGCCTTGGTGGTAGGAGTAATGATCGGCTCCGGAAAACGGTCATGCTCCTTCAATCCGTCAGGCATGGGAACTCCGCACAACTCTCTTTTCCCTTCCCTGTATTCCCGCCAGGCATGACCGGTCAGATATCCCCTGATCACCATTTCCACCTTATAGGGTTCTGCCATATGTCCAACGGTAACATTGGGATCGGGAGAATCAATTTTCCAGTTGGGAACAATATCTGAGGTAGCATCCAGAAATTTTGAAGCAATCTGGTTCAGGACCTGTCCCTTGTAAGGAATTCCCTTGGGCATCACCACATCAAAGGCCGAGATCCGGTCGGAAACCACCATGATCAGGTAATCATCATTGATGTTATAAACATCTCGTACTTTTCCTGTATAGAGACTATTCTGTCCTTTCAGATTAAACTTTGTTCCTTTTAATGCATTTGCCATAATTATGTATTTTTTTCTTTAAACTTATGACTTTTGACTTTTGACTACTTTGCTTTGACTTTCGACTTGACTTTGTGCTTTCGACTTTGACTTTGACTTTCGACTCGCCGCTGTAAGCGCTACAATGGATTTTACCAGTCGGTGTCTGATGATATCACGTTCATCAAATCTGACAATGGATATCCCTTTGATACCGTTAAGTATCTTCATTGCCTGAACCAAACCTGAATCCTCCCGCCTGGGCAGATCCACCTGGGAATCATCACCGGTAACAATAAACCTGGCATCGGGACCCATCCGGGTCAGAAACATCTTAAACTGACTGTTTGTTGCATTCTGAGCCTCATCCAGGATCACAAAGGCATGATCAAGTGTACGTCCCCTCATATAGGCCAGCGGAGCAATCTGAATGGTTCCGTCCTCCATGAACTGAATCAGCTTTCTTGGCAGGAATCATATCCCTGAGTGCATCATAACAGAGGTTGGAGATAGGGATCCAGCTTTTCCTTAAAATCACCCGGTAGAAATCCAAGCTTCTCCCCGGCTTCCACCGCCGGACGGGTGAGAATGATCCTCTTCACCTCTCTCTCTTTCAATGCTTTTACAGCCATGGCAATGGCCGTATATGTTTTACCTGTTCCGGCCGGTCCTACTGCGATCAGCAGATCATTGCTTTTCCCCTCCTCCACCAGTCGTTTCTGGTTTACCGTAACGGCCCTGATCTTCCGTCCGCTTTCGCCATGTAGCAGAACCTCATCATCAGGTCCTGGAGCATCCATTTTATGATTGGCCTCACCATTCAATCAGATCCTCCAGATCAGGAAGGTTCATAGTACTGAAATTTCCGAAGATAGCGGACAAACAGATTCAACCTTCTCTTCAAAATCCTCAAGCCTGCTTTCACTCCCCGAAATCCGTATTTCATTGCCTCTGGAGACAATCTTTAGATCGGGAAAAAGTTCGATGAATTTATTGAAAGCGGACGTTGTTTACACCATAAAAATCAACGGGATCGACACCTTCCAAATAGATCAGCTTTTCCGCCATAAATTAAATTATAATCACTACTTTTGGATGTGCAAATTAAGCTGTTTTTTTCAACATTCCAATAAGAAAATCCCCGCCGCGAAACCCATGCACATGATCACGCTTACGTCCGATTGGAACGAATGATGACTTATTATGTGGCATCACTTAAAGGGAAACTTCTCTCCAGTTGTCCGGAAGCAAGAATTGTTGATATCAATCACAAGGTTAAAGCCTTTCAATACTGCACAGGCAGCTTTTATTGTGAGAAACAGCTATCCGAAATTTCCCTGAAGATACCATTCATATCATTGCTGTAAATTCAGAACCGGAAAAGGGAAGGCAATTGCTTGCTGCCCGGATGGACAATCATTATTTCATTTGTGCTGACAATGGAATCCTGGGAATGCTTGGGGAATCTGGAGCCTGAACAGGTGGTTGTCCTACCGGAGAATCAGGAACAGCAATCCACCACTTTTATTGCCTTGATCATTTTTGCTGATGTAGCCTGCAGCCTGGCCGATGGAACACCCCTTGAAGAGCTGGGAACCCCTACAGATAATTATATACAAACCTGCCTCCCTGAAACCAACCATTGGAGAGACATACCATTACCGGAAGTGTAATCATATCTGGATTCCTACCAGAATGCCATTACCAATATTTCCAAGGAATTTTTTGAACGGATCTGGCAGGGGAAGACCCTTTCAGATTTTTGTTCAGAGCAAACATTATATGCTGGAACAGTATTAATAACAGGTACAACGAAACTCCGACGGAGAACTGCTGGCCATATTCAACTCTCTGGACTTGCTGGAAATTGCCATCAGAAATGGCAATGCAGCCGGACTTTTGAAATTAACTACCAAGCTCAACCATCAGGGTTGAATTCAAAGAAGGAGAGCATGCATAGTACAGAAGAGAAGCTGAAGGCCTTTGAACGCCTTCTGGAGATCATGGATGAGTTGAGGGAAAAGTGTCCCTGGGACCGGGAACAAACCCTGGAGAGCCTGAGAAACCTGACCATCGAGGAAACCTATGAACTGGCTGATGCCATCATGGACCAGGACCTGGAGGAGATCCGGAAAGAGCTTGGGAGACCTGATGCTTGCATATTGTATTCTATTCAAAAATCGGATCTGAGAAAGGTGCCTTTGATGTTGCCGATGTGCTGAATGGAATTATGTGACAAACTGGTATTCAGGCATCCCCATGTTTTTGGGGATCGGAAAGTGAAGGATTCGGGGAAGTGCTTGAAAACTGGGAAGAACTGAAAATGAAGGAGGGAAACCGCAGTGTACTGTCAGGTGTTCCCGTTTCTCTTCCGGCCATGATCAAATCACACAGGATCCAGGACAAAGTCAGGGCCGTTGGTTTTGACTGGGATCACCGGGAGCAGGTATGGGATAAGGTGAATCGAAGAGATCAATGAAGTAAAGCATGAATTAATCAATGGACAGGACAAGGCAAAAACTGGAGGATGAAATTGGCGATTTGCTCTTTTCCATCATTAATGCAGCCCGACTTTATGATATTGAACCAGAAACTGCCCTGGAAAGAACCAACCGAAAATTTATCAAACAGGTTTAAATACCTGGAAACAAAGGCCCTGGAAATGGGCCGGTCCTTAAAAGAGATGAGCCTGGAAGAGATGGAAGCCATCTGGCAGGAAGCCAAGTCTATTTAGACTCTGCCTTTCGTTCTCGAAGATTTGTCTGCCTCTGTCCTTTGCAGCAGATTCTTCTTTCTGCTGCAGATTCCTTCTTCCGAATCTTCTGATCAGAATCTTCCTCCTCCTTTTCAACTACCTCCAGCAGTTCGTGGCTGTGAAGCTGATTGTACCATTGAAAAACCTTCTTGATATCGGAAACATAAACACGTTCCTCATCATAATCCGGAACCAGCTCTTCAAAAAAGCTTTTCAATTCATCTCCGTGATGCCTTATGGGAGATGGACTCTTTGCCTTCGGTTTTTTCATGAATCATCATGAAAATATCGGCAAGAGGAACCTCTTCATCCTGGGTGAAAATAGCAATATCCTCAAGGGAACTAACCCTGGCAGTGGCCGGTGCCACATGCCTTTTATGATCATCCAGGGATTCAACCACAATTCCGTTACGGGCCTGGGCAATAAACTTATACAATCCTCCTTTGCCGGAGATTGAAAGAATGTCTTTTAATTTGATCGTCTTCATAGCTAGTAATATAAAGTGATGCAAATATAACACTTCTAGTTTAATCCGCGCTCCTTCTTAATCTGGTCATAGGCTTCCTGAACCTTCCTGAATTTTTCATGGGCCACTTTTTTGAAATCTTCACCCAGGTGACTCACCTTATCGGGATGGTATTTCATGGCCATGCGCCGATAATGCCTTTTTAACATCTTCATCTGATAGCTGTGGGTTCAATCTCAAGGATTTTATAGGAAGAATCGGTCTGACTCACAAACATGGCCCTGATACTCTGAAAATCAGAATCGGTAATACTCATAAAACCTGCAATCTTTCTGAATCACCTGATTTTCTGCATCACTTACCTGATCCATCAGCAGATGCAATCCCAAAAAGGAAATGAAGCATCTCCAGCCGTAGGAATATTCCAGACGCTGTGAGAGCTGATGGGTCACATCCCTCAGGGGAATCTCCTGCTTCAGAATATCTCTGAGCATCACCACTGCCTCTGAAGCTGTATCCTCTCCAAAACGGGTAACAAAATAGCGCTTCACATAATCCAGTTCACTCTTCATTACCCGTCCGTCGGCTTTCATTACCGCTGCAATCAAGAACCAGCAGCGAGGCTGCATAGTCACCCCTGAGTGTCTGACCCCGCACACTCCTTGTCTGACCGGTGCCAGCGCTTTTCCCGGAATCAAAAATTGATCCCACTGCCAAACCAAGGATACCATCCGATGGGGCCTCCCAGGGCCCATCCAAGTCCAAGTCCAACCCATTTTCCAAATTTTGCCATAACTAATATTCTTATTAATTAATATCCTCGTGCAATGTCAATAATCTGAGGAAGCAGCATACTCTTTTCATCATTGTATATAACCCTGTCGGCCAGCTGTTTTTTCTCCTCCTCATCCATCTGGTGTTTCATTCGTCTTCTCAACACTCCGCTCTGCTGACCCCATCCCGATCCATCACCCTGTGGATTCTCAGATCGATCCGGGGCATAAATCAGAACTGACATATCCATGTGACGGGCGCCCCGCTTTCAAACAGAATGGCTGCCTCTTCCACCACATAGGGGCACCTTCCCATGCACTTCACTCCAGCGTTCAAAATCATCTCTGACCGCCGGATGAACAAGCTGGTTAATCTTTGCAAGCAAGGCCTGGATCTCCAAAAACCCTGCTGCCCCATCTCTTTCCTGTCCAGTTCACCCATCTTTATAAACCTCTTCGCCAAACAGCTTCCTTAATAGCCTGTCCTGCAGTTCTGGATCACGTATTCATCAGCCTTCGGCCTCCTTATCAGCATAGTATACTGGAACTCCCAAGTTTCTCCAGAACACTGCAAACCAGAGTTTTACCACTTCCAATTCCTCCTGTTATTCCCACCTGAACATCACTTCCTGGACTTCAGAAATTCAACCGTTTTGGGATAATAATCATAACTAAGCAGATAAGTGGGCATATTCTGAATATTTACATCCAGCTCTTTTGATCTGCTCATCTAGCTGATAGCATAATCCACCACTGCCCTGAACAGTTACTATTCACCCGTCATATTTACTCAGTCCCACATTACAGGTAAACTTAATCCTTGATGGAAAAGTCTGCATGACAAGGGTGTCAGGAAGGTTCAATACTTCAATGGGAATGGTGAGTTGAACCTCGGTATATTTCTCCAGTTCAATGGCAGCAATTCACCCTTGAACTGCTCAAATTCCAGGTCCACTGATCTTTTTCAACCTCACCTTATCACTATAATTCCTGATCAATCATCCAAGATCGACTCTTTCCGTATAAACATACCTCAGGGTATCCAGAATGAGCATCCGGTCCTGAAACCTCACAGAATCAGGATCAAGCTGAATCCCATCCCGAGTGGTAAACTGCTTCTCAAGCTGAAAATTCAAATCTGGCTCTGACCTGCACCATCCTGGTAACCCTTCTGGCAAACTGAAAATGAAGGGTATCCGGTTTGATCTCCAGCAATTGAAGTTCAGATGGTAACTGACCTGATATCTGATCCTTCAGGTAACGGGTCAGTATATAGGCACGTGGAGGTGTCCTGCCCGGTCCTGTTCATGGTGTAAAAGCGAGACCTTAAAACTGATGGGTACCGGTTTCTTCAATACCTTATACCGCAGCAAGGCATACCCAGGCATTGATTCGCAGATCAAGATTCTCCGGGCAGATCACCCACAAAAACCCTGTCTTCAGGAAAATCAGTATAGACCAGTGGGATATTCTATTTCCGCGGTATAATTCTTGCCAAGGGCATTGAGAAACCAGATAAAGACAGAAATCAAAAGGAAAACAGAAAACAGCAGAATTCGTCTTCCTGAACTGCAATTTTTGTCCTTCAGGCATCCTTGGCCATTTCTGAAGAAACCCGTTTTCCACAATAGTGGTGTTGGTCTATTTTCTTGCTGCAGCCGGCTGATCTCCAGGATCAGCCATCACAGCTGTTTTATCAACCTTTACAATTACCTTATCTGCAATTTCCAGGGTAACAGTGGTGTCCTTTACATCATTAATCTTTCCATAGATACCACCTGTGGTTACCACTTTATCACCCTTTTTGAAGTGAACTTCTGAAGTTGGTTGCCTCTTTTTGCTTTTTCATCTGGGGACGAATCATAAAAAAATAGAATACCACAATAATCAGAAGCAGAAAAATCAGTGATTGCATTCCTGCTCCACCTGGTCCTGCCGGTGCGGCAGCTAAAATTTGAAATAAAAAATTCATACTTTAAATTATTAAATTATAATTAAAACTACTTATTATTTATCACATTTGCCTTAATAGTCAAGCTTACCGCTTGGGTTCGTGAATTGGAGATCACTGTAACACTCTTTCAACTGTGCATCCCGCTCTTCCCGGGCATCAAAAACAATCTTCAGGCTGACCTCTCTCTCCCGGTTTCAGCGGTTCTCTGCTCCAATCCGGAGTGGTACAACCACAGGTGGCCTCCACCGAAGTAATCAGCAGATCACCCTTGCCTTTGTTCTCATAATCAAAATAACAAACCACCATTTCACCTTCAATGATTGTTCCAAAATCATGAGATCAGGGTGTCAAAAACTATAACTGCCTGCTATGAAGCATCTTGCACAGTCATTCTCCGCATCTGCCCCCACTTGTGTCACTGTCCTGCCATTTTGTCCTGTACAGGCAACATAAAGGTCACGGAAAGCCAACAAGGGTCCCTCTAAACAACAAAGCCATACTATTCATTCTCACCGATCAGTCCCCTCCCTGTTTTTGAATTTTCTTCTCCTCCTTTAACTGTATCATTACCTTATCCAGCACTCCATTAATAAAAACATTACTCTTTGAAGTACTGTAGAACTTGGAAATCTCAAGGTACTCATTCAGGGTCACCTTGGTGGGAATTGAAGGAAAGGCAACCAGTTCAGCAATGGCCATCTGCATGATCAGAATATCCATGAAGGCAATCCTTTCCAGGTCCCAGTTCCGGGTATTCTGCTTTGATATATTCCACATACTCATCCCGGTTAAGTATGGTCTGCCGGAATAGCTTCACCACGTAATCCCTGTCCTCATCATTCTTATAAAGCTCCATCAGGCTTTTATCGGGACCGTCCTCTTCCTTGAATTTCTTGAAGGTCTTCACAATCATACTGGTGATAAACTCCAGGTCATCATTCCAGTAAATACTCTGCTCCTCCATGATGGAGATCAGCAATTCACTGGGAAAGATAATATGGGTATAGATCTGAGTAATCAGTTTCTTATCCTCAGCATAACCGTTCTCCTCTGCTGTCATATATGCAGTCGTACTCCTCACTTTCAATCAACCTGGTATAAATCTCCTTGATCAATTCCGGATAATTGCTCCAGTTGAGCTTGTGCTGATCCACAAACCTCAGCAAGTGATCATTGTTTCTAAGCTGGTCAACCAGCCGGTTCTCAATAAAACGGGTATTGGGATTCAGATCCTCCTGGGTTGGAATTCGTTTATTCCGGGCAATCTCAATCCTGGATTCTGCATACAGCACCACATCAATAATCAGAAGAAGCAGATAATGATATAATTCATAGGCCTTTTCAATATTGAAATGCAGCTCCTTTTCGGAACGCCCCATATCTTCTCTGCCTGTCTTGTAGTAGGCATACAGAGATTGCAGTGCTTTAATACGTAATTGTCTCCTGCTGATCATTTGTAAAAGAACCGGTCACGTCCATATTTAAACGATGCAAATTTACACTAAATTTTAATCTATAAAACATCTGTTCGACAGCAAGTTTAGTGAAAGACTGAAAATGAGGTAAAATTTGAATATGTTTAAAATATTTTACATTTTTGAAGATAGAACTAACAAAACCCTAACTAAATCTGATGTAATGATTGATGAAGGAAATGTTAAATCTGAAGAGCTTGTAACGAGATGCAGCGGGACGGGAAGAGATCCATTCTAAAGCTGTTAGGGCCGGAAAAAGGACCTACTTTTTCGATGTGAAGGCAACGCGGAGGAATGACTACTATCTGACCATCACAGAGAGCAAAAAAAGATTTAACCGCGATGGGAAGTTTTTCTATGAGAAACACAAACTCTTTCTCTACAAAGAGGATTTTGACAAATTTGCGGAAAGCCTGAAAGAGATCATTGAGTTTATCCGTGAAGCAAATCCTCAACCCATAGAACTTGAAGATTCAGTGAACTCAAGCGGAAGCTACAGGGAGACTGACAGTCGTCCATGAAAGTGTTGAAGATGAAAAGGATTTCACCAACGTGGAATTTGAAGATCTGGGTGAGGAAAACAGCTAGTTCCCGATCCTTTTGATTTTCCAGAAAATCTTTTATCTCCTCAAAGGAGAGTGTTTTTACATTGGTTACAATAAAATCATCATTGAGAAAATCCCCATACTTATTGCATTCATCAATGGCTTCCTTGAATACCTCTTTCAGGGAGATATGCATGGGAATCAGCAAGAAGAATCGTTGCCAGGTACCCTGAAAAATGCATCTCCTCCACTTCAGCATCAAACTTTCTTCAGAATAAAATCAAATTCATTTTTAATCACCATTTTCTGGGTGTCGGTCAGATCCAGACTTGGTTCTGGACATCAGTGCCACAAAATAGCGCAGTTTCTCCTCCTTACCACCCAGGCCCGTTGAAATAAATACCTGGTTCTCATCCAGGATCTTACTTTCCAGTAGCATCCGGCTTTCATTAAGTGCAAGCAAGGCCCAATCATGCAGATCTTCCTCAGCAATTTCCAGAAAGGCTTCAATGACCCTGTAGCACTCCACCTTTTCGATGGTGGCAAGCCGGGCAAGAATCTCCTTTTTCACCTGTAGTGAATATCCCGGTTCATGACAGGTACTTTGCATGTATCCATGGCCCACTCATCCTCCAACTCTTCCCTTAGTTTCATGGAACATTCATAATACTCCACCTGCAGATCCATATCGATCTGATGTTCAAGTACTTTCAGATTTCCCGGCCTTCCTCCCAGAATCTCCTGTATCTTTTCATACAGGTTTTCATGTTCCTCCATCAGCTTTGCTTATCAATTAAATGTACGATTTTTTATTAATTTTCGGTAAAATCTTCGCTTGGAAAGGATTGATAACATATATGTAAAAGGTTGATGAGGCTTCAGCGCGGATTTACATATCTCCATTGAAAATGTACTTCAGACGGGATTTAACCATTTCAGAAGGTCTCCGGGAATTTTTATTCTATACAGCATCATCTTTCTGATTGCGCTTTCTAACCCTGAAGCGGATTGATCCTGGGAGGCCCCATGCTGGTTGGATTTTACCTGGGCGCCCGGTATCTTCAAAGCAGGGAGGTGAGGCCGGAATAGATCTTTTTTTCAATGGTTTCCACAAATTTGGCCCCTTATTGATTCTGAACCTGCTTAATGTCCCTGGTAATCCTTCTTGGGTTTCTTACTTCTGATTATTCCCGGAATCTATTTCTCAATCTCTTACCTCTTTGCCCACCTGTTTGTCTGGTTTTATGATATCCCCCCTGCCGAGGCACTCACGCTGAGCAGAAAAATGGTATCGGGTAATTTTATCCAGATTTTCTGGATTTGGCTCATACTGCTGGGATTCAACCTCCTGGGAGTTCTTGCCCTTGGGTTGGGACTGCTGGTTACCATTCCAATTTCAGCCTGTGTAATCTATGCACTATTTGACGACATCATCGGTATACCATAAATAAAAATGGATCTAACACTCGCCATATCTGGATCAATATTAGTACTGATCGGATTTTTTGGAAGCATTCTTCCCATCATTCCCGGGCCTCCCATTAGCTGGGCCGGATTTTTATTGCTCAAATGGACCAGCTATATCAGTGAAAATCCTTCGGGATACCAGAATGTCCTGTGGATCCTGCTCTTTTTTGTGATCCTGGTCACCATCCTTGACTATGTGGTTCCCATCATGGGAACCAAAAAATACGGAGGATCAAAAAGAGGAGTATGGGGTGCTACCCTTGGCGTGGTTGTCGGACTTTTCTTTGGCCCCCTGGGCATCATTATTGGCCCCTTCCTGGGAGCTTACCTGGGTGAAATATCCACCGGAAAAAAAGATCGAGAGGCACTAAGAGCTGCCTGGGGTTCATTTGTTGGTTTCCTGCTGGGTGTAGGATTAAAGCTGATGACCTGCGGAGCCATCCTCTTCTTTTATATAAGGTTTTTGTTTTTTTAGTTCCACTAAAAGAACAAAAGGTTAGGGGTTAAGAGTTAGGAGTTAGGAGTTAGGAGTTAGGAGTTAGGAGTTAGGAGTTAGATTAGGAGTTAACTCATTAGGAGTTAGGAGTTAACCATTAACTAGCCGCGAAGCGGCTAATTAACCATTAACTGCCGCGAAGCGGCTAATTAACCAATAACTGCCGCGAAGCGGCTAATTAACCAATAACTGCCGCGAAGCGGCTAATTTCCCAAAGTCGCCACCATCACCGCTTTTATGGTATGCAGGCGGTTCTCTGCTTCATCGAATACAATGGAGTGTTCCGATTCAAAAACCTCTTCAGTTACCTCCAGGCCGTCGAGTCCGAATTTCTGGTAGATCTCCTCCCCCATTTTGGTCTCCCGGTTGTGAAAGGCAGGCAGGCAATGGAGAAATTTCACATTCGGATTCCCGGTCAATTCAAGCACCTTCTGATTCACCTGGTAAGGCTTCAGGAGTTTGATCCTCTCATCCCAAACCTCCTGTGCTTCACCCATGGAGACCCACACATCGGTATAGAGGAAGTCCACATCCTTAACCGCTTCTGCGACATCCTCGGTAATTGTGATCTTTGCCCCGGTGTTCTGCAGCAATCTCCCGGCATTGTTTTAACAAGTCCTTCTTCAGGTTGGACAGATGCAGGGGCAGCTGCCCTGAAATCCATTCCCATTTTTGCAGCACCCACCATCAGTGAATTCCCCATATTGTTACGGGCATCACCCAGGTAACAGAACTTCATCTGGTTCAGGGGTTTATTTGAATGCTCCAGCATGGTCATAAAATCGGCCAGTATCTGGGTGGGGTGAAATTCATTGGTGAGTCCGTTCCAAACCGGAACACCGGCATAAGCTCGCCAGCTCCTCCACAATGGCTTGTCCAAATCCCCGGTATTCAATACCATCATACATACGTCCCAGTACCCGGGCAGTATCCTTCATGGACTCCTTATGCCCTATCTGCGATCCTGAAGGTCCCAGGTAGGTAACACCGGCACCCTGATCCAGCGCCGCCACCTCAAAGGCACAACGGGTTCGGGTGGAGGTTTTTTCAAAAATCAGGGCAATATTTTTTCCTTTCAGATTCTGCTGTTTCAGTCCCGGTATATTTTGCTTTTTTCAATGAAAAACTGAGATCCAGCAGAAAGTGAATCTCCTCGGGAGTAAAATCCAGCAGTTTCAGAAAATTGTCGGTTTCTAAGATTAAATGCCATGTTTTGTTCGATGTTATTAATATTGGACACAAAGTTAGCATATTAACTTATTTATCGTATTCCATGGTGATTTTTGTGCCATAACTCCGGTCTTCCAGTTTAAAGGCCTCGGTAATCACACTTTTCTCTCCGCCCTGCTCGATAAACTGGAGACAAGCCCTGATCTTTGGAGCCATATCGCCTTCCCCAAACATTCCCTGTTCAAGATAGGAGACCGTATCTGCATAGTTCAGAAACTCCTTTACTTCCTGATTTGGCTTATTGTAATTGATATATACAAAGGGTACATCCGTAAGAATATAGAACTCATCTGCACCGATCCTGGCCCCCAGCAGAGCTGAAGCCAGGTCCTTATCGATGACCGATTCGGAAGGTCTGATCCGTCCCTCCTGGTCCCGGTAAACCGGAATACCGCCTCCTCCGGAAGCCATCACAATGGTTCCCTGTCGGGCCAGTGATTCCACCACTTTTTCATTCATAATTTCGATGGGATATGGTGAGGGTACCACCCTGCGGTAGCCACCTTCTCGCTTGTTGACTCCTTGAAAATCCAGCCCTTTTCTGCGGCAATTCGGTCTGCTTCCTCTTTTTCATAGGTTCTCCCTACCCGTTTGGTTGGACTGTCCATTGCCGGATCATGCTCTTCCACCAGGACCATGGTAACCAGGGTAACCATATCCCTTTCCATACCGTGCTTGTGAAGCACATTTCGCAGCATTCTTTCGATCATATAACCGATTCCTCCCTGGGAATCGGCCACACAGATATCCAGGGGCATCTGGGGAATCTGGTATACACTCTCCCCTGCATCGTTACGCATAAGGATATTTCCCACCTGGGGACCATTTCCATGGGTAATGACCAGGTTATATCCTTCCTTTAGCAGAAACACAAGATTCTCCAGGGTATCCGTGGTATTCTGTTCCTGTTCGTCAATGGTACCTTGCTGATTGTCTCTCAGGAGAGCATTTCCCCCAAGTGCAACAACTGCCAGTTTTTTCATCTGCTATCATTTTTGAAAATAAGCTACAAATCTAAGGCTATTCAGCATGATTGGGTGTGTTATATAATAGGTTTGAAAGGGGATTTTGTATATTCGTCACAAATTTTAAAGATCATTTATACTGTGATTCGGAAATACCAGCACCTATACATCTTCTTCCTGATATTAATGTGGACCCGGATGCAACCGTGATACCGGTGTTAGCTGAAAATATCGACGCATATTACCTTCAATATGAGATTAAATACCTGGAGGATATGGCCGGTGATATTCCCACTAAGATTTTGCCCCGAAAAATGGACGCCTACTATTCGAAGCCATTATGTCTATACACGCATCGATGGCTTTTTCAACCAGTTCACCCTGGTGCAAATAGCAGACCTTAAAAGAAGACCAGGTAACCACCTTGCTTGATTTTTTCGGAACACATGTGAGTTATACCGGCAACGCAGGGAGAGCTTCCTGCAGGCGTAAAACAATTGGAAAAGCTGAAGCTGCATTTCACAAAAGACACTGTAACCATTGGAGGATTTCTCTCGGAAAAAATTGAAGTGGAAACAGCAGATGAGCAGTATGATATCTACTCCACCCCTGAAATCAGGGTACGCAATTCAAATATCAGTACTCCATACCAGACCGTCAACCACCCCTTGACCGCATTCAGGATCCAGCTGAGTCATTTAAAAATGGATCTCACCTGCAAGAGTTCAGAATACAAATCCATTGAATCTGAAATGTTTAAGATTCCTGAGGAGTACAAAGCGGTAAACAGGGCAGCTATGGAAGAGATTATTAACAATCTGTTTACAAAAGATTAGCCATTGATCTTGCGTTATGATTACATTGGTTAGTTAGTACGATCCTTAAATAATGGCAAAAAAGAAGAAGAAAAAAAATAACGGAATTGTCTCTTTCCTCAGTTCTGTAGTATCCTTTTTCCGAGACGATCGATTCAGGTATGCCATGGGAATCGTGTTCATCCTTGCTTGCTCTTTTTTTAATAATCTCCCTCATTTCCTACCTGGTCAATTGGAAAACCGACCAGGATTTTGAATGGTCCAGGGTGCTTTCAGAAGCCGAGATCAAGGTGGAAAACCAGGGAGGAAAGATGGGCGCGTGGCTTTCTAATCTACTGATTAATAAATGGTTCGGACTGGCCAGCTTTCTTTTTCCAGCCATCCTCATCTTCCTGGCCATGGCACTTGTACAGGATGAAGATTTTCAAAACCTGGAAAGCCATAAGAAACAGCCTTATTCTGATCATTCTGCTTTCTGTGACTCTGGGTGTACTTTTTGGCGACGGAGATGGTTTACTGGGCAGTGGCCCCGGAGGAGCACATGGCTTTTTCATCAGCAGGTGGCTTCTTTCCAGCATCGGCTACGTCGGAACCATTTTCCTTCTGCTTATCGTCTATTCTGCTCTGGTCTTGTTCTCCACCGGATTCCTGGGCTGGGCCAGAAACAAAAGCATTACCCTTCCCTTTGATCTTTCCGGACCAGGAGAAGTGAATGCGAATTCGGACGGGGAGAAGACCGATGTGGCCTTCAGTGATGAAGTGGAAGCAGAGGAGTCCATCTGAGATGAACCATTCGTGGTGAGTACCCAAAAGGAAGAGCTGATAGAAGAAAGACCTGATGCGCCCCTGGAAAGGGAGAAAGCTGTGGATGATGCCGACAAGAGTGAAGTGGAAATGACCGTGGAGGATGTTTCCGGAATCAACCCGGATGAAATCAATCCCGATGACGGTGCCCTGGGGGAGTATGATCCCACCCTGGATCTGGCAAAATATCAGTTTCCCACCCCTGAGCCTTCTGAAGGATTATGACCAGGGAGATACCACCGTTAGCAATGAAGAGCTTATTTCCAATAAAAACCGGATTGTCGAAACCCTGGGGAACTACAACATCAAGATTGATAAGATCAAGGCGACCATTGGTCCAACGGTTACCCTCTATGAAATTGTTCCGGCTCCGGGCATCCGGATTTCCAAGATAAAAAACCTGGAGGATGACATTGCCCTGAGCCTTTCAGCCCTGGGAATCAGGATCATTGCACCGATTCCGGGAAAGGGAACCATCGGCATCGAGGTTCCCAACCAGAATCCCAGGATGGTCTCCATGAAATCGATCCTGGCTTCCAAAAAGTTCCAGGAAGCAGAGATGGATCTGGCCATTGCACTTGGGAAAACCATCTCCAACGAAACTTTTGTATTTGATCTGACCAAAATGCCCCACCTGCTTGTTGCAGGTGCCACTGGACAGGGGAAATCGGTGGGACTGAATGCCATCATTGCATCCCTGCTCTTTAAGAAACACCCGGCCCAGCTGAAGTTTGTCATGATCGATCCCAAGAAGGTAGAACTTTCCCTTTACAGCAAAATAGAAAGGCATTACCTGGCCAAACTGCCCGAATCAGAAGAGGCCATCATCACCGATACACAGCAGGTGATTCATACCCTGAACAGTCTGTGCGGAGAAATGGACGACCGCTACAACCTGCTTAAAAAAGCACAGGTAAGAAACATCAAGGAATATAATAGCAAATTCATCAACCGAAAACTGAATCCCAACAAAGGACACCGCTACCTGCCCTTTATCGTGGTGATTATCGATGAATTTGCCGACCTGATCATGACTGCAGGAAGGGAGATTGAACACCCCATTTCCAGGCTGGCCCAACTGGCACGGGCCATTGGAATTCACCTGATCATTGCCACCCAGCGACCTACCACCAACATCATTACCGGAGTCATTAAGGCTAATTTCCCGGCAAGGATTGCTTTCCGGGTTGACCTCCGGGATCGATTCCAGGACCATCCTGGACGGACCCGGTGCGGATCAGCTGATCGGCCGGGGTGATATGCTGTTCCTGAGTGGAAATGAGCCCATCAGGCTTCAATGTGCCTTTATTGACGGCTCCGGAAATTGAAGAGGTCACTGATTTTATAGGTGAACAGAAGGGTTATCCCAGTGCCATGATGCTTAACCCGGTGGAAGAGGAAGGTGGTGGTGGACCGGAGGTGGACCTGGACAAAAGGGATGAAAAATTTGAAGATGCTGCCAGACTGGTGGTTCAGCACCAGCAGGGATCCACCTCCCTGATCCAGAGAAAACTCTCCCTGGGCTACAACCGGGCCGGCCGAATTGTGGACCAGCTGGAGGCTGCAGGCATCCTTGGTCCCTTTGAAGGCAGCAAGGCCAGACAGGTTCTGGTTCAGGATGAATTCAGTTTGGAACAGATTTTGAAAGAGTTATCCTGAAAAGATTAAATCCAAACCAATGTATCAAATACAAAAGTTGATTGATGGTACTCTGCTGGACTAGGACTGCTGATGGTAGTTTCCGCCCAGGATGAAAGAGTACACCCCTATATGCAGGCTGTTTCTGATCAGTTTGAGATGGATGAGGGCTATGTGATCCAGGTGGATTATATCCGGGAGGACATCATGCAGGAGACCTAGCATGAAGGAGATGGAACCATCTGGATGAAGGGTCTGAAGTATAAAATGATCGTGGATGAATACATAGTCTATTTTGACGGTGACAAAACTCTACTCTCAGAATACCGACAACGAAGAAGTCTATGTAAGCACTCCGGATCCGGATGATCCAGGATATCTCCAGGCTGTTCCCATCAGGATCATCAAGGCCTACCAACAGGACTTTAAATACAAGTTCATGGGAGAGAGAAATTTTATGGGTAAACAACGGGTTGAAATTCAGCTCTATCCAAAGGATCTGACAGGTCCCTACTCCATGTTGAAAATGTTCATCCACCCAACCACCATGAAACTGGAGGCATTTGTACTGAAACACAAGGAGGGGATCCAGTATACCATGATCCTGACATGATTAACAGGAAAGCAGAATACTTGATGACTCCGCATTCATCTTGAACCAGCAGGATTACCCCAACACAGAAATCATTGAATTCTGGATTGAATCCACTCTACTTGGGATACTCAATTCTGGAATGATAAATATTGGATAGCCGTTTTTTAAAGATCTCCTTCACAGCCGTAATATCAGCAAAGGTAATATTGGCATCGGAAAACTGCTCTTCCTTGATCTGATGCGCCACAATATTCTCCACCAGTTCAGAGATTGATTCCGGGATATAGGTCTTCAGGGTTCTGTGAAGCTGCCTCCACCGAATCGGCCATCATCAGTATGGAAGTTTCCTTTGAAGAGGGTTTTGGTCCGGGATAGGTAAATTCATTGATATCCACCTCTTCCCCGGGATTGGAATTTATGAATGAACGGTAAAAGTACTGAACCGTGCTGGTTCCATGGTGGGTGCGGATAAAATCGATAATCTGTTCAGGCAATTTGTATTTTTTACCCATCTCCACTCCCTTTATCACATGATCAATGATCACTCCTGCACTTGACCTGAAATCAAGTTCATTGTGGGGATTAATACCACTATGCTGATTTTCAATAAAATACTGAGGATTCTCCATCTTTCCAATATCATGATACATGGCTCCGGCCCGAACAAGCAGCGAATTGCCTCCAACCTTCAGAATGGCCTCTTCGGCCAGATTGGCCACCTGCATGGAATGCTGAAAAGTACCGGGTGCTTTTTCGGCCAGTTTACGGAGCAGAGGCTGATTGGTATCAGACAGCTCAAAAAGGGTAGCATCGGAAAGAAAGCCAAAGATCCGTTCAAACAGAAAAACCAGGGGATAAGACGGTCAGAATCAGTAGTCCATTTCCGCCCAGCCACAAGACATTAATCCAGTTGATCTGACTGAAATCACCCTCCTGCATTAGGGAGAGAAGGATGTATACCAGTGCATAGGTGGCAAATATAAAAGTGGCCGTATAAAAAAGAATTCCCCGCTTATAATAGGAACGCATACTGAAAAGACCCACCAGTCCGGCCAGGAAATTCATCAGCACAAACTGGTAGCTGTTGGGAACCCAGAATCCTGCCAGCAGCAGTGTGATCATATGCACAAAGAGTGCATACCGGATATCGAAAAAGGTCTTCAGAAAAATAGGGACAAGCACAAATGGAATCACATAAACACTTACAGCATCATTGGTGGAGGCTGCCATGGTAAGACCCACCATAAGCACAATCAGGCCAAGTGTAAAGAAGGTCTGACGTCCTGCTGGAAAAGATATCCTTTCTGAAATAGTAGATGAACCAGTAGAGTGCCAGGAAGATCAGGGTGATCAGCAGGAACTGGGACAGGTAAACCACCAGGTAATTTTTTCCCACATTGGGATTGGACTCATATTCCTCTGCGAAGCGATTCAATCTGCTGGAACTTACTATTGGAAACCAGCTCTCCCTGGGAAATAATCCGCTGACCCGACTGCACCATACCCTGGGTCAGGGTCAGTTCCTCCATGCTTGACATCCTGTACCTTGGCGGTCATCTCCTCATCATAAAACAGATTGGGTTCCAGGTAGTCGTTCAGGGTCAGGCTGTTCAGTGTGGCCAGAGATCCCCGCCTTCACCTTAGCTATTTCGCTGATCAGATATTCATAAGCGCTGCGTTCAGTGTAAAAAGTCATGGTACTTTTGCTCGCTGACAAGACTGGATTCTGTACGATCATCACCGGTAGCTGATCGAGTTCTCTACCCTCCAGTACAGGATGCCGCTCGATCACACCCTGTCTCATATATTCCGCGAAGAATTTCCGAAATCGCATGTCCTGTATTCATCATGGCGCCACCACGCTGCGGGTCTATTGCCCAGGGCAATGGCAGCATGCTTGTAGTCGCTTTCAAAAGTGCCAAGCATATTGGTCCCCACCAGAGAATCGTAGAGAAAATAGAGTCGGGCAGTTCGCATGCAGGCTGTCCCGTTCCCGCTGCACCTGTTGTTCGGGTTTGTAAATGGGGAAATCAAAAGGTGCCACCAGGGTTTCATGCATCCAGGGTTTGTTCTTGGAATACTCATATTGGAATTTACCCTCCCGGGGAAACATAAAGTAAACAAGCAGGATGCTTACCAGGTATAGCATGATGATCTGGATCGTTTTCCAGAACCTGACAATGCCTTTAATCCAGTTCATGGGGTGAAAATAGGAGTTCTTTTTCACTTTTAACCCTTACCTTGTATTTTTGTTCAACAGCGAGGACATCAACTTTCAACACCTTCAGAAGAATTCGAATTATGCAAAGAGGAAATATCTTACCGGGGATTTTTACCCGTGAGGAGGGAAGCCACTCCCTCATCCGCAATGCTTATCACAGATATTATTTGGTGAGAGCTTCAATATTTTGAAATCAGATGGATCCTGGCTGCTCATAGAGGTCGATACGGGCCATTCCGAAGCCTGGGTGGAAAGAGACAGTGTTTTCATCGTAAATGAAGCTGAAGGGCTTGAGAAAGCATGCCCAGGCCAGAGAAATTTTGGCAGTTCATCCCATTGTAAGTGTAAAAGACAAGCAAAATGGACGCGATATATTACTACCAGCAGGTTCTGTCCTGAAAGATACATGATCGCTTTGCAAATCTATCTGAGGATGGATGGATCGAACCGGGGACCAACATTGACCCATGAGAGTGTTGGAAAAGGACTTCTTTCACTTCCCGGCTTGTATGGCGGTCGATGTGGATTTGGATTCGATGCTCCGGGGCTGGTTACAAATGCTCTGCAGCTGCCTGGGAATATATGTCCCCCACTCCATCACTGGCCAGGCTCTGCCCTGGATCGAGCATCAATTTCCTCACGAGGCACAAAAGGGTGATCTTGCATTTTTTCACAAAGGTGATGATCTTCTCAATCATGTGGGGATGGTTCTGGATGGTGGAAAAATCATTCATGCCACGGACCAGGTTCGGATCGACAGGCTGGACCAGCAGGGAATCTATTGTGATGAGAAGGAAAACTACACCACCAGCTCAGAATCTAAGTAGTAAAGTCGAATCTAAAGTCGTAAAGTCGTAAAGTCTAGTAAAGTGGAATAGAAAGGAAAATATTGTTACGAGTATCCCAGGCCGGCGCTTACCAGCCGATGTGGCGGTTCTGAGGCTGGAGGGTTTGCCTGAAATCCTGCTTGTGGAACGCAAAGATCCTCCTTTTGAAGGAATGTGGGCCCTGCCAGGCGGTTTTATGGAAATGGAAGAGAAGCCTGGAAGAGGCTGCCCGAAGGGAACTGTTGGAAGAAACCGGGATCAAGGCAGGAGAACTGATCCGCTTCGATACCTATGACCGGCCCGGACGGGATCCCAGGGGGCGTACCATCACCCAGGTATTTGTTATGATCTGGAAAGAGGAAATGGGTAATGCTGTGGCCAGGAAGTGATGCCAGTGCAGTAAAATGGTTTGACCTGACGAACTCCCCGATCTGGCCTTTGACCATGCAGAGATTATCGATGATGTGATCGGGATGATGCGCGAAGGCGCTAAATGATCATTCCGGCACCCACCGTATTATTGGTGGCCTCATCAATGATAATGATGCTTCCGGTAATGCGGTTCTCCTTGTAGGAATCGATAAAAAATCGGTTTTGAAGTTTTGATGGTAATCCTGGCAATTTCATTCAGAACCACCGATTTGTCCTCCAGGTTCTGCTCCAGGTTGTTGATATTCATCTTGTAATGAACCTCCCTGATGATTCCCCTCATTTCAGAAGTGGTATGACGGATCACATATTTTCCTCCCAGCACCATGGGCTTTTCTCCCAAGCCAGCAAACCATCAGTTCAATCTCCTGTCCAATGTTGGGTTTCTGATCAACCGGAACGATCATATCCCCCCTGCTGATATCGATGTCATGGGCCAGCCTGAAAGTGACCGACTGGGGTGGAAAGGCCTCCTCCAAGCGTCCTGTCATGGTATCGATCGATTCCAGGGTGGTTTCAATGCCACTGGGCAGAACAGCCACCTTTTCACCGGGTTTCCAGACTCCACCGGCAATACGTCCGGCATAGCCCCGGTAATCGTGAAACTCTTCCGTCTGGGGACGGATCACATACTGCACCGGGAACCTACGGTTCACAAAATCGGCATCGCTCCGGATATCAATGGTCTCCAGCTCTTCCAGCAAGGTCTGGCCCTTGATACCAAGGCATATTGTTCTCCCCTGTCAACCACATTGTCCCCCTTCAGTGCACTGATGGGAATAAAACGAACATCCGCAATATTCAGGGTCTCCCTGAAAGGATCAAACTGCTTCTGAATATCCTCAAATACATCCTGCACTGTATTCCACCAGGTCCATTTTATTCACACAGATCAGTATGTGAGGAATCCCCAGCAAGGAAGCAATATAGGAGTGCCGGATGGTCTGTTCAAGTACACCATGGCGGGCATCCACCAGAATAATGGCCAGGTTGGCCGTGGAGGCACCGGTAACCATGTTTCGGGTATACTGCACATGTCCGGGTGTATCGGCAATAATAAACTTTCTTTTGGGGGTGGCAAAATAACGGTAGGCCACATCAATGGTAATGCCCTGTTCCCTCTCAGCCCTGAGTCCATCGGTCAGAAGGGCCAGGTTCACCTGCTCTTCGCCCCTTCGTTCACTGGCCAGCTCGAGCTGCTCCATCTGGTCCTCAAAAATGGCTTTGGAATCATACAGCAACCTTCCGATCAGGGTGCTCTTTCCATCATCCACACTGCCTGCAGTGGTAAACCGCAACAGTTCCATATCCAAATACCCCGGTGCCGGATTTTCTCCTTATTACTCATAGTTCTATAAATTAAAAGTATCCTTCCTTTTTCCGATCCTCCATGGCAGCTTCCGATCGCTTATCATCATAGCCTGCCTCCCCTTTCGGTGGAACGGGCTGCAGCCACTTCCTGGATGATATCTTCCAGAGAATTGGCCGTGGAGAGTGTAAGACCCGTACAACTGATATCCCCGATGGTTCGGCAACGCACATCCTTCAGTTCATACTGTTCATGTCCTTCAGCTGCATGAAAGGGGCTTTGGCCAGCCAGATCCCATCCCGGTTAAACACCTCCCGTTTATGGGTAAAATAAAGATTGGGGATATCAATATCCTTCAAGGTAGATGTATTGCCAAACATCCATCTCGGTCCAGTTACTCAGCGGAAAAACCCGGAAGTGTTCTCCCATATGTTTTTTCCCGTTAAAAATGTTCCACAGTTCGGGACGCTGATTTTTGGGATCCCACTGCCCGAAATCATCCCGGTGAGAAAAAAAACGTTCCTTGGCCCTGGCTTTCTCCTCATCCCTTCGTCCTCCACCCAGGGCAGCATCAAACTTAAACTCTTCAATGGCATCCAGCAGGGTCACCGTCTGCAACACATTCCGGCTGGCATTCACCCCGGTCTCCTCCACTACCTTTCCTGCATCAATGGAATCCTGCACCAGCCGGACAATGACCCTGTCCACCGGTAGATTCCATCAATCTGATCCCGAAACTCCAGGGTTTCCTGGAAATTATGCCCGGTATCGATATGCAGGCAGGGAAAGGGAACCACCTGGGGCCAGAAAGCCTTCCGGGCCAGGTGGTACATCACAATGGAGTCCTTTCCTCCTGAAAAAAGCAGAGTGGGTTTTTCAAACTGTGCACCTACTTCCCGGATCACATAGATCGCTTCCGCCTCCAATTCCCGCAGATGGGTAATGGAATAATCACTCATAAATCTAACTTATATCCGAAAAAAAGATGTGGACAAAGATAATAAAAAAAGACTGCCCCTTGCGAGGCACTCTTTAGAGAAATATTTAAGATATTCTTTAGAATCCTGGAGAAGGAGACTGTGTGCCAATGGCAGCATCCCAGAAGAGCAGGGTACGAACATTATCTCCACCAATGGCTGCAGCTGCAGCGGTGTAGTTATCAAAGTTCAAATCTGGCTCATTGTATGGGAAAGGCATACGTGCAGGGAATATCCGCATAGGTCATATCCTCAGGTCTGCCAGTACCGGCCAGTCAAAGCAACGCCATGTGGCATAACCTTCATTACCCCTGTTGTAAAGCGCAAGCCATTTCTGTGTTCCGATCAGCTCCTTTGCACGGGCAGCATCCTAGGCCACATCAGCCTGAGCCAGGTAAGCAGGATCCATCTCCACTCCCCAGAAAGCATGACTTTCGGCAATACCAGCCTCATAGTGCTCCTGGGCAGTACCAGGTGCGGTCATCCCGCGGGCAGCAGCTTCTGCCAGCAGAAACTGCAACTTCAGCATTACATGCAAAAGTAGCAGGGAAATCAGGCTGCAAACATTGCATCACTGAAGTGACTGATCTGAGAGTAGCCGCTATTGGCTACCAGGCCATAAGCAAGACCATTTAGGCCCATTTCTCTACTCCAACCTCTGTGGAAGTATCCACCTGGGTAAAGTAGGCAGGCAACCTGGCATCGTTCATCGCCATCATCTTGTCGATGATGGTTTTCGAAGGAGCATAGTCATTCCTGTTGCTTACAACAAACACATTGTAAATGGTATTTACATGAGGAGAAACACCGATCCAGGGAAGTTGCATGGACTCACCGGCATCCAGGGGTCCAGCATTAAGACCAGCTGTCAGCTCAGCCTGAGCTTTAGCCATGATCAACATCGGCAAGACGCATGGCCATACGCATTTTCAGCGTAGCAGCAAATTTCTTCCACATGGCAAGATCACCACCGTAAACCAGGTCCTCACTACCCCAGCTTGCAGCATTCACTCCTGCATTCAGGGTAGCGATATCTGCACTCAGACGAGCCTGAAGATCATCATAGATGGTCCTTGCATCATCATAGGCAGGGAGTTTTTTCATCAAATCCACCCAAAGCATCGGTGTAAGGCACATCTCCGAAATAATCCACCAGGTTCTGATAGATTAGAACTTCCATGATGTCCACGATGGCCTTCTTATTGCCCATCTCGAGGTTAAAGTCGAGATCCATCCGGATAAGCATCCAGGAGCATGCGAACTTCCATCAAATCACGCAATACAAGGTAAGAGTATTCCAGTATCCATCAGGAATCTGGCGGTCAGAGAATTGTAGCGACTGGGGTCGGTATACTGCACCTGCGAAGAATACTGGCACAGGAAACGTCCCACATTTACGTTCTGGTTCATGTTGTCGATGAGCGAAAGTCCATCCCTCAGTGCATTGGTCAAAAGCACCTCTTCGGGAACCGTCGTTGCGGACTTCGGATCGATATTATCCGGAAGCTCGCAGGATGATACCAGCACTCCAAGTACCAGCATCATCAGATATATATTTCTTCATTTTCATAATTATCTTGATTAAATATATAACATTTAGAAATTGAGCTTCACGTTCACACCGAATGATCTTAACCGATGGGTAGGCTCCCTGCTCCATACCCTGTCCGTTACCGGAAGTGAGGATGTACTTCAGGATCAAAATGCTCAACGTTTTTGCTGATGATCCAAAGGTTGCGACCCACCAAGAGCAATATCTACGCCACGGATGAATGAATCACCCAGGATAGATTTTGGCAAGGAATAGGTAAGCGAAAGTTCACGAAGCTTCACATAGGATGCATCAAATACGTAACGAGCTGTTGGTGAATTGTTGTAGTACCAGTAGCGGCCCCACCTGTAAGCATCAACATAAACATCATTGGGGGTTCCATCTTCAAAGACAGCATCTTCAAAGATATTTCCACCACCGTCTGCAACCAGATCACGCTTGGGATTACCCTTGGGGTTATTCCCTGCAGTCTCGGCATATACACCGGTAGCCTGTCCATACTTGGTATTCACAGAGTAGATATCGCCACCCTGCTGCATATCAATCAAGAGCATAGAGGGAAAGACCTTTCCAGGACAAACGGTTTCCGATACCCATATTCCAGTCAGGCTGAACATTACCCAGAACGGCAAGCGGATCGTCACCCATTATCAGGTAACCATTGTCCTGAACTGTTTTCTTTCCATCGGTCCAGACATAGTCGGTACCCTTGATGGTTCCATAGGGGTCACCTTCATCAGCAGTAATCTTCACATCCCATGCTGACATAAGCTGGAGACTGGTCACACCTTCTGCCAGTGAAATCAACAGTGTTCTGGTTGGTAAACCAGTTCACATCAATGTTCCATGTAAAATCCCTACTTTTCACGGGAACCAGGTGGAGGGCTATTTCCATACCCTTATTCTCCATCTCTCCACCGTTCACATACATGGAGTTGTATCCGGATGCCCTGGAAACAGGAACACTGAAGATCTGGTCAAAGGAGTTGGTCTTATACACGGCCAGGTCAAGACCCACCCTGCTCTCGAAGAAGTAGGCTTCAAGTCCCAGCTTCAATACTGTTGGTGAATTCAGGCCTCAGGTTTGGATTCTGCAGTGTATTGGCCACCGAGAAGAGAGACATGGTTCCCCCAGTTGGTTCCCTGGTCATAGGTGGAAATGGTCCTGTAAACATCGGTTGCAGCACCCACCTTTGCATAGTTCACCCTTAACTTCAAATAGTTCATCCAGGTCAGCATCCTTCAGTCCACCCAGTTCGTGGATAAGCAGTGTACCGGCAACAGAAGGATAGAAATAGGTGTCTTCTGCATCAGGATTCAGACCCTTCAGAGTGGAAGACTGATCCACCCTGGCAGTACCTTCAATATATACAAATCCACCATAACCAACAGAAGCGTTGCCATAGAGACTCTGCTCACCCAGGATACCCAGGTATTCAGTAACATCCATTGGAGAAACAGAGTTGGAAACAGTATAAAGTTCAGGAACAACCAGTCCACCTACGGTGGATACCGGTGATTCTCTGCTGCTGACGATGCCTGTAGTTGGCTCCAACCAAACCGTTCAGGGATATCTGACCCAGTTCTTGTTGAATTTCAGCATCAGGTCCGTATTGGACTCAGCAGGTTTCTCTGACGGGTGGTAAAGTCTGAAGTACCAGTACTACCAATGGCAATGCGTTCATTCTGAACATCATGATAGGTATCCACGGAGGTTCTGCAGGGTAAGGGTCAGCCAGTCGGTAAATTTATAATCGGCTGAAACATATCCAAGTACCCGGTCACGATAGTCATCCTCATAGTTCTTATAACGAACCCAGTAAGGGTTGTCAAAGAAAATGGGGGAAACGATCATGTCCAGTAGGAATAGTTCCATGTTCTGTGTAAGACCGGTAGGAGATTCATATTCCTTCAGTCTCTCAAAATCGACGTTGGTCTGGAACCACTGTCCGAAGGACTGCATGACGTTTCCACCATCATAACCTGTACCCATACGACCCAGGGTCTTCTGGTGGTTATAGGTTACATTGGCACTAACGGTCAGCTTTTTGCCGAAGTTGTAGCTTACCTGAGAAGTTCACAGTGTTCTTATTCAGTTCACTGTTGGGAAGAATACCGTTCTCATGAATAATTGGTATAGGACAACCTGAAACGGCCATCTTTGTTTCCACCGTCAAAAGCAACCGTATTAACCCACTTGGTGTTGGTTTCAAAGAAAGAAGGCATGCGATTTCCTTCCGGTGGAGCCATCCATGGCCTTTTCTCTCCATAGTTAGCAGCAGCAGGATCCAGTGCATCCCAGTGAACCACCATCAGGTTGGGATCAAACTTGGCTCCCCAGGAAGCATCCTCTGAGGTGGGGGTGATCAGATCGTTGGTATCCGTCACCATCCACATCACCATCAAAAGAAGTAACCGGTTGGATCCTCATAGAAAGGTCCGTAACCACCACCGTACTCAAACTGCTGTTGGGGAAGGGTTGATTTGTCGATCTTACCAACCATGAAGTTGGAGCTTAGCGTAACACCAATGCCCTTTCGTGGTTTTTCCTTTCTTGGTTGTAACCAGGATTACACCGTTGGCAGCACGTGAACCGTAAAGGGCAGATGCAGCGGCACCTTTCAATACTGAGATGGACTCAACATCATTGGGGTTAATGTCCTGGGCAACGTTACCATAGTCATAACCACCCCAGCCATCGCCACCGGTGGCATAGTTGCTGTTGTCCACAGGAACACCATCGATTACATAAAGGGGCTGGTTGTTACCGGTGATGGAAGTAGCACCCCGGATCAGAACGTTGGATGATCCACCCATGGTATTGGTGTGCCTTGATCTGAACACCGGCAACCTTACCGGAAAGTGAATGATGCAAAGTTGGACTGAGCCGTTCCGCTCACTGCATCGCCATCCACTTCCTGAACCGAATAACCAAGTGATTTCTTTTCCCTGGATACACCAAGGGCGGTAACCACCACCTCGTCCAGTTCAGTAGAGGTTGATTCGAGAACTACATCAACCATTGTTTTTCCGTCCAGAGCAACTTCCTGGGTAAGCATACCCACGAAAGCTGAACATCAGCGTGGCTGATGCATCCGGAACAGTAATTGAATAGTTCCCTTCAAAATCTGTGACTGCACCAATTGTCGTACCTTGTACAACAACCGACACACCGGGCAACGCAGAACCGTCATCGGCACTGGTCACATTACCCGTAACTTGTACACCCTGTCCCTGTAAAAGATTAAATCCTACAAAACACAGGAGTGACAATACGAAAACAAATCGTTTCATAGATTAAAGTTTTAGGTTTAATAAGTAATTAGCAATTGACTCTATGGGGCCAAATATATAAAAAGAAAATCAAACACAAAACATTAGCGATCTCAATATTGACGGGGCTTGCAGAGGGGTGCACTGAAAAAAACGCCACTTGCATCCCTTACATATTCCGTTGATATATTAAGGCTTTTTAACAGTATTTAACTGTATATTAACATTTTAACAGAGGTATTAAAGCACGAATTATGTGACAATAAGAACAGGCACTGGTCCTTGTTTGGATTGATTCTGCATTTTTCAAAAGAGTGCCATTCAGTATTTGGCTCCAGCTTTGCTATATTTGAAAAGAAACACAAATAAAATGATCATGAAAATAGCAATTAGCTGCCTGGGAATAGCCCTTATGTGCAGCGCAATGGCCCAGAACGTAAGTGTACCGAGAAGACTACGAAGCGAAGGAAAACCTTCGGGAACTTGGTTCCACTGATGGTACAGGGAATGTAAGGACCTTTGATAACAGATATGAAGGAGTCAAAGGTACGTCCCTATGTATTTGAGGAATGGTATCCCGGAGAAATTTTCCTCTCCAGCAAGCAAAAAGTAGTCGATCAAATATGTTAAACTATAATTGTTTTGACAACGAAATTGCCTACAAGGATCCTGATACTAGAGGTAATCAGACTAATGAACCGTTATAAGGTGGATCTCTTTCAGATCAGGATAGGACGGTGAAAAACTAACCTTTGTACCCCTGAAGCTGAAGGAGGATGAGGAAGCGGTTTTTGTCCAGGTTCTCTACGATCAGGGCAGCAGGGTATACAAGCTTTATCAAAAAGGAATTTCTCAAGGCCAACTACGAAGGGGGCTACAGTGCCGACCGGAAATATGATGAATTTGTGGATAAATATGATCTTCTCATCATGAAAGAGGGCGATAACACAATTTACAAGCTGAAGAATTCCAAGAAGTACATCATTTCAATCTTTCCTGACAAGGAAAAGGAAATCACCTCTTATATTAAGCAAACATAACCGGATCTTAAAGAGGCTGCCGCCATCATTGAAATTAATGGCCTATTACGATTCACTCTAGCGGCTGATCAACAGCTTTTGAGCCTGAATTTCACCAGCGCTGTGAATCACAATCAGGTAACTTCCTTCAGCGAGGCCGGAAACATCCATCCTTTCACCTGGCATCTCTTCACGCATCAGCATGCGACCGGTGGAGATCTCATACAATTCAAATGATGAGATTTGCTCAGGCATTTCTCAGATCTGATGTATGTTGCCGGCCGGATTTGGAAAACCAGGTCATTTTCCAGCGATACGGGGGCCATACCCGTGGAACCGGATTGATCACTCTCTATCTTAATGGTAAATGCCCGGCTCAGCTGAAAACCATATTTATCCTCCAGCTCCACCAGCACATAAGCAGTATCAGACATCTTCCAAATCGAAAACCACGCTGGTTCTCAGGGTATCACCCTCCACATAAAATGAGGCCGGATCAGAACGCTGAGATTTCCCTGGTTATAAGGACCCGCAAAGTGTATAGGTATAGCTATTATCCGGGTCCTCATCTTCCACCATCAGGCAGCCAACGGCAGTCCCGACAGGCTGCATTTCCTTCACACTGCTGTCACTGAGTGCAATTCCGGTCGGACCTTTATATGCCTTCGCGGATATCGATCAGAAACTCTTTCTGGAATTCATTGCCATACCTGTCTTCCACGATGACAAGCAAAAATTCTTTATTGAGTTCAGGTCGCTCTTCATTGTAGCTCAGCTCTTTGGAGGTAAGCAGCTTGCCATCTTCCACATGAAAGGACGAGGGTCGGTAATCATCCAGAATGACATTAAATTTACCCTTGCAGGTAAAAGTATAGATATTGTTAGGATCCTCATCCTCCACACTAACATCTGCCACATAAGATCCAATGGGTAATCCTTCATTCACAAAGCTCGCGGATAGACTCAGATCGGTCGGTGCACTTACGGGGGGTGCAATCCCAATCATTGCGCCCTGACTCGGACGAGAAATCATTTGTCCCCTGGATTGATCAGGTCCAGGGTAAAGTAACCATTCTGACTTCCCGACCATCCAAAATTCATATGGAAATAGCCATCCCCATATCCATCGATATTCCAGGCATGACCGGACCTGCCATCATCCGGCCCTCCCCTGTATACAATAGGGCGACCTGCCTCTAATTCAGTCATACAAAAGTGATTTCCATGCTTCATCATCTGGGAGGCGCATGGTAAAACTCAGATTCTTTGAATATGAGAAATAATTGCTTCATGGCATTGGCAGCAGTACGCACATAGGCCCCGGAACCGTCCGCCCCGAAACCCATCTCAACAGATACAGCAGCATGATAAAGCAAAATGGCATTGTGATGAATCATAAGAGCCTGAACTCATCTGGTCACCACTCATAGGGATCAGCCATGATCATAATTTACAGCTAATGGAACCATATTCATCATGCACATAACTCTTTATCCCCATGCGGAGCAGGCCGGATATTCATAAACCGACATGGCCTGGGCCATGGCCACTGCCACACAGCCCACATAGGCATGGCCACCGGGACCATCTTCATCCATCGGGCAGAACATATTCCAGCCTGCACCCTGATTCCACTTAACCTTAATGAAGGGATTTATAGTATCATATTCTAATGTAGATCTCTTCAGTGAGGTAATTGCTGCCTGTCCCATCGGACATCCCTTTTAAGATTAGGATTCTTTACATGCTGCCCGAATCTCCTCCTTGTAAATATTTAGGAGGTAGCCTGCGGCATCATTCCATTGATTCATCGGCATCCAATCTGTTTTTCAAAGGAGAAGGCAAGTACAGGGCGGACCACATCATCACCACTGACCAATACCCATCCGTCTGAACCCAGGTCCACCAGGTAATATCCCGAGGGAGCCATCCGGAAGATAGCGCGGATTCATCATTTACAATTTCCACATCCCCAGGTCTCTTCCACTGTTCAAGAAGTTCAGATACAGCAGCGGCAACTTCTGCTTTTGTAACAGGCTTTCCAAACCCGGAACTAAAAACAGTAGCAAGGCCCAGTATTGAAAATATATATGCCCTAAACATTCTTCATGCCATCTTAATACGCGTCCTAGTATGTAAACCAAATGAGCTATGCCAGATGTTCAAAAGATACGAAAAAAAAGGGGATGCCTCTTTGAGACATCCCCTTTCAACAATATTTAACAATCCTTACTTAATGGCCCAACTTGCCGTAATTTCAGCATTGGGATTTCCGATTCCAATTCCGAGTACTCCTTCAGGAATGTTCAGGGTAACCGTTGATCCGGGAACTCCCAGTCTGGTTTGAGTGATTTTCAGCGTATTATCTATCGCAGTAAGCTCAGAAACAAGAACACCTTTTATGAGCACATCAAGACCATCGTCATAGGCTAAGTGTAATCATGGCATCTTCCACATCATCAATATCAACCGCATCGTCAAAAGTGACCACAATATCAAAGCGTGATGCATCCACAGAATCAGCATCAGGTGTAATCGAAGCAGCGTCGTAGGTAAAGGCTTCAACCCTCCAGTAAAGACCTACAAATTCACCATTATCATCATCATAGTAGGTGACTTATCTCTTCCGTAGGATTACCTGCATAGTCGGTAAAGGCCCCTTCCGGATAAGAAAGCCAGATGTAATCTCTGTAAGTGAAATCCTCAGCGGGTGTCACCGTAACCACATTACCATCCACCTCAACAGAACCAGCTGCCATCTCCTCGTCACCAAAAAACGCGGCAAAGGTAAGGACTTGCTCATCGTCATAAAGAACCCATTCATCGAACACCAGGGTAATGGGACCACCAGCCGGCAACACGGGATCATAGGTAATACCAGGATCTGTTGCCGATAAAACAGGGCCGTAATTATCATCGGTACCAACGGTAAGTGATTCTAACCTCACTGATTTTCCCATCTGCATTATTGGCGGCCGACTGCACCTCATAGAGGGCCCACTGGTACAAACCCTGCGAAGGTGAAATTGGTGGCCTGATTGGCTTTTACCATTTTTGACTGGTAGTCCAGTGATGCAATGTTGCCCGTAAGCAGGTTCTCAGGATCCTCCGGAACAGGGTTGCCCGAACCCGGAAGGAGAATGACTGAAGCATACCCATCACCATTGCTGGTGACAGATACGGTGAAAGTTGAATCCTGAACTGATACCAGCGACAGGGTAATGTTGGGTGCCGGTCCCAGGTTTGTACTATCGAATTCCTTGAATTCGGTACAGGAAACAGCCAGCAGGGCCATCAATGACAGCAGGCTTAAACCCTTGAAATATTTATTTGCTATTTTCATAGTTCTATCTTATTAAAATTAGACTATTTAAATCTGGCTGACTTGGATGAATAGTCCGAAGTAGCAACGGCCGACTTTTTCCCTGTTTTGGTCCAGGTGGTATTAAATGCATCCCAGAGACCACCACAAGGCCATAATCGGTAAGAATCATGGTCAGCTGGTCAATTTTGATGGTTCCATCCGCTTCAATGGTCACCAACGATGGTCCGCTCCGTATCCAGAGTAGCATAATCACCCACATACATCGCAGTGGATCCGTAATCATAGAAATCACCCGGCATCTGTACCAGGATCAATGGAAATGGTCATCGCTTCGGAATCAAAGGCTGCAAGGAAGGTTTCGCCTCCACCGAGCCGTGCTATTTATGAGTACCTGCAACTTTTCAAGTTCACCATCAACAGCAGAAACCGTTGAACCATCCCAGGCTTCATCCCAGCCACCGGGATTACCATAACTTAAAGCCTCAACCGAATAAGTGCCAATCCAAGCTCTTCAGGGGGTGTTCGTCATCCACAAGGTAACCGCATTGATTGTGTTTGCACCAAACTGGTAATTCTGCGAATTACTCTGAAGCACAATATTTACCATTTTATTGCCGGTAAATTCATCATTATCGATGGGCTGAATCAAAATGGTAGCATAACCGCTTCCATCAGGAAAATCAAGGGTTTTGCTTGAATGTTACAAGGGTGAAATCCACTCCCTCCACTGCCGGGAGCTGCTATTCCGGTCACACTCAAAATCAAAAGTCACATTGACGCAGGAGATCCATCAAGGGCCACAACGTAGACCTCAATGGCCACCTGTCCACCCTGTTCGGGTACGGAGGTAGCTTTTGCCGGGAAGGCCACAAAATTTTTCGAGCTGTCAAACATGACATAATCTGCTTCGCAGGAGATTAACAGGGTAACAGCTGCCAAAACGAATGTGATCCTATATAATATTTTTTTCATCGTTTCAGATTTTTAAAATTAATTTAATACTCAGGATTCTGTTCCATGTTTTCATTGGCATCCAGCTCACCCTGCGGAATGGGCATGGCCCAACGATAATCCGGGAACTGAAATATTCTTGATTCACGGCTCCGTCATAATCTACCCGTGACCAGTGGTCTTCCGGTCCTGGCCAGGTCAAAGAGTTCATGACCTTCATAACAGAGTTCCATTCTTCTTTCAAGGTAAACCGAATTCAGGGTGGTATTCCCTGCATCAAGCAGAGGATGCTCCGCGGTTTGAACGGATCATATTCAGATCATCATGCGCAGTGGCCCCTGAAACGAATGCACCATTCAGAATGGCTTCAGCCCTGATCAGGTACATTTCAGAGATACGGAGTACAGGAATATTATCTTCCCTCAGGTTTCCGTCCGGAGCTTTTCCCGGGTACTTCAGTGACCATAGGTCGTTCACATAATTGGGTTCATAATTTCTGAACAGTGCTTTTCGCACATCCCCGTCCTCGTAGAGATTATAAACGTCACGGGAAGCAGCGATATCACCGTAACCCTCTGGGGACATGATGTAGGAGATCACATCCCAGTTACTGTGGGATGAGTTACCTTCAGCACCATAAACCTCAAAGATAATCTCTGAACGCTCCATCGGTTCCCCAGACACCACCATTGTCCCAGGTGGTATATTCCTCAGCGGTATAAAGTGGGATAATCTCCACTGTTAATGACCATGCTGGCATAATTGGCAGCATTCTGCCAATCCTCAATATACAGATAGTAACGGGCAAGCAGTGCCTGGGCAGCAGCCTTGGTTGCCCAGCCCTTGGAGTCGGTTCCTCCGTTGGGAGATACTTCAGCCAGATCGGTTTCAGCATTCATCAGATCGACTTCGATCTGGTCATAAACCTCACCCAGGGTATTCCGGGCTGGCTGATCCAGGCTGTAGGTCAGAACAACAGGAAGACCAAGCTGGCTGACTCCGCCACCCTGTGCAATGGGCTGGCAAAACAGCGGGCCAGGTCAAAATAGGCCAGGCCGCGCAGAAACTTGCATTCTGCAGCAAGCTGGTCAAGTTCCTCCTGCTCTACTCCGGGCTCTTCAAAGCCGCCGTCAATTACCTCCAGTACATTGTTTGCCCTGCCGATAAGCTCATAAGCCCTGGTCCATAGTCCGTTGCTGGCCTGAGGGGTATTGTTCCAAAGATATTCCTCGATAAAACGGCCCGAAGAGATGGGGCCTATTTTTGGCGTTACCACCTTTAAGATCAGCAGTAACAACAAAGTCCCTTCCATACCAGTCGGAAGAGTATAGGGGAGTATATGCCCCCAGTAGTAGCTGCCTGCAACCCTTCAAATGTGGAAAGGGTCAGTTCATTTGTTTGACTGAGTCTGGGCTCCTGGTACAAGAAATCCTCACATGCGGTCGTAAAAACCAGGAGTGCCAATAACCCGACAACTATTGTTTTTTGAATATTCATCGTTCAGTATTTTTATACGTTAAAATGTGAGATCAAGACCAATGACAAAACTTTTGGTCATCGGGTAGATACCGAATCCAGCTCCTTCAACGCCTCTTTCCGGATCCCAGAAATCAACACTGTGCCAGGTGTAGGCATTCACAGCACTTCCGTAGATTCTCAGCTGGCTGATCTTAGCCTTTTGAGTGATCCTTGGAAGGCAGGGTATAGGACAAGGTAATGTTCTTAATCCTCAGGTAATCGCCATCATACATCCAGCGGGGATTGTAGTAACCGTTGGAATTGGTTGTATTGTTGGCAATGGGCTTGGGTGTTTTGGTAATATCGCCCGGTTTTTTCCAGTAGTCCATTACGATATTCACCTGGTTCTGTCCCCACCAGTAACCGTCTGAAGCTGCATAGTGCAATTCTTCAACCAGGACCTGGTTTCCGATTTTATATTCAAAATTAACATTCAGGTCAATTCCCTTCCAGGAAAGCTGGGTATTAAATCCTCCCAGGTAACTTGGCTTCGGGTGATCCGGCAATAACTTTGTTGGCCTCGCTGTACAGGTTGGTAATCTGACCATCGGCATTATACCAGAGTGCTTCCCCGTTGAGAGGATTCACACCCGCATAATTGTAGAGATAGTAATTATACAGACTCTCTCCCACCCGGTGAATAATCCTGGAATCGATGATTTCGTCCTGGTCTCCCAGGTTCAGGATCTCGCTCCTGTTGGCTGCCATATTAACCCCGACGCTCCAGAAAACCGGTCCTTCGAAAATGGTAACATCAAGCAGGGCTTCCACACCGGAATTTTTCATCTCACCCATGTTCTGGCGAAGGCTTGTAAAACCTGTGGTTCTGGACAGGGGAATATCAAGCAGCATATCGCTGGTAACCCTGTTATAGATATTCAATGGTACCGGAAATGCGCTTCAGGAATCCAAAGTCAAGACCTATATTATAGGATGTATTGGTTTCCCAGGTAAGATCGGGATTGGCCGGCTGACTGGGAGCCATACCTGTCCTTGCATTATAGGCAACCGGTCCATAAATACCCCAGTGCTCATAGTCACCGATGCGGTCGTTACCGTTTACCCCGTAACTGACCCGAAGTTTCAATGCATCCACTGCATTCACATTCTCCAGGAAGGCTTCATTGTGAAGGTTCCAGCTGGCTCCAAAGGAGTAGAAAGTTACCCCAGCGGTTGTTTTCTCCAAAACGGGAGCTTCCATCGGTCCTGATACTGGCACGGACATAATACTTGCTGGCATAGTTATAATCCACAATCCCGAAAAAGGATGCCATGGTATACTTGGTTTCATCATAATCACCCTGGTCGGTTTCTGAAGTTCCGGTATTGGGGAAAGGAATGGCCGGATCCACATCGGGTGAATAGATATAGTAGCGAGTTATAGCTGTTAGAGATGGCCTCAAAACCTCCAAGGATATTGAAGTTGTGCTCATTCACATACTTACCATAGGAAATGGTATTTGAAGAGGTGAGCTGAGCATACTTGGACCTAGAAACCTGAAGGGTACCTATTCCCTGGGGATCAGCCTCGGCGGACCAGTACCTGCGGCCCTCGCCATCGGTATAGTTCAGCAGCATTGTTTGTTTTCAATTTCAGACCCGGTAACAGGCTCCCATTCAACATAGAGCGATTCCCTGGAACCTGTTTTGCTTTTCGAACTGCTCGTCGTGCTCCTGGATGGCCCTTGGATTTGTATTTCCCCATTCCGGAATATCCAGATTGTAGGTTCCATCTTCGTTATAGATGGGGGTCTAGGGCTTCAGGAACATTCCGGCAAACAGCGGGTTGGCAAAATACATGGCCTGCATGGCCACGTCATTTGATTCTGAATGAAAGGCATTCAGTTTCACACCCATTCTCAACTTATTACTGATATTGGTGATCGATGTTTGAACGTAACTGATATTTTTTATAATCAATTCCATGAAAAACCCCTTCGGAATCGGAATAGGAGCCAGAGGTATAGTGACTGGTTTTGTCGTTTCCGCCGCTCACTGAAAGCTCATAATTCTGCAGATTCCCATAGCCTGGTGGAGCCTTCAGCCAGTTGTTCATGGGTTTTTCCAGTAAACTCATGGGATAGTAGAAAGGACTGCTTGGATCATCGGGATCTGCACCGGCATTGACAGCCGCTGCGCGGTTGTACTCCAGGTTCTGCTCAGGAGTCATGATGTCGAAGTCATTGTCATTGGCCAGGCTCGAAACACCGTAGGAGGCCCTGAAATTGACCGTGGATTTTCCTTTTTTTCCCGATTTGGTTGTAATCAGGATAACCCCGTTGGCCGCCCTGGATCCGTAAATGGAAGCTGCAGCTGCATCTTTCAGAATGGTAATGGACTCGATATCGTTGGGATTGATCATGGTCAGAGCATTACCTGTATTGGTAAAGTAAGTCTGGTCGCCCTGCATTACAGGAATACCATCCACCACATAAAGTGGCTCATTTCCTGCATTCAGAGAGCTGGTACCACGGATCCTGCACCTGGGATGCAGCACCTGGTTGTCCGGAAGTGGAGGTAACCTGTACCCCGGCAACCTTACCAGTCAGCATTTTATCAAAACTCAGCTCAGGTACATCCTGCAACTGGTCAGCTTTTACGACGGAAACCGATCCTGTGGAAGCTTCTCTTGTGGCCGTGCCATATCCTATGACAACCACTTCATCCATATTTACAGCATCAATCTCCATGGTAACATTGATAACGGTGGAATTTCCAATGGCAACTTCCTGGGTCTGCATTCCAACAAAGGAGAACACCAGCACACCTGATCCGGAGGGAACTCCAATGGAGTAATTCCCCTCAAAATCCGTAACTGCACCTACGGTCGTTCCCTTTACGATTACTGTCACACCCGGAAGTGCTGAGCCGTTCTGCAGCACTAACCACGTTACCAGTAATCTCTGTTCCCTGTGCCCGAAGTCCGAGACTTACAAACATAAGGAGTGCAGAAAGAATTGATAATCTTTTCATAGATTAAGGTTTTAGGTTTAATATTAAAAATTCAGATCTATCGACTCTTAGAAAGCGTCGAATTTATAAAAAAAAACTTAACACTTAACACTATTTAACAATTACAGCCCCGTAAACACTGGAAAAGGCTTGTTTAAAAGCAGGAATTTAACAAATGGATTTGGAATTATCCCGTTCAAAATTCCAAAAAAACGATCTGATCCTTATCGGAGGAAGATTCTGAAGACCTGCACGTTCCCTGCTCCCTTTACACGAAACAAGCTGAACTCCATGCAGTGTGGTGGAAAGTTCACTGTGCCCCGGACCAAGCTTCATAAATTATCTGAAGTTTTCCTTCCAAATCATATACATTTACGGTAGCAGGAGCCTTTGTTGCATTTTGAATGATCAGGGTCCCTTTGCCCCTGCATGCACCGAGTAAAGGTTATCCGGGCGAAGAGGTATAGATTCCATCGTCTGAGTCCTGAATAAGGGTACAGCCTTCTCGGCTGCTTACACCCACAGTATATAATCCGGGAACATAGGCTACATAACTGCGGCCGGTGGCAAGGGGACTGTCAATGATATGGCCATTCAGGTACCATTGAATATGGGTATAGGAAGTTGCATTCTGGACCTCGAGCTCCCTCAGATTGTCATAGATGCTGCCTGTTTCCATCAGAAGCGGGATTTCAGGCTGTGCGGTAAGGGTGAAGAACCTGTCCGAATTGCGAACCCCGCATTCATTAGAGGCGCTTCACATAGATTGAGCCCGGACGGACACCAAGCGCTACATCAACCGAATCTCCGTTCTGCTCACCGCTTATGTCCCAATCAGCATTAACACTCCACTGATAATCTAACTTCATCCTCAGCAAAAAGATAGAAGGTGGCAAAGGAGTTCTGACAGAGTATATCAGAAACTGAATAAATCTCACTATCACCCGGAATGCTCTTCACATGCGTGGCGATTTCCAGGGTATCTCCCTGCCCACAAGCATTAAGCGCACTTACCTTAACATAGCCCTGGCTTGGCTCCGGGAATGAAAGTAGATTTCATGGGACTCGCTGCTACCCTGCCATTTGGCAGGAAGCATCCATTGGTAGGTGGCACCCGGGAGACTATCCACCGCAAGACTTCCCTGTTCACCGCTACAATAAACCGTATCCCCGAAAAACCCTGGATGATGGGGAGGCGAAGAAAGTGATTCCAGGGCTCCATGGCCACCAAAGCGGATTCACCACACCGGTTAAATGGGATAAGTTCCAACAATCCATTACCGGTTCCAATGGAAAGTTCGACGGAATTAGAAGCCCTTTCCCTTAGCTCCCATCCTTGCGGAGGAGTCCATTGGAACCGGGTCCCATCCTGTCCGCTCACCAGGTAGATCTCATCAGTACCCGAACAGGGCTGAGCTTCACCCTCCACAATAAAATCACCTTCTGGCGGTGTGGTACAATACTGGGCATTAAAACCCGCTCCCTGAATCTGTTCATCCGAAGAAAAAGTGACCCACAATGAATCCCCGGTCCCTGTAACAAGGGAATCTATATTTGAAAGTCCTCCTGAGAATTCTGCAAGGAGGGGAGCATTTTTATCTCCTCCATCATAAATTCTCAGCACATCATGGTTCTCCTCGGTCTCAAAAAAACTAAAACTGAGAGAAACCGGAAGCTTGTTATCAGGTGTAATCAGCCATCCTGCTTCCATATTGGGCCGGTATGAACTGGCCGATGTGAGAAAGAATGCACCGTTGTTGTCCTTAAGCTGATAGGTGCCCGAAGCATAAAAATCATCTGTCAGTCCGGATATAATAAGGGAAAAAGACTGACTATCAGCTTGTAATTCTCCTTTGTGAGCAAACCACTATCTCGTAGAAACCCTTTTCCGGAGCAGCGATCTCGATCCTGTTCCACATTATCCAGCACATTATCACCCCTGACAGCGGCTTGAGCGGGATGCAGAGGATCCAGGATAAAAGGCCTGTACATTCGTCCGTCGATTTTCCTGAGTCATCCTGATATCCAAGATCATTAACCAGGTATTCTGTCTCGTGGATTCAGGGAAGGTGCCGGAACATCGCCAGCCGGGTCGGTCCAGCAAAGTGTAGCTTTAATCGGCTGTGAACCGTCACAAAAGAAGGAGATACTCAGCTGCTCTCCCTCTGCCAGATCAAGTTCATTGATCCGTTTTTTCAGGGTATCACTGATCACTTTTGCCGCCTCTGCAGTATTCATCAGACCCCATCCATAGGATGTAGTCAGGACCAGGATTTCCGGCATCATCGGCTGTATGAAGAACCAATCCTTTCATGGATGCAGCATTAAGATAACTGCCATATACCTTATAATGATGCTCCTGCAAAAGAGCCATTGAACCTGTTGCCCCGGGAGCTGACATGGAGGTGCCTGAAAGCCTGCGGTAAGCACTGTCACTCCCCGTATAGCTTGAATAAAGAGCTTCGCCATTTGTAACGATATCGGGCTTAATCCTTCCATCGTCGGTGGGACCAAAAACCGAATAGCTCGTAATTTCAACTTCTTCAGGATCGGTATACCCATCTGGCAGGTCCCTCACCGCCCCAACAACCAGGATATTTTTTGCAGTGGAAATGGGTCCTATGGATCCATAACCATCCTCTCCCCCATCGATCTGCCTGACCCTCGTCGAAGAAACCCATTCACCATCATCCCAAACATAGTGTTCAGAGCCCGGTGCGGGCCCCTCCCCGCGATCATTTCCCGCCGATTTAACGATCAGGAAATCCGGGATTGTCAAAGGCAACACTGGTCAAAGGCCCTGGCTTCAGGATGATAGTATCCGAAAAGATAGTCCTCCTCCTGGCTGATCTCAGTATCACCCCACCATTGCCAGCGACGCTCTTCACTGTTGTAATCAAATCCCACAATATAACCATAGGAGTGGTTAGAAAGTAAAAGCCCGTCTGCGGCGGCAGCATCCATCTCCTCCAGGTCATTGTCCCAGTCATAAGCTTCAATGATCACCTCGTTGGCCATCCCCCTTGCATCGCCATCGATTCCCCGGGCTCCAATGGTTCCGCTCACATGAGTAGGGTGACCCAGCTACATCGGCCTTCGGATTCATCACTCTTGCCCTTTCCCCGAATTCATGGTGTGTTGATCGAAGCACCCCGGCATCCCAAACACCAACCACCAGTCCCATCTCCGGTCAGATCCAGTCCGCCACCGCCATCCTTCCATACCCTGTCGGTCGAAATTGTCCTGGCTGCAATTAAATTGGATGTTGTCAAAAATTCAGGCTTGCCAGTGGAAGAAATACGCCTGATTGCCACCAGGCGACCATCCGGATAGAGTCGACGATCGGGAATTCCAAGTTCTCCTGCCTTTTGCACTGCAGAGATTCTCTCCGGATTGGGTGGGAGGGCCATAATACCTTCGCGGCGAGATGGACAATGATCCCTCTGCGGATCAAACGCTCCTGAGCACTCACCCCTGCAAGCAAGCCAAAGAAAAACAGAATAACAAACAGGCGTTTCATGATCAGCGAATTTAACACTCTAAATAATAGAAACGCCTTACACTCTCAATTGTTATTGATCAATCGCACTGTTTACCAATTTCAGTATTCTGTCGCGTATGTTTTCGTGACCTGCTTAGCAGCTCGGCACCCTCCTTTAGAATTTCCTCCACTTCCGATTGCCCTTCAGTTCAGAGGCATTGATCCTCACATTCAGCCAGGCTCCTTCGATGCAGGCCTGCAGGGCAAGAGCACCCACACCTGCATCTGAAACACTGTTGGGATTACCCTCGCGACTACCATGGCCTCAGCAAGTTCAAATCCCTTAAATGCAGTTTCATTACCTTAAAGGGAACCTGAATGGCATGCAGGGTGGCTAGACGAATGGCTTTCTGCCTGGCTGCTTTTTCTGCCTCGGTATTTTTTGGGAAGTCCAAATGCATCCATGATTCCATTAAATGCCCGGGTATCCTCATCCACCAGAGCCAGAAGCTCCTCCTGAAGCTTCTTTCCCGCCTCTGCATATTCTGAAAATTCTTCCCATCGGTCATCCCATCCCCTTTTATGGGAGGAAAGATTGGCCACCATGGTGGCCAGTGCTGCACCCATGGAACCCATGTAGGCACTGACCGATCCTCCGCCGGGAGCGGGAGATTCAGAAGCAGTCTCCTCCATAAAATCCCGAAGAGACTTATCCACCAGTGTTTTTCCGATCCTTGTTTTCAACGGTATTCAATGATCTTTTCTTCCGGATCAAAAGGACCCAGTTCATCCAGCCCCATGGATTTCACTGCAATCTTGATCAGTTCACTGTCAGATACCCCAGTGGATCGTTTTTGTTTCTTAAGAAAATACCTGCCCGCATCCAGCATGGCCTTCAGGGGAACAAGTCCCACCAGCTCGGATCCTGTCACCCGTATCCCCCTGGCTTCAGCCTTTTGCATACCTCATCAAAGGCCACATGGACCGGTGTAACGGAAATATTGGTCAGGTTCATGGAGATCTGGGCCACTCCATACTCCTCAATAAACCATCCTATGGCCTTTACTGCCTTCAGGGTTCCGGGAATCATCACCGGATTTCCATCTGCATCCTTCACAATCTTTCCGGTAAGGGGATTCCCTTCCCGCTTTACCCGTCCCCGTTCCCGCACATCAAAAGCAATGGCATTGGCCCGCCGGGTGGAAGTGGTATTCAGATTGATATTGTAGGCCACCAGGAAATCCCTGGCTCCCACTGCAATGGCCCCGGTGCGGGGAACAAACTTGCCGGTCCAAAATCAGGTTTCCATTCCGGATCGGCAAGTTTCTCCTTCAATCCTTCATATTCACCCGACCTTACTGTGGCCAGGTTCCTGCGCTCCTCTGAAAAGCGCTGCATTTTCATAACAATATACCGGAATCCCAATCTCATTTCCTATCCGCTCTGCCAGTTGACGTGCATACTCCACGGTCTCCTCCATGCTGATGCCGGATACCGGAACAAGCGGACAAACATCGGTGGCTCCAAACCGGGGATGCTCACCCCGATGTTTGCGCATATCGATGATCTCCGAGGCCATTTTGACCGCCATGAAAGCAGCCTCCAACACCGGCTTCCGGAGCTCCCACAAAGGTGACCACCGTGCGGTTGGTGGCCTTTCCCGGATCCACATCCAGCAGTTTCACTCCTTCCACAGATTCAATCTGGTCGGTGATCTGCCTGATCACTTCCATATCCCTCCCTTCGCTGAAATTGGGAACACACTCTATAATCTGCTTCATCATACTATGATTGAATTTTTCCGTTTAAGATCACCTTGCTGATCTGGCTGGTCCCATAGGAATAGGGCATATATCCAAAGCCAGGCATGGGTTTGGTAATAATCAGGTTGGCCACTTTTCCGGGAGTGATGGTCCCGTGTGTCTTCTCCAGCCCCATGGCATAGGCCCCATTCCGGGTAACCGCATTCAACACCTCATAGGGAAGCATCTTCAACTGCATAATTCCCAGGACATGATCAGTTCCATATTCCCCGATGGGAGATGACCCGGGATTATAATCGGAGGCCAGTGCCACCGGCAAACCTGCATCAATCATCTTCCGTGCCGGAGCATAGTTCGATCCCAAGGAAAAGCGATGCTCCGGGCAGAAGGGTGGGCATGGTAGTGACTGTCTTGTAAAACCTCCAGCTCCTCCTCTCCCATAAATTCAAGATGATCCACTGAACGGGCCCCGTATTTCACCCCCACCTGAATCCCTCCGGAGTAATCCAGTTCATTGGCATGGATCTTGGGAACCAGTCCATATTTTGCTCCGGCCTCCAGAATTCGTCCGGTCTGCTCCACGGTGAAAAATCCCCGGTCACAAAATACATCAATAAAATCGGCCAGCTGCTCGGCTGCAACTGCAGGGATCATCTCCTCGACAACCAGCTCCACATATGTATCCTGATCCGATTTATATTCCGCCGGAACAGCATGGGCCCCCAGAAAGGTGGATTTAATGGTAAGAGGAGTCTCTTCCTTCAGTCGGCGGATCACCCTGAGCATTTTCAGTTCATCCTTTGTATTCAGTCCATAACCGCTTTTTATTTCCACCGCTCCGGTTCCGGATCTGATAATCTCCCTGATGCCCTGGAAAGCGATTGCTCGTAAAGCTCCTCTTCCGAAGTTTTCGAAAGCAAGGCAGCAGAATTCAGAATTCCCCCTCCCCGTTTTGCAATCTCCTCATAACTTAATCCGCGTATCTTATCCTCATATTCCTTTTCCCTGCTTCCGGCATAAACCAGGTGGGTATGAGAATCACAGAACGCAGGCAATACCATTCCACCCTTGCAATCCAGCACCTCATCATCCGGAAAAGGGAATCACCTCGCCTTCGCCATAACAGGCAATTTTTCCATTTTCAATGACCAGCCATGCATTGTTAATGCTATGTACCTGCTCCATCTGATGCCCGGCAACCATTGCTTCGGGTTCATTCTCAACCATCAGCAGGCTGCCAATATTTTTCAATACCAATCTCATACTACGAAGATAGGAAATTGAGGCTGCTGACTGAATGTTTTATAGCAATCCTACTTCAGAAGATAGGCAATGGCCACTCCCAGGTAATTCCCGATGGCATAACCGATCACCCCGATAATCATACCCGGGAATCACCACTTCCTTATTTCGAAGGGCTGCTGCCACCACAGGTACAAAGGGAGGTGAATTGGAAAGGGCAGTGGAGGTAATGATATAATCATCCACATTGATTCTGAAGATCCAGGACAGGATGGCATGCAGAACCAGCGAGCCCACAATCACCAGGGCAATATAGAGCAGCAGATTCACCATCAGATTCATATTCTCCACATTGAACAGGGCCAGCAGGTCGGCTTTGGAAGCCACAATGATACAGAAAACATAGATGAAATACATCCCCAGCTGGAAGGAACTTTTAATCCGGTTGATACCGGGTATCAGTGAGGCCACGATTCCCAGGGTGGTCACTGTAAGCACTGCTGCCGTATCTTTGGCATCTCCTTCAAACAAGAAGGTCATTCCATAGCCGATTCCAAAGATCACCAGGGCAACCCCGAATGCCTTCAGAATTCCCAGAAAGTTCTCTCGTTTGAAAAAACCTTCATAGCTCTCAAAATCGGCCACATCCAGCTCAGGCTGGTGCCTGACCTCTTCCACTCTTCTTATAGGGTCTCAGAAATTTTCCAAAAAGAGGCTTGGCACCGGTAATCAGAAAAAGCAGGATCACTGCTCCAATCACCAGTTCGGCCGTATGGGTCAGAATATAGAGGTCCTCATCAACAGCCAAGTCCGCGTGCAATGGCTGCCAGGTTGGGTGTTCCACCGGTATAGACACCGATCATCATTCCTGAAATCTTCCAGATTTCCGGGATGTCATTCCTGAAAATGAAAGAATCCCACAAAAACCAGTACAACCACCGAAACCACACCCAGCAACAGGGAGATAAAGGTGGTTTTGGCCATTTTGGCCCATTTTACCACATTCTCGGAGAAGAGAACCAGCGGAATTCCCAGCAGGATGGTCACCCCCATCAGATCGCTCTGGATTCCAGATATGGATTCAGGAATAATGCTGATGTTCCCCATGACCAGACCAATTCCATAACAGAACACCACGATTCCGATCTTATTGATGATCGAGAATCTTGGTGCTGTAGAAAAGGAGAAATGCAGGAATCAGGAAATAGCTGGCAATAATGATAGTTCCCATGAGATATTTCGGATTGGTAGATTCCGAAATATAGTCAAAAAGTGAAAGCTGCTATTGCTATTCCGGGCAATCCTTGAAGCTCTTTTCGTACTGCTCAATGGCCCTGTAACTCATGCCCATGCTGGAGAATCCTCCATCGTGGAAGAGGTTCTGCATGGTCACCTTGCGGGTCAGGTCGGAGAAAAGCGTAATGCAGTAATCGGCACAATCATCAGCGGTGGCATTTCCCAGGGGAGACATCCTGTCGGAGAAATCCTCCAGCTTATCGAAGCCACTTACCCCGCTTCCGGCAGTGGTGGGTGTGGGAGATTGAGAAACGGTATTGATCCGGATCTGTTTGGACCTGCCGTACATATAACCGAAGCTCCGGGCAATGGATTCCAGGATGGCCTTGGCATCGGCCATGTCATTGTATCCGGCAAAAGTTCGCTGGGCAGCCACATAGGAGAGGGCCACCACAGAACCCCATTCATTGATGGCATCCATCTTCCGGGCGGTACTCAGCACCTTGTGCAGGGAGAAGGCAGAAACATCCAGGGTTTTGTGATAATAATCATAATTCAGGGCATCATAATCAAGTCCCTTTCTCACATTGGGTGACATCCCAATGGAGTGAAGAACAAAATCCACTTTTCCTCCCAGGATCTCCATGGACTTTTTGAACAGGTTTTCCAGGTCCTCCAGGCTGGTGGCATCTGCCGAAATAACCTGTGCATTGGTCTTTTCAGCCAGTTCATTGATGGTACCCATTCGAAGGGCAATGGGTGCATTGGTCAGCACAATTTCAGCACCCTCTTCATATGCCCTTTCGGCAACTTTCCAGGCAATGGACTGATCATTAAGCGCTCCGAAAATGATTCCTTTTTTCCCTTTCAGTAAATTGTAAGCCATGATTATAATAATTAGAATTGTTGGTTTCTGCCCTATATAACAAATAAATAGCTAGATTGTGCGATGAGATATTAAAAACGAAGCAGAACACGGGCATTGGAAAGGGCTGCATCTGTAACTGATTCACCCGAAAGCATTCTGGCAATTTCAATAATCCGTTCGTCATTATTCAGTTTCCGTATCCGGGTATAGGTGGCATCACTCGTATCCTCCTTATAAACCGAGAAATGATCATTCCCCATGGAGGCCACCTGTGGCAGGTGGGTAATGGCCATCACCTGCCTGTCCCCCGACAGTCGTTCCATGATTCCTCCTACCTTTTCGGCAATCTCCCCGCTTACCCCGGAATCAATCTCATCAAAAATCAGGGTTGGCATGCCCTTCCGGTCCGAAACCAGGGATTTGATGCAAAGCATCAGCCGTGAAACCTCTCCTCCCGATGCCACCCTTGAGATCTCCTCCAGGGCCACCTGCTTGTTGGCCGAAAAAAGGAACCGGATCTCATCGGAGCCATAGAGATCATAAGTCTCTCTTTCTTGCCATCTCCACCTGAAACCTGGCATTGGGAATTCCCAGCTCCTTCAGCTGTGATTCCACCTTAAGCTCCATCTCCTTGCCAGCATCCGTCCGCTTTTTGTGCAGAACTCCAGCCTAGCTTTTCCATGGCTTTCAGATAACTCTGCGCTTCTTTCTTCCAGCTCACCGATCTTCTCATCGGAAAAAGTGATGGCCTCAATCTTTTTGTTCAGCTGCATCCCTCAGTGCAATCAACTCTTCCACATTCCGCACCCTGTGCTTCTGCATCAGGCTGAACAGAAGGTCGATTCGTTCCTGCAGTTGCTCAAGCTTACCGGATCAAGGTCACTTTTATCTGCCTGGTTTTCCAACTTCTGACGAAAGATCCTTTAATTCGATATAGGCTGATTCCATCCGCTCGAAGCAGCTCCCTGGAAGGAGTGTAGAATGCGGCTATTTTCCTGAGCTGGGCAAGTGACTTCTTTCAAGCTGATCCAGTATTCCTGTGGATTCCTGCAGAAGCAGTGCGGCTGACTGAAACAGTGCCTGACCTGATTTCCTCGGCATGTTCGGCCCTCTGAAATTCGGCTTCCAGGGTTTCCAGTTCACCCTCCTTCAGGTGGGCGCATTGAAGTTCATTATACTGAAACTGCATATAATCCAGGTCCTCTTTCAGCCTGTTGATCTCATCCCGTACCTTCGCCAGTTCCTGATCTGCCTCACTGTAAGTCGCTGTAAGCTAGCCTGGTATTCGGTAAGTTCCTTCTCGGTCTTGCGCCAGGTGATCGATCACCTCCAGCTGGTACTGATGATCGTTAAGCTGCAGGTTCTGATGCTGGGAATGAATATCCACCAGCCGGTTCCCGATCTCCTTCAGCACAGGCAGGTTTACCGGAGTATCATTGACAAATGCCCTTGATTTCCCCCCGGGTGAAATCTCCCGTCGGATGATGGAGACCGCTTCAAAATCAAGATCATTGGATTCAAAAACCGGCTCGAAGCTCCTCCCCGGATCTGAAAGGTTCCCTCCACAATGCACTTGGCATCTTTCAGCTTCAGCACAGAGGTATCAACCCGCTGTCCCAGAATCAGTGAAAGCGCACCCATCAGAATTGATTTTCCTGCCCCGGTTTCCCCGGTAATGGTGGTAAAACCTTCTGGAAAACTGCATTTCCAGTTCATCAATCAGCACATAGTTCCTGATGTAGAGGGATTGAATCATGCGCTGTCTGCCTAAGGTCTGTTCCAGGATGGCTTTATATTTATTGGCATTGGTTTTATCCATCTCTATGAGAATGGCATGGGCCCTGTTTCTCTCCTCCGGGATAGGATTCGGTATAGACACTTACAAGTTCATCCACCTTGGCAGCTAAAAACCAGACTCAGAAGATACATGTAAGGATCGGGACGGCTTCGGTAATACCTTCTGCAAAAGCTCCAGGCTGTTGGTAATCTCGGCCCTGCCTTCAGCAACCTTTTCATCCATCATATCAAGGCCCAGCCTGTGATAGCGGTAATTAAACTCCCTAACGCCGTTCATAATCGGTATCAAGCATATCCTTTACCAGCCAGTACCTGCTTTTATGAGCAAGATTATCCAGTGGTTTCCATCCTGGCTCAGGGGCATTCTGCGCATTCAGCACAATTCGTTCTGCATTGCTGAAATTGGCTGCTCCTCCCATCAATTCGAAAGTATCATAATCCAGGCCCAATGATATAATAGGCATAGAAAGCCAAGAATGGAGGTAAGGTTGGAAATATGTGAATTGAGATCAAACTCCAGCGGTGAAAACTCCACATACCTGAATTGAATATCATTGTCCATGAAATTCAGGGTGGTGGTAGTGTAATTGGTATTAAAAACCGGCCTGCTTGCCTGAATGGACAGTGTGCCTTTAAATTCATCGGCCGATACCTGCTCGGTGATATTAAACATCAGATTGCACTCGATACGCTCCTCCATGGTATAGACATGGTCGGTCCAGACCCGGTTATTCATAAATTCATAAATGGCATTCTGAAGGGTTTGAAATACCTGCTTATTGGTTCCCTGGATCTGCTGACTGACCACCTGAACATTGCACCTGAGTTCCTGTGCATTAAGCAGAATCGGAGAAAGCATAATAAATATAGAAATAATAGACTTACGCATCTTCTATCATCTTTATCACCCTTTCCACCAGGTCAGCAGCCACCTGGCTCTTGGGTTTCAGTTCATACTCTTCTACTTCCAGCATACGATCAATCATGGTCACCCGGTTGGTATCAGTTCCAAATCCGGCCCCCTCTTCTCCAGTGAATTCAGGACAATCAGATCCAGATTTTTATTTTTCAGCTTTTCGCTTTGCATTTTCCAATCCATTGTCACTTTCAAGTGCAAAACCCACAAACAACTGTCCGCTCTTTTTCCTCTTTCCCATCTCAGCAGCAATATCCGTGGTGGGTTTCAGCCGGATGCTCCACTCCTCATCTCCCCGCTTCATCTTTCCTGGTAGCAGGCTCCACCGGAGTAAAATCAGCAACAGCAGCATTGAATACAGCAACATCCACTTCCTCAATATCGGTCGGCAGTCGCCTCAAACATTTCCTGGGCCGAAGTAACCTGGACTATTTCAACTCCGGGATGCTGCAGTGTCAAGCGAGACTGGACCTGATATCAAGGTAACTTCAGCACCCTCTCAGCAAATGCCTCTGCAATGGCATAACCCATCTTCCCTGAAGAGTGGTTGCCAATAAAACGAACGGGATCGATGTTTTCGTGTGTGGGGCCGGCAGTAATCAGTACCCTATGATTCAGAAGTTTTTTTTTTGACGGCACCCTCAAGGCTTCCTGATAAATTCAATGATCTCTTCGGGTTCTTCCATCCTGCCCCTGCCTTCCAGTCCGCTGGCCAGTTCACCCGATCCGGGTTCAATCACCAGGTTTCCATAACTCTTCAGAATTTCAAGATTCTTCTGGGTGGAAGGATGATTGTACATGTCCATGTCCATGGCCGGGGCCACTACAACAGGACACCTGGCTGAAAGATAGGTTGTAACCAGAAGATTATCGGCAATTCCTCCTGCCATTTTCCCAAGGGTGGTGGCTGTTACCGGAGCAATCAGCATCAGGTCGGCCGAAACACCCATATCCACATGGCTGTTCCAGTCTCCTCCCTCTTCGCTGAAAAAATTCAGAAAGCACTGTTTTCCCTGAAAGGGCGGAAAATGTAACAGGACCCACAAACTCTTTGGCTGTGGGGGTCATGATAACCTGCACCTGAGCGCCCTCCTTGATTAGTAACCTGAGCAGGTAGACAGCCTTATAGGCGGCAATACTGCCGGTAACACCAAGGATTACCTGTTTTCCTGCTAGGTCCATCAGGAAGGAGTTGACTACTGTTCCTCTATTTCAGGAGTTTCGTTGATCCTGAAATAGATCTGGTCTTCGGTTAATTCCTGTAAGGAGATAAGAGATGGTTTGGGCAAACGCTCGAAAAACTTTGAGATTTCGATCTGCTCCGGATTCTCGAAAACCTCTTCCAGGTTATCGGTATAGGAAGCAAACTCTTCCAGCTTCCGGTTCAGCTCCTGCTTCATCTCCACGCTGATCTGGTTGGCCCTTTTGGAGGCAATCTTCACAGTCTGGTAGATGTTATCGGTTTCACCATCAAGGTCATTCAGATCCCTGGTGACGGTTGTAAGTGGTGCTTTGGTTTTTTTGTAATCCATTCTATGATGATTTATTTTTATTTTATTTGTTATTCCTTCTAAATAACTTATTGGAGTTTTCATAAATCTTTTGGCCTCCTTGGTATGCGGACCATCTGGAAACTCCCCGATAAAACTGTAATATTCATCCACGGCTGCCTGAAATCGTTCCCTTTGTTTGCTGGGAACGCTGTTATCGGCCAGCAGGTAAGGAAGATTTCAGGATCAGGAACATCAATTCCTCCCTGTACTTGGTTTCCGGGTACTCTATCAGGCTGTTGCGCAATGCGATAATCGCCGATTTATAGTAGCCCAGATCATAATATAATTTTGCACTGATAAATGATTTCTCCACCAGTTTGTCAGCCATTTCAACAATGATCTCCTGGCATTCGTTCAATCTTTCCGAATTAGGGTACTTCACCATAAACATCTGCATGGCAGTTAATGGTCTGAAAGGTATTCGTCTGATCAAGTTCGGGACGAGGAGACTGTTTGTAGTAACAATAGCCCATCATAAAATCAGCCTCTTCCTTGTAAACACTGCTGGTATAGGTGACCGACAGTTCACTGAAATAGTGCCCGGCCATCAAATAATCCCGCTGTCCGTAATAACTTTTTGCCTGGTAATACTTTACCGTATCCGCCTTGGTGGTTCCCCGGTAAATATTGGCCACCTGGTCAAACAGTGTTCCTGCTTTCACATATTCCCCCTCGTCGTAAAGCTTAACACCAGTATCATACTTCTTCTCAAAGTCCCTGCTTTTCAGCAACTTCTCATACTCACCGCACCCACCTAGCAACACTACTGAAAGCATGCTTGCAACACCAATTATGAGCCTGTTTTTAAACATCGTGCAAAATTACAATTATTGAGTTAATAATAAAAGGATTGGCATGTTAATTCCACATGTTATTAACAAAAACCATTCCGTTTTATTGTATTAGTCGTAAAAATATCAGCGTATCGTCTATAAATTAGCGATTCTTTGTCACGCATTAAAAAAAGACTAAATTTGCAGCCGAAACAATTAAAAACAAATTCTGTGGACATTTTTGAAAGAATTACCAAAAACAGGGGTCCCATTGGTCAATACCAGACTGCGGGACATGGATACTTTACCTTTCCCAAGCTGGAAGGAGAGATTTCAGCACACATGAAATTTCGTGGCAAAGAGGTGCTCACCTGGAGCCTGAACAATTACCTGGGACTGGGAAACCACCCGGAAGTAAGAAAAGTTGATGGTGATGCAGCTGTTGAATATCGGAATGGCCTACCCCATGGGAGCCAGGATGATGTCGGGTCAGACCAACAAACATGAAGAACTGGAGCAGGCACTGGCCTCCTTTGTTCAGAAAGAAGATGCCTTCCTCCTGAACTATGGTTACCAGGGAATGGCTTCCATTATTGATGCTGTCACCTCCAGAAATGATGTGATCGTTTATGATTCCGAATCACATGCCTGTATCCTGGACGGAATGAGGATGTCACTGGCCAAACGGTTTGTATTTCCCGCACAACGATATGGAGAACCTGGAGACCCAGCTAAAAAGGGCTACAAAACGTGCCGACCAGCAGGGCGGTGGCGTTCTGGTGATCTCAGAAGGTGTATTTGGAATGGCCGGTGACCTGGGCAACCTGAAAGCCATCTGTGATTTGAAAGATAAATATGATTTCCGGCTCCTGGTGGATGATGCTCATGGTTTTGGAACCATGGGTGCCACAGGAATGGGTACCGGTGAACATTTTGGTGTTCAGGATAAGATTGATCTCTATTTCTCCACCTTTGCCAAGTCCATGGCCGGTATCGGTGGTTTTATTGCCAGTGACAAAGAGGTCGTCGATTACCTGCGCTACAACATGAGGTCACAGACCTATGCCAAATCACTTCCCATGCCCATGGTGATCGGAGCGCTCAAGCGCCTTGAAATGCTTAAAGGCATGCCCGAACTCAGGGAAAACCTCTGGAGCGTGGTAAATGCCCTTCAAAAGGGTCTGAGAGAAGCTGGTTTTGATATCGGGAAAACCGCAATCACCTGTTACTCCTGTTTATATGCATGGCGGAATTATTGAAGCCACCCACCTGATCCTTGACCTGCGGGAGAACTACAGCATCTTCTGTTCCATGGTGATCTATCCGGTGGTACCCAAGGGAGACATCCTGCTTCGCCTGATTCCCACAGCGATGCACAACCTGGAGGACGTGAAAGTTACCATCGCAGCATTCACCGAATGCCGCGCCAAGCTTGCAGGCGGAGAATACAACTAAGACTTTGCAGAATATCAGGCTGACACGTGAAAAGTACGAGGATGTTCAGCATTTGTTAGATACTTATAATGCTAATGTACTCGTAAAAAAACAGGGGACTTCCGAAACAGTCCCCTAGTTTTTTTTTATCATATTATTAGTATGTTTTCGAAACGGATGGTTTACTCCATTCCCCAGGTAGCGTTCTGCATCCAGGGCTGCCATACAACCGGAACCCGGCTGCAGTAACAGCCTGCCTGTAGGTATTATCCTGCAGGTCGCCACAGGCAAAAACACCGGGAACATTGGTTTTTGCTGATACCGGGAATGGTTTGCACATAACCCACATCATCAGTTTCCAGATAATTCCTTGAAGACATCCGAATTGGGAGTGTGTCCGATGGCCAGGAAGAAGCCATCAATATCAATCTTTACAATCTCTTCTCCGGCTTCGCCCTTATTCTTATAAAGCTCCACACCGCTGTACCACCTGTTCTCCACAGCATCTCTTTGGTCTGATGCTTCCAGAGCACCTCAATGTTCTTCGTATTGAATACCCTCTTCTGCATGGCCTTGGAAGCCCTCAGTTCATCCCTTCGGACAATCAGGTATACTTTCTTGCAAATACCTGCCAGGTAAGTGGCCTCTTCAGCAGCGGTATCTCCCCCGCCCACCACGGCAACCACCTTATCCTTATAAAAGAATCCATCGCAGGTGGCACAGGCAGACACACCGATATCCCTTGAATTTTTCCTCTGATTCCAGTCCAAGGTACTTGGCTGTGGCACCGGTGGCAAGGATGACCGAATCAGCTGTAATCAGAGTATTTTCATCAATCACCACCTTTTTCACCTTTCCAGAGAAATCCACTTTGGTGGCCATGCCGAAGCGCACCTGTGTTCCAAAACGCTCGGCCTGCTTTTTCAGATCCTCCATCATGGCAGTGCCATCGGTACCATCAGGGTAACCGGGGAAATTATCCACTTCCGTGGTGGTGGTCAGCTGTCCCCCCATCTGCATTCCGGTATACATCACAGGATTCAGATTGGCACGGGCTGCATAAATGGCTGCTGTATAGCCGGCAGGTCCCGATCCCAGGATCAGGCACCTCACATGCTCTTTCACTTCCATCTTATCGATTGAAGAGGTCTTTTCCTCTTTGTTGTCCATGGGTTTAAATAGGTCCATAATTAAATAGGTTAATATGTTATTGGATTATTGGGTTAGTAATACTCGCTTAGTGCGTTAGTAGTGTTAGTAACGTTAGTAATGTTAGTCATTCTTAGTCTCCAAAAGACCGATTAAATTACAAAATTTCCCTCATCCCCTCTTCAAATTAAATACCAAATCAGAAATATCCATCCTAATATGACTGCATCCGGACATTCTTACAGTCAACAGATTGATGGAACTGCATATGATGACGGGATGACAGTAATATTTATACATTCAATTTTCCTCCTGCAGTTTGAGAATATGAAATAGAATTATTACTTTTGCAGCACAATTGATCGGGGTGTGGCGCAGTTGGCTAGCGCACATGTCTGGGGGACATGGGGTCGGAAGTTCGAGTCTTCTCACCCCGACCAAAACAAAAAAACCACCGCTTGCATCGCAACGGTGCTTTTTGCGTTTGATCCAGACGTCAAAAGCTTGCTTTTGCGAGACTGAGCGGGAAGGCAAAAGCAGGCACTAGTGCCTTGTTTTTTGTTTTGAGTTTCCCCTCCCCCTAAGTCCACGAGCCAAAGGCGAGTAATCTTCTCACATCGGACAAATACTCATGGCATCAAGCTGGGAAGGCATCTATGATCTCATTAAATACAGCACTGGGGCGCATGACCTGTGTCGCTTTCTTCGTATCCGGCATAAAGTAGCCACCAAGATCACTCGGCTGGCCCTGGGCAGCAATAAGTTCCTCAGTGATGATTTCTTCATTTTTACCCAGTTCATCTGCCAGTTTTTTAAACCTGGCCTGCATTTCAGGATCTTCATCCTGGGATGCAAGGGCCCTGGCCCAGTAGAGGGTCAGATAAAAAGTACTGCCCCTGTTATCAAGTTCATTCACCTTTCGGCTTGGAAGTTTTCCGTTTTCCAGGTAATGAGCGATGGCCTGATCCAGTGTGCTGGCAAAGATTGTTGCCTTTTTATCGCCTGTTTGTTCAGCAATCATTTCAAATGATGGGACCAGGGCGCAGTATTCACCCAGAGAATCCCATCTGAGGTGTCCTTCCTTGACAAGCTGCTGCACATGTTTTGGTGCTGATCCGCCGGCACCGGTCTCAAAAAGTCCTCCTCCTTTCAGCAGGGGAACAATCGAAAGCATGCGTGCACTTGTTCCAAGCTCCAGAATGGGGAAGAGATCAGTCAGATAATCTCTCAGCACATTCCCTGTGGCTGAAATCGTATCCTCTCCCCTGCGCACTCTCTCAAGGGTGTATTTCATTGCTTCTTCCGGAGCTTTGATAAGTATTTCAAGGCCGCTGTATCATGATCAGGCAGATAGGTCTTCACCTTTTTAATAATCTCCCTGTCATGGGCACGGTTTTCATCGAGCCAGAAGACGACCGGACTGCCACTTGCCCTTGACCTGTTTACGGCCAGCTTGACCCAGTCGCGGATGGCCACATCTTTTGTCTGACACATGCGGAAGATATCACCGGTTTGTACATGCTGCTCGAGTAAGGTCTTTCCGGCTTCATCGACAACGCGGATGGTGCCCGGCTCGGCGCTTCAAATGTTTTGTCATGAGAACCGTATTCTTCGGCTTTCTTGGCCATTAATCCGACGTTGGATACATTGCCCATCGTGGTCGGATCGAATTGCCCCTTTTCCTTGGCGTCTTCCATTATCGCCTTATACATGGTGGCATAGCAACGGTCAGGAATCATGGCAATACAATCCTGAAGCTGATCGTCATTATTCCACATTTTGCCGCCGTCGCGGACGACGTTGGGCATGGAAGCATCGATAATGATATTATTGGGCACATGAAGATTGGTAATACCCTTACGCGAGTCAACCATGGCCAGCGCTGGTTGGCTCTCATATACCGCTTGAATGTCCGCTTCGATCTCGGCTTTTTTGTCGGCCGGAAGTTTGTTCAGTTTTTCCAGAACATCGGCCAGCCCGTTATTGACATTTGCACCAATTTCCTTCAGTATTGCCTCATGCTTATCAAGGGCATCCTTGTAATATACGGACACAGCATGACCAAACATGATCGGATCGGAGACCTTCATCATGGTAGCCTTGAGGTGAAGCGAAAGCAGAACCTCATCCTTTTTTGCCTCTTCAATCTGCTCGGCATAGAATTCCCGCAAGGCAGCAACATCCATATGCGTCGTATCAATAACTTCGCCTGCCAGTAATGATATATTCTCCTTCAGAACCTTAACATTACCTTCTTTATCCAGGAATTCGATCTTCACATCACAGGCTTTGTCCATTGTCATTGAAATTTCATGGGCATAAAAGTCTTTGTCATTCATATGTGCGACACGCGCCTTGGATCCTGACTCCGGCCAGGGTTTCATCATTCGGTGTGGATGTTTCTGGGCAAATTTCTTTACCGAAGCAGCCGGCCGCCTGTCTGAATTTCCTTCACGGAGAACAGGGTTGACAGCTGAACCCAGGACAACAGAAAATCGTTTTTGAAGCGCTTTTTCTTCATCCGTTTTTGGCTCTTCAGGATACTCAGGAATATCATAACCTTTTTCCTGTAATTCCTTGATGGCGTCCTGAAGCTGGGGAATAGAGGCGCTGATATTGGGCAGCTTGATAATATTTGTATCCGACTGCTGTGTCATTTCACCCAATAGGGTCAGATAATCGGGAATTTTCTGATCTTCACTAAGCTTTTCCTGGAAGTTGGCTATGATCCGTCCGGCCAGTGATATATCAGCCAGATCAATCGTAATATCAGTACCTTTTGTAAATGCTTTTACGACCGGAAGAAATGCCATTGTCGCCAATGCGGGTGCTTCATCCGTATGTGTCCAGGTAATTTTTGCCATTATTTTTTATCTTTTTTTAGTCTGATTTAAATTTTGCGTGAAAATAGTCTTTATAGAACTATTTTACCACCTGAAGGTAAAAAAACTGTGATCTATTTCGAAAGCATGAATGGAAAAAGATATAATCGTCAGATTAAAATCTGCCCTTCCTCCAAATATCAATTCATAAAACAAAGAACCCCTGCTTAGCGGGATTTCTAAACATCATCATACTAGCGAATGAAAGTGCCAATAATATTGGGCAAATCCACCGAACCCATCCCGCTGGGATTGGATCACCGCCTGCATTTTCAATTTCAAATCCCGGAAAAAACAAGTATATGATTCCACAATAGAGGGTAAGCTCTGCGTATAAAGCCAGGGCTGAATATTTTTGACAGACGCATCATCTTTTTTGTGTTGAAGAATATATGAAATTAATTGACTTGCAATACAATAGGTGGTAAGTTTATGGTATAACCCAAGCACACCTCTCAACGGGCAAGGCCCTTCCATTCAGATTCCTTTTTTTTACAAAAATTTCCATGATGCAAAAAATTACAGCACTATTAATCCTGCTCCTGTTTGTTGGAGCGAACTCTTTTTCTCAAAAGAAAAACGGAACCATTTTCTCTGAGCATGAAAGCATTGACAAAACGAAGGAAGCCTGGCAGGCCCTCGTCAAGGGTGATGAGGAAACCTACAGGAGCTTCTTTGCCGACAGTGCCTATATACTTAATAACGACAAGCGTGAGCCAGTAACTCCAAATGCGGAAATAGGCAAGGGCCTGGCAAAATGGGCAGAGTCCTATGAAAACTTAGCGATCGGAGATTACAAACCGGCTGCCCCCGATGCCCTGGAATACAAGGAAGGGGGAACCTGGGTCCAGGACTGGCTCCTGATGACGGGAATCCATAAGGAAACAGGTGTGATTCTTGAATTGCCTTTTCATAACATCTACAACTTTAACGAAGAAGGTAAAATCACAGCAATGATTTCATATTTCGACAATGCAGTATTTGAAGAAATAGCTAACAGCCAGACAACCAAAGAGAATGGCAAAGTTTATATTAATCACCCTTATATCCTGACTGTTCGGAAGGCCATGAATGCTTTCGTGGCTAAAGATGTGGACAAATGGACAAGCTTCTATTCACCAAAAGCCAGATTTAGCAATTTATCCATGCAGCTGGAAGAATCAATGAGTCTTGATGAGTACAAAGAGACAATGGCAAATATGTTTTTTAAGGATGATCTGAAATTCAAAGTGGAGCAGGTAGGCTACCCGGACTGTATTTACTATGAAAAGAGTGATAATTATATTGTTTACTCCTGGTGGAAGATGATTTATAAAAAAGATGGGGAAATATTTGAATATCCATTTATGATATCCCACGATTTTAATGATGAGGGAATGATTATTTATCGAAAACATATACGTGAGCAGTAATCACCTGGAGAATCTCTGGTAGGAGATATTAGAATAGTCCAGGTGGTTTTTATTGAAAGTGAGGAGTATCGGGGAACATCCCTGATACTCCTTCGTTATTTGAAAAATTTGAACGATTGGCCCTTATAATTGTTATCTACCCTGGTAAATTATTCTTGATGGGCCAACTGGAGAAGGGCATCACCTTTCATAACTTTTAGAAAAGACTAATGAATTATATAGATAGAACATTTCAATCTTGAAGGAAAAGTGGCCCTGATCACAGGTGGAGGTGGGGTCCTTGCAGGTGCAATCGGAACCGGACTTGCAAAGGCCGGTGTAAAAATCAGTCCTGGCTGATATTAACCTGGAAAAAGCTGTCTGCAAATGCTGAGTCGATCATAGGTGAAAACTGCTCAGCATATGGCCTCCATATGGATGCCCTGGATACGGAAAGCATTAAGGAAGGATGCGAACAAATTCTCAGGGAGCATGGAGGATCGATATTCTCATTAATGCAGCAGGAGGTAACATTCCCGGTGCAACCATTTCACCGGATAAAAGCGTTTTCGATCTCAATATCAAGGATTTCGACCGGGTTTCGGATCTGAATTACAAAAGCACTGTGCTGCCTACCCTGGAAGTTGGCAGGATCATGGCCCGGCAGAAAAGCGGCTCCATCATCAATATATCTTCCATGGCTGCCATGAGGAGCATTACCCGCGTGGTGGGCTATTCGGCGGCCAAGGCGGCTGTTTCAAACTTTCACCCGGTGGATGGCCATGGAAATGGCCATGAAGCACAGTGGAACGATCCGTGTTAATGCCATTGCCCCTGGTTTCTTCATTGGCGATCAAAACAGGGCCCTCCTGACTAATCCTGATGGAACGCCCACCGAACGCGGGCAAACTGGTGATCCAGAATACTCCCATGGGAAGATTTGGGAATGCAAATGAACTCATTGGAGCTGTCCTTTTTCTTTCAAGCGATGCAGCATCCTTTGTTACCGGAGTCATTCTTCCGGTAGATGGAGGTTTTAGTTTTCACAGTGGGGTCTAAATATTTTCGATATGTTTATTCATTCCTGGAGGTGGTTCGGACCTGAGGACAGGATCAGCCTTGATCAAATCGTTCAAACCGGTGCCAAAAGTGTGGTTTCTGCGCTGCATCAAATACCCGTCGGAGAAGCATGGTCAATCGAAGATATCCGGGTTCGAAAAAAAATGATCGAACAAGCAGGATTAAGCTGGGGTGTTGTGGAGAGTGTTCCCGTTCATGAAGATATTAAAAAGCGAAGCGGGCAGTTTTTAAAGCGCATAGAGGCATATAAGAAAACCCTTACTCACCTGGGCCGGGAAGGTATCAGAACCGTTTGTTACAATTTCATGCCGGCACTGGACTGGTCACGAACCAACCTGGCCGTAAAAAATAAGGATGGCTCCACAAGATCGGGTTTCACTTTCACACATTTTGCTGCCATTGATCTGTTTATTCTGAAACGGCCTGGTGCTGAGGAAATCCTATACAGACGAGGTCAGGAAGGAAGCAGAGATGCTTATAAACAGTATGAGTAAGAAGGAACGAGAAGAACTGGAAAAAACCTTCCTGCTGGGTTTTCCAGGATCGGGTGAAGCTTTTTCCCTGAAAGAAGTGCTGACGAGAATTGAGGCCTACGGCAAAATGGACCGGTCAGGAATACCTGTCAAATTTGAAACTGTTTTTAAAGGAAATAGTTCCGGTGGCAGAAGAATGCAGAAGTCCGGCTGGCCATTCATCCGGATGATCCACCCTGGCCGCTGATGGGTCTTCCCAGGGCTGTCAGCACCCTCCAGGATGCAGAAGAGATCATTCAAAGTGTGGATTCTCCTGCCAACGGACTTACCTTTTGCACCGGATCATTTGGAGCCGCCCATTCCAATGACCTGCCACTCATGGCTGAGAAACTGGCACACAGGATCAATTTCCTTCATATCCGAAATGTGAGCCGTGATAAGCATTTTAACTTTCATGAGGAAAATCTGCTTGAGGGAGACATTGATATGGTAAAGATTCTCAGAACCATGGTAAAGGAAGATCTTCGAAGGAGGCAAAGATAATCCCGGATATACCGGCATGCCCGTCAGACCGGACCACGGTGCCCGGATCCTGGGGGATTATCAAGGAAAATTACTATCCCGGTTATACCCTTTACGGGAGGCTAAAGAACCTGGCTGAGATCAGGGGGCTTGAAACTGGGTATTCGGGCAAGCCTTTAAGTCTGCGGCCCAATGTAATCATCTGCCTCAACAAATTTTGAAATCAGGGCCATGGCACACTTGACACCATCTGCAGCACTGGAGATGATCCCTCCGGCAAATCCGCTTCCTTCACCCACGAAATAGAGATTTTCGAAGCCCTTGCATTTTCCTTCCCTGTCGCGCGCCACCTGGATGGGAGAAGAGGTTTTGCTTTCCAGTCCCATCAGCAGTCCCCGGTCAAAACCATGCAGCTTCCTGCTGAAATCCTTTAATCCATCCGCGATGGCCTGCTTACCATTTTCGGAACCATATTAAAAAGAGGTGCGGATCTGCAATCCCAGGGGATAGCTGCTTTTGGACAATGGTCCTGGATTCACTTCTTCTGCATATAATCAGCTGCCATATTTGCCGGAATGGTATAGCTGTCTGGAGAAGGCATAAAAGCTTCCCTCCAGCTCGTCCATCCAATCCAGTATCTCCTCGGGTGAGCAGGTATGTCCCAGCAAGATATCCGGATGAACCCCTGCCACACAACCGGCGTTGGCAAAATGACCATCACGCTGATAATGGCTCATTCCGTTGACGACACTTTTTTCTTTAAAAGCGGCAGCCGGGCACCACCATGCCGCCCGGACACATGCAAAAGGTATAAACGCCCAATCCCGATTTGGACTTTGTACTTAAGCGGTATTCTGCAGCTTTTACTCCCGGCAGGGTTTCCCTGCCCCACTGGGCCTGGTTAATAAGTGTTTGGGGATGCTCGATCCGGTGACCAATGGCAAAGTTCTTGGTGCCAAACTGAATCCCCTTTTTCATCAGCATGCGGTAGGTGTCATAGGCAGAATGACCTGTGGCGAGTATCACATGATCAGCTTCCATTTCGCCTTTATTGGAGATAATCCCAGTGACCCTGTTTCCTTTGAGAATAATCTCTTTAAGCTGGGTCTCAAACAGGAATGTTCCTCCGTTATCCAAGAAACTGCTGACGAAGATTGGCAACGATGACTTTGAGATTGTCGGTTCCCACATGGGGGTAGGTCATGTACATTATTTCTTCAGGTGCACCGGCTTTCACATATTCCGAAAGGATAAAACTCGCTCCCTGGAGATGTGCTTTGATCGTGAGGTAAGCTTCCCGTCCGAAAAGGTCCCGGCACCTCCCTCACCAAAGGCATAATTATTCTGATCGTTGAATTCTCCCTTGCTTTCCAAAATGTCTATGGCCCTGTGAACGCTGCTCCACTTCTGATCCGCGTTCAATAATAGTCACCTGGAAACCAGCCAGCTGCAAAACATGTGCGGCAAAAAAACCTGCCGGTCCGCTCCCGATAACCACTACCTTTTCGCTCCGCTTTTTATAAGGAATTTCCAGGGCTGCCGGAGCTGTAAAATTCATCACCATCTATTTCTATCGGAAGATAACAAGTACTCCCAATAACCAGTGTGTGTCATTTTTCTTTCTGGCATCCAGGCTCTTCTTTTCTATCTGAAAGGAAAAATCCTTTATGCCAAGTTGCTTTCCAATGGCACTTCTGAGCTGCTCGTCAGAATAATCTGTTGGTACCTTTATCTGAATGTGTTTGAAGCCCATTGTGTGGAATTATAGGGCTAAATGTACGAAGATCTCACTGAATATCAAGCTATTTCATCATAACCATCATGGTTCCAGTGATATAGGCAGTCACCCACCAGATATAGGCTAGCCTGGAATAGAGATGAACCGGACGGGAAACGACAGTGCCTGCACCCTTGCTGATCCGGAATCTCCAGAGCAGATACAGCATCTATAAGCATCAGGGTCAGGGAGGAGTAGCCCAGGATGCCATGGAGGGTAAAGGGACTGTTCTCCGATACAATGATCATCATGGTGGTAGCGGAAATATCCAGCACGACCCCCAGGGTCAGAAATATCAGTACACGATTGACGACAAGTTTTTTCCTTTGCTCGGTAATGATGGCAATGGAATAGGATATGAGTGCAAGGGTGACAACGGTGGCTGCAAAAATGGCAAGAGGTTTCATGGGCTTACTTTTTGGGTCTATAGTTTTGAATATTCAAATGAGGGAAATCCCTTCTCTCCGGATTGATTAAAATAGCTCTTGAACCGAAGTTTATACAAATCACCATCTACGTCCCGGATGATGTAAGTATAACCCTCCCTGACCTTGTATTCCGCCGAGTTGCTGCCTTCATCAACCTCCACCGATTTCCAGTCGTGACCAATGGCATCCTGAAGGGAGGAAAATTCATTGTCCAGCGCGTTTTGGGCGTTTATATCTAAAAAGTGAGTGGTCGTATCCAGGGCAGATTCCACCATGTTGGAATTAAGCCATACGCCCCTTACATAGTAAGGAGCTTCGATCCCGTCATCGGTAAATAGTATGGTAAAATATTGGGTGAAGAGAATGTCCCATTCATTCTTCAGGGGTTCCAGTTGCTTTATTTCATTATTTTCGGTGGAGAAATGTACATAAGAGAAAGCATTATCTTTCTGAACAGTCACAGTGTCCGGATCGCTCATCTCAGGATCGCCAATCAGAAAAATGTAATTCGTTTCATCCACCCCTATAAATTGCAGCTTTTTGACAGGCAAATAGGAGATGCCGTCGTATTGGCCCAGGAGCATTACTTCATGGGTATAAACAGGCTGACCCTCCACAAAGCTGACCCACTCTCCCACTGCCGTGGAATCAGGATTCCCGTCAGCTTTATCAGACCTCCAGTGTATATTTGCCCTTACGCTGAAATCAAGGCTCATATCTGTGGATCCGGTATGTGCCAGCCCCCATAGGTCAGAGGAGTTCACACGGATATGATATCCTGTGTCAGGACACTCAAATGCCAATACCCATTCACTATTTTTGTTCTCTGCCACAATATCCCCGGAACTGAAATCAAAATAGATCTGGTTTGTGTATATGGAGTTTTGAATAGATACAGATTCCACATCTTCGGGCGGGACATAGGGCGGCACCGCCTGGTCCTCCTCAAAACAGGAAATCAGGACCAAAGCCATAACAAAGCACTATCATAAGATGTATCAATTTCATAATCAGTGTTTCTTAAATTTAACAAACTGGTAACTGACCTTCAAAAAAACGGTTCGACCCCAATTCAGAAGCGTAGATCCGCCGGAGCCTCCTGAATGCACGGCACCGCCTCCCGAGGAGTTAATGGATTTATTATCAAAGATATTCTTCACTCCTGTTGTTAATCTCAGGGCATCCTTAAGCACTGGAATGCTGAAGGTGCATCCATGTTATGATAATGCATCCAGGTAGTTTAATGAAACATCATAGATCTCGCCGGTCTCCATATCCATGGAACCCACATACCTGGTATATCTGTCGGTATATTTATAGAACAGGGAAAGCTCGAAGCGGTATTTAACATTCTTGTACTTGAAATTTGCGGTATAATCAGTATTGCTGGTGAACTCACTGGTATTAATGATACTTGACAATTCGTTGTGAAATACCCCTGCATTGAGGGTGAATCTCGGATGAAACTTATAAGTAAAATCCGAAGAAAAACCCTTGGAAATCATTGCTCCTGCCGGCACATTAAAATATACTGCTGCAGTGGGATCTTCCTGATCATAAAGTAATTCGATCTTATTCTGGATCTTATTGTAATATAGATTGTTGGATACCTGGAAATTATGACTGTTTTTGCCAAAGGAAAAATCAAACCAGAAGTTAAAATTATTTCCGGTTTCTGCTTCCAGATCCGGATTCCCCGTAATATTATGATTAATGTCCTGGAAGTCAAGGTAGAGTTCCTTTATGGATGGGGCCCGGAAACCTTTGGCATAGGAGGCTCTCAACTTTAAGAACTGGAAAGGATCCCATTTAATATTAAAGGAATATACCAGGGGGGCCTCGTACTTGAAATTGTAGATATACCTGAGCCCGGGTTGAAAATTAAGCTTCTCATAAGGAGTAAGATTCAGACTCAGAAATCCGGAAATATCCCCGATACTTTCCCTTCCTTCCAGGCTGCGACTGATGGCTGTTTCATAATTAAATTCATACCCCCCCTGGTAGGTGATCTTGTCATGCTTCCTCGTTACTATAGGTTCCCCGGCTGAAATAATTCTGAAAAGTAGTGGTGTCATTGGCCGATTCCGTTGGAATCACAATTTTCTCCAGATCCACCAGGTCATTTAAATAGGAAATTTTGGATTTCCGGTACCAGGAATAGGCCCCTGTTAACTTGAGGTTCTGTTTATCTCCAAACTGCTTGATTCAAATCCAGGGTGGTAGGCCCATCTTTTGGTAAAATGATAATAATCAAAGGCCCCCTCGTAATTCAAATCAGGATTCAGATTCCCCGTGGTCTCTTAACTCCTCGCTGAAATAGCTGGAGGATAATTTGCTTTTCCAGGTACCGAGGGTAAGTGCATAGTATCCGTCCAGATTATATTGAAGTTTAGGGTTCCACTCCTTTGACCTGGAGGTATCCACTTCCGAGTAACCATCAAAGAAGTACCTTCCGGCAGATAAGCCCATACTGCTCTTCCCCTTGTTCAGCGAGAAAGTTCGCATCAAAATCATAAACACCCACCGTTTCATAATAGCCCTCTACCCCTGCGGTCAGACTCTGCCGGTGATTCTCCTTTGTGATGATATTAATCACACCGGCCATGGCATTGCTTCCGTAAACCACCGACATGGGCCCCTCCACGATCTCAATGTGATCGATGGAAGAGACATTGATCTGTGAAAGGTCCAGTATCCCGTTCTGCCTGCCCACCATGGGAACACCATCCACCAGGATCTTCACATGCTCTCCCCCAAGCCCCTGTATCCTCACCGAGGAACCCAGCGCTGCATCCCTTACCGGACTAAAATTCAATTCATTTGAAATGAGTTCCGACAGGTTGGTTGCCCCCTTTTTTTCCACACTACTGTTGTCGATAACCTTCACCTTGTAGATAGACTGGTCAAGCCTTTTCGGGGAAAACTGGGCAGTGACAACAAGCTTCCTCCACATTGTACATGGAAGGGAGCAGGTACAAGGTCACTGATTCGCCGGGATCTATGGTATCAAGCAAAGTCTGGTAACCAATAAAAGAAACCGAGATCAAGGACCTTTTGTTTAGATGTATTTTCCAGAGAGCCATTCTGATCAGAAAGCAGATAGGAAGTATTCTTTTTATCCAGACTTTCGAAACAAACATGGGCATTGGGAAGAGAGCTGCCTGTCGACTTGTCCAAGATTAAAATAGCCGATTGTGAGAACAATCCTACAAATCCTACACAACCAGCTATTATTAGAATCAAGCTTAGCCTTTTACCCATTCCACTAAATCCTAAGCGTTCAACTTAATCCAGTTTCTCGATGTTAAATACCATCTTTCCTGATGCACCCCCATCGGTGCCAGTAAATACAATTTTATATGTTTTCTCCCCGCTTTTTACAAAATAAGTGAGGTCTGGTTCAATTAGGTAAGTGAAACTGCCCATATCAAAATTTTTCCAGTCAGAGCCAATCACAGAGATGTCCTCGGAGAAGACTCCCATTGAAGGATCAGCCTCAGCAGGATCCGTATTCCTTACTTCGGCACATTCCACATTCACATTGGAAAGCACACCTGTTACAATGTAGGGAATGGACTCATCATGGTATTTTGTAAAAACAATGTCCCATAATTCTGAATCGGGTTCATTGTCAAGAACTTCACCGCTTGTTAATGAGAAATAAATAAAATTCTTAGTCGTATAAGGAGCGCAGGCGATTTCCTTTGTTTCGCCTTGACTATCAATGTCACCATACTTGATGGTGAATGAGTTGGTCATGGCAGCCCTCTTTTCAATAAATATCTTTTTAAGGGAACCATCATTTAATTTTATAATAAACAGGGAGTCACCCACAACATCATGAGTGGTGCTGTTATAAACGCCCCAACCATAATCGGGATGACCGGTTGCATTGCGGTCAAATGCACCGTTCAGCCAGGTGGTATCTGCATTGTACATTTTAGGCCACGAAGCCATACCTGCTGTGTCCACAATATCCCAGGCATCCATATCTCCCAGGGGATAGGTATACAGTTCAACGCCGTAGCCTTCATTGATCATTACAGTTGAGCTCATTGGATCTGTAGAAAATGCGATATCCCATCCGGCGCGTGGAGCCATATCGATAATGCCGTTCTCGAGGCTGTAATAGACATCATTGGCATACATTGCTCCCATGCTGATTGAATCGGCATAAGTGATAGGCGCATCAGGCCCGTTTGTTTCATTACAGGATGTTAGCGTAAAAATTGCAAGTAAGAGGTAAATTAAGTTCTTCATTTTAAAAAAGATTGAGTTTATATATTTCTGAATATTGCCATGAAAGCCGAGCTCATTACAACCAGGAGAGAAATCCCATAATAAAAAGAGGCTGCCCGGTATTTTTTTCGATCGGAGGATATCTGCTTTATAATCAGCCTTCCCACCTGGGAAAGAATCACCGCAAAAAGCATCAGGGACACGTGTTCGATTCCCCAAAACCTGCTGGAGTTGTGCTGAAGGGCCTCCTCCATGCTTATCACATCCGTCCTTGTTTCAGGCTCTAAAAAGAAGTAGAGTGTAATCCCGGTAAGAAGCTGAATGTACAGGAAATGGATGAACACCCAGGAAAGTCTTAAAAAAGAACGGGGACAGGCCAGGTTCTTCGCCCATCCTATCAGCGCCCATATTGTGGTGATGAGGGCAATAATTAAAAAAATGGTGCTGACAACGTAGTGCAGCTTTATAACCACATCATACATAAAATCCTGGTGAATTAATCCTGTTTTTAGTACTCAGTCACAAGGCTAATGAACAAATCTGTAGGAAATCTGTACTTAGGATTCTGGCTGCGGGTGTGAGTGTGCTTCCATCCCCGATTTGAACTTAATTTCGATTCTTCTCAGGAGGCGATCCGCAATTAAAAAAAGGGGGTTATAGTACTTAATTGCTCTATATCTGATACTTAGATTTATTTATCCGAGGTGGATAAAATGAAAGTATGAAGCTCGTCTATGTAATGATAGACTAATTTTAAATTGTATAAATCGCAAATATTTTTTGCTAATGACAGTCCCAGGCCAAAGGTTCCTTCGCTTTTCCCTATTTTTTTATAACGCTCAAATATTTCCTCCTGAGAGAGGTTTGCATTTTGGCCGCTATTTGATATGAGCAATTCATTCCTATGAATTTTGATGTTCAGAACTCCATTTTCAATATTATGTACGATGGCATTTTTGATCAGATTCACAATTAAAACATCCACCAACATGGGATCTGCATCAATCGAGAAGTTTTCCGTCTTCTCGAAAGAAATATTAATATTTTTAACCTCCGCAATGGAAGAGAAAATCTCAATGTGCCGCTCTACCACTTCATCAAGTGATATTTTTTCCTTTAAAGGAAATTGATTATTATCAATTTTTGTAAACAACACCAACGTTTTATTCAGTTTTGAAAGCCGGGAATTGGTCTTCTGAATATCTCTGATCAGCATGGCCTGCTCACTGTTAAGGGGAGACGATTGCAGTAAGAGTTCGCATTTAAGGCGGATCACCGACAGGGGTGTTTGAATCTCATGTGAAATATTACCGGTAAACTCCTTTACATTTTCGTAGTCGGTTCGGATCTTCTCAATCATCTGGTTTAAGGCTGAGTTTAATAACTTAAACTCTGCAATCTCCGACTCTCCGAATTCAATGCTCTTCACAGAATTCACATCATAGGATCTTAAGAGTTCAACTGTCCTGAAAAAATCGGACCATACGCGCCCGAACATAAACCTGTTCAGAAGGTAGATTAAGAATATAAAAAGGATGAGAATAATCGTGGCAATCAGAATAATCCTTTCGATTAATTCATTGGATTCTATCAGGGACTTATAGACTACAACGCGGTAGGCCTCAGCTTTCACCTTAACATCCGAACGAAGTGTTCTGTAAAGTTTATAGCTCTTATCATCCGGATTAAGCAGGATGGTGTCCTTTGAAGCAGCGGGCAGAATCTCTTCCGGCTCAATAAGCTCAATGGTGATGTAACCTGGAATCCGAAGCTTTCCGTAATTTTCCGGACTGGTTTTAATTTCATCCACAATGAACTCCATCATAGAAGATAATTCATTGTTGATCTCTTTCTCTGTGGAAGATTTAAGGATGCCATAAAATACCATGCTGCCGATGAAGAAGACAAATATCATGGTGGTTATCAAATAGTATATGGTCCTGTTCAGAAGCTTCACCTGGAAATAAATTTGTATCCGACCCCGTAAACTGTATGAATGTAATCTTCTCCACCCAGATCCATGATCTTTTTTCTCAGATTTTTTATATGGGTGTAAACAAAATCCAATGATCCGGCATTATCGGCGTAATCGCCCCATAAATATTCACAGATGGACTCCTTGGTCAGTATTCTGTCCTTATTGGATACGAAATAAAGCAAAAGATCAAACTCTTTTTTTGTAAGTTTCACCGGTTTGGTCCCGACTGTAACCAGGCGTTCGGAAGGATTGATCACAATTTCATTAAAAATAATTTGATCTTCTCCGTCAAACTTTATTCTTCTGAGCAAGGACTGAATCCTGGCATTCAGTTCAGAAAGATGAAATGGTTTTACGATGTAATCATCTGCACCCAGATTCAGTCCCTTTATGCGATCATCAAGGGTCTCCCTCGCTGAAACAATGATGATCCCTGCATTGGCATTTCGCTTTTTTGCCGGCTCAATAAGATCCAATCCACTTCCATCGGGCAGGTTCACATCGATGAGAAGGCAATCGTACAGGTAAAGCGAAATCTTCTCCTCCGCCTCTTTCATGCAGGCGGCAGACTCACATTGATGCCCTTCTTCGCTTAAATAAGATCTGAATGGACTCCTGTAGTCCGGGTTCATCTTCTACAATTAACAATTTCATACTTTCCTTTCCATTAATGCAGCAACAGCCAGCAGAACACCCAGAACGATCCCCAGGAAGGCAGCGAAAAGCACCCTGTATTCCTCCGGTAAGAGAAAGGTGATGGTTTGTGCAGGGATCCAGAACAGGGGAATGGTTCTCTTAAAAACAAAATTCCATTGCACATCCCAGTTTATCTCCTTAAATATCCGGGCAAAATGAATGGGCCTGAAAAATCCTCTCAATGTTCCTCCGGTTTCCAGGATATGAATATCCGTAATTTTATGAAAAGTCATCATCACCGGCGCATAAAACAGATTCAGCGCAGCACCGATGCTGAAGGAAACAACCACCTTCTTCCAGCTCAGATCCGATTGCATGATACCCCTGCATCCTCAAAGCCAATTTTTTCCAGTAATACCGGTGTTCCGGATGCAAAAATCGCAAAAGCCATATAGATGGTGATACCCAGAAAGCCCCAGACAATGGCCCGGGGAAGCAGTCCAAATCCCTTTTTGATAATAACTACCGGTTTTAATCCTGAAGTCCGATTACCTCTCCCAGGGTGGCCAGGATGGAAAATTTGATAAAGCTCATCATCAATCCATGTTCCAGGTTAAATTGATAATAGGCCTGAAAAACTGCCCTGAAAATAAAAAATGGCAGAAAAAAGATGAGTACGCCTAGCAAAAAAAACAGGTCCTGTCGTAATTTCATTCCGTTAATATCATCTTTGATATATTTTTGCTTCTTCGAGCTTCCAAAGCTAAATTAATCTAATGAATTATCTTAGCATTTCATTTTGGAATAATCACCCCAAGAACTAATATGACCCTGAAACTTGTACTTCGGAATCTCAGAAAAAGACCTTTTCTAAATCTCATTAAAGTTGTGGGCTTGAGTCTTGCTTTAAGCAGCATTTTGCTGATTGTGCTGTTTCTGAAGAATGAATTGGCCTATGATGGATTTCACGACAAGTCTGATCGGATTTACAGGTTTACAACGACCAGTCCCACTTTCTTTTCAGGGAAACACTTTGCAAGGCTTAACAATCCCTCCTACATTCCGGAGATGGCTCAATATTTCCCCGAGATTGAAAACTTCGTAAGACTGGCACCCATGTGGGGAGGTGCACTGAAGTACAAAGAGAAGTTCTATAACCTGCATCAGGCCTTTGAATGCGACAGCACCTTTTTCAGGGTTTTTGACGTAGAACTCCTGGCGGGTAATCCTGAAAACATCCTGGATGCTCCTGGCTCCATGATTCTGAGCGAGCGTTTTGCGCAAAAAGTATTTGGTAATATAAATCCCCTGGGGGAGGTTTTGACCCTGCCTAGCGGTCAATTTTATGGCGAAGCGACTGATTACCTCATTGCAGGCGTGATGAAGGATCTTCCTCCCAACAGCCATTTTCATCCCGATGTAATTTGTTCTCCACGGGATAAATCCATCTTTCAGTCCTGGGCCTGGACCTACCTGGTTTTGATCCCCACAGCTAATCCGGAGCATATTGAAGCAGGTTTTAAAAATTTCTACGCTGCCCATGTTGATACAAACTCTGAAGAAATCACCACCGAGGCCCATCTTCAGAAGCTCACCCACATCCATCTTCAATCCAGGAAAACGCGTGAGATTGAGGAAAACAGCAATATGTATGTCATTTACTCCTTTTCCATCGCGGCCTTATTGCTTCTTTTTATTGCACTGATCAATTATGCCAATCTGAATATGGGTATGGCAGCTTACAGCAACAAATATCTTTTTATTACCAAGGTATTTGGTTCATCAAACAGGTCGCAAGAGAAATATTTCCTCACAGAGGGAGGAATTATTATAATGGCAAGCATATTACTCAGTTTGACTTTGTCGGGCCTTGTGAACATGGTCGTTCAAAAACACTTTAATCTGAACCTTTTGGGCAGTAATTCCTCCTTCGTTGTGCTGGTTATTATATTGTTCAGCGGGCTTGGAATTTTTGCCGGAATACTGCCGCTGGCAAAACAATTTATATTAAGGTTCAAATCATCTCTGGATTTCCGTGAACGAAACACTTACGGGAAAAGAGTCATCAGCAAAGGGCTGATTGTGATACAATACACCATTTCAATAGCACTGATAATTGCAGTATTTGTGATTCATCGTCAAACAAATTATGCACTTAACAGCAGCATGGGAATTCATTCTGATCAGCTGATTTGTTTCGAAAATGTACATACAAACCTGCAAGAAAAATTTGCGGAATTTAAGGAGGAGCTACTTAAATACAACTCCATTGAATCGGTTACTGCCATGATGGAACCGCCGGGAGGTGAGGCAAATGACATGTTTCTATTCAGTCTTGAAGCTTATGTTCCTGAAGATTCGGAATCAAGTGATGACAGGATAGGCATCTTCCCATGTGACTACTCCTTCGCCAGTGTATTTAATCTGAATTTCCTGGGGGGTGACAATTTCTCTGAAAACTTTGAAGACAATGAAGGCTCAGGCGAGTATATTATCAATGAGTCGGCCATGAGACAGGCTTAACCATTCAGATCCGTAGGAGATCATCGGCAAGCACTTCGATCTGACCTTTGAGTTATGGAGAAATCCCAATTCCGGCTGGGAAGATTATCGGGGTTGTGGAAGATTTTCACTTATCCAGCATCAAAAGAAAAATAGATCCCCTTGTTCTGTTTAAGCGAAAGGATCTATGGCTAATTAATTTTGTGGTTTCATTTCAGGCCAGGCATGCAGGAGCAGGCCCTGGCTGACCTGGAAAATGTCTGGGAAGAGATTTATCCGGAATATCCCATGCAATTTGATTACGTCGAGCTCCATGTACAGGAATCTTTACTCCACTGAACTTTTACAGACACGTTTGCTTTCGGTATTTACTTTTATTGCACTGTTCATCTGCTCCATGGGACTTGCTTGGGCTCTCCCTTCTAAGTACCCAGCGACGCATCAGGGAGATCGGCATACGCAGGGTGAACGGTGCCGAAACCCGGGAGATCGTGAATATGCTCAACTGGGACTTTATGAAATGGATCATTCTCTCCTTTGTGCTGGCCATTCCCATCGCCTACCTGGCTCTTGATAAATGGCTGGCAAACTATGCCTATAAAACGGCATCTCAGCTGGTGGATTTTTGCCTTTGCCGGTCTGCTGGCCATGGTGATAGCCCTTTTAACCGTTTCGGTGCAATCCTGGAAAGCATCAAACAAAAATCCGGTTGAAGCCCTAAGGTACGAGTAATACAATCTTCCCATCCTCAACATCCACTTTCACATGCATTCCCGGCTGAACACTTCCGTCAAGCAAGGGCGATGGACAGACCGTCAAGCACTTTTTTCTGAATCAGCCTCTTTAATGGCCTTGCTCCAAACTGCATGTCATAGCCTTCATCAATCAGGTAAGTAATACAGGCATCTGTAAGCTCAATGGAGATATCCTGCCTTAAAAGCTGGGCTTTCAGATTCTCGATCTGAATCCGGATGATACCTTCCATATTATCCTTGGTGAGTGGCTTAAACATTACCAGCTCATCGATACGGTTGAGAAATTCGGGTCTGACACTTCGCTTCAGCAGGTCGAATACCTGGATCTTTGGTGGCTTCAATAAGCTCATCCATGTTGGATTCATTCACTTTTTCAAAATTTTCACGAATAATATCAGATCCAATATTGGAGGTCATGATGATGATCGTGTTTTTGAAATTGGCCATCCGTCCCTTGTTATCGGTCAGCCGACCATCTTCCAGTACCTGCAGAAGAATGTTAAAGGTATCGGGATGTGCCTTTTCAATCTCGTCCAGCAGAATCACCGAATAGGGTTTTCGCCTCACCGCTTCGGTAAGCTGTCCACCTTCATCGTAACCCACATATCCCGGAGGAGCACCCACAAGCCTGGAAACGGCATGTTTCTCCTGGTATTCACTCATGTCGATGCGGGTCATCAAAGACTCATCATTAAAAAGGTATTCAGCCAGGGCCTTGGCCAGCTCGGTTTTTCCAACCCCGGTTGTACCCAGGAAAAGGAAGGAACCCACTGGCTTGTGTTCATCGGAAAGTCCTGCCCTGCTCCTTCGAATGGAAGATGCGACGGCATGAATGGCCTCATCCTGTCCCACTACCCGGTGATGCAGTTCCTCTTCGATATGCAACAGTTTCTCCCTGTCGCTTTGAAGCATTCTGCTTACCGGTATGCCAGTCCATTTTGAAACCACCTCTGCAATATCCTCTGCAGTAATCTCTTCCCTCATAAGCCGTGTTCCCATCCGCATGGTTTTGATTCAACTCCTCAATGTATTTAGCCAGCTTCTCTTCAGCCTGGGGCAACTGGGCATAGCGGATCTCAGCCACCAGAGCCAGATCACCCTCTCTTTCGGCTTTCTCTGCCTGAAAATTAAATTCCTTAATCTCCTGTTTGCTTAGCTGAATATCGGAAACCATTCTCTTCTCATTCTGCCACTGGGCCGAAAGTTGTTTTTGCTCATCTTCCAGATCGGAAAGTAGTTTACCTAATCTGCTCCACCCGACTTCATCTTTTTCACGCTTGAAAGCTTCCCTTTCTATCTCCAGCTGCTGGATTTTCCGTCCAGGGCATCGATGGCTTCGGGTTTTGAATTCATTTCAAGCCTCAGATGAGCTGAAGCTTCATCAATGAGGTCAATGGCCTTATCGGGCAGGAAGCGATCATTGATATAGCGGATGGAAAGCTGAACCGCACTGATAACGGCCTCATCCCGGATCCGGATCTTATGGTAGTTCTCATAGCGCTCCTTAATGCCCCTTAAAATGGAAATGGCATCCTCCTCGCTGGGCTCATCCACCACTACCTTCTGGAAGCGTCTTTCCAGTGCCTTATCCCTTTCAAAGTACTTCTGGTATTCATTCAGGGTAGTGGCACCCACTGCGCGCAGATCACCACGTGCCAGAGCAGGCTTCAAAATATTGGCTGCATCCATGGCACCCTCTCCTCCTCCTCCGGCTCCCACCAGGGTGTGAATCTCATCAATAAAGAGAATGATTTGTCCTTCCGAACCAATTACCTCATTTACCACGGACTTTAGTCTTTCTTCAAATTCACCCTTGTATTTTGCTCCGGCAATCAGAGCTCCCATATCCAGGGAGTAGATTTCCTTGCTCAGCAAAGGTCATCGGGAACATCACCGCTTTGAATACGAAAGGCAATACCCTCGGCGATGGCAGTTTTACCCACGCCGGGTTCACCAACCAGGATGGGATTATTTTTGGTCCGCCTGGACAGAATCTGCAGCACCCGTCGAATTTCCTCATCCCTTCCAATGACCGGATCAAGCTTTCCGCTTTCAGCCTGCTTATTCAGGTTGATGGCATAGCGGTCCAGGGCATGATAGCTTCCTTCGGCTGACTGGCTCTGGGCTTTCGCTCCCTTACGGAACTCCTTGATGGCCGCAATTAATTCCTTTTTGGATGATTCCGGCATCCTTTAAACAGCTGACTGGCTGTATCTTTTGCTTCCAGTACCCCCAGCAAAAGGTGTTCCAGGGTCACATAATCATCATCAAACTCCTTCCTGCTTGTTAAGGCATGATTTAATGCTTTGTCTGGCATTTTCTGACAAATATTGCTTTCCCCCGCTGACCCTGGGATAGCTTTTAATAAGTGCTCAAGGGCAGGGCTGAAGCATTTTCAGATTGGCCGAAAGCTTCTGAAACAAATGGGGAACCACACTCTCATCGACTGCCAGAATACCCTGTCAGAATATGACCACATTCAATAGACTGGTTCTCATTTTCCAGGGCAATTTGCTGTGCCCTTTGAACAGCCTCCTGTGCCTTTATTGTATATTTATTCAGGTCCATATCTTATATATTTTAGTTCGTTCTATTTGCTCATAGCATTGGCTCAAATCCCGGACCAGAATATAACATACAGCGTGTTGCAATAGCTATAATATACAGATTAATTGGCATTTACGCCCATAATTTAGAAGAGAAAGTTTTGTAATATAAATTAACATGCCATTTTGTCATTATAATTACAAAAACAACTGCCATTATTGACACCTGACATCTCGATAAATCATTCTACCTTTGTCAGCTGCCATCGCTTGTTTGGCCAAATTTGTACAAAATGTTGCAAAAAAGGATTGAATTATTGGCTCCGGGGGGAGATATGGACTCCATAAAGGCAGCCATTGCTGCAGGAGCCAATGCTGTATATTGCGGAATCCATAAGTTTAATGCCAGGAACAGGGCCAGCAACATTACTTTCGAAGATTTAAACGGGCTCCTGAGACTGGCTCACAGCAAGAATTGTGAACTTTTCCTTACCCTCAATATCATCATTGTCGAAAATGAAATTCCAGACCTCCTTCGCTTGCTCAATAAGCTGGTCAATACCAGCATAGACGGAGTCATTATCCAGGACCTGGGATTGTTTTACCTGCTCTCCAAATATTTCAAGAGGCTGAATATTCATGCCTCAACCCAGCTTACCACACATAACGAGGGACAGATCGGCTTTTTACATGATCTGAAGGCCACCCGGGTGAACCTTTCCAGGGAATTAAGCCTGGAGGAAATCAGATCCTTAAGTACCATGCCCATCAGAAGGGTATGCTCATCGAGGTCTTTGTCCATGGATCCTACTGCATTTCCTTTTCGGGTCTGTGTTATATGAGCTCGCTTCTTGGAGGAAACTCGGGAAACCGGGGCCGATGCAGTCAACCCTGCAGGGATCCTTACGACGAGACGCGCTCAGGGCAAGTCAGCTTCCCTTTGAACCTTAAGGATAACTCGGCCTTATTTTGAATCTAAAGGACCTGGCCGATGCTGGCGTTGACTCCTTTAAAATTGAGGGAAGGATCAAGAAATATCATTACGTATATACAGTGGTAGAAAACTATAAAAACCAGCTACAGCGTATATATGAAGGCTTAAGCATGAGCCTTGACAGGGAAAGTCTCTACAAGGTTTTTAACCGCGATTTCTCAAGCGGTTATTTGAAAGGGCATATTGGCAAGGAGATGTTTATTGACAATCCCCGCGACAACTCGTCCATACATCTGGCCCAAAAAACAGGGGAGGTCTCCTGGGAGTCCATTGAGAAAGCAGAAAAGGAGCTGTATGAAGAAAAGGGCGGAATCAGATCCCGGCTCAGAAACGTGATTGATCAAATGCATGCTGGGAAAGCCCCTCTCTCCATTTATGTCTCGGGCAAGGAGGGTAAGCCCCTGAGGGTGGACCTCACCACGCCCGATTTTTCCTTTACCCTTTCCTCGAAAAGTGGCGCTTTCAAAAAAGAACGAGCTTAGCCTGGATAAAAAAGAATTCCTTAAAAGATTCAAAGCCATTAATGAAACAGAGTACTTCATTGAAGAACTGGAGCTGAAAGATCTGCAGAGGGGGCTCAATATTCCCTTTGGAGAACTCACCTCTATGAAAAACAGGGTGCTGTTTTTCCTGAGGGATTCAAAAGAACATATTACCCCGGTGAGAATACCTCGCTTAAAAAAAGCAGATGCCCGGAACTCACCCCCCACCCTTTCGGTTCTGATCTCCACGGAAAGAGAGTTGAAACTGTGTGGGAAAACAGGTGCAAAAATCTGCTTTCAGATTCCGGATGCCCCTTCGGGCAAAGTGGCTTCTCTGATCTCCTTCCTGCAAAAAAACAGGAAAATTACGCCCTGGTTCCCTCCCGTTCTAATTGGGAAGGATTACGATGCTGCCCTTCAGCTCCTCAGGGAGCTTCACCCTGTGCAAATAGTTACGGATAATTCAGGGATAGCCTTTGCTGCCTTTAAATTGGGGATCTCCTGGATTGCCGGACCACGACTGAACATAGTCAACTCATATGGCCTCCTGTGCCTGAAAGAGCGTTTCAACTGTAGCGGGGCCTTTCTCTCCAAGGAACTGAACCGGCAGCAGATTCGGGCTATCAGACCGCCTGAAAATTTCAGGCTTTATTACAGTCTCTTTTTTCCCATTGACCTGATGACTAGCAGACAGTGCCTATTTCAACAGGTAGGCGGATGTGACAAACCTTGTATTGATGAAAAGTGTATTCCAAACTGTAACAAATCTTCATCCATATCCAATGAAAGCAAGGGCACTCTTTTTTTAGAGAAAACACAAGGCAACTACAATAAGGTTTATGCTGGGAGCGCTTACCTGAATACTGAAATTGTGAGTGAAGTGCCGGATTTTTTCTCAGGCTTCCTCATCGATTTAAGGAGAATCAAAACGAATACCAGGGTAGCAGGCGATCCATCCGAGACCATTAAACTTTTTCAAGATCTGCTAAAAGGCGAAGCGAATGCAGCACAAAAGATTCACGAGGTGATCCAGATCAGCACCAACTCGCAATACAAAGTTGGAATCTGACAATAGAACGCTAAGGGGTATAACCCGCTAAGGGGTATAGATCACTTTTTTCACCAGTCTTCCGGCCGGAGAGACCACCTCCACAAGGTATACTCCGTAGCTCACATCCAAAGCTGCCATGGATAGCTCGGTATAGCTGGTGAACTCCTCCTGGTGATGGAGTGTTCCATGCATATCGTATACCTTCAACATGGTGCTGTACCCTGATTCACCAGCCATCTGAACCATTACAAGGTCCCTTGTGGGATTAGGATAAACCTGCATGCTCAGCTTGATCATCATCGAAAGCTGTATCCTCCATTCCAAGCACAATATCATGATAGAAGGGTGTGCCATTGATTTCATTTGCTTGCGGTCCAGTAGGAAGGATCGTTGGGATCACCCTGGGGATTGATCTCCACAGACACTAAAGAAGGTCCCTCCCCGTCGGGCGATAAAGGCCATGGATAATCGTCATCATAGGTGAAATCCAGAATCGCTTCGCCGGTGGCGGTCCTTACCACAACCTGTTCTCCTCCGTTGGAGAGATTTTTCTGGTAATTACCCGATGGATCCATGCCATACCTTGCGAAGAAAGAGCCCGGCTTGGCTGCGACTACAAAATAGTTCTCCGGTGGCAATACACTACCCGCAGGAAACTCATAATAAACAGCAGAATCAAGAACCAGTCCCGAAAGGTTCAGTCCTTCGCTTGGATTCACATTTCGAAACTCGATAAATTCAAAAGATTTCCCTGAGATCGTATCAAGACCATTGATGCTATCCAGGGGATGATAATGAACTTCTGTGACTTTTAAATCCGAATAGTCGCTTTGCTCAGCGATAAATGTGATTGTTTTCTCTGCACTCCAGCCAGAGGAGCTAAATATCCTGGATCTGAGTAAGGCTGAAGAGGAAATTTCAAGGGTGCCACCCGATGCTGTTTTTTTTGCAGAGGAAGAAACTCCACCTCCGATTTTCCTGGGATCAGTGCCATCCAGGGTATAATAGATATCACCTGATGAGCCTGGCCTGGTAAGGGTAAGAATAATGAAAGTCGGAACAGGCATTACAGGGTCCTCTATGACCTCTCCACCGGCCTTGATAAGCGGAGCTGCTACTGAAGGGTAAAGATCCAGGTCCTTTAACTGATCAATCACAATACCGGGGCGGACCGGGAAATAGTCCTTTCTTACCATATCCAGCTGGGGCAGCCAGGCATTAGCCTTGGTATAGGGTGCTGAAGATTGGGTATCACCCCAACGAGCAGATTCAGCAATAATGGCCAGTTGAACCTGTTCCACCCGCTTATTAAAACGATCGATCGATTTATCTTCTGTGAAGATTCCGTTTCCGCTTAAGCTCTCCCATGCCCTATTTGCAAATCTTATGCGGTATTCTTCATTTTTTGAAAGTTTATAATGCAGCCACTGACTATGAAAAGAATTAAACCCATACATAAGCATCCGGTCATTGCCGGTCCGGTCACCAATATTGGCCCTGTTCTCATACAAGCCAATCCCCGGTCCTGCAGTTGCGTCATTCATCAGGGTATGCTCTCCGTCATGCACAAAAAACCTGAATCCCACTGATTTATCCTCACGATTACCAATGGCATAGAAATTATTGGGAGCCTTATTACCACCCCAGGCAGATACCGGGGAGTCATAGTTCCCGGTAAAGAATATATTAATCATAAAGTCGATGAGGTTATCTATATCCACATAGACCTCAGCCCCGGGAATTCCATTACCCTGTTCATCCTTGCCTTCCAGACTGAAGTAGTTTTTATTGCTTGTAAACCCATCCAGGGTAAATTCGTAAATTTCTTTCCACTTATCAAGAGTACCATCGGTGGCTATAATATCGCTGGAGTAGTTTTCACCACTTCTTTTTATTACATCATACTCCTCCTTATCTCCACCAAAATAATCCGCGGCATAACGGGCTTCCGATCGCTCCTGGGTCTGGTATATGCCCCAGTACATTCCGTTGAGATAAAGATGGTAGTAGCGGCTTCTTGTGTATGGTTGCCCTGAATCTTTCTGCGAGTCCCGGGTAAACACCTCTCTTACAAAGGTGTTGTAAGTGGGATTATCACTGTTTGCCCAGGAGTAATTTTGTGCACAGCGAAGATCCACTTTATCAAATTCCGATACACCCTCATCCTCAAAGAGTGGAAAATCTAATTTGGCAGAACCATACTCTTCCCTGAAAAACAGCCTGAAGGCATGCTTGGGATAGTTGTAATGCCTGCTCCAGCCACCGCGAATTCTCAGTCCGGCATTAATATTAAAACCCTCTGACTGATCGGGATTGATTAATTCCACTGAACATTCCCTTTCCCAATCAAGCCCCTGGCCATCGGCATTAACATAAATTCCCGTATCGGGATTAAATAGATTTGCATTATCTGTAATCACGGAGATGGATGGAATATCAAGCAGGGCTGCATCCATCTGCGATTTATATAAATTATCATTGACCACTTCAGGATCCATTTCATAATCCATGTACTGGACATTCCTCACTGAATTGTTATAGGGAGGCCAGGTGCCTCCGGGATGGGATTGTGTTTTAACTTCTTCCAGGTAGATAAATGTCCGCGCCGTGGGCTTAGAAGCTTTATATCCATCCCTGATAATAGAGGCTCGCACCACTACCGCGGGAGTGATGCTTCTGTTGGCCCCACTGGCAGGGTCAATTGAGATAGTTAGCGGAGAACTACCCACAATGGCAGTATATGATTTTTGCGGATTACTTCCGTCAAGAGTATATACGATTTCAGCGTTTTCCACAGGGGAAGAGATGGAAAGGCTTAAAGATTCATCATAAAATCCTGAATGATGACTAAAGGTGAGTCCAAGGGAATCAATCAGCTCTGGCAGTTCAGGCAATTCGGGCAGTTCGACCTTCCCATCAATGCTCATGTCAAAAAAGAAATCGGAACTTTCAGCCAGGGTATTCTTCCCCTCAATAAGACCCAGATCTGCCGCGGAAAAATTAATCTGAGCTGATAAAGTAAAGGAGCTTATAAGGAAGAGTATAGAAACGACAAAGTTTCGTATAAGGGGCATATTGAACATAAAGATTCCTGGATTTATTAATTATAATACTCACATCGAGCAGTGAAAGTTGCACAAAGTTCAAAAAATCAATCAAATTGCCATAAGGCGTCGGGAAATTGGACCTTAAGTTCTTCAAATTCCCTGTCATCGGCCATGTAGGCACAGGTAGAAAGCACTTCTGCCTCCACAGCAGACATACATTTAACCATAACACTCCGTTCAGCCCTGATCAGCTCATGCTTGAGAGGGTGATAAATATGGGCCCCGCTCCTGTCTCCTTCTCCATCTTTTTGATCCTGGAGGCCAGAAACCGAGATATACTCATCCCGGAGAAGGAAGCCCTCCTGAGAGCCCACCAGCCAACCGTCTCCATGGGGATGTTTTCCCATTCCGGCAATGGAACTTTCTCCAAAACTGATCAAGGCATTTTTTACACCTGCCTCCTTCAGGTAAGCAACCACATCCTCAAGGGCAAAGCCCTTTCCGATGGCACCCATATCAAGTTTAATCCCCTGCCTTGCAAAGTGAACGCTTCCCTGGTCCCGATCCAGGATCACATCTTCCCATCGTCCTTTATTTTGATTCACCGCCGGATCAAACAAGCCACCGGTTTTTTGATGATAGGTGGCGCAAATATCCAGAACCCTGCTCAAGCGTTCAGAAACTTTACAGGCTTGCTCTGATGCACGTGCATTGATCATCTGAAGTTCTGCTCCCGGGCGAAAGGCTGAGAGACACTGCTCCCAATTCTCAACAATTTTTTCAGTTGCGATTGCCAGCTTTTCCCCGCCTTCCTTAGAAAGGCCGGGAATAAGCATCACAAAACGCGTATTCATAGCAAAAAAACTATGAGAATAGACTATCATAAAATTTGGGAAGGGTTTATGCCGGACCTAAATTACAGGTTCCCAACCGGGCTCGTATTCACGTCCCCATAGTTTCATGGCATCCCGGTCGAACATTCTTCCGGTCTTGTCGTCGATGTCGAATCCCTTGCCGATACGATAGGCAATGTTGGAATAGTGCACCATGGCCATGGTGATGACACCATTGGAAATGGGTGCAGTCAATTCACCATTGCCGCGGATTGCGTCGAAGAGGTTGACCACATGGGCTGTGGACATATCACCACCACCACCAAGAGCGGTTCCTGATTCGTTGGACATCTGACCGCTGTCCTTGACCACCTTGCCCACGCGATCGTAAAGAATATACTTCCCGCGATCCACATACACGGATCCTTCGCTTCCATAAATAATGGTACCCCGGTCCGTTCCGTAGGTGGCATAAGCATTCCGGCTCTTGCCGTCCCACTCAATCACCTTATTGCCTGGCAAAGCGGAAAGTAACCTCCATATCGTCATACATCTCCCAGCCATCGTCCACAAATTGACGCTTGTCTGCTTCCACATCAACCCTGGTGGGATAGTCCACCTGAAGGGCCCAGCGGGCCACATCCATTTCATGGGTCCCGTTGTTCCCGGATTCGGCAGTACCGTAGTCCCATCCATACCAGTGCCAGTTGTAATCCCAGGTTTCCTGGGTATACTCCCTTCGGGGTGCTGGTCCCTGGAACAGATCCCAATCCAATCCTTCCCGCACGGGAACTTTCTTTTGAACTGGTACTTCCCCCCTGCCGGCTGTGTAAAAAGCAACAGCCTTATAAGGGGTACCGATGACCCCATTATGAATTTCCTTGATGATTTCAATGGTATGGTCGGAGGAACGCTGCTGAGTTCCCATTTGAACAAGCTTGTCCGTATTTCTTCTGAGCAGCAATAATCAATTCATTCTCCTGCATATTATGGGTGGCAGGCTTTTCCACATATACATGTTTCCCGCCTGCAACAGCCAGGATGGCCCCCGGTGCATGCCAGTGGTCGGGTGTGGCATTAAACAGCAAATCCACCTCCGGATCGGCAATCACTTTCCGGATATCATTCTCCAGTTGGGGCTTATACTTTATGTGCTCTGAAAAAACCTTTGCAGCATTTTCCCGCTGACTTTTCATCACATCGCAAAGGTAGATCAGCTCCACATTGTTCTTCTTATTGCCGATGGGTGCAGTATAGGCACCCAGCCTCCGTCCAAGTCCGGCGATAGCAACATTGATCCTGTCATTGGCTCCAATGATCCTGCCATAACTTCGGGCAGACATTCCCATTGCAGAACTGCCCACAGCTATTCCGGCTGTTCCGGCAGTCACTTTTTTTATAAAATCTCTTCTGTTTGAACTCATCTTGTTGGTCTTAATAATGGCTAAATAATTATAGAATCCTAAAACTACATAAATAAGTTGAGAAAGGTAAAGGCTGGAAAGTAAGTAAGTAAATGGGTTAAGTGGGTTAGTGGGTTAGTGGGTAATTGGGTAATGTGGGTTAGTGGGTAAGTGGGTAAGTGGGTAAGTGGGTTAGTGGGTAAGTGAAAATAATTCTTAATTTAGGGGAGCAACTAAAAACATGAAACTACCATGAGAAATATTATTATCAGAACCATCACCCTGGTAACTATCCTGTTGCTCACTTGTCAGGCAAATGCACAGGATGATAATTGGATCAAGTTATTCGACGGCGAGAGCCTCAAGGGATGGACCATCCACAGCGGATCTGCCAAGTACCGGGTGGAGGACGGATGCATCGTGGGACAGGCAGTGAAGAAAAGCCCCAATAGTTTTCTCTGCACTGATAAGGAATACGGTGATTTTATTCTTGAATTCGAGGTCCTGCTGGAGGATTCTGAACTAAATTCAGGGGTCCAATTCAGGAGTCAGATCGCCCCCCAGGAGCTTTCCTTTTGTTTCCGTAACGGCGAAGGAGTATACCAGGACCATACCATACCGGCCGACCGGGTTTACGGTTACCAGGTGGAAATTGCCGCATTGAGTTCCGGTGCATCGGGCGGAGTATATGATGAGGCCCGTCGTGCCATGATGCCCTGGTGGCCCGTCAAGGGATCTGAAGAGAGTCGTGCGTTCAAGGATGGCAAGTGGAATTCCTATCGCGTGGAATGCAGGGGAGATTCAATCAAAACCATGGTAAACGGTTTGGTGATCTCCGATTTCAGGGATGCCCTGAGCCTGAAAGGCATCATAGGACTACAGGTTCACGATGTGGGCAATGTCTGATACGCCATACCAGGTAAGGTGGAGAAATATCAGACTTCTGCAACTATAAGCATTGAATTAATATTTATCACTCCTTTTTTATACTTTTATTAAATGAAACTTCCTCCCCTTATCTCCAGGCCCAGGCATATCAGGATTGATTATTTTTTTAATCTTTCTTTTTCCAGTCTAAATTAATCAGCCAGACGGAGGATGGAGCACTCCATTTACCAGACGACTTTTCCACACCCTATGTAAAGATTACCAAAATCGAGATCACAGGGAATAAACGGACAAAGGAAAAGATAATCACCAGGGAACTGGACTTTAAACAGGGAGACAGTCTTTCTAGCAGAATTAAATAAGGCTGCCTATTCAGTGGGCAAGGGACAAAAGAGATTCAGCCGCACAGATTCAAGCGAAGTGGCGCTGCGTTTAAAGTACAGCAGGGAAAACATCATTAATACCAAGCTTTTCCTGGAGGTGGACCTTTACCTGGAAGAAATGGAGGGTAGTGCTTACAAACTGAGGATAAATGTGAAGGAGCGCTGGTATTTTTGGGCTTTCCCCATCGTCCAGCTGGATTATCCAAATTTTAATGATTGGCTGCGAAATCCGGATTTTTCCTATGTAACCATGGGTTTGTTCACCAGTCATAATAACCTATGGGGACTGGGCCATCAGGCTTCATTCAAAGGTTATTTGGGATCCTCACAGGCAATTGCATTTGGCTATCTTGTTCCCTGGGTAGGAGACGGACAAAAAATCGGTTTGCTTCTGGGAGCTGGCTGGAGAAACTCCTCAGTGGTTGAATATGGCTCCCTTGAAAACGAAAGGCAGATGAGTTTCGAAAATGGAAGCGTGCAAAATTTCCATTTCGTAAGCACCCTGAAACTCAGGCCCTACATTATACAACTACGCTAAAGTCAGGCTCACGGCGAGTAATGTCAGTATTTCAGATAGTTTATATAGCCTCACCCTGGATGAATCCATTGCCAGCTACCTGCCTGCAGACATGCAGATCGTTAGTTACATGAGTCTTTACATTGATTACCTCTATGATTCCAGGAACAGTCATTCCTATCCCCTGAATGGATCTTACCTGAAGGGATTTGTGGAGAAGCAGGGGCTTGGGATTATCGGGCACGATGTGGACTATTTTAATTACGGGGTTGATATGCACTTTTACCAGAAGCTCAACGATCGCTGGTACACTGCAGAAATGTTTAAATTGCTTAGCTCTTCCGGCGAAAACATTCCCTACTACTTCAAGCAGAATTTAACCTCGGGTGATGATTTTATAAGGGGGTATGACCTATTATGCACTGCGTGGAGATAACATGTACTACTTCAGGAGCAACCTGAAATACAATGTGATCAAACCTGCTGTCAAGAAGGCCAGGAAGGAGAAAGACAAGGATAGCAAATTCAAGAACGTTCCCTACGCTTTTTATCTCAACCTGATAGCCGATGTCGGGCTATATGAAGGACAGCTTACTATGGCCAATACAATCCGTACAACGATAAGATGCTCTATTCCTGGGGTCTAGGTCTTGATTTTGTCACCTACTATGACCTGGTTGTCAGATTTGAATATGTTTTTACAAACATCCATTCCAACGGATTCTTTCTTCGGATTTGGAATGCCCATCTAAGGGAAGGAAATCTGAGTAAAGCCCTATTCGCAGGGGAGCAGCCTGGTTGTAATCCCCAGTGGATCGAGAATAAAGAGACAATCGGCCTGAAAAATGGGATCGTACTTGAAGGCGGATACTGAATTTACCTTAAAAACAATGGATTCCCTGACCGTTATGGTCCCGGGTCCTCTGACTTTCCTGTGCATTTCCAGCGATGATATGCCGGCCGGGCAGCTCCGAATCTATTCATCTCAATGGTCGCCCCGGGCATTAATTCTCCATGCCACCTGCCCGATTGATCAATCTCCACCTCCCAGTTGAATACAGTCTTTGCTAACATAGTTAAGGTCGGAAGTAGAAACCGGGTTCAGGGCCGTATCCAGTTCAATCTCCAGACGGTGAGAAGCATTTATATCACCCATGGAATGTTGGGCATTTATAAGAAGTAGTTCATTGTAGTACACAAGCGCCCTGGATTCTATCTCCACCTGGTAAACCCCGTCGCCGGGAAGCTTATAAGTGGTAACATAACAGCCCCTGAAATAGGAGTCACTTACCCCGGCGGCAGGAAGACTGGCTTCACAAAAACGTTTCCCTTCTTCCATATAGGTGATGGGCTCTACGGCAAAATATCCCACTCTCGATATCCCGGGGATTATTGGTCACATAACGATGGTCAAAATTATCCTCCACCAAGTCCCTCCTGTCCACCAGCCTGGGTGAACAATCCAATATCGCCCTGGTGCGGTCCCAATCCTCCTGTTCATGGCTTTTGGTCCTTATCTCCTGCGAAAACAGAGATAAAGCCATGAAGCGCCCAGCACAATAAAACATGATATAATAAATTGACGTAACATTTCAGATCTGCAAGATAAGGCATTCTTGAGAACTATTTCAATTCGACAGCCTAATGAAATGTTAAAGGGCAAGAACCTGTTTGAAGCTCCTCCTCCGAAACGTGAGTAATCCCGAAGCAGGAAGACGAGCGGTCAGTTCCCTCCAGTTTTCGTCGCTGTTAAATACCGCTTTAAAGATGGGTAATGCTTCTTCAAGTTTTCCATTGTTGGCCAGGGCCACTGCCTTCCAATATTTCATCTCCAGGTTCTCGGGAAACATGGTTCGGCTGACTCATATTCCTCCAGGGCAAGTTCCATATTACCATGCTCCACAGCCAGGTCGCCACGGTTCATGTGTTCATAGGCCCTGTGCACCTCTTAACAACCTGTCAAGCTCCACCAGTGGCGTCTGGTGATCCTCCACCCTCAGGTCCACCTTTTTATCTTCCCAGGAATTCTTGGTCACCTCAGGGCCAACCACAATCAAAGCAGCCGATTGCCGGCCCCTGATATCGCCGCCTGCCTTCTGGCCCGCCTACAGGGCCATAACCACCCTTTCAGCAAGAGGCTGCCCGTCATGTTCCTCAAAAGCCTTGCTGATGGCAGGAACCACTTCTCATTCAACATCATATTGGCCTGAACCGAATAGTATAGGTCCAGTCATATGGGAGCAGATGCAATACACTTTTCCCCTGTAAAGGCTGAAACCTTTCCATTTACATCCAGGAAGGCCACCTGCCTGTAATCCCTTCCCTCGTCCTCCGACACCAGGACTTCTAATGCTTCCTCCGCACTTTTACCTTCTGCCATCAGCTTTCAGGCCATTGGGGCCGTAGGCCGGATTCACAAAGGACTGGGTAGCCACCACTCCAATTCCGGATGCTCCCCATGACACAATGGTGCCCACCGAAAACCAGTGGCTCTGTACCCCAACCGCCATCTCTCCCGTGAGCGGATCCATGGCCACGATGGAAAAGGTATAGGCCAGCTTATCGCCGCTCAGTGGATGGGTCTGCGCATTTAGGCAGATAAGGAAAAACGGAAAAGAAAAAATATAAATTCCTGTCTCTTCATGGCTTTAATCCTCAGTAATTAGTTTTTTAATTCGTTCAATTTGCTTTTGTTTATTCACCTCCCTGAGACTCCGGGCTGTCTTTGTAAAGTAGGAATGCCCGGAAATAAACTTAACCTGCAGCTGATTCCAGGCATTGAAGGTTCCGATCTTATCCTGCTCCTTCAATTCCTTGTAAAGTGTATTGGAGACTGGTATCATATCGCTTCTTCCCAGGTAGTCCAGGTCAGCATCGCAAATAATCTTCTCGTAGATGTCGCTTGGTTGTGGCGGAAGTTTAGTGGCCATTATGATCTTGCAGATCTGATCAATTTGCTCCGGGCGAATAACCGAAGCCGGGCAGAAAGTTCCTCGCAAGCTCTGTGCCATGGAACTCATGATCATCATAGGAAATGGTATGTCCCGCATCATGAAAGAGGGCTGCTGTTTTTAATATTAGAATCCCATGATCATCAAGCCCCTCGGCCCAGCCAATGAGCTCCACCTCGGTAACCACATCAACGGTATGTTTCACATTGTGGTAATAAAGATATTCGGGCAACTCGCTTTCCAGTTTATCAAGAATCATCTCCTGTATATCGGTAAATTGGATAAGCTTAAATTTTGTTTCAAAAAGGGCGTTAGGCATCACTCCCCTGCCCTTCATCGAAAACTCCGGCACGAATCCCATTCACTACGAACATCTCAAGATCACCCTTATACTTCACAGGCATCTTCCCGTAATACTCGCAGATAAAAAACTCTTTGATCAGCTCATAGGTCATGACCGATATAAGAATTTTCCCGCTATCGCCTACTCCCTGCATGCGATGGGCAATGTTAACGGTATCTCCTTTGATGTCGTATGTAATTTTTCTTTTCCCTGAAACATTAGCAGTGACGGGGCCGGTATGAATACCCAGACTCAGATTCCAGTATCGTTTCCCATCGATTCGTCTCATCTGATCCAGGAAGAGATTCATCTCCAATGGCTGCCATCACCACGTCAATGGGATTGGTGATATTTTTCTCAGGAATTCCGCCGGCCGCCATATAAGTATCACCAATGGTCTTGATCTTATGAATCTTATACTTCTTCAGGATTCGATCAAACTCAATGAGAACTTCATCCAGCTGATCCATAACCACTTCAGAATCAACCGCATCGGTCAGGTGCTTAAATCCGCCAATATAGGCAAACAGTACCGTAGCCATTTTATACTTCTTCAAACCCTCTCCCCCGTCCAGGGTGAGATCATCCTTTCCTTCGGTCCTGAACTCCTTGAGACGAAGTCTCATCACCTCGTTTTGCTCGGAAAGTTCCGTGACAGCTTTCTGAGGTTTTTCATTCTTAGCGATCAGCTCCTGGTTCTTTTTTACCAGTTTCTGTATCCTTTTTAATAGCTCATCCTGCTGCTGTCCCATACCCACTAAAATTATATCCTTTTTCGCAGTAATTCAATTTTTTTGTTTTGATATCTTTGCTGTGTTCTAAAAAGCGTCTCCATGAAAAAAATATTTCCCCTGATCATTCTTTTTTGTCTTCATTTCCAAGCGGGCCAGGCCCAGAATAAGGAAAATAGTTTCGTAGTGATGTCCTACAATGTAGAAAACCTTTTTGACACCTTTGATGATCCCCTTACCAATGATGATGATTTTACACCGGAGGGGCTGAAAAAGTGGACAGATGAGCGATATAAGGAAAAACTGGAAAACCTCACCCAGGTTATTCTCTCCATCCCTGCGGATGAGATGCCAGCCATCATTGGACTGGCAGAGGTTGAGAACAGAAGCGTTCTTGAGGATCTGGTCAGCACCAGGAAATTGCGCAAGGGTAAATATGAGATCATTCATGAAGATGGTTTGGATCCACGAGGCATCGATTGCGCCATGCTTTACCGACCCGATCTATTTACTTACAAGTCCCATGTTTACATCCCGGTTGAGGATCCTTTAAATCCCGATTATCTATACAGGGGAATCCTTTATGTTCAAGGAAAAGCCGTGGACGGGTCAAATCTTCACATCTTTATGAACCATTGGAAATCCAGGGGTGGAGGAAGTGCCGAAACTGAAAAACAACGTATGTTTACTGCCATCACCCTCAGGAAACAAATGGATATCTTACTCGCCCAGGGGGCTGATCAAAAGCTTATCGTAATGGGTGATTTTAACGATGAGCCCACCAACACCAGTATTATTACCGGCTTGTCAGCCTCCGGGAAAAGAAAAAACATCACAATGGGAGATCGATACAATCTTTTTTATGACAAGCATAACCTGGAAAATCTGGGGACCTACAACTACAGGGGGGAATGGAACATGCTGGACCAGGTAATCGTCTCCTACAATCTTCTGAACCAGAGCAAAGGGACTATCCACCACTTTTGATGGTGGGAAAATTCTCAAGGAGGAGTGGATGCTTTATCAAAGTGAAAAATACGGAGAGATGCTTCCCTCCTCAACCTACGGCGGACCGGAATATTTTGGCGGACCCGCCGATCACCTTCCTGTTTACGTGGTGTTTACCTACTAAAATGGAGTTCAAATTAACATCGGAATTCAGTCCCACGGGAGATCAGCCTGAAGCAATCAGACAACTGGTCGAAGGCTTCAATGCTGGAGACAGGTATCAGACTCTCCTGGGGGTGACCGGGTCGGGTAAAACTTTCACCGTAGCAAATGTGATCAGGGAACTAAAAAGACCCACTCTGGTACTCAGCCACAACAAAACCCTGGCGGCCCAACTCTACAGTGAGTTTAAACAGTTTTTCCCTGAAAATGCAGTTGAGTATTTTGTCTCGTACTATGATTATTATCAACCCGAGGCCTATCTGCCTGTATCGGACACCTACATTGAAAAGGACCTTTCCATCAACGATGAGATTGAAAAGCTAAGGCTCTCGACCACCTCCTCCCTCCTCTCAGGTCGCCGCGATGTGGTGGTGGTATCATCCGTATCATGTCTTTACGGTATTGGTAACCCGGCCGATTTCCACAACTCAACCATAAAACTTCGCAAAGGAGAAACCCTCAGCAGAAATGTATTCCTGAGAAAGCTTGTGGATGCACTCTACTCCAGGAATGAGGTTGATTTTAAACCGGGTACTTTCCGGGTCAGGGGCGACACAGTGGATATCCATCTGGCATACACCGACCTGGCCTACAGGGTGGAGTTCTGGGGTGATGAAATTGACTCCATAAAATCCATCCACCCGGTGGCAGGACATACCATCGAGTCCATGGAAGAGATTGTCATTTTTCCGGCGAATATCTTCATTACTTCAAAAGCACGCACCAAGGCGGCCATCGAAGAGATACAGGATGACATGGTCAAGCAGGTGGAATTCTTCAGAGATGAGATGAAACTAATTGAAGCTCAGCGGATCCAGGAGAGGGTGGAATATGATCTTGAGATGATCCGGGAACTTGGTTTCTGTCCCGGCATTGAGAATTACTCTCGCTATTTTGATGGCAGAGATCCAGGGACCAGGCCCTTTTGCCTCCTGGACTACTTCCCGGATGATTTTATTACTGTAATAGACGAGAGTCATGTTACCCTGCCCCAGGTTCATGCCATGTATGGTGGTGATTTCTCCCGAAAAAGGAATCTTGTGGAGTATGGTTTCAGACTTCCTGCGGCAGTCGACAACAGGCCCCTGAAATTTGATGAGTTTGAAAATATTATCGGACAAACCCTTTTTGTTAGCGCCACACCTGCTGATTATGAGCTGGGGAAAAGTGGCGGTGTAATTGTCGAGCAGGTGATCAGGCCCACCGGACTGGTGGATCCCCTCATAGAGATTCAGCCAAGCCTGAACCAGATCGATCACCTCATAGGGGAAATCAACAAAAGGGTGAGCTTAAATGAGCGGGTGCTGGTCACTACACTGACCAAAAGGATGGCAGAAGAGCTTTCCGCCTACCTGATCAAATTAAATATCAAAACCCGCTATATCCACTCGGATGTGGTTACCATGGAGCGTGTTGAGATTCTGGAAGGCCTGCGCAGAGGTGATTTTGATGTCCTGGTGGGAATCAATCTGCTAAGGGAGGGGCTGGATCTTCCCGAGGTCTCACTTGTGGCGATCCTGGATGCAGATAAGGAGGGCTTTCTTCGATCGGACAGGGCTCTGACCCAGACCGCAGGAAGGGCTGCAAGGAATCTGAACGGGAAGGTGATCATGTATGCCGATAAAATGACCGGTTCCATGCAGCGAACCGTGGATGAAACCTGCCGTAGAAGGATCAAGCAACTGGACTACAACGAAGTGCATGAAATCACACCCACACAGATTATAAAATCGACCGTATCATCTCTTCGATCTGAACAGGGATGAGTATTACCAGACCGGAGTCTATGGCGAACAGGCCAAGGCTGATATTGCGGCCGATCCAGTGGTAAAGTATATGGGTAAAGAAGGATCTGGAAAAGGCAATTGACAAAGCCAAAAAGCAAATGGAAAAGGCTGCCAAAGAACTGGATTTCATCGAAGCTGCCAGATTCAGGGATGAAATGTATGCCTACCAGGAAATGCTTGACGAATCAAAGAAAAGTCTGTAAAGACTGAAGCATAAAGGCAAAGTTGGCAAATAACAAAAACGGGGCTGCCTTTTGGACAACCCCGTTTCTACGATTAAAAATTATGGTCCCTAACCCAGATAGGTTTTGAGTAATTTACTCCTGGAAGTATGGCGAAGTCTGCGTATCGCTTTCTCCTTGATCTGACGTACGCGTTCGCGTGTCAGTCCGAATTTCTCGCCTATTTCCTCCAGTGTCATTTCCTGGGTACTTATTCCGAAGAATAATTTAATGATGTCCCGCTCCCTTTCGGTAAGTGTGGCCAGTGCTCTGTCCACCTCCTTGGAAAGGGACTCATTAATCAGTGTGTTGTCAGCATCCGGTGAATCGTTATTCACCAGTACATCCAGAAGACTGTTGTCTTCACCATCGACAAAGGGTGCATCAACAGATACATGCCTTCCCGAAACGCGGAGAGTATCCGCCACTTTCTCCTTGGGAAGGTCCAAGTGCCTCAGCAAGCTCCTCTGGTGTGGGTGTCCTTTCATACTCCTGTTCAAACTTGGAAAACGCCTTGTTAATCTTGTTTAGCGAACCAACCTGGTTCAATGGAAGGCGTACGATCCTCGATTGTTCTGCCAGTGCCTGAAGGATCGATTGCCTGATCCACCAAACGGCATAGGAGATGAATTTAAAACCCCTGGTTTCGTCGAATTTTTCTGCTGCTTTAATCAGTCCCAGGTTCCCTTCATTAATAAGGTCCGGAAGGCTAAGCCCCTGGTTTTGATACTGTTTTGCAACTGAAACGACAAACCTCAGATTTGCTCGTGTGAGTTTTTCAAGGGCAGCCCTGTCGCCCTTCTTAATCCGTTGAGCTAATTCTACCTCTTCCTCAACAGTGATCAACTCTTCCTTACCAATCTCCTGTAAATACTTGTCTAACGAAGCACTCTCCCTGTTGGTAATAGATTTGGTGATCTTTAACTGTCTCATTTACTTCTCCTCAAAATCAAATTATAATTAAAAAATCCCTGCAAATTTACCTGCAAATTTATCTTTAATCAAACTAAATAAGGTAAACTGCAAACATAGACAAAGCATACCACTAAAGGGTTGCCTTTGAATTAAATATGCTAATTGGAACAGGGGTATTATATCCCAAATGCGTAATACGACTTCGCTCCGCTCCTGTCCACTCCTTCAATAATTACTCCCCCTTCTGTGTTTTTCAGTATTGCTGACTACTTCCTTAACACTATTCACAGGCTTTTTGTTTACAGAAGTAAGAATAAATCCCTCTTTAATACCCACTTGGGCAAATTTTCCCGACTTCACAGAGACAACTTTCACTCCGCTGGTGATTCCAAGAGCACGTTTCTCCTTTTCAGATACCGGTTCAAAGCTTGCTCCCAGAACTTCCATCACATCTCTTCCTGCTTCACAATATCCGTACTGCCTTCAAGATTACGTAAAACCACTTCAAAATGTTTCAATGCTGCCCTTCCGGCTCAACTCAACACTTCACCTTTTCGCCAGGCCTGTACTTGGAAACCTGCTCCTGCAATGCTGCACTGCTGTTGACCGGGACATCATCGATGGAAAGGATCACATCTCCCTCTTTAATCCCTGCTTCCTTGGCAGCCCCGCCATCGCGGACCCCATTTACATAAACTCCTGTAAGTTCTTCGAGATTATGCTCAGCTGCCAGTTCTGCAGTCACATCCTGGATGGCAACCCCCAGAATGGCCCTCTGCACGGCACCATATTCCATAAGGTCTTTCACAACCTTTTCCACAATTGAAACCGGGATAGCAAATGAATATCCTGTATAAGCACCTGTACGGGAAGCAATGGCTGTATTAATCCCCACCAGTTCACCCCTTGTATTGATCAGGGCTCCACCACTGTTCCCCGGATTTACAGCTGCATCAGTCTGAATAAAAGACTCTATGCTGAACTCCTGAGAGGCAAGGATATTGATATTCCTGGCCTTGGCACTCACAATTCCGGCTGTAACCGTACTGGTCAGGTTATATGGATTCCCAATGGCCAGAACCCACTCGCCCAGCTGTAGTGCATCTGGAATCTCCAAAATTCAGGTAAGAGAGATCCTCCTGCTTCAACTTTAACAGCGCCAGATCGGTGGTGGGATCTGCACCCACCACTTTGGCGGTGAACTCCCTCTTATCATTCAGCACCACCACAACCTCATCTGAACCATCAATCACATGGTTATTGGTCACAATATATCCATGCTTTGAAATGATGACCCCACTGCCAAATCCAAGCAGTGGCTGGAGCTTCCGAGTGACTCCTGCTCGCCAAAAAAGAACTCATAAAGCGGATTCACCGCATACTCCCTGAATTCTTTAGTCTTCACATGCACAACTGCGTCAATGGACTGAGCCACGGCCTCTGTAAAATCAATGGCACACCGGGCTCTGAACCGGGCAAATTCACATATCGGACCTTGCTCTCCACCGGTACCTCCACAAGCCGTGGTTCGGCTTGATAAATTTGGCATAGATCACAACTGCAGCCAGTGCACCCACCAGGGCCACAGCGAACAAACCTAAGATCCTTCCTATTTTCATAACTGTTTCTATTTAATAGTTTACACTTTGTATTATGCCTTAAAAGTCGCAATTTACAATGATAACAACTGGATTGAAAAAATATTGGTTCAAGTCACTCCGTTTTAACCTTTTTTAACGGACATAGGAGATGATTGTTCAATTTTCAAAATATCACGGTACCGGAAATGATTTCATCATGATTGATGGACGGGAATCAGGATACCTCCTTATCTGGACCACCACCTGATCCATTCTATGTGCCACCGCAGGTTCGGTATTGGTGGCGACGGCCTGATCATACTTGGGAAAAGTGAAACAGCCGATTTTAGAATGAGCTATTATAATGCCGATGGTCATGAAGGGAGCATGTGTGGAAATGGGGGGAGATGCATTACTGCCTTTGCCAGGGACCTGGGAATTATTACTCATGGAAACCACCTTTGAAGGAATAGATGGTAAGCATTCGGCTTCCCTCCTGCCAAACGGGGAGATCAGGCTAAAGCTGAAGGATGTTGAAGGCATCAGGTGGATGGAGGACGGATATTTGCTGGATACAGGTTCACCCCACTTTGTAAAATTTGTTTGCAACCTGGATGAACTGAATGTGGAGCAGGAGGGGCGGAAAATCAGGAATGCAGTCCAGATGGGGTAAGAAAGGAGTCAATGTCAATTTTGTGGAGACTGGGGCCAGTGCCAATAGCTTTCTGTCAGAACCTTTGAAAGGGGTGTTGAAGATGAAACCTATTCATGCGGAACCGGAGTTACAGCAGCAGCAATTTGTTCCTATTTTCATACGAAGTCAGATATATTTTCCTACCACATCCATACCCTTGGGGGAAATCTGAATGTTTCTTTCAGTGACATGCATCACACCCAGTTCAGCAATGTTCACCTGACCGGACCGGCACTTAAGGTCTTCGATGGGACCATAGAGATCCATCCCTGATCACTGTTCCTGTAATCTGCGGGCAAACTCAAGTATCTTCTGGAAGTCAATATCCGGTTCTTTCTGCAGGCGGGCGGCCTTTCGGGTCATAATTTTCTGGAGCAGGTTCATCTTCTTGATATTCAGCTCACCACCAAAAAAACCACTTGCCAGGGCATGTTTTACCAGACTATCAGGGAAGGCCCGCTGGATGAGCTCCTGCTCGTTGGCCTCAGCATCCATGCAGCAAACAAAAAGCCCTACGGCTTTCTTTATCAGTTCATCCAGGTTAGATTCACAAAACTTATAAACCGATCTCTGAATCATCCCTTCATGAATGGAACCTCCAATGATAATGGTATCATAGTTATTAAGATTAAACCTGCGGCGGCGGGAGATTCTTATCATCTCCACACCCTCACCAAGATCTTCCTTCAGTCTTGAGGCACATTGTTCGGTACAACCCAGTGTGGTGGAATATGCAATTAATGTTTTTGACACAGCTCAAAAATACACTTCTGTTTATAAAACCCGTTAAATTGTATTCTATTTTTTTACTAATTTTACACCTAGACATAACATTTTGCCTACGAATTTACGTATTAGAGAAAAACAATTCAACATGTCAGAAACGCCAGCCATACCCAGGAGGCTTCCCATTATGAATGAAGGCGCTGTTAAAAAGAGGATGCAAAAAAAATATCATCTTCCCGTCATCGGACATTTTGCCGACAGAAGTGTTGAGTTCAAAAATATCCTGGAAGCCGAGGAAATTACCGGTATAAACTATACCCTGATATTCGAAGCGTGCATCGGTAAAATATTCAAAGCCAAAAATGTACACTGGGAATTCAAAAAAGGAAACCACTATATCAAGTACAAGGCCTTCTACATCAATGCCCAGGACTCCTACAGCCGGGTTGGTGGTTTTAATGGCTAAATGACAGTAATCAGTGCTCAGTACTTAAGTGTCTAGTGCTCAAAAGAGAAAAAATAAAGAACCTGCATGCTTTAATGTGTACAGGTTTTTTTCTTTTAGATCCTTTTAAATCATGAAAAAACCAATTGTTCCTACACTTGCAGCAATCCTTCTGATTATTATCGATCTCCTGCCAGAAAAAAAACTTCGGGATCACCAGAGCTCACCCTTTTTTCCGATACCATTGACTGGAACTGGGAGCTGGGAGAGTTCTACGGCGGCAACAGCTTTTACTGGTGGCACAACACCGATCAGGGTGTGGTCAACCTGGGTGAAATGCCCGCTGACTGCTGGACCAATCCTTATGACTTTGAACACGGACATTATTATCTTCGATTTGAAATCCTTGAACAACCCAGCGCTCAGGCCTTTTTCATCCAGCTGGGATTCTGGCAAAATATGCATGCCGAAGGAGGATATTCAGAGACCATGTCCAGCCGCATCCTGATGGAAGACGGGGCTGGCACCCTTGTGGAAATGGACCTTGGCAGTCCATCCTCCTGGTGGGAACTGATGCCTGATCAACCCGTGGATTTCTGCAAGCCCGAGGATCTTGACAAGATAGGGCTGGCCCTGTGGAAGGCTGAACCGCTATGTCTTCCCATGGCCCAGGGATGGACCAACAGCTATGCCTGTGAGGATCCGGAGCTGGCAGCCCTGGAGTTCTTTCCACTGAAGGCAAGAATTGCTGTTGTTGCCGTTGCCGACGGGCATAGCTTTAGCGGGTGGAAAAATCATCCTTAAGCTTGGTTGGGAGTTCATCTGTGAGTTCAGGCTGGGAGTTTGGCTGGGAGTTTGGCCGGGAGTTTGGCCGGAGTTGCCGGGAGTTTGGCCGGGAGTTTGGCTGGGAGTTTGGCCGGGAGTTTGGCCGGGAGTTTGGCCGGGAGTTTGGCCTCAAATGCCTGTTCCTCAGCATGTCCAATGCTTCCCTTGTAATATGGGCTTCAAGAGCTTTTAAACGCTACCCGGATTCCTGTGATGCAAGTGCTTTTCATTGTTTTTTTTGCCTGTCCGGAAAGTTATAGGATGTCAGGTTTAGGACCGGAGTGCATATCACAAAACCTTGGGTGATAAAAAGCCGAATAGATACATAATATCCACTTATTAACTAATACGATATTTGTATGGATATTAAATGTCTATCGAAGGATATTTAATATCCAATAAGCACAAAATATATATAGTATGCAGATAATATATATCCCTTGTCATCATTGGCGTGGGGTTTTCCTGAGAGATTAAAATTCAGAATCTATAAAGCTGATTATCTAGACTTGAACAAGCACTTAAGAGAATGTGACTAAAACTGGAAATACTTATAAAGAGAGCCGGTCGCATGTGCAAGCGGCTCTCTCTATCAAAAATTTGCTCTTCTGACCTTAGACCTTAGACTTTATAGGTGGAGGAGCTGGTATCTCCTCCCCTGCCGGTCCAGTTGGTATGGAAAAATTCACCACGGGGCCTGTCAATCCGCTCATAGGTATGGGCTCCGAAATAGTCACGCTGAGCCTGCAACATATTGGCCGGAAGGCGGGCTGAACGATATCCGTCGAAATAGTTGAGTGCCGTGGTAAAGGCCGGAACAGGAATTCCATTCACAAGGGCGGTGGCCACCACCCTTCGCCATCCCTCCTGGGCTGCTTCAACCTTTTCCTTAAAGAAGGGATCCAGCAAGCAGGTTGGGAAGGCCGGGATTCTTGTCAAATGCATCCTTGATCTTAGCCAGGAAAGCCGACCGGATAATACAACCTCCCCTCCACAGAAGGGCAATATTGCCATAATTCAGCTCCCATCCATACTCCTTTGCAGCCTCTCTCATCAGGGTATAACCCTGGGCATAGGAGACAATCTTGGAAGCATACAGTGCGCTTTTAATATCATTTACAAACATTGCCTTCTGTCACCATGAAAGACGGGTACTGGTCCGGAAAGCACCTTTGAAGCTTCTACCCGTTCCTCCTTGAGGGCCGAAAGACACCTGGCAAATACTGACTCCCCGATCAGGGTCAGGGGAATGCCCAGGTTCAGTGCCTCGATCCCGGTCCATTTTCCGGTTCCCTTTTGTCCGGCTGTATCCAGGATCTTTTCCACCAGTGCTTCTCCATCCTCATCTTTATATCCAAGAATATCCCTGGTAATCTCAATCAGGTAGCTATCCAGGTCGCCCTCATTCCACTCTTTAAACACCTCATGCATCTCATCTGCATTCATTCCCAGCAGATTCTTCATCAGATTATAGGCTTCACTGATCAGCTGCATATCGCCATATTCAATGCCGTTGTGTACCATCTTCACGAAATGACCGGCTCCATCATTTCCCACCCAATCACAGCAGGGTGTGCCATCCTCCACCTTGGCAGAAATGGCCTGGAAGATCTCCTTCACATGCGGCCATGCTTCGGGCGATCCGCCGGGCATAATGGAAGGACCCATCAAGGCTCCTTCTTCACCTCCGGAAACACCGGTTCCGATAAAGAGCAGTCCCTTGCTCTCCACATATTTGGTTCTCCTGATGGTATCAGGAAAATGGGAATTTCCTCCATCAATGATAATATCTCCCTCCTCCAGGTGAGGAAGCAGCATCTCGATAAAATCATCCACCGGCTTTCCCGGCTTTCACCAGCATCATCACCTTCCTGGGACGCTCCAGGGAAGCAATAAACTCCTCGATGGACATGTGCTCCGATAAAATTTTTACCCTTTCCCCGTCCATTTATAAATTTGTCCACTTTTTCAACGGTACGGTTATAAACGGCAACGGTATAGCCATTTCTTTCCATGTTCAGCACCAGGTTCTCACCCATTACAGCCAGTCCAATCAGTCCAATGTCAGCTTTTGTCTTTCATTTTTAAGTTTTAAAATTTATAGTTGGTTCATTTATTTAAATTTAGAATTATCATTCTCACTGTTACTGACATGACTACTGGTCAACTACATGATCGCAAGCATCGAAAATCCCAGTTTTTCCAGTGATCTTTCTAATCTCCCCATATCCCTGGAACAAGCCTTACCGAATAGGCCTGAGGCTCCCTTCGGAAGGGATAATTACCTCTCAGTTTTTCAAAGGTCTCGGGATGCTCCCGTGAGCCGGTCGTCATCGAGCTGTCACATCATAGGTCTTGGCTGAATATTTCCCACAAGAGTTCATGAATGCTTGCCGACGGAAGCATCAGCCAGTAGCTTCTTTGCGTCAGGGGATGGAATGGATTCACGGTTCCCAGTCATCCAGTCCCAGTCCAAAAAACTTGCTGATGGCCCTCACCGACATGCTGGTTCCATTGGCCTTTCCATCCAGGGAGTATCCTGCAATATGAGGGGTTGCCAGGGTAATGGCCTTCAGAGATCCAGGGTTAATGCCCGGTTCATTTTCAAATACATCCAGAACCACGTCAGACAAGCTTTCCGTTCCGGATCCCCTCCAGCAGGTCGGCTTCTCATCCACCACTGCCCCACGGGAAGTATTGATCAAAATGGCTCCCGGTTTTGCAGACTTTCGGATAAACTCCCTGTCTACCATCCGGAGGGTATTGTCTTCCCCTCCCCTGTTCAAGGGAACATGCAAGGCTAATGATATCAGCATTGCTCTTGCAAGTTCCTCCAGAGCAACAAAATCCTTCTGCTCCCTCCTTTCGCTGCCCTGGGAGGATCATTCAGCAGCACCTTCATTCCCAGTGCCTCTGCAGCTCTTGCCACCTTGCTTCCCACATTTCCAACCCCCATGATCCCCAGGGTCAGTTCCCTCAGATCCAGGTTTCGATGATTGGCCAGGTAAAGCAGGGTGGATACAATGTATTGCCTGACCGAGGAAGAATTGCATCCGGGTGCATTGGTCCACTGAATCCCATGCTTCCCTGCAATATTCCGTATCGATATGATCATAACCTATGGTAGCCGAAGCAATAAACCGGACCCTGGTTCCCTCAAGTAGATCCCGGTCACATTTGGTCCGGGTGCGGGTGATCAGTGCATCGGCATCCTGAAGATCAGTCGCGGGAAATCTCTCGCACCCGGAAGGTATATACCATCTGGCCACTCCTTCCAGGGCTCCTTTCAAGAAAGGGATTTTATCATCTGCAACAATTCTGATCATCTGATTATTCTATTTGAAATTTTTCCTTCCAGGACCAGAGTCCCAGGGCAGGATTGGAGATGTAAAATATCTCTTCCCCGTCGGCCATGGTATTGTAATCCATCGCTTAGCTTAGCAGGATCATAGCGTTTCATCATCTCATCCAGGTCTGCATAGGTGTAATTCACCGATTCAATCTCCTCCCTGGGAGATATTTCCGGGACAATAGGTTACTGAAAAACGTCCCTCGGTGGAACCATGGATCAGGTGAGCAGCTGCACTGAGATTTTGCTCGAGGTCATCGTTTTCTTCACAGCTTCCAGAATTTCAGGAGTGGTCGGTAGCCATACTTCCTGATCAGACTGTCAATCTCCTTATCCTCCCCAAACTCCTTCAGTCCGGGTGCCAGCACCATCAATTCCCCCCCATCGGCAATGGCCATACGGGTTCGGTAGATGCTCTTGTTCCCCAGCCAGGTACTCTTAAATTCTTCCGGTTCGAGGTAAACCACCACCTTTTTCAAGGGTTTATCCAGCATCTGGAAATTGACCTGCAGGGAAAGCTCTGATGCTTTCAGAAAACACTCTTCATCATCTCCGATATACAGGCCCCGGACCACCAGCTCTCCCGTCTTCATTTCGGCCAATCACCGTCTGCACATATACAAGGGGCAGATCTCTTGCAAAATGATCCGAGGCATAATTCAGCACCCTGCCTTACAGGTGTATCGGCCCGACCCATCATCCGTTCCATTCCATAGGCTGCTCCCAGGAAATGGCTTTTGTTGATTCCTTCCGGACCGCCGGTACCCACAAAAATATTCTTGTTGTAATTGGCCATCCCGATCACTTCGTGGGGCACCACCTGTCCGATGGAAAGGATCAGGTCATGACCCCCTTCGACCAGCAAGCTTGTTCACCTGGGCCGGCCAGGAATAGGAAACCTTTCCCTCAGAAACCGACTCCAGAAACTCCGCAGGCACCTCTCCCAGGGTCACCACATCCTTCCGCCAGTCATGTACCCTGAAAAGTGATGCGGGAACTGATCCAAACATTTTCTTAATTTCCGCTTCAGTCATGGCTGCATGGGTTCCCAGGGCAGGCAAGATATCCGTGAGTCCTCCCCATAATATTCCCAGGCAAATTCAGTAAGCAGACCGGCCTTGCTGTAATACCTGGTAATATCAGGCGGAATGGCCAGGACCTTCTTCCTGCTTCCCAGCTTTTCCAGAGCCTGAGTTAAGTGCCTTCTCTGAGATCCTGGTCCGTGAGCTCCATGTTGCGGCCCTCCTTTTTCATAATATATCATATGCTTCAATTTTATGCTCTAAACTCCTCCAAATGCACTGTAACCTCCATCCACAGGGATACAAATTCCGGTGATGAACCTGCTCAGATCCGACAACAGGAACAGCACCGTTCCATTCAGGTCATCTGGTTCCCCGAAAATACCCATGGGTGTATTGGCAATGATCTTCTCTCCCCTGGCGGTCAGTTTACCCGTTTTCTCATCGGTAAGCAGGAACCGGTTCTGATTGGTCAGGAAAAAATCCGGGTGCAATGGCATTGACCCTGACACCGACCTTTGCAAAATGAACCGCAAGCCACTCGGTGAAATTATTGACGGATGCTTTGGCAGCAGAATAGGCCGGTATTTTGGTAAGAGGTTTGTAGGCAGTCATGGAGGAAACATTCAGTACAACTCCCTTTTGCCTTTCATACCATATCCCTGGTAAAAACCAGGGTAGGCAGCAGGGTACCGGTGAAATTCAGATCAAAGACCTTTTGAAATCCTTCCAGTTCCAGTCCGAAAAAACCATCATCCAGATTTTCCAGGTCCTCCTCGGTAAGTCTGCTTCCAGTTTGGTGGTGGCCTTGGGAGAATTTCCTCCGGCTCCATTGATCAGCATATCAATCTCGCCAACTTCTGCAATAATCTGTTTCTGAACTGCTTCCAGGGAATGCTTTATCCAGAACATTGGCCTTGTAGCCATAGCTTTTTACTCCAAATTCTGATGTCAATTTCCTGGGCAGTTTTCTGTGCTGCCTCCTCATTAATATCAAGAATTACCGGTGATCACCCCGACTGAAGCCAGTCCCCTGGCCATGGAATTGCCCAGTACTCCACCTCCACCGGTGATCACACATACTTTGTCCTTTAAGATCTTTAAAGGCCATGATCTTCCATTGTTAATAGTTATTATAGGTTTATAATAATGCAGGTTTTCCCTGGTAATAATATCGATGGGCAGACACTGCTCCTTTTCCGGTTCCCGGTTAAATGCCACCAGGTTAAAAAGTGAGGTACAGTCCCTTGAATGCCTGCTCTTCAGGTTTCTGGGAAATCAGAAAATCGATATAGTCCCGTTTCAGATATTCCATATTTTCCGGCAAGCAGGTCATACCCCACCAGCCGTACATTCATCGATCCGCGTTCTGCAAGGAATTCTGCCACTTTATAAACCCTGGAATTGGTCACAAAAAGTCCGCCAATATTGTGACTGCTGAAGGTTTCATCCAGTTTCTCCTTCAGACTGCTCGTCATCCACCCCATTCAGATCGATGGTCAGCAGATGATCCAGACGATCGCTGTGCTCTTCGAAAGTAGCTCCTGAATCCCTTTTCCCTGTTGATGATATGTGCATAATGGTCTTTTCGGGCGGACATATTGATAATGGCCACATCCTGCCTGGGTTCCAATCCGTAATTGATCAGTTTTGCAGCCACATAACCGCTGTGATAGGCATCCTGACCCACAAAACTGCTGTACAGGGGGATCCTCCAGCAGGGAATTGAACAGAACCACCGGCAAGCTTCTCCGTTTCACATCTGCCTGAGAAATTCAACGGATTCCTCCTGAAAACAGGGGCAAAAAGTACACCATGTACCTCCTGAAAAGGAAAGTTTTTCATCCGTTTGCACAAAATCCTCTCTGTTGAACTGATCGAAATAAAAGGTGTCCACTGAGATGCTTATAATCCGGAGAGTTCATCCAGTGCCCTTTGAATTCCCTTCTGGGGTAATTTCCAGAAAGCGTGTTCGTTAACGAGACCGGGCATAACCACTGCCAGATGAATCTGCACGTTTCAAAGCCAGTGAACTGGCAATAATATCGGGCTTGTAATTGTATTCCTCCAAGCAATTTCTGGATCTTCTCCCGGGTTGCATGCAGATACCTCGCCCCTGTTATGGATCACACGGTCCACCGTACCAATGGAAACATTGGCAATCTCAGCAATATCCTTGATCCTGACTTTTCTCATAACTAACTATATAACAGATGTTTAATCGAATCAAGCATGAAAGTCAATATCATCAACAAAATTAGCAAATATATTGTAACTACGTAATAAAATTGCCTAATTTCGTGTCCGTACACGGAAATTCACAACCAATAACATGAAACTAGAAAAATATTCCTTCGGTATTGGAGACAGGTTCGCGCAGCAGGGTGAAGCTCAGTTAAAAGCAATCATCAAGGCAAAAGAAACGGGGATTGATATTGTACCGGTCTGGAACAAATCCAACCGGGAACACCAGATTATTCATTCCTCACCGGCTGACACCAGGAATGAAGCTGATGCAGGCCGTCAGCGCGCCTCAAATGGAATGATGCCTTATTATGTGGATGCAGACCATATCAACCTGAAAACCGTGGATTCCTTTATGGATCACTCCGATTTTTTCACCCTTGATGTGGCTGACTACATTGGCAGTGAAGTTTCACCGAAGATGAGATCGATGAGTTCCTGGAGATCAGGCTGCACCTATATCAGGGGAAGTTGGTAATCCCCGGAATTCGATGAACCCTTTCATGGTAACCAAGGAAGAGCTGGATTAGAATCGCAGGAAGCTTTCCTGGGTGCAGTTCGAGAAGCAGCAGCCATTTACAAGCATATTGAACGGAAAAAAGGAGCGGACAACTTCATTGCAGAAGTTTCCATGGATGAAGTGGAAAATCCTCAGACTCCCGTAGAACTCTTTTTTATCCTTCTGATGATCAGTCAATACGGCATTCCGGCCCAGACCATTGCTCCCAAGTTCACCGGCAGGTTTAACAAAGGGGTTGATTATGTGGGTGATGTGGAGCAGTTCAGGAAAGAGTTTGAACAGGACCTGCTGGTCATTGATTATGCAATTAAAACCTTTGGTCTCCCTGATAACCTGAAACTGAGTGTTCATTCCGGAAGTGATAAATTCACCATCTATCCCATCATGGGTGAACTGATCAGGAAATATGACAAAGGGATTCATGTGAAAACAGCCGGAACCACCTGGCTGGAAGAGGTGATCGGCCTTGCCATGGCAGGAGGAGAAGCCCTGGAAATGGCAAAAACCATCTATACCACGCGCTTACGATCGTCAGGAGGAACTATGCGGTCCCTATGCCACAGTCATCGATATTGATCCCGCCACCCTTCCCCTCCTGCGGAAGTTGAACACTGGGATGGAGAGAAATTTGCAGATACCCTGCGGCATATTCCCGGTCATCCCGATTATCATCCACGGATTCAGGCAACTGATCCATGTGGGCTATAAAGTGGCTGCTGAAATGGGAGATGATTTCCTTGCCATGGTCAGGACGAACACAGTGATGTGGTTGGAGAACAGGTAATGATCAATATTTATGACAGGCATCCAGTTATGCGGACTTATTTAATCCTTAATAAGACCATGAAAAAATTTCTCGATAAAAATTTCCTGCTGGAAAATGACAACGGCCAGAAAAGCTTTATCACGAGTATGCCAGTCCATGCCCATCATTGATTATCACTGTCACCTGAATCCGCAACAGATTGCAGAGGATATCAAATTTGAAAACCTGACCCAGATCTGGCTTGCCGGTGACCATTATAAATGGAGGGCCATGAGGGCCAACGGGGTGGATGAAAAGTATATGCACCGGTGATGCCACCGACGAGGAGAAATTCATGAAATGGGCAGAAACCGTTCCTGATACCCTGCGAAATCCCCTCTATCACTGGACCCACCTGGAGCTTCAACGCTATTTTGGCATTGATGATCTGCTGAATCCGGACACTGCCGAAAAGATCTATGAACAGGCCGGTGAAATGCTGCAACCGGATGAATTCAGTGTCCGGAATCTGATCAGGAAAATGAATGTGGAGGTGATCTGTACCACCGACGATCCGGTGGATTCCCTGGAACATCATCAGAAAATCAGGGAGGATGGATTTGAAACCAAAGTACTTCCTGCCTGGAGAGCTGATAAAGCCATGGCTGTGGAGGATCCAGAAACATACAACCTTTACCTGGACAAACTGGAAGAAGCCTCAGATATATCCATCTCCACCTATATGGATCTGCTGACTGCACTGAATGACCGACATGAGTTCTTCCATGAAATGGGATGCAGGATCTCCGATCATGGTCTGGAAACCTTTTATGCCGAAGATTTTGATCATCTGGAAATTGAAAGGATATTTCTCAAGATCCGGTCGGGACGCCAGCTCAATGGAGAGGAGATCCTGAAATTCAAATCGGCCATGCTGATTGAACTGGCAGTAATGGATCATGAAAAGGAGTGGGCACAACAATTCCATGTGGGTGCCACTCAGAAATAACAATTCACGCACGTTTTCATGAACTGGGTCCGGATACAGGATTTGATTCCATCGGTGATTTCGACATGGCCAGGCTGCATGTCACGCTTCTTGGATAAACTGGACAGACAGGATCAGCTGGCCAAAACCATTCGTCTACAACCTGAATCCCGGTGGACAATGCACTGATTGTGACCATGGTCAACAATTTCAATGACGGGAAAATTCCCGGAAAAATGCAATTTGGATCAGGATGGTGGTTCCTGGATCAGAAATATGGAATGATCGACCAGATGAATACCCTCTCCTCCCTGGGATTGCTCAGCCGGTTTGTCGGGATGCTCACCGACTCAAGGAGTTTCCTGTCCTATCCCAGGCATGAGTATTTCAGAAGGATCCTTTGCAACCTGGTGGGCACCGATGTGGAAAATGGAGAAATTCCCAATGATGAAGCTTTGCTTAAACCACTGGTGCAGAATATCTGCTATTACAACGCAAAAAAGTATTTCGAATTTAAAATAAAGTATTATAGTTAGTAGTAGTAGTTAGAAAAGAGACTGCAGGCGGATTTCGATCCCCTGCGGTTTTTCTTTTTGTAGTTTTAGGATGAAGCAATTCACACATGAGAATCTCCGATCCTCCTGATAATATTGATTAACTGCCTGTCATGCCCCCTTGCTTTCCCAGGGGATTCAGGGGGAGGTGAAGGATGCAAATGGAGAACCGGTTCCCTATGCTGCCATTTTTATTAAGGAGCTGACCAGGGGAACCACCTGCAATGCCCTGGGATGTTCTCCCTGCCCTTGCCAGAAGGCATATACCATTTTTTTCCGCAGCCTGGGATATACGGAAGTTACAAAGGAGGTAATCGTGGGAAGTGATTATTCCGAACTGATGATTGAGCTTCCGCCGCAAACCTATATGATCCCGGAAGTGAGGATTAGCGCAAGCGGTGAGGATCCGGCTTACTGGATCATGCGAAAAACCATCGGACTGGCCAACTACCACCTGAATGAAGTATCAAACTATGATGCAGAGATCTACATCAAGGGAGCTGCCATCCTGAAAAAATTGCCCAGGGCCATTGCAAGAAGGATCGAAGTCGAATGAATTTCAGGTCGAAGAAGATGAGGCCTACATGCTTGAATCATTGAATGAAGTGCAGTTTACTGCTCCGGACAACTATACATGCGTGTGATTGCCTCCCAGAACACCCTGCCGGGATATACCGAGAATGTAAATCCCATGGACTATGTCAATGCCAGCCTCTACCAGCAGGAAATCGAAGGGGTCATCTCCCCCCTGGCCCGGAATGCATTTTCCTACTACAGATTCGACTTTGAAGGCACTTTCTGGAAGGAACCCATATCATCAATAAGATCAAGGTAATCCCCAAAAGAAAGAGCCAGCAGTTGGTGGAGGGCTACCTCTATATCGTGGAGGACCTCTGGTGTCTTCACTCTTCCGATCTCACACTGAATACCATTGCCGGCACACTTTCTCTGCAACAACTATATGCCAATGTGATCATGGATGCCTGGTTGCCTGTGAATCATAAGATCCAGGCTGAGATTGATATTGCGGGAGTGAAAGGGACAGCAACCTATGTCTCCTCACTGAAGTACAGCGATGTAACCCTGAATCCCAACCTTCCGGAAACCTATTTCACTTCAACCATAAAAAAGGAAAAGGCCGAAGAAACAGAGGAGAAGAAGTTTCAGAAGGACAGCAGAAGATCAATGAGTTGCTGGAGAAAGAAGAACTGACCAACCGGGATGTTGCCAGGCTCTCCAAACTGATGGAAAAAGAGACCGAAAAAGAGGAAGGAAAAGAAATCAAGGAGGATCTGAACCAAACCGGCACAACCTTCTCTGTGGCAGAGAATGCAGTAAAAAACGACTCCCTTTACTGGAATAAAATGCGTGCCATTCCGCTCACACCCGAGGAGGCGATTACCCTAAAGAAGAGGGACAGCATCATCGGTATGCAGCCGCCTAAGCCCCCCGATGATTCAAGCCAGGTTTCGGGCAGAAAAAAAGTGTCCTTTAAAAACCTGGTGTACGGCCGGACCTATATTTATAACAGAGGTAAGTTCCGCTTTACCCATGACGGCCTGCTGGACCTGGAGAAGTTCGGATACAACACGGTGGACGGAATTTATTACGGTCAGGGTTTCGGGATAAACTGGCGCCCCGACAGTCTGCATGTGGTCGACTCAAAGATTGATCTAAGCTACGCTTTTATGCGTTTTGCACCGCTGATTCGCTGGGACTCCTATTTTCTCTATGCCCCCATGGCCCGCGGTAAGCTGGGTCTCAATCTGAATTACAGATCGGTCGATTTTAATCATCAGACGGGAATCCCCGGCTTAACCAACCTGGTATATACAACATTTTTGAGGCAAAACTACCTGAAGATGTATGAACAGATTGATGCGACACTTTATAATATGATCGACCCCTTTCATGCATTTATCCTTCAAGCCAGTGTAAATTATGGTGTGCAGAACCAGCTGGGGAATACTTCCCTCTTCTCACTATTTTACAGGAATGCCGAAGAAGAACGATTCACTGAAAACACCCCGGCAGGAAGAGAAAGCAGCGCCCCCGAGCTTCAGGATCACCAAAGGTTCGTGGCCAAATTAGAGGTGGAATATACTCCCAAAAGGTATTATTTGGTCAGGAACTACAGGAAAGTTTACCGGGACTCAAAATGGCCCACTTTTTCACTGGCATATCAGAAGGCCATCCCGCTGGAAGCCAGTGGATGGTCTGATTACAGCATGCTGGAAGGTCAAATAAGACAATCATTTGATGTGGGACTATTATCAAAAATAAATTGGTCCTTGTCAGCCGGAACCTTCCTCGATTCAACTGCCATCCATTTCTCCGATTACAAACACTTTAAATCAAACCCCCTTTACATCGACATGGCCGGGCTCGACAATGCACTGATGTTTTCGGATTATTACCGGGCCAGTACAAACAAATACTGGGTCAATCTTCACGCTACCCTGACCTCCTCCTACCTCCTGCTCAAATACCTCCCCTGGTTCAGTGAACGACTGTGGCAGGAATCACTTGATCTGGCCTACCTCTACACGCCCGGAACACCCAACTATCTTCAGGTGGGATATCAGCCTCGAGGACATTTTCTTCCTGATAGACCTGGGGGTATACGTTGGGTTCCGGGAAAAAATCTGGAAGCACCCGGGGATTGGGGATACCAGGGTGTTACCTTCCGTCTGAACTTCAAATTCTAGGTTTCCCGGCACCAATATTCCAACTGAAACCAAGCGCAAAATAGTTCATCCTGTGATTCAGCCCCAGGGCAAATGAAAAATCAAGTTGCAGGTTCTCCTGCATTAGATAGGTGATCCCGGAATCAAAATTGACAAGAAAGCCAGTCAGTTCAGATGACTCACCATAGAATTCAAGATAGGCTCCAAGCTTCTCATTGAAACCAGCTCCCAAAGCAAGGGAGTAGGTAAACATCCCCCATCCATTACCAAAATAGTTATATCCCACATTGTAGCCCAATCCAAGAAAACTATTGAGCTCATGGGAAAGGGCCAGCTTATTGATCGTCCCGTAATTATCAATGGATAAACCATCCGATCCAGTGGGAAACACAGCATGAGAAAGAAAAGCGATTTCTGTGTTCACATCATCCCTCTTCAGAATTTGAAACTTTGCACCAAACTCAAGATCGCTGAGTCCAAATCTTGCATTGGATTCACTGGCGCGTTTGAAATTCACTAAATTTTCACCTGCCCGAAGTTCGATACCACGGGTTAAACCATATCGAAGCAGAACGGTAGGCAGCAACATTAGCTTTTCAGCCTCATTATTAAGGTCGCCAAACAATAATCCTCCTTCAATCTGAAAACTCTTTTTGGGAACGGTTGAAGAGGATTCAGTCTGATCCGGACGATCGGTAACTATTTGTGCAAATGATGCTGAAGCAAATCCAATCATTAGCAGCAACAATACATATTTTTTAATCATGCCTAACATGGAGTTATTTTACTTAAAATCAATTTTTAAGGCATGGGCATAATCAGTGGGTTTCTGACCGGGGAATTCCACTCTCAGTCCTTCTTCTCCCTGACTCCATTCAAGTTCCTCATCGGAACCAAGCATAAAAACATGATTAACAGTAAGACTCTGATCTATGGAGCGTACGAGAATTCCTTCTTCGCTCCAACCCAGGGAAATGGCATAAAGTACATCACCCTTTGTGGTAAATCGAATATCTTCAGCTGTATACTGTGATTCTTCATTATCCGTAAAAGCTCCGGCAGTACTTTTTGTGCTTCCCTCGGCAGCTTTAGTCCAGGGACGGGTACCATAGATTGCCTCACCATTGACAGTCAGCCAGCCCCCGATTTTACGCAGGACATCCTGTTGCTCCCGGGTAATGGTCCCATCGGGCTTCGGACCGATATTAAGCAGTAAATTACCATTCTTGGAAACGATGTCCACCAGGTCATCAATAATATGATTTGGGGTTTTATTCTCCTCTCCGTCAATATATCCCCAGGATTTTTTCCCTATGGAAGTATCGGTCTGCCAGGGAAATTTTAAAATCGAATCTGATTTACCTCTTTCAATATCAAAGACCTGGATATTATTTCCGTATCCAAGCTTGGTATTGACCACCACTTCTTTGCCCCAGTCGGTTGCATTGTTATAATAGTAGGCCATAAATTGATAGAAGGTGGATTGAAAAGGATATTTTCCCACGGTCCAGTCAAACCAGATTAATTCCGGCTGGTAGAGATCGACTAATTCATAGGTATGCTCCAGCCACTGTTTTTTTGATTCTTCATTAAATCCGGCTCCTTCGGGGCAATCCAGGGTCTGACCTCCAGGGTTACCAAGACGCTGGCCATACAAGGATTTATAGGTGCTGTCCTGAACATCCGAAGGAATATTCATGCCCTCGTTATAAAACCAGGCGTTTTCGGCGCGATGGGAGGAAAGACCAAAGTGAAGGCCATGTTCCACCGAGGCAGCCTTAAGTTCACCAATTATATCACGTCCGGGTCCCATATTGACTGAATTCCACTCATTTACCACACTATTATACAGGGAAAAGCCATCATGGTGTTCAGCCACCGGTACAATATACTTTATTCCGGCCTCTTTGAAAAGGCTCAGCCACTGGTCGGCATTAAAATTCTCAGCTTTAAACATGGGGATAAAATCCTTGTAGCCGAACTCTGTCAGGGCACCATAGGTTTCAATATGATGCTTGTACACTTCGCTACCTTCTTCATACATTCTTCTGGGATACCACTCATTGCCAAATGCCGGAACAGCATAAACTCCCCAATGGATAAAAACCCCAAATTTGGCATCTTTAAACCATTCGGGTATCTTGTAAGACCGGGCAATGGAAGCCGAATCGGGCATAAATACTTCTGTGCCAACGGGCGACTTAAAGCTTGATATATCCGGCTTATAGTCAGGCTGAACAGTACTACAGGAGGTAATTACTAAAAGTGACAAAAGGATCGGGAAAATAGATTTCATCGTGTAAAAAGCTTTGTTTTTGGCTATTTATAAATGGAAGGACCCAGATCATAGATTTCCCTGATGGAACTCAATATTTCAGAAAAATCAATTTTAAGATCAATCAACTCCCCGGATTTTATATCGAAAACCCAGCCATGTACAGTGGGGAATCCATCAGACAGATAATGCTTTTGCCAAACGGCCATTTTGATCACGTTTATGCACTGCTCCTGCACATTTAATTCGACCAGTTTGTGGTATCTTTCAGTCTCATCCTCAATGGCATTCAGGACTTTCTTATGCAAGCGATACACATCCCTGATATTTCTGAGCCAGGGATTTAAGATACCCATATCGGCAGGCTGCATGGCTGCCTTTACACCTCCGCAATAATAATGACCGCAAACCACAATATGCCTTATATTAAGGTGTTTAACTGCATATTCTATTACAGAAGCCGAACTACTATCGTTGTTTGGAACAAGGTTCGCCACATTTCGGTGTACAAACATTTCCCCGGGCTGAATTCCTGTCATCTCCTCGGCAGTGACCCTGCTGTCGCTGCAACCAATGTATAAAATCTCAGGATCCTGTCCCTCAGCCAGATGATTGAAAAATTCAGCGTCAGTGGCCTTTTTCTCCTTGACCCACTCTTTGTTATTCTTGAAAATTTGATCGTATAAAATCATAGGGCAAATATTTGGATAGGCCAATATCTAAAATCTTTTCCGAATAGGCAATCAGACAGAAGAGATAAGATGACAAAAGCAAAATGGCTCTTAAAAATCATAGCCAAGATGCAGTCCAACACTCAAGTGATAGTCTTCCGGATCATAAGCAAATTCTACCAGCGGTCCCAAATGGATACTTCCTATCTCAAATCCGTAGGTCGCTTCAAGGTGCAGGGCAAATGCTGCCTCAGGATGAGCATCCTCAAAACTCAGGCCCGGAGAAATGCTGAGATTCAGTTCATGGACCGGTTTGTATGCCATCACAAATCCAAAAGTATTGTGTTTATGATTGTCAAATATTCTTTCGTAAGCCAGGCCGAGTCCAAATTTTGATTTTGGGATGGCCCTTACGTAATGAACGTGTAGTCCGTAAGCAAATGCTTTCTCGTTCAGAAAATACACCGCTGAGTTGGCAAGTCCGATGTCATTTTTAGGGTGCTCTCCTTTCTGAGCATATAGGGCCTGGGAGAATAAAATGGCTATAAATATCAGATGCAGTTTTAGTTTCACAACAGTATTGAATATAGTTATCGTGTTAAAATTCTATTCATAGAACACAAATAAGCGTGATTTGTTAATTTTGCAGAGGAAATGAAGATCCTTGCAATCATTCTTATATTGAGTTTGGGCTTGCTGGGCCTGAACAGGTTCATGGTAGCCCTCAAATGGATGCAGCCACAAACAGAGCTTAGCTGCTTTATGGATTGCTGCACCGGTACTGAAGGATCTTGTTGTGGCGATCAGGAGCAAAACGATGACCGGGAGACTGAAGCTGGGGCGGATAATGAAAATCAATGTGAGGGTAATTGCGACTGCGCTTATTCCAATCAGATTGTAGCCATAGGAACGCCTATCCAGAGCCCGCTTGACTTAAGTCCGCTCGTTTTCTATCATGGTGTTTATCATGACAACTACTGTGGCGATTATCTCCCCCCCCTCTTCCAACCTCCCCGTATGGCTTAACGATTGCAGAGTTCAACTCTTTTTCGTTAAAAAATACACCAATCATGAAAACTAAATTAAGATTGATGTTGGGTGCCCTTATCATGGCAGGCAGCATGCCAATTCTGGCAAATATCGTTCAGTTAAGCGATACTTTGAACATTAAGGTTGAAGGTTTATGCGGAATGTGCAAATCGCGTATAGAGAAGGCCGCATTACGAACCAAAGGGGTAGGAGTAGCCTCCTGGGATTCTGAAAGCAGAATGCTTACCGTGATAACCGATCCTGGCCGCTTCAAGGAAAACAAGCTACACTACTATGTGGCCAGTGCAGGGCACGACACTGAAAAGTTGTTGGCTCCGGACCCGGTATATGAAGCACTTCCCAACTGCTGCAAGTACAGGGATTACGCCACTCATGACGATGCCACCGGCTCCAGGGCAAGCGGGATCACGGGTTATGTTTCAGAAACTGGCGAAAGAGGTGAAAATCTCCCCCTGGCCGGCGCCAATGTTTACTGGATGGGAACAACTTCCGGAACCATCACCGGAGAAGACGGTCAGTTCTTCATTGAAATGAATGAGGACACGCACATGCTCATAGTCAGTTTTGTGGGCTACGGGAGCGATACCCTCCACCTTGAGGCAGCCTCGGAAGTGGAGATTGGATTCTCGAAAGCAACTGCCCTTGAAGAGGTCCGTGTGGTACACCGAATCAAAGCCACATCAATCTCCTTCACCAGCGCCTATAATATCCAGAATATCAGCGAGAAGGAACTGACCAAGGCTGCCTGCTGCAACCTGTCAGAGAGCTTTGAAACCAACCCTTCGGTGGATGCTTCATTTACCGATGCGGTAACAGGTACTCGTAAAATCGAAATGCTGGGCCTGGCCGGACCCTATGTGCAGATAACAAGGGAAAACATGCCCGATGTTAGGGGTCTCTCCTCACTTTATGGTCTTACCTATATTCCCGGAACATGGATCGAGGGAATTCAACTAAGTACAGGAGCAGGATCGGTGGTAAATGGCTTTGAGAGTATTACCGGGCAGATCAATGTGGAACTACGCAAGCCGGAAAACAGCAATCGGCTTTTTGTAAATCTTTATGGCAACGGTGATGGAGCCATGGAGGCCAACCTGATGAGTGCATATAAAATGGGAGAAAAATGGAGTGGCTCAACTTCATTGCATGGAAATGTGAGGCCCTTTAAGCTGGATCACAACCAGGATGGATTCTCGGACCACCCCACGGGTGAAAACCTTGTGGGTATGCAAAGATTTAAATATATTGGCGAAAATGGATTTCAGAGCCAGCTGGGAGTCAGGGTGGTCTATACCGACCGCTTTGGGGGACAAACAGGCTTTGATCCGGATAAGGCCCCGGAAACACAAACCTACTGGGGTTCATACATCAACACGAAAAGGATTGAAGCATGGGGAAAGGCCGGTAAAATATTCGAGGATAGGCCTTACAGCAGCCTCGGTTTGCAGGTTTCAGGTGTAGTGCATCGCCAGGATGCTTTTTTCGGGCTTACGGACTATGATGCCAATCAGCAGTCCTTTTACGCCAACCTGATCTACCAATCCATCCTGGGATCCACCAATCATCAGTACAGAACCGGGATCAGCTTCCAGGCCGACACTTATGAGGAAACCATCAGTTCTACTCTGTATAACAGGAAAGAGCTGGTACCCGGGGCTTTCCTGGAGTACACCTTCAACCACCTGGATATATTCACGGCAGTGGCCGGAATACGGGCCGATTATCACAACAATTACGGAGCTTTTGTTACACCCCGTTTACACCTCAGGTATGAGCCCATACCCAGAACCGTATTCAGAGCTTCAGCAGGAAGAGGACAAAAAACTGCAAGCATTTTTGCTGAGAATATCGGGATGTTTGCTTCCTCAAGATCCATTAGCATTGTGGGGGAAGGAAGCTCTAAGCCCTATGGCCTGGATGCTGAAGTGGCCTGGAGTTACGGTCTGAACATGGCCCAGGGCTTCAAGTTGGGTTCCGGAGAAGCTGTGTTTAAGGCAGATTTTTACCATACCCGTTTCACCAATCAAATTGTGGTGGATTATGACAAAAGTCCACAGGAGCTTAACTTCTACAACCTGAACGGAAAATCCTACTCCAACAGTTTTCAGGTACAACTGGACCTGGAGCCTCTGGAACGTTACGATATCAGACTGGCCTACCGATTAAATGATGTGAAGAGTACTTATGGAGATGATCTGCTTCCTGTGCCATTGAGCTCAAGAAACCGTGCTTTTGTAAACATGGCCTATGAAACTCTGGGGAAATGGACATTCGATATCACCTGGAACTGGCAGGGTAGCAAACGGATACCAAAGACCCAATCCAATCCGGAACCCTACCGGCTTGCTGAACGGTCTCCTGCTTTTTCATTGGTGAACATGCAAGTTGGTAAAACACTAATTGAGAGGCTTGATATCTATATGGGGATCGAAAACCTGTTTGGGTATACTCAGGAAAACCCCATCATTGCCAGCGACGACCCCTTTGGGCCATATTTTGACAGCTCATTGATCTGGGGACCGGTTTTTGGGAGGAAATTTTACGCCGGACTGAGATTCAGGATTCCTTAAATCAAGTTGGGAAAAAGGGAATTTGTATATCTTTGACCATCATTCACCAGCATGATCAAAACACACATCATTCTTTTTCATCTTGTACTCTTGTTTTCAGGATCTGAGCTTTTGGCAGATGAGCTTAAGGAGATTAACTGGAAGGAGGAGATCGACGGGCTTAAAAGAGAACTTACACAAAGGCATGCGGATCTATTCTTCTATTCCGACTCGATCTCATTTTTCAAGGGACTCGAAGAAGTGGTCGAAAGGACCCCGGAGAAAAGTGTACTGGAGGTAGCAATAATGCTTCAGCAGGTGGTCGCAAAACTGGGTGATCCCCATACCCATGTGAACTTTAACTACCTCATTGATAATAAGCTAATTCTGCCCTTCCAGTGCTACTGGTTCAGGGAAGGAATCTATGTTACTTCTTACTGGAAGGATTATGAAAATCTGGAGGGAAAAAGGATGGTGGCCATCAATGGTTTCCCCATCCGGCAAGTGGTGGATTCCCTCTCAACCCTTATAAGCGGAGTAACACCAGCCCTGGTACTTTATGAAGTTCCACGCATGATTATTTGGTTGCAGGTACTGGAATATTTTGGCTTTGCTCAGCAGAAACAGGTGGAGCTTGAACTGGAAGATTCCATGGGAAAGAGAAGCAAGGAAATTTTCCTTCTCCCCTCCCCTGAGAGTGAGCGTATCACTGTGGGGCCCGACCCCCTTCCACTGGGGTGGCAGGATAGGTCGTCCTTTTTCAGGGATCAGTATTTCGCCGAAAGCAAACTCTATTATATTCAGTATAACAAGTGCTGGAGCAGGGAGGCTGAAGTAGAGTTTGGATCGGGTGCCAGCGCTCTGTTCATGCCCTCTTTTAAGGACTTTGAAAAAGAAGTCCTCAAGACAGCGAAGAAAAAAGAGATCGATAAACTGGTTCTTGACCTGCGCTTTAACAGTGGAGGGAATTCCCTGCAGGGAACAGATTTTATAAACAAACTTCAAAAAACCCGGATTGACGAAAAGGCAGAAATCTACCTGCTTGTGGGAAGAAAAACCTTCTCGGCAGCCATTGTGAATGCCATAGATATGATCAAGGCTTTTAAACCAGTGGTCGTGGGAGAAGATTCAGGTGGAAAACCCAACCATTTTGGGGAAATGAGAAGATTTGTACTGACCACCTCTGGCCTGGTGGTTTCTTACTCCACCAAATTTTTCACCCTTCTGGAGGAAAATCCACCGGCTATTATTCCGGATATAGCCATTAGTCAAAGCTATGGTGGTTTCATGATGGGTAGCGACGAGGCCATGGAGGCCATCATCAATCATTCAAGGCAATAGATCCCTCTATAGAAAGACTAGGATTTTTCCAAAACCAGTCCCCGCATAATCAGGTACTGGGCAGAAATGTAAGTGACCATGATCCAGAATCCGGCCAGGGGAATTTCCATGCTAAATTTATTGATGGCGATCATGCTGTCCGACAAAAGAAAGAGGAGGGAGCCGAAAAACACCAGGCGAAAACTGGAAGAATTCACCCTTCCCCTTCGATTCAAGGCCATCATTGACATTCCTATGAGCGATAAGGCATAAATCAGGATTACCGGTTTCATAAATCCCTCAAGTCCGGGTAACAAGATGTAGTAGATCCCTCCAACATAAAGCAGAAAGAAGATGATGATCAGGGGATTTTTCTGCAGGTAGCCCTTCCTGTTTTGTTCACAGTATCGTGTATAGATGAGAATATAAGTGAGTTGGGCCAGGAAGAATCCCCCGACCCCTGCAAAAAAGAAAAGTTCATTTTTTCCTGAGAACATCAGGAAATTGTCCCCCACCCAGGAGAAAAAGAATGCCAGGAGAACCAGAATGGTGAAACTCTTCTTCTTTTTGAAAATAATGAAATAGACAGCCATCCAAATCATGATCAGCGGCTTCACCGGATACTCCAGTGAAATATTGTCAGTGAACCGTCCTGTAAGCTCGATTGCAACTATAATAAGCAGGATAAGGTGCAGGATAAGAGCGCTGTGTTTTTTCATAAGGTGGGTTTTTAGTACAGTAAATATAGGAAAAGGATTCATTGAGAAGATTTCATACATTTATCATCACAATGGAGCAGCAAGAGAAAAAGAATCGCTACGGATATATTGAGGGAACCCTTAGCATTGTGGGAAATCTGATCCTGTTCGGACTCAAGTACTGGGCGGGAATCATGTCCGGATCGCTGGCTCTTATTGCTGATGCATGGCATACCCTGTCGGATTCGGCCAGCTCGGTGCTTGTGATCGGAAGTGTAAAACTCTCCTCCAGGAGGGCGGATGACCGGCATCCCTTTGGCCACGGCAGATACCAGCAAATTGTATCCATTTTCATCGCTTTTTTGCTGGGTATTGTAGCCTGGGAATTTTTCTCCGGATCCATTGAAAAGTTCAGGGCTCATGAATCCACACAATTTGGCACCCTGGCCATTGTCGTAACTGTCATCTCCATCGTTGTCAAGGAAGTCATGGCACAATATGCCTACTATACCTACAGGCTTACAGGCTTTGAAACCCTTAAGGCCGATGGCTGGCACCACCGCAGTGATGCACTATCCTCTTTGGTGGTGCTCCTGGGAATCCTGCTTGGAAAACATTTCTGGTGGATTGATAGTGTATTGGGTTTTGTAATCAGCCTGATGCTCTTTTATGCAGTATTTGAGATTATTCGAGGCTCCACAAATAAGCTGCTTGGAGAAGAACCTGATGAAGCTTTTGTGAGACAGGTGGAGGAACTGATCAAAAGGGTTTCAAACCAGGATATATATCCACACCATTATCACCTTCACTCATATGGCGATCACAGGGAGCTTACTTTTCATATCAAACTCCCGGGGACACTGGATATCCATACCGGTCACGATATTGCCAGTCAAATCGAAGATGCCCTCAGAAATGAGATGTTTATTGAGGCCACTATTCATGTGGAACCTCATTCCCTTGACAGGGAATGAGGCCAGTAAAACATTTTTTTAAAGATTTGCGCAATCGATTGTACAAACTTTACTAAATTTGTTTTCGGATCATGAATAAGCCACTAGTCACCATCCACGATATTGCAAGGGAGCTGAATATATCTGCTTCGACCGTTTCACGTGCCCTGCATAACCATCCAAGAATAAGCCAGGCCACCAGGGATGCTGTTCATAAAGTAGCTGAGAAATACTCCTATCAACCAAATGTGGTTGCCTCCTCCCTGAGACAGGGCCGAAGCAAAACGGTGGGCGTGGTAGTACCCCGGATTAACAGGAATTTTTTTTCCAATGTAATCGGGGGAATGGAGGAGGTTCTGGCTGCCTCGGGCTATCATCTGATGATTTGTCAGACCCATGAAAAACTGGAGAACGAAAAAGTGGCAATTCAAACATTGGTGAATGCCCGTGTGGAAGCCATCCTGCTTTCGGTCTCCATGGAAACCAGCCAGGCAGACCACCTCACCTCCCTCAGAGAAAAGGGAATCAAACTGTTTTTTTTCGACAGGATTCTTGATTCCGTCGATGTGGGTTCGGTGGTGATCGACGACAGGCTTGGGGCCTATCTGAACGTGAAGCACCTCATCGATCAGGGTTACAGGAGAATTGCCCATGTTGGCGGAGCCGACCATATCAATATCTACAATGCGCGTAAAAAAGGATATATGGATGCCATGAAGGAAGCAGGAATCCACGTCCGACCAGAATGGATCATGGAAAAAGAGCTGGTACTTGAGGGTGGCGAGGAAGCCTTTTTTGAAGGAATGGTTTTGAAAGAGAAGCCGGATGCCTATTTTTGTGCAGGTGATTTTGCAGCACTGGGAGTCATGCAGGCTGCCCTGAAAAAGGGAATCCGGATACCAGACGAGCTGGGCGTTACAGGTTTTGCCAATGAACCCTTTACCGCCTTCCTCAAACCCGCCATCACAACGGTTGATCAACGTGGCGAAGAAATGGGGAAAATAATCGCCGCAATGTTCACCGAGTGCAACAACAAGGGCAATTTTTCCCCGGATTGCATAAAGACAGTACTAGAACCCCGCCTGATCATCAGAGAAAGCTCCCTTCTGAAAGATAAAGATCTAATAGAAAATATATTAACAATTAAATAGCGAAATTATGGCAATCAATTATGAAGTCCGTTTCTCCAACCACCCCGAAGACGCAAAGCAATACGGGACCGAGAGACTGCGCAAAGAGTTTCTGGTAGAGACCATCATGGTTCCAGGTGAGATCAACATGGTCTACTCAATGAACGACCGATATATTGTTGGAGGTGCTGTACCCGATCAGGAGCTGGAACTTATCCACCATCGATCCTCTGAAATCGGAGTACTTCTGCGACCGTCGTGAACTGGGTATTATCAATGTGGGTGGAGCAGCCACCATCAAGGTGGATCGTACTGATTACGAACTGGCCTATAAGGATGCACTATATGTGGGTGCCGGTTCAAAAAAGATTACGCTGATCAGCAAGGATGCAGGCAATCCGGCACGTCTTTATTTCAACTCGGCCCCTGCTCACCAAGCTTTCCCCTGTAAAAGAGTTACCCTGGATGACGCCGATGTAATGGAAATGGGTGCACTGGAGCAATCCAATGCAAGAAAGATCAATAAACTGCTGGTGAATTCGGTGGTGGAAACCTGCCAGCTCCAGATGGGAATGACCGAACTCAAACCCGGAAGTGTATGGAATACCATGCCACCCCACCTGCACGACCGGCGCATGGAGGCCTACTTCTATTTTGAGGTGCCCGAAGGTCAGGCCATCTGTCACTTCATGGGCGATCCTAAAGAGACCAGGCACATATGGATGCAAAATGAGCAGGCTGTGATTTCTCCTCCCTGGTCCATCCACTCGGCTGCAGGAACCAGTAACTACATCTTCATCTGGGGCATGGCCGGAGAAAACCTGGATTACTGCGGACATGGATATGTTTCAACCCAATGAACTTCGCTAAAAGCTGCTACGATGATCGAAAAATATGTAAAAATCGACAGTGACAGCCCCTGGACCCAACTGGCTCCGGGCTCAGACGAAAACTGATCCACACAGATCATCTGATGCTGGTGGTAGTGGAATTCACCAATGGTCCGGCCGAAGTGCCAGATCCATTTCACGATCATCCACATGAGCAGGTTTCCTATATTGCTGAAGGTGAATTGATTCTTTTCATCCAGGGAGTAGGAGAAAAAAAGCTCCAGAAAGGGCGATTTATTTGCAATTCCGGAGGGATCCCTCATACAGTGCAAACCCTCACCCCGGTGGTCAGAATCATCGATTGGTTCACCCCCCTGCGAGAGGAATTTTTATAAACCATACATAATTCGAAAAACATGTCCATAAAATTATTTGATCTTACGCGGTAAAACCGCCCTGGTCACAGGGGGAACCCATGGCCTGGGTATGGCCATTGCCACTGGACTGGCCGAGGCAGGAGCCACCATTATTATTAATGATGTATTTGCAGATAAACTTGAAACTGCAAAGACAGGAATATGCCAAAACAGGTATCACCATTCACACCTATGTGCTGGATGTTACCAATGAAGAAGGAGGTGGAGAAAATCATCCCACAGATTGAAAAAGAGGTGGGCCCCATTGATATCCTGGTGAATAATGCAGGCATTATCAAAAGGATCCCCATCCTGGAGATGAAGGCTGATGAATTCAGGCAGGTCCTGGATGTGGATCTGACAGGCCCTTTCATCATGTCCAAAGCTGTTGCCAAAGGAATGGTGGAACGAGGAGGTGGAAAGATCATCAATATGTGTTCCATGATGAGTGAACTGGGAAGAAATACAGTTTCAGCCTATGCTGCGGCAAAGGGGGGATTGAAGATGCTTACCAAAAACATGGCCACCGAATGGGCCAGGTTTAACATCCAGACCAACGGAATCGGACCCGGATATTTTGCCACAACCCAGACTGCTCCCATTCGGGTTGACGGACATCCATTTAATGATTTCATCATCGGCCGAACTCCGGCTGCAAGATGGGGAGATCCGGAAGACCTGGCAGGAGCAGCCATTATTCCTGGCTTCAAAAGCTTCCGATTTTGTAAATGGCATTGTGCTTTATGTGGATGGAGGAATTCTGGCCACCATCGGAAAACCAGCAAACGAAGATTAAACCAAACCAATCACGTCACCATGAAACTCAACAATCTTGCCTTGTATTGCTTGTCCTTCTGGCTTTATCCTGCAGTTCAAATGAGGACATCCTCATTGAGGTCATCAATCTGAGTGATCAGCAAAGAAATGATGCTACCATCCTGCTTAACAGGGGTGAAATATCCAATCTGACGGAGATCCCGGAGGAGAACGTTCCCGTTCTGTAAGAGTCGAAAGGGGGAATTTCTGCCATGCCAGGTTGATGATGTGAATGGTGACGGGGTCTGGGATGAGCTATACGCGCCCATTGATATGGAGCCTAATCAAGCAAAAAACAATCATCCTGGATTTTATAAGCCCTGCTGATTACCCACTTTTCGCCACCAGAACCAACCTTCGGCTGGGAGATGCCACAAAGCCCGACTATCCCGAATTGTCAAGTGCCAGTCGATTGGAGGGAATTTCCTTTGACAACTATTCCGGCGTGACAGGAGCAGCCTACCAGATGGAAGGTGTGGCCTGGGAAAATGACAAAGTTGGGTTTCCGGAATTACATGGACCAGCGAAACGGAATGGATATTTTCGGAAAGCTTACCGGGGAAATGGTCCTTGACAGTGTGGGAATTGCCGGGACTCCCAGCTACCATGAACCGGATGCGTGGGGCATGGATATACTGAAGGTAGGCACCAGCCTGGGAGCAGGAGGCATTGGCTATATGTACAAAGACTCCATCTACCGTGTTGGAGATAATGGTTCGGGCAACTATAAGCCTGTTTTTGAAGGAAGTCAACGAAGCAGGTTTAATCTTACTTTCTCAAACTGGAATGTAGATGGATCTGAGCTTGATGTGATCCAGCAGATTGAAATCTCTGCCGGGAAACACTATTACCAGAGTTCAGTTAGCTTTTCAGGAACAGATCCGGGACTGGACCTGGTGGTCGGAATCGTGAATATGAAAGAGTGAACATCTTCATGTGCAAAAACTGGGAGATTATTCATACTGCACTGATCACGCATGATTTGCAGGCAGAAGACACCACCCTCCTTGCCATGGCCCTATTGGTTCCCAACCAGTACCTGCTTCGTACAGGGGAAGTCAAAGGAAGAGGGCGAGGGAATCACCCAGACCTATTATGTGGTTCTGGAAGCCAACGAAGGTGATCCGGTTCCCTACAGGTTTTATGCCCTTTGGGAGGAGGAAGATCCCAGGTGGAGCTCCCTGGAAGAGGTCATGAACTTTCTTGATGAGGAAGCTGCTCGTTGGACCCAATCCGTAGCATATAAAATACTAAATTAGCACCCGGATTATAACACCCCTTCAATATGTCTATCCGGCTTTCCCGAGTTATTAATGGGATTGGTCATATCTTCTGTTTGCGGAAACCTCCTGTTTGCCTCCCTGATTGAACCCAGGGTGGTGAACATATCCAGGAGCCATTCAGCCATTAACCTTGATGGTATTCTGGATGAGGCTGTCTGGCAAACAGCCCAGCTTACCACAGATTTCTGGCAGCGCTATCCCTACGATTCATGCACGTTCCGAATTGTCCACCGAGGTCATGGTCACCTATGACGATAAATTCCTCTATGTGGCAGCCGTCTGTCACGCCAAAACACACAAGGACTATGTGAGTCGAATCCCTTAGAAGAGATTTTCAAGGAAGTGGAAACGATGCCTTCTACTTCATCATCAATCCCTTTAATGACCGTATGTCGGGTTACTATTTCGGCGACCTCTCCTTACGGGGTGCAGAGCGAAGCGATCATTCAGAACGGAGGAGCCTCTGTAAGCCGGCATTCCAACAGTACGAATCCATCGTGGGACAATAAGTGGTTTGTGGAAGTAAAGCAGTATGAGGACAAGTGGGTGGCTGAAATGGCAATCCCCTTCAGCACACTTGCGTTTTAAGGAAGGGGTGGACAACTGGCGGGTAAATTTCTGCCGGGTTGATTATGGGCATAATGAGTACTCCAACTGGAATCATATTCCAAGAAATTTCAGTTTCTCCTCCCTGGCCAACACAGGAATCATGGTCTGGGATGAAGCACCCCAAAGGCCGGGCTCCAATATCTCCCTGATCCCCTATGTTAAAACAGGAGCCAGCAAAAACTATGAAGAGGATAATCCAACTGAATGGATCAAAGGTCTGGGGGGAGATGCTAAAATCGGACTCACCTCCTCCCTCAACCTGGATCTGACCGTAAATCCCGATTTCAGCCAGGTGGAAGTGGATCAGCAGGTAACCAACCTGGATCGGTTTGAAATCTACTTCCCCGAGAAACGACAATTTTTCCTGGAAAACAATGATCTCTTCTCTGAATTTGGGGTAAGGCAAGCCAGGCCCTTCTTCTCCCGGAGGATAGGAATAACCTATGATGATAATTTGGACCAGTATGTCGAAAACCCCATCCTGTTTGGAGCCAGGGTAAGCGGAAAGCTCAACCAGGACTGGAAAATCGGAGTACTGGATATGCAGACCGCCCAGGATCCGGAAAGTGCTACACCCAGTACCAATTATGCAGCTTGCCACTGTCCACCGAAGAATTTTTGAGCGCTCCACCCTTGCCAGCTTTTCTGGTAAACAAAGATCCTGTTCAGTCCCTCTCCAGGGAATGCGATTCCTGTGGTTTTGATGCTTTTAACCGGGTGGCCGGAATGGACTTTAACCTGGCCTCGGCTGACAACTGGTGGACCGGCAAGGTTTTTTATCATCAATCCTTCGACGAGGTAAAGACCAGAAAACAGCTATCTCACACGGAGCCGAACTCAAGTATGACAACGGAAACTTGAATGCTGAATGGACCCATATGCTCGTCGGGGCCGGCTACAATGCCGAGGTGGGATATGTTCGGCGCACAGGCTATAGCAGTTTCGCACCCCAGCTGGGATATACCTTCTATCCGAAAAGAGTGAAATTCATTATTCGTCACGGGCCCCAATTGCAGCTTGATCAGCTTCACAGTGACGGATACGGACTTACCGACCAGGAGTTCACCCTCAGGTATACTGGCGCGCTTCCGGAATCAGAGTTCAGTCTACCTGAGTGTAAACAGGGTCTATGTTAAACTCACCGACCCTTACGATCCCAGTAACTCGGATGGACTGGAATACCAGGCTGGTGATGATTTCACTACTGGTACATCTATACCCATTATACGATCCGACAGCCGAAAACCACTTACATTTTCCGCCAATGGGTATTCTGGGCGGATATTTTGACGGAGAACGGTATTCCCTGTCAGGCGAACTGGAGTACAAGTTCAGGCCCTATGTTAATCTTTCCATGGATGGATCCTATAATAAGGTAATCCAGCCAAAGCCCTACAACAGTGTTGATTACTGGCTGCTGGGACCCAAGCTGGATATTACCTTTACACAGGAATATTTACCTGGCCACCCTGGTCCAGTACAATTCCCAGCGCGAAAGTCTGAACATCAATGCCCGTTTTCAGTGGCGCTATGCGCCTGTATCCGATCTTTACCTGGTCTACACCGACGACTATTTCACCAATGCTTTTGCTCCCAGAAGCAGGGCCGTTATCCTCAAGCTTACCTACTGGCTGAATGTTTAATGCTGATTAACGATTGCTGTCCCCTTTCGCATTGCTTTCAAATGTATTATCAGTCAAGGTGGGACTTGCGTTGACATTCAGATAGAATCCCCATGCAGCAGAATGACTAATCTGGCAGTTGGAAATCACCGGAACCCCCACTGTTTCATTGTGGAAATTAAGGTTTCCGGAGCTGCTGCCGTATCCTCCTCCATAAGAGATTGTACAATAGTCAAGAACATTGCCGCTGGTGGTTCCGTTGTAGAACCAAATACCATCCCAGTCACCCGGTGAACCAAAACCTTCCGGTGCTGAGGAAGAGAAGGTAATCATATTTTCGGGCTCACCATCGGCCTCCAGAATTCCATAGGTCCCGGTAAAATAACCTACCCTTATTGAACTGCTGCTGGTGAAGTTCACCGTAGCCCCGGTTCAATGATAAGCTTGGAGCCTGAAGTACCACCCAGATCCAATCTCCCGTCCACCACGTAGGGGACCTCTTGTTTCAGCCATGTGACTTCGGCCTGCTCTATCTGGTCACCCTTTACCAGGATTCCCGGACCGGTATTAAAAGAATTCCCCATCCCAATAGTATGTGCAAAATTACCATGAAGCTCAATGGGGTAGCCACCATTGTTCTCAAATACATTGTCGGAACATTCGGTAAACATGGCTTCGCTATTCATAGCAATTCCCTGTGATTCAGAAAGTGTAATGGTGGAATTTGTCACAGATATTCCCGATTCTTTCACGTATATCATTCCATAGTTATCGGAATAACCTCCTCCATATTCAATATCACAGAAATCAAGGTCAGATTTTGTGCCGGCTCCATTGTCAAACCACAGGTAATCCCAGTCACCCGCCGATCTTGAAATGGAAGGTGCATTGGAGGTAAATTTGATCCGATCCTCTTCAGTCCCCAATGCGGTCAGCGTCCCGAATGTGCCACTTGCGATAAGCAAAATAGATCGCTGAACCCGATCCCATCCTGACCTCAACACCCGGAGCAAGGGTCAGCGAAGTCCCCGAAGGGGAACCCACATAAAGGTCTCCTTCTAGCACATATGCCGTACTTTGTTTCAACCAGGTGGCACTACTCACTTCCAGGTTATCGGACCTGACAATGATTCCTTTATCACTCATCAGGGTATTATCCTCCCCAATGGTATGAACGTAGTTTCCATAAATGCTGATGGCATTCAGGCGGTTTTGCTCAACAAGATTGCCGCTGAAGGATGCAAAATACCCTTCTGTATCAAGGCTTATTCCATGAGCATCAGATAATTTGATGGTGGAATTTTCAATAGAAACGACACTGGCAGCCTATATGGATCGCCCCGTAGTTATCACTATAACCACCCCCATATTCAACAAGGCAAAATTGCATACTCGATATTTTGGATGCTCCTTCATCAAACCAGATATAATCCCAGTCACCCGCACTCTTTGTAGCGGCAGAGGAAGTGAAAGTGATCATTTTATCGACGGTGCCATTGGCAATCAGAGTCGCTCCTGAAGAACCGCTGTGGTAACCTATATAAAGTGCCGTGCCAGAATTAAATTTGATGATGGCCCCTGGCTTCAATGGTAAGTATGGCTCCGTCCACATGCACATCACCAGTGATGACATGCACCCCTTCAATCCAGGTCTCATCGGATGTAATATTTCCCGAGTGCTCAATAAATTCAGGTGCCATAACAGTTACAGAGATTTTCATCTGGTTTGTAGCCCCTGCAACATCGCTTACGGTAAGTACCACATCGAAAGAGCCACCTTCCATATAAGTATGCACGGGATTAACATCGCTGTGAAGTTCCTCCGTCGCCAAAATTCCATGAAAAAGAATTGGCATTTTCAGAACAGGTGGAGTTAAAAGTGACAGCTATACCTGCTGAAATTTCAGCCGGAGCCACAAAACAGGCATGAGGTGCATTGGGGTCATCGGGGTCATTTGCTTCCTCTTTTTTACAGGCCGGGCTGATTAATATAGCGAGAGCCGCAATCATTACTAAATTAGTGTGGCGTTTCATAAAGTTATTTTTATTTAGTATTTAATAAGGTTAATCTAATTTAAGGATTTATCTGTGGAGATTTAAGATTTTAACAAAATTGTGATTTGAGAACCAAGTCTTTTTTATCTTCACCAAATTATCTTTATATTCGACTGCGCAATCGATTGTACATATACATTATGAAAAGACTAGACGTATTGCTTTGCAATGAGAGAAATAGGAGCTATTCCTCTCTATTACAACCCGGACATTGAAGTGATGCAAAGAAGTTGATCTCTGCCTGCTACAGGGGTGGCCTGAAGATCTTTGAATTTACCAACCGAGGTGAATTTGCACATGAGATTCTTTGCCGAACTGGTCAAATGGGCCCGAAAGGAGATGCCCGACCTGGTATTGGGTGTTGGAACAGTGGTGGATCCTGGAACATGTTCACTTTATATCCAGCTTGGGTGCTAAATTTATTGTCTCTCCACTTGCTGAATGAAGAGATGGCCAGGGTATGCAACCGCAGTAAAGTACTCTGGATTCCGGGATGTGCCACGGCTTCAGAAATTGGCAGAGCTGAAGAGCTGGGTGCCGAGGTGGTGAAACTGTTCCCTGGTCCCACCGTTGGAGGAGCCGATTTCCTGAAAGCCTACCTGGGCCCCTGTCCCTGGTCCAACATCATGCCTTCCGGGGGGGTGTCTCCCACTGAAGAAAATCTTGCGAGAATGGTTTGAGCGCAGGTGCATTCTGTGTGGGTATGGGATCACAACTCATCTACAAGGAGATTATTACCAACAGGGATTTGGCAAACTGGAGTCTCTCGCAGGGAATCCTTGCACATTATTCAAAAAATAAGAGCCTAATCCAGCTGACCGCCCATGAAATATTCCAGAATTCTATTCATATTGTCTCCTGCTTCATTTTGCAGGCTGCAAACAATAAGCAGCAGGGCACCGTCTTAAAGCTGGCTCACGGACTTGATCCCTCCCATCCGGTTCACAGGCCATGGTCTTCATGGCCGACCGCTGTAAAGAGATCTCCGGCGGGATGCTCACCATTGATATCTACCCCAGCGGACAACTGGGATCCGAACAACAATGCGTGGAACTGGTGCAGATCGGCAGCCTGGCCATTACCAAAGTATCCGCAGCGGTGATGGAGAGCTTCACAGAAGATTTTAAGGTGCTGGGACTTGCCCTATGTATTCAGGTCCAAGGAAGCATTCATTCAATGTACTGGATGGTGAAATCGGAAAGAGCTGCTCCTGAGCACAGAACCCTTTTTGATCAGGGGATTGTGCTTTTATGATGCCGGCAGCCGGAGTTTTTACACCATAGACAGGTCCATTAACACTCCTGACGATCTGAAAGGGCTTGAAAATCAGGGTAATGAAAAGCATTACTGCCATGGAAATGGTGAAAGCACAGGGAGGGTCACCCACACCCATATCATGGGGTGAACTCTACACAGCGCTTCAAAGTGGTGTGGTGGATGGTGCAGAAAACAATCCACCCAGCTTCTATACCAGTCATCATTATGAGGTATGCAAATACTACAGCCTGAACGAACACACCATGGTTCCCGATGTAGTGATCATTAGTGAGAAGGTGTGGGAAAAGCTCACTGACCAGGAGAAGTAAGTGGCTACAGCAGGCTGCAGATGAATCAGTCCCGTGTTGAGCGAAAACTTTGGGCCAGCATCTGAAATAGAGTCCCTGGAGATTGTACAGGAAGGCTGGTGTTACCATCACCTATCCCGACAAGGAACCCTTTGCGGAAAAAGTTGAACCCTTGCTGGAATCCTACAGGGACAATGAACAATCTACGAACTAATTACCCGGATCAGGGAAGTGAAAGATCTGAAAGCATATATGAATGAGATATGATAAAGTTTCAGAAAAGATTAAACAGGGTCCTGGAGCTCTTCCTGGTGGTACTTATGTCGGTACTGGTAGTGGATGTGCTCTGGCAGGTAATCAGCCGTTATCTGCTGTCATCTCCCAGCTCATTTACCGATGAACTTGCCGGTTTTCTGCTGATCTGGGTAGGTGTGCTGGGAGCGGCCTATGTTGCCGGGAGAAGGGAGCACCTGGCCATTGATATCGTCTTGCAGCGATCGCCTCCAGCAGGCAAACAACGACTTCAAATTTTGATTTATGTAATGATATTTCTGTTTGCACTCTCGGTGATGGTAGTCGGCGGCATTATCCTGATGTATACACGTTTTATCCTGCGGTGTAAAGTCAGCTGCAATACAGCTTCCCCTGGGTTATGTATACATCATAATGCCCATCAGTGGTCTCATCATCATGTATTACGAAGCTCCTTCATATTCTTGAATTACGAAAGTCCAAATAGCATGGAAGTTCTTGTCCTTGTCCTCAGTTTTGTTATTCCTTCTGGTCATCGGTGTGCCCATTGCATTCAGCATCGGCATAGCCGGTATCCTGACCATGCTGATGTCCATTGATATGCTTCCTGCCTTTACCACCTATGCCCACAGGATGGCAACCGGCCTTGACAGTTTTGCCCTGCTGGCCATCCCCTTCTTTGTCCTGGCGGGTGGGATTATGAACAGTGGGGGGATTGCCACTGCGCCTGATCAATTTCGCACGTGTACTGGTTGGTAAGCTTCCTGCCGGACTGGCCTTTGTGAATGTAATTGCAAACATGCTTGTTCGGAGCAATCTCCGGATCAGCGGCTGCAGCAACATCTGCCATCGGGAGCATCATGGGCCCGGAGATGAAAAAGGAGGGCTATGATGAGAGTTTCAGTGCTGCGGTGAACATCACCTCAGCCACCACGGGTCTGACCATTCCTCCCAGTAACATCCTGATCATCTATTCGCTGGCCAGCGGCGGTGCTATCCATTACTGCACTTTTCCTGGCAGGTTATCTGCCAGGTATCCTGACAGGTGTGGGAATCATGCTGGTGGCCATGTCCATGATGATCCTGAAAAACAAAGGGATGACAGGGACTTGTAAAAACCCTTGGTGTGAGTCCTCCTGGTCTCCGTGCTTGCTCCTGGGTGCCGGCATCGGATTAAAATCGGTTCATGACAATGGCTTCGGCATCTGTTTTCAAGGGAATTATTTATTCACTGCTCGGTCTGTTCCTGGCCTTTTCGGTATATAAATCGGCCACCAACTGGACCTTTTTCAAATTTGCTTTCAGGAAATTTTTAGATGCATGTGCCTTCTCTCCTGATGCTTGTGATTGTGATCGGGGGTATCGTTGCCGGCTTCTTCACTGCCACCGAAGCCTCGGCTGTTGCGGTGCTCTACGCCCTGATCCTGGCCCTGCTCTACAAGGAAATCACAATAAAGGACCTGCCTGAAATTATCCTTAAATCGATCCGCACCACCTGTATCGTACTGTTGCTGGTTGCAACCAGTATCGGCATGTCATGGATCATGTCCTTTGAGAACATCCCTCAGAATGTGAGTGCCGGACTTACTGAACCTGAGTGACAATCCCTTCGTCATTCTACTGGTAATCAACTTCATCCTGCTTTTTGTGGGTGTTTTCATGGATATGACCCCTGCAGTACTGATTTTTACTCCCATATTCCTCCCCATTGTTACAGCCCAGCTTGGCATGGATCCCATTCACTTTGGAATTGTGATGGTGCTGAATCTCAGTGTGGGTCTGTGTACTCCACCAGTAGGATCGGTGCTTTTTATAGGCTGTAGTGTTGCAAACCTGAAAATTGAACAGGTGATCAAGCCACTGCTGCCCATGTTTGTAATCATGTTCGTTGTGCTCATGCTGGTTACCTACATACCGGAGATCAGTCTCTGGTTGCCCTCTTTGTTAATGAAATAAGATCTGACTCGTCTATTAAGCAGGATTTTTGTCTACTTTACACTCCGTATTGCACCTAAAAATACCTGAATGGACCCAGGAATTTTCCTTCTGGCATTAAATAAAGCACTGGCCATTCCCTGGCTAATAGCAGCCATTAGCACTTCCGGATTAATCTTACTGCTTGTACTTTATTCCAGGCTGCATCGCAAATCCGGCATATCCGGCAAGAAGAAGGGGCCTTCCAAACTTGAAAATTTAGATTTACTGCATACGCTTATCGACAGCATGCCCGACTGGATCTATATTAAGGACCAGAAAAGCAGATTCATCCTGGCCAATAAACATATGGCCTCCTATCACGGGATCGATGATCCGGGTGAGATGTATGGGAAGACCGATTACGATTATTATCCTCCCGAGCTTGCCAGGGCCTTTTTCGAAGATGAACAGGAAATCATGAAGTCGGAGAAATCTTTGATCAATCAGGAGGAAGATCTGATATATCCCTCAGGAGAAAAGGTAATACTTTCCACCACCAAAATACCGGTTTATGACAAAAAGGGAAATACGGTGGGTATTGTGGGGATAGGCCGGAACATCACCCGTCAGAAAGAGGACCAACAGCGCCTGAGGGAGCTCTCCATGGTCGCCAGCGGAACTGAAAATGTGGTGGTAATCATGGACCATGAGGGGAACTTCAAATGGGTCAACAAGGGATTCGAAACCAGGTATGGATCTACAGTGGAGGAGTTTGTCGCTCTAAAGGGTGGAAACCTGAGGAAACTATCCTCTAAAGAAGAAATTAATGAGATCCTGGATGAGATTCTAAAAACAGGTAAGCCCTTTACCTATACCTCCAGATCACTGGATGCAGATTCAGAGGATGCCTGGTACCAGACCAACATCACTCCCATTGTCAATGACAAGGGAGAGATTAGCTCCATATTTCTGATCGACTCCGATATCACAGCCCTTAAGAAGGCAGATCTTCAGATTAAGCAACAAAAATACGAGCTGGAATCTCAACGCGATCAGTTAAAAAATCTGAATGCCAGCAAGGACAGGCTATTCTCCATCATAGCACACGACTTAAAGAATCCCTTTCAATCCATCATTGGATTTTCAGAACTACTAAAAAATGACTTCAGTTCTTTGAATACAGAACAGGTGGAAGAGTACCTGGAGTGCATCCACACCTCATCCACCACTGCCTATGAATTGTTATACAACCTTCTGGAGTGGGCCCGTTCACAAACACGTTCCATTAAGATCCAGGCGCGTCCCATTGGAGTCAGAGAGCTCTGCGATGATATTCTGAATCTTTTCTCCGGACAAGCCAAAAACAAGGAAATTTTTCTGCGAAACAAAGTCGACAAGGAGCTGCTTGTTGTAGCCGATCCCAACATGCTCAAAACCATCCTACGGAACCTTGTGGCCAATGCACTGAAATATACCAGTAGTGGCGGCAGTATCGCCATTAGTGGATCGCTTAATGGTGATATGATTGATATCAACGTGAGTGATACCGGGATTGGCATGAAGGAAGAAAAGGTCAAAACACTTTTCTCCCTTGAAAAAGGGAAAAGTACGCCCGGCACTTCGGGTGAACTGGGTACAGGCCTCGGGCTGCTGGTATGTTATGAATTCCTGCAGTTGAATAAAGGTGTTTTTAAAGTAAACAGCAAGCTGGGCGAAGGCTCCACATTTACCATTTCACTTCCAAAAGAAAATTAGTAAGCGTATTTTTTACGTTAACTTTGGTTTTCATTATTTTGTTTCCTACTTTAGTTGCGTGGAAAAAATAGTCAGATCGATCAATCCTCACATTTCGGTGGACTGTGTCATTTTCGGATTTAGCACGAGTCAGCTGAAAGTGCTTTTGATTCAACGCGACTATCTTAATGAAGAGGGAGTGCAGGCCCAGGATCATAAATTACCCGGAGACTTCATCACCACAAAAGAAGATCTGGACATGGCTGCTGCCCGTACCCTGAACGAACTAACAGGACTCCAAAATATTTATCTTGAGCCTTTTGCCATTTTTGGAAAACCTGATCGTATTTCCCGGGAAACAGACCTTAACTGGCTTAAAACAACCACCGGGAACGAAATTTATCGTGTGGTCACTTCTGCCTACTTTGCCCTGATCAACATATCTGAAAGTGATAGTGATTTTGCCCTTATGAACCGGGCTTCCTGGATCGATGTCCATCAGGTTCCCGAACTGGCCTTCGACCACCGGGAGATTATTGAGAAGGGTTTGCGGCACTTGCAAAACACCCTGAGAAACGAGCCCATTGGCTTCGAATTACTGCCAGAAAAATTCACCATTCGAAAACTACAAACACTCTATGAAGTAATTCTCAACTGTAAACTTGACAACAGGAATTTCAGAAAAAAAATTCTGAAGACTAAATACCTCGTCCAGCTCAATGAGAAGCAGGAAGGAGTGGCTCATAAACCAGCCTATTACTACCGCTTCGACAAAGAGATATACGATAAACACAGAACTGACTCCCTCGGATTTAACTTCTAACCACTAACCACTAACCCACTAACCCACTAACCACTAACCACTAACCACTAACCACTAACCACTAACCCCTAACCCCTAACCCACTAACCCCTAACCATTTTACTTTTGACTTTTGACTTTTCACTTTAAACTTTAGACTTATATTATGTACTTACTAGGATATGACCTTGGAAGCTCATCGGTAAAAGCAAGCCTGATCAATGCTGAATCGGGACGCTGTGTTGCCTCAGCCTTCTACCCAAAAAAGGAGATGAAAATTTCGGCCCCCAAAGTCAGATTGGGCCGAACAGGACCCGGAATTATGGTGGTCCAACCTGATCCTGGCCACCAATGATGTTTTTCAGAGTGCCGAAATTGATCCCTCTTCAGTGAGTGCCATTGGCATCGCATACCAGATGCACGGACTGGTGCTGGTGGACAAGGACCATAATCTGCTTGCGTTCTTCCATCATCTGGTGCGATTCAAGGGCTGTTTCCCTGGGGAGCATGCCATGAACGCCATCGGAAATGAACAGTGTCTTTCCCACCTGCTCAACTCTCCGGGTAACTTCACAGCCTCCAAACTTAGCTGGGTGATTGATGAATGAACCTGAAGTTTATGAGAAAGCCTACAAATTTATGTTACCGGGTGATTACATTGCCATGAAACTCACCGGTGAAATCAACACCACCATCTCCGGTCTTTCCGAAGGAATCATGTGGGATTTCAAGGAGAACTCCATGGCTGATTTCCTGCTGGAGCACTACGGGATACATCAACACCTGATTCCCGATATCGTCCCCACCTTTTCGGAACAGGGCACGATTATCCACTTCAGCCGCTGAAGAACTGGGACTGGTACCAGGTATACAAATTGCCTACCGGGCCGGCGACCAGCCCAACAATGCCTTCTCCCTGAATGTGCTGAATCCAGGTGAAATTGCAGCCACTGCAGGAACCTCAGGAGTGGTATACGGAGTAAGCGATGAAGTGAAATATGATCCTCTCAGCAGGGTAAATACCTTTGCCCATGTAAATCACAGTCCGGAACTGAACCAGGCTGGGAGTTCTACTCTGCATCAACGGGACCGGGATTCAGTATTCCTGGCTGAAGCAAAACCTGGCTCAGCGGGAGAAGAACTATCCGGGACTGAATGACCTGGGCATGACTGCCCCCATCGGATCGGAAGGATTACTGATGCTGCCTTTTGGAAACGGTGCTGAAAGAATGCTCGGCAACCGGAATGTGGGAGCAACCGTGAAGAATATTAATTTCAATATTCACAATGAAGCCCACCTGGTGAGGGCAGCCCAGGAAGGGGTAGCATTCTCCATGCAGTATGGAATGGAAATCATGAGGGAAATTGGAATCAATCCTTCGGTGATCAGGGCCGGTCTGGCCAATATGTTCCTGAGTCCCATCTTCAGGGATACCCTTGCTGAAATTTCAGGATGCCACCATAGAACTCTATGATACAGATGGTTCCATTGGAGCTGCCAATGGTGCCGGGATAGGTTCAGGAACCTTCGGATCCTTTCAGGAAGCTTTTGAAAACCTCAATAAAATGATGGTGATTGAGCCCGACGGAAATAAAAGTGAACAGTACAAAGAGGCCTATGAGCGTGGAAATGGGCCCTTGACATTTGTTTAAAAAACAGTTCAGAAAATTAAACTATAAACAAGAAAAACAATGGATTATTATTAGGTAAAAAAGAGTATTTCCCGGGAATCGGGAAGATCAAGTTTGAAGGCAGGGATTCGGATAATCCTCTGGCTTTTAAATTCTATGATGAGAACAAAGTGGTTGCAGGAAAAACCATGAAAGAACACATGCGTTTTGCCATTGCTTACTGGCATACCTTCTGCGGAACAGGTGAAGATCCCTTTGGACCGGGTACCCAGCTTTTCCCCTGGGCTAACAGGCAACAATGCCATTGAACGATGCAGAATAAAATGGATGCAGCCTTTGAATTTATCACCAAAATTGGTGCTCCATACTACTGCTTCCATGATATTGATGTGGCTGTCGGAAGGAAGCTCCGTATCGGAATATGAGACCAACATGGCCAACCATGGTGGAATATGCAAAACAGAAGCAGACAGATTCAGGCGTAAAACTCCTCTGGGGAACCGCCAATGTATTCTCCAATCCCCGATACATGAACGGTGCTGCCACCAATCCCGATTTTAATGTACTTCCCTGGGCGGCCACTCAGGTAAAGAATGCCCTGGATGCCACCATCGCACTGGGTGGTGAGAATTATGTTTTCTGGGGTGGCCGCGAAGGATACATGTCCCTGCTGAACACCGACATGAAACGCGAGCAGGAACACCTTGCCCGTTTCTTCACCATGGCCAGGGATTATGCCCGCGGCAAGGGATTTACCGGTCCCTTCCTCATTGAACCCAAGCCCATGGAGCCCACCAAGCACCAGTACGATTTTGACACTGCTACTGTGATTGGCTTCCTGAACAAATATGGACTGGCAGATGATTTTAAAATGAACATCGAGGTGAACCATGCCACCCTGGCCGGTCATACCTTCCAGCACGAACTGCAGGTGGCGGTAGACAATGGCATGTTCTGGCTCCATTGATGCCAACCGGGGTGACTACCAGAATGGATGGGATACCGACCAGTTCCCCATCAACCTTTATGAACTGATCGAATCCATGTTCCCCATTATCGAGGCTGGTGGATTCACAACAGGAGGAATTAACTTCGATGCAAAGACCCGCAGAAACTCCACCGACATGGAAGATATCTTCATCGCCCATATTGCCGGCATGGATACCTTTGCAAGGGCATTTGAAATCACCCTGGATCTGCTTGAGAACTCAGCATTACGCGAAAATGAAAGCTGAACGCTATGCATCCTTTGATTCGGGAGAGGGGGCCAGTTTTGAAAAGGGAGAACTGAACCTTGAAGCAGCTGGCAGCATCTGGCCAAAGCCAATGGAGAACCCAGGCAGATCTCGGGAAAGCAGGAACTTTACGAAGCGATTATTAACCAGTATATAAAATAGAAAATCATGAGCTCACCTACAAAAACCCGTTCCATTTCCCCGGTAATCTTTGCCTTAACACTGGTTGCCGCACTGGGCGGACTTTTATTTGGATATGACACGGCTGTAATCAATGGTGCCACCAATGCACTCAGGCAGTTCTTCATCACTCCCTTGGAGAGCGATCGCAGCACTGGCCACAGCCACCATTATCCAGTTCAAAGGGATTGTAACCATATGCCTGGTAATCGTTGTTGCACTGATTACCAGTTTTATTATCAAGCTGTTTGGAAAGAAAAAAGGCCTGCTCATCAGCGGAGTTTTGTGGGTTGTGGGCATTGTTGTTCTCTATTTCTTCTTTTTAAGGGGCGAAAATGTACTCACCGAGGGACTGGGTAACTCCATCAAAGGATTTACCATTTCCAGTGCCCTGGTGGGTTGCATCATCGGTGGATCCATGGGTGGATACATCAGTCAGAGCATTGGCAGAAAAAAGGGACTGATCCTTGCTGCCATTCTCTTTCTGATCTCCGCACTGGGATCGGCCATGCCCGAGAAGCTTAATTTCATGGGGCTGGCCACCATCAGCTCCTTTATCTTCTACCGGGTAGTGGGTGGTATCGGTGTGGGACTGGCCTCCATGCTTTCACCCATGTACATTGCTGAAATTGCCCCTGCCGGGGTAAGAGGAAAGTTGGTATCATGGAACCAGTTTGCCATTATTTTTGGTATGCTGGTGGTCTATTTCGTGAATTATGCCATTGCACAGCGGACAGGCAGCCGAATGGATCAATGAAACCGGCTGGCGCTGGATGTTTGGTTCTGAAACCATCCCTGCGGCCCTTTTCCTGATCCTGCTCTTCTTCGTACCTGAATCGCCTCGCTTCCTGGTACTGAAACAGCAGGGAGAATGAGGCTATGGCACTCTTGAAAAGGATCAATCCGGGTACAGCCGAACAGGTATTTGCTGAAGTGAAACAGTCATTGAAGGAAAAACGGGCTCCATGGTTGTCCTTCGGTGGACTGATCATTGTTATCGGGATCCTGCTGTCGGTCTTCCAGCAATTTGTGGGCATCAATGTGGTCCTTTACTATGCAGGTGATATTTTCAGAAGCATGGGGTCGGGAAATGATTCCTCCCTCCTGCAAACCATTATCGTAGGCATCGTCAACCTGACCTTTACGGTGGTTGCCATTCTGACGGTGGACAAGTTTGGCCGAAAGCCCCTGATGATAATTGGAGGTATCGCCATGGGGGTAAGTATGCTTGCACTTGGACTATCCTTCTACCTGGACAAGATGGGGCTGCTCTCCCTGATTTTTATGCTTACCTATACCGCTGCCTTTGCCATGAGCTGGGGACCGGTAACCTGGGTACTGCTGTCGGAGATTTTCCCCAACAGCATCAAGGGAGCCATGTCCATTGCAGTGGCCTCCCAGTGGGTTGCCAACCTGCTGGTCTCCTGGACCTTCCCCATGATGAATGAAAGCTCCGTTCTGACCAGGATGTTCAATCACGGTTTCTCTTACTGGATCTATGGGCTCATGGGCTTCCTGGCCGCATGGTTCATCATAAAGCTGGTACCTGAAACCAAGGGAAAAACCCTGGAGGATATCGAGAAGATCTGGAAGAAAAAGTAGTACTCAGTACGCTGTATTCAGTGCAAAGTACAAAGTACACAGTGCATGGTGCTCAGTGCAGGGAAGTTCGTATATTTAGAACCCTGTACCGAGAACCATGCACTTTGTGTTTAAATTTAATTCTATGAAAACAAGAAAATTGATAAAAGTACTTATGGGGATTGCTCTACCTGCTGCTTTAACAGCCTGTGGCTCTGGCGTATCTGGATCATCTGACCAGGCTGAGGCTGCCATCCGATTTTATGCGGGATCCTCCGATGGAAAAGTTGAACACTCCATTTACCTCTGTGAACTTGATCCTGCGGCAGGTGCCCTTACGGTTCTCGACTCCTTTGCCGGGGCAGTGGGGCCCTCTTACCTGGCCATCTCCCCTGATGGGAAAACCCTATATTCCGTAGACAATCGCAGTGTGGATCCTGAAAACAAGAGTCAGTCTGTCAATTCTTTTCGCATCAATCAGGAAGACCAAAGTCTGAAATACCTGAACAATCAATCGTCGGAAGGTCGTGGTCCCTGTCATGTATATGCCACTGAAGGGCATTTATTTGTCGCCAATTACAGCAGTGGCCATGCCACCTGCATAGCCCTTTTGCCAGACGGTCGACTGGAGTTTTCCACTACGGCTGTATCAGCTGAAGGAAGCGGTCCTAATAAGAGCCGCCAGGAAGGACCCCACGCCCATCAGGTAATGCTTGATCCTTCCGGTAAATATCTTTTGGTACCCGATCTGGGAACTGACAAGGTGATGAATTATGTACTGGACAATGAAAGCGGGAAACTCACGCCAAATCCCAAGCAGGCCTGGCTTGAGCTCCCCCCGGGCGCCGGCCCAAGGCACCTGGCTTTTCACCCTTCGGGAAAATTTGTTTATGTTTTAAGTGAAATGAACTCCATGCTCACGGCCTGCAGTTTTGATAAGGAAACCGGCGTAATGAGCTATCATCAATTCAGCCAGTATTGTGAAAGACGGATTTACCGGCAATAAACAGGCTGCAGCAGTCAGGGTACACCCCAACGGGAAATTTGTGTATGCCTCCAACCGCGACGACGTTGATAACCTGGCCACCTATCGGATAAAAGAAGATGGCAGCATCGAACGCATACAGTTACTGGAGGGAATTCCCCACTGGCCCAGGGACTTCAACATCACACCCGATGGAAAACACATGCTGATTGCAGGTGCAAGAGCCAATGAGGTTCAGCTGTATAAAATAGATGCTGAAACCGGGGAATTAACAGGCACCGAGGCTAAAATCTCTGTTCCCGTTCCGACCTGTATTCTGTTTGTGGAGTAAAAAGGCAGGCTCAGATTTTCAGCTTAGAACAATTTTAGTACTCCGTAGATCCCTATCATAATGATTGACAGGCAACACAGGATCAATGCCAGCTTATAGAATTTTCCCGGTGCAACATCCTGTTGGCCGGACCTGAACCTGAACCATAATCCTGCGATCACGATGATGATCAGCATAATGAAGGTGGCAATTCCTCCGATGGTGACCATTAATACCGGTAATCTTATCACCAGGAAAGCGATGGTCCATAAAACCGGGAAGGCGATGGCAATGATCCTGATGGTTCGCATGCGCATTTTCAGGTTGTTAAAATCGATCCACTTCAGGACTCCGAAAAGGTCCGAGAAAACCCTGGTCCTTATGGCCAGGGCCGCAAAAAGCGTGGAAAACAGGACCACAAATGAGCCCATCAGGAAAATATTCTTTGCAGTGGGGCCCACCGAATCGGTATAGATGCTGGAGATGGTTTCGATCATCTGGTAACCTTCAGGCACCTCGCCCCGCTGGTAAAGGATGGAAGCCCCCAAAAGAAAGAAGGCCGCCGTAACGATGGTATACACAATCATGGAAAGAAAGGCATCCATGTACATCACCCGAATCCATCCCCTGGCGCGTTGCCTCCACTGCTGGAGAACCATCCTTGGGTCCGGTAAAACGGGCATACCCTTTCTCGATACACCAGTAGTTATATGAAAGGATCTCATCGCCTCCCACCCCGGTAAGTCCGAAGGCCGCCAGTGCAAATCCCACGGTTGCACTGGGCAGTTTAAAGGAGAGTCCCTCTGCAACATCCGACCAGGTGACTGCAAAGCCTGTTTTTTGCACCATAAAAAGTGCCAGAAGGGTAAAGACCGTAAACAATCCCATAAAAACCAGGGATATTTTCTCCACCACATTGTAGAATCCAAACAGCATAACCGAAATCACAACCAGGGCAGTAAGGATGGTCCATGCCGCAATGGAGAGCGCCGGGAATGGCCATATTCAGGATAATGGCCACACCGCCAATAATTCCGCCAAGCTGAAGCGGTTTGAACAACCACAGGACCAGCCAGGACCAGGCTCCCCAGCTCACCTTTTGTTTTCCGAAACGGGGACCCGGAAGTTCATTCATCAGGTTCATGGCAGATACGCCCCTGGTAATGGATTGCCGGCCGAATTCCAGCTGCAAGACGATCTTTACCAGGCAACTTACCAGGATCACCCAGAGTGTAACAAATCCCGCTTTGGCCCCCAGGGAGGTAGTGGCAATCAGTTCCCCGGAGCCCACCACTGAAGCCGAGAGAATAAAACCCGGACCAAGATATTTTAACTTTTGTCCAAGCTTCACCGGAGCCGGCGTGATGGAGGATGAGTCCAGCCGGTAAGGATCAAGCGGAGCTCCTCTTTTCATATCCTTAAAATTATCAATAATAGTCTCACATGATACGTTTTGCCATACTTTTATCATTACAAGCCTGTATTTAGCACAAAATAATGCGTATTTAACACTGTATATCATACAATTTATTCATATATTTACCCTTTATATCGTACATAAAATGATATTTAAGAGGAAATTATATACTGAACTTCTCGAATGGAAAAGGTCTAATCGTAGAAAACCTTTGATCCTGAGAGGTGCAAGGCAGGTGGGTAAATCAACACTAATTCGGGAATTTTCAAAAGAGTACAATAATTTTATTGAATTAAACCTGGAACGCAAAGAACATTATCTCTTGTTTGAAATTGATAATGTGAAAAGTATCATTGAGGCAATTTTTTTAAGAGAAAATCTCTCTGTTCAAAATGAATCAATACTCTTGTTTATTGATGAAATTCAGGAATCTACAAATGCGATTAAACTTTTACGCTTTTTTTATGAAGATTTTCCCGACCTCCATATTATTTGTGCCGGATCATTATTAGAACATGTAATAAAAGACATTTCATCTTTTCCAGTTGGACGAATTCAACAAATGGTGCTGCACCCTTTTGATTTTGAAGAGTTTTTATTGGCAAAAGGTAATGACAGGGTGCTTAGCATTATAAAGAATATACCTATTCAGGATTTTGCTCACGATATTATTTTACAACTTTTTCATGAATACCTTATCATTGGCGGCATGCCAGAGGTGGTAAAAACCTATATCGAAACTGATACCTTTACTACGACAAAGCAAGTCTACGAGGAAATATGGGATACTTATAAGGATGATATTGAGAAATACGGTAGAAATAGCACTGAAAAAAAAGTACTGCGACATATCATTGAAACTGCTGCACACGAGAAAGACAGAATTACCTTTTCCGGTTTTGGAAATTCGAACTATAAAAACCGTGAAGTTGGCGAAGCATTAAGATCTCTTGATAAGGCAAGATTAATCCAACTTGTTTACCCTACCACTAATTTACACCCTCCACAGGAAATTGATTACACCAGAAAACCACGCTTGCAATTTTTAGATACCGGTCTGTTAAATCATGCATTGGGAGTGCAATCACAATTAATAGGATTGAACGACCTGAACGATTTTTACAGAGGAAGAATTATTCAGCATGCTGTTTATCAGCAACTCCAGGCGCAAAGTAATTCAATAAGCAATAAACTTCATTTTTGGGTGCGCGAAAAAAGCAATAGCAACTCGGAAGTAGACCTAATCTACCAATACAATCAATATTTGATTCCTATTGAAATTAAGTCAGGTCCGCAAGGCAGATTACGGTCTTTGCATCAGTTTATTGAACGTACTAACCATCATTTTGCAATACGCATGCTAGCCAATAAATTTTCTGTTGAAGAAGTTAAAACACCTGGCGGAAAAGAATATCTATTACTCAATCTTCCTTACTACTTGTCTACGCAAATACCAGCTTATGCAGAATGGTTTATTAGTCAGCCCATGCATCACTAAAAGGCTTTCTAAGCACCTAATCTCCTCAGCTTGTTCTTGATGCTCTAAATATTTTTCAAAAGCTGTCTCATACTTGCTAATTTATATTTTTGGCAGTGAGATGGTAGCCAAGCTCCTTTACCAGGATGTTACCCATATCGGTGGGGATTTCGGCGATAATATTAATCTTTTTATTCAGGGTTTCACCGGGTCTGATATAATAGCGCTGGGAAGCGACTCCATTTTCAGTGATCAGGTAAATTCTGCTTGTATCTCCCTGCTCCCTTTCAAGAATGAAATACTTCATTTTTCCACGTTTTCCGGAACAGACAATTTCAAGGTCAATCCAGTTTTTGGAAGCCAGCTGGTCTATTTCACGGAATTGTACTTCAGGATAGTCTGTTACCAGCACTCCATCCGGGCTATACTCCTTTAAGCCAGGCAGGGCAATGCCATTATTATATTCAAACTCTGCCAGAAGCTGGCCGTTTTTATGATATTTCCTGCAGAGGCCATGCTTTTCACCATCCTTGTAAGAGATGTGTTCAAAGATCTGTCCATTATTATAGTATTTGATGGAGGGTCCCTCTTTAAGCCCACGCTTAACAGAAATCCTGGAATGGACGGTTTTTCCATCCCTATAGTAGGTAACCCTTGTACCATGGACCATGTTATTTTCATCTACCTGGTTGGCACTGGACAGGGTGCCGTCCTTTCTTCGTTTTAATACGATATTTGATTCAGGATCATCTGATACTTCTTTAGGAGCTTCATCAGACCGAACACAGGAGAAAGAGACTACCAGTAAAAAGAGCAATAAAATAATCTGTTTCATGGGCTTTTCTGTTAGAAAAAAGACTAAAGGTTCTTTAATGCTGCCGCTGGTGATTTTTTTGCAGCCTGCCAGGTTTGAATGCTGACTGAAAGCAGGGCAACGACGAGTATGATAAATG
>CAVQUO010000021.1:0-236310 GCA_963716765.1 uncultured Bacteroidota bacterium | reverse complement strand
CGTGCCGTATAATTATTCATGCTTCCCTGCCTGGTTGATATGTCGAAAAAAGAAGCCAGTCTTCCACCAAAATTTGCAGGCAGGTTACTTTTGTACAATGCAAAATCCTTAACTATATCGGGACTGAAGGATGAGAAAAACCCGAAAAGGTGAGAACTGTTGTAGACAGGTACATCATTCACGACGATCATATTCTGATCTGCACTGCTTCCGCGGACATTAAAACCTGAGGCTCCCTCTCCGACGCTCTGGATCCCGGGCAGCATCTGAGCCACTTTGAGAAGATCCTTCTCCCCCAGCACAAGAGGTACCTCCTTCATTGTTTTATAGTTCAGCCTCTCAAATCCCATCTGGGTACCTTTCACATTGAAAACGGTTTGCTGCAACAACTACTTCAGAAATTGGGATCAGGCTCTTATTCATGCTGATGAGGAGATTCCCGCGGATCTTACATCCAGGACATAAAGTCCGGTCTCCATGCCCATACAGTTGAAATCCACCCGGTACCTTCCAGGATCCAGCACAATGTTGAAATTTCCATCAACATCCGTGGCCGCACCTTTTTTCAATTCCTCCAGGTATATGGTAGCCCCGATCAGCGGTTCCGAGGTTTCTGCATCCACCATTTTGCCATTGATCACGGCTGCTTTTTGATGATCCTCACCCGATCCGACAATGATCACTTCTCTTGGTCCTGTTTTTTTTCCTTCAATATATCGCTCTTCGGAATTGGTAAGGTATGCGACCGTTATATCTTCTGGAAGTGAATGAACCGTTTCATCCGGGTCTGTATAGTCAGGAAGAGATGTGACCACAGAGGGTTTATTGAAGATAAACACCCTGAGATCTTCGTCAATTATGAAGTTTAATTCCACGGGCCTCAGTGCCTCATCCAGGGTCTTTCGAAGGGAAATACCATTACCCGAGGCAGTGATCCTGATTCCCCTTATCCACTCATCAAGGTAGTAGAATTTTGCCCCGGTCGTCTCCTCTAGTACATGTATAAATTCCTGGAACTGGACATCCCGGAAACTGCCGGAATATTGAATATCCATTTCCTGTCCGCAGATATTTGCAAAATCAAGAGCCAGAAGGCATATGAATTTATAATGAAACCATTTCAATGTAAAGGTGCTGAGGTGGTTAAGGACGAGATAAAATCAATTAAGCTGTCTAATTCTACTGGCGTCATATGTTGAAAACTAAGGATATTCTTCCTCATGTATTTCCTGATCTCCCCTTTTGAACTCCCGGAAAACACTCCGGCAAGGGATCTCCTGTTCTTAACAGGAAAAATATTTCCCATAGATTCCAGGTAATAGGTCATTTTGAGATCGGAGAACCTGTAAAGCAACTGTGGATCACCCAAATTGCCCGTCAGGAGTTTCTCATAATGCACAAAAAGCTTTGGTTCATCTGTACCGATGACCTGGTAAAAAAGCAATCCCTTATCGCCAAGGTCCATTTTTTGAAACCGTTCGTCATTCATCCGGAATGAACCGGTATGAGTGGGACTAAGGATAATCTTGAAGTACATCCTGTTCCGTCCCATATACTCCATTACCAGGTGCTGGGAGTATAGGTCATAATTGATAAGCAAATCCTCATATTCTTTCCCTGAAAGAGTGATTGATCCGGGTTGAGAATCTTCGAAAAGGAAGGGATGACCGTAGACGTTTGGATATTTATTATAGTACTGTACCCCGTTGATGAGGGTTTGATCGAGACTGTGCTTGTGGAGGATATACCCACTAAGATCCTCATGCTGACTGTAAAGTGCACCTTGATCCTGCGCTTTTAACCTGTAAGAAAGAGATGTGAATGTGATCAGGGTGATCAGAATGATAGGGCCATTTTTCATCAATTCCTGCCGGGGTTTATTAGATTGTACAGTAAAATTAACAGTACATTTTATCGGCCCTTGCTCCGGCGGTCTGTTGTTCCTGTCAGAAAAGGGGTCATATAAAATTAGTAATTAATTTCTCAAAAAGATATTTACAAGTTGCTAATTTACCAGTGCTTATTTAGCAGCCCTTTCCTTTCCTTTCCCGCTCCGCTGAATATCTCCACCAGAGAGTGGAAAGCATAACACTATAAAGCCCTTTGCTCGCTTCGCTCACGAATCTTTAGGGGGGGCTTTACAAATAAAAGCCTTTTGTTCGCTGCGCTCACAATGGTCTTTTTTTCCGTTCCCTTACAAAAGCAAGCTTTTGACGGCCTGAAAACAAAAAGCCCTTCAGACTTCGTCTGAAAGGCTTTTTTTTTGTAGCGAGAGGGAGAATTGAACTCCCGACCTCATGATTATGAATCATGCGCTCTAACCATCTGAGCTACCTCGCCATGACTTTCGGGCTGCAAATATAGTTTTTTTTTGAGATTTCAGCAATAAGCAAATAGGAACAAATGGATGCGATTCCGGTAGCGAACATCAACAATGGTTTCATATGGTTTATTGTATATTACAGTAAGAGAGAAACTAAGGGAATAGTTTATGGAGATTGAGTCAGTGGCTGTATCCGGCATTATTAAGATGCTGGTCTACCTGGGTGCCTTCGGGATTGTGGCAGTGGCTTCCGGGAGGATAGCCGGGGTATTTGCGAAAGCTGAAGCTGCCTCAGATCACCGGCTTCCTTATGATTGGCCTGATTTCGGGACCTGAGGTGCTGGGATTGATTGATGACGGAAGGCATTCACAAGCTCAATTTTCTGAATGAAATTGCTCTTGCTTTTATTGCTTTTGTTGTAGGATCAGAGCTTTTCATTAAGGACATCAGAAGCAGAATGAAAAGTATTATCTCCCTGATTTTAAGTCAGTCAATATTGATCTTCCTGCTGGTCAGCCTGGTTACTTTTTTTGCTATTGAACTGATTCCCTTCATGGAAAAGCTGAACCTGGCAGCAAGAATAGCAATCTCCCTTCTGACCGGTACCATTGCCATTGCCACATCACCTGCTGCCTCAATTGCAGTCATTGATGAACTCCGGGCAAGGGGTCCGTTTACCCAAACCTCCATTGGAGTGATTGTGGTGAAAGACTTTGTGGTGATCATTCTCTTTTCTGTAGTATTTACCTTATCCAAATCCCTGATACTTGATGCTGAATTCACTTTTCTTTTCATTGGACAGGTGGTGGCGGAACTCATTCTGGCATTTGGACTGGGATTTATCTTCTGGTTTTTGTTAAGACTGTTTCCTTTCCATTAAAGGGGCAATGCGTTTGAAAAAGGTGCTGATCCTGTTTTCAGGATTTCTGGCCTATCTGATTACAAGTATGACTTCAGCGCATTCTTCAGAATATCTGGGATTTGAATTGCATGTTGAACCTCTACTAATCTGTATTATAGGTAGTTTCCTGGTTACCAATTACTCCATTTATCGAAATGATTTCATAAAGCTTCTGAAAGAATTAGCCCCATACGTGTATGTGGTTTTCTTTACCCTGACCGGATTCAGGATTTCCATGGAGGTGGTAGCCTCCCTGTGGTATATTACCCTGATCCTTTTTGGGGTAAGAATTTTTTCTCTTATGTTGGCCGGGGCGGCCGGGAGTAAGATTGCGGGTGATCCGCCAATATTTTTCAAAATATCCTGGATGCCTTATGTTACCCAGGCAGGGATAAGCCTTGGACTGGCCACGATTATTGCAACTGCTTTTCCCGGATGGGGCGAAGGATTTGCAACCATCCTGATTTCAATGATAGTCCTGAATGAAATCGTGGGTCCACCCCTCTTCAAGTGGGCCCTGCACCTGGTCGGAGAAGTGCATGTGAAGTCTGATGGAAGCTTTGATGTGGAGCGAAAGATCCTGATTTTTGGTTGGGAGAATCAGTCAATAGCCCTGGCCAGCCAGTTGAAAAAACAGAATTGGGAGGTTGAGTTTGTGGTCACGAATCCCACCGAGGAGATATTAGGCAATAAAGATTACAGGATCCACGAGTATAATGGGGCTCACCATCTTGCTCTGAGGCAGATCGGTGCTGAGACTGCCGATACCATTGTTTGCCTGCTTTCCGATGAGGAGAATTATGCCATTTGTGAAACGGCATATGAGCATTTTGGTACCAAGCATCTGATTACCCGACTGCATGACAGGGAGTACTATAAGCGATTTCTAAAGATCAAGGTAATGGTGATGGATCCTAATACAGCCATGGTTTCACTGCTTGAACACTTTATAAGGGCACCTATAGCCACCTCCTTGTTGCTGGGTATGGACGAAACCCAGGATTCCATCGACATTGAACTTCGGAATCACGATTACCATGGACTAACCCTGAGGGATCTTCGACTGCCGGCCGATGTGATTATTCTTTCCGTGACCAGGGGAGATCATCCCATTATTTCGCATGGTTATACCAGACTGCGACTGGGAGATATTGTAACCCTGGTAGGGTCCAATGAAAGTCTCGATACGGTGAGGCTGAATCTTCAGGGCTATTAATCATGAAAATGAACCTTTTTAGGGTGAAGGTGGTTCCAAGATGATAGCTAGTTTGCTGAACCTGAAAATTGACTGATCATGGGTCATCTGAAAAGTGTAAATCGAATAAAGAGAAGTGCGAAGCGGTTTAAATTTTTATCCCTCTGGCTTCTGTCTGCTCTGCTCATATCCTGCAGTACTACCTATGACTCCGAATACCCTTGATCTGGTGATGTATCAATGGAACATGTGGCCTGATATGGAGGCATTCCCGGGGCCGGATTCAATTTATGGAAAAGGGGCAGATGTGGACCTCTTACCAGTAAATGCCCCTTCATGTGGCTGGGAGGTACTGCACAGGGGCAATGGTGCTCTGGTCAGAATACCCGCCACCCTGGACTCCCACTTCAATGCTGAAGAGCAAAGTATGGTAGCCTGGTTTCATGTTCGTCATACCCTGCCCGAACTATGGGCAGAGAGGGAGATCTCCTTAAGTTTCCAGGGAGTGAGTCACCGGGCAGAAGTATACCTGAACGAAGAACTGGTGGGATGCTACCTGGGAGAAAACAGCCCATTCACCATAGACATCACTGACAAGGTTTACTACGTTCGTGATAATCACCTGGCCATACAGGGTCTATGATCCGGATCCGGGATCATGCGGGATCACCGGTAAAATTCTGGTGGTTTCCAAGCCAGTCGAACAACTGCCGGGATCTGAGGACTGAGGACTGATTCCTATGTACTTATAGTCTGTAGATCTCCCTGTTGACCAGCTTCATGAGTTCGATGTAGTTCTCCTCGGCCATAAGCTGACGGTATTTTTTGTGATCCAGCTTTGCGGCCAGGTTATATACACCGCGGGTCACTTCCGAATGGCGCTCGAAGAAGTCCACCATGCCAAAGATCCTGGGTGAGGCATCGGTGGTGAAGTACTTGTCGTATTTGCATTCCTGCGCCCAGAACATCAGTTCCACGTAATGAAGCAGGTGGCGGCTGGCACCCACCAGGTCCCAATCGGCCTTGGTGTCGTTGTCGTTGGTATGGATGTAGGCATCAAATCCAGATTCGTAGATGGTGACCAGCGACTGGGCCGGGATTCTCCTGGCTCTGAAGGGAGTGTCCCATATCCAGGGTGATTCCTGTGTTGGGATTACCCACCTCCTTCAGCAGAAGCAGTGCCTTGGCCGTGGTATCCAGCTGGCAGTGGACCCGGGTTTCTGAATATTTGGGTTCGATGAAAAGGGGTATTTCGGGTTTGTATTCAGCAGCTTCACCCACCGTTTCGATCATGTATTTCCAGGCCGTACTGTAGTCAATCTGGAACAGGACATCATAACCATCGGCAAGGGGACAACAGCTCACATGGGGTGCGCCCACAGCCTCGGCATAGTCTTTTCCCCTTTTGATCATTTCCACTGCCCGGTCACGTATCTCCTTTATCGGGCCTGGAGAGGGCGCCGGGTACCCATTCGGCTTCTTTTTTGATATTCACATTCACCGCTGCAAAGTTGAGCCCCAGCTCTTTCATCCAGCCTTTGGTTTCCTTCGGATCGCCGGTTTCGTAGGGGAAGACAATTTCCACTCCGTCAAATCCATCAATCTGCTTGACAATTTCCAGTTTCTCTTTCACACTTACCGGTGCCTGGTACTCTGAAAACCTGTCCTGGGTCTTTCCCAGAAATCCGATAATTACTCCCTGTTTCATATCTGTTATCTTATTTATAATAATTCATATTATGGTATCGGCCATGACGCCCAGTAAGAGTGCACAGGAGGCAGCCCCGGCATCGATCACTCCCCTGGACCGTTCTCCCAGTCGGCTGGATCGGCCCAGTCTGGCCACCATATCCTCGGTGGCATCACGGCCTTCTTCGGCAGCCTTTTTCATGGCCTCGAGAGCTCGCCTCGAAAGTCAGCTCCCGAAGCGACTGAGGCATTAAAGGCATCAATGGCAGGGTAGAGGGCATCCACCAGGGTTTTGTCTCCGACTTTGGCCGGTGAAAGGGCTTCCATGCTCTCTCTGGCCCCTGTGAGTGCCTGGCCGAAGAGTTCTGCGTCAATTTCTTCATGATCCGCAAGGTCTTGCCCATGGTTTTGAAAGTCTTCCCATACAGGGGTCCCATGGATCCCCCGATGCGCATCATCAGGACCTTTGCCAGGGTAAGCAGACCGTGGGACAGATCGCCCGGATCCTTATCCAGGGCTTCCCGGGTCATGCTAAATCCCTTGTTCATATTGATTCCGTGGTCGCCATCTGCGATGGCCCCATCGATGTCACTGAGGTATTGTTTATTCTCCTGGATAACACTGATCATTCGGTCCACCACCAGGGCCCCTTCCTTGTTACTGAATGTACTCATCTATTTATCCCCTTTGAAATTGTCTAAGTCCCACCGAATCGGCTTCAAAATCCATGCATGTCTTCAGCTCATCATCCAGCTTCATCATGGTCAGCGTGGCTCCGGCCATTTCCAGGGAGGTAAAGTAATTTCCCACATAGGATACATGAACTTTTATTCCTTTTTCTTCCAGAAGACTGTCACCACATCGCGATACAGGATGTAGAGTTCCATAACCGGGGTGGATCCCAGTCCCGATAAAAGCAGGACTACCTCATCGCCTCCTTTAAAGGGGAGATCGGGAAGTACTACCTCCACCATTCTTTTGGCCACCTTTGCAGCAGATTCCAGATCGGCAATTTCAATACCCGGTTCACCGTGGTGTCCGATTCCCACTTCCATCTTTCCTTCATCGACGCTGAAATTGGGATGACCCACCTCGGGAATGGTACATCCGCTCAGTCCTACCCCAATGCTTCGGGTATTATCGATGGCTTTCTGAGCAGCTGGCAATCACTTCATCCAGGGATCCTCCCATGGCAGCCTTTGCACCCCCTGCTTTCCACATGAGAATCTCCCCGGCCACTCCCCTGCGTTTCTCCCTTTCAGAGGCAGGAGCAGAGGGAACATCATCATTGGCCACCACTTTTTTTACTTCAATCCCTTCATCTTCGGCTTCCTCCATGGCCATGGCCACATTCATATTATCCCCGGCATAGTTTCCATAAAGGATGGCAACACCCTTTCCGCCATCGGCTGCCTTGATGGCATCATAGAACATTTGGGCAGGAGGGGAGGTGAATATTTCACCCACTGCAACCGCATCGCACATGTTTTTCCCGATATAGCCAATGAAGGCAGGTTTGTGACCCGAACCGCCACCGGTTACAATGCCCACCTTACCCTGAATGGGGGCATCCTTATATTTCAGAACGCGGTCATTCTCAGTGAGCGACACCAGGTCCGAATGGGCTTTTACAAATCCCTGGAGCATTTCATCCACCACCAGGGAGGGATCATTGATAAACTTTTGCATGAACTCTATTTTTTAAAGGATTCTTTTTCAAGTTGGCGCATGATATCCACCTTGGGGGCTGAACGGCCACCCTGGTATTCGGCTTTGAGCCAGGCATCCACAATGGTTTTGGCCAGTTCAACCCCGACGACCCTTTCGCCCATGGTTAGCACCTGGGCATTGTTGCTGGCGCGAAGCCTTTCGGCGGAATAAACATCATGACACACCCCGGCATACACGCCTTCCACCTTATTGGCAATCATGGCCATTCCCAGGCCGGTTCCACAGATAAGGATGGCCACGGTCCAGTTTTTCGGCCTGAACTTTCAGGGCCAGGTTGTATCCCACCTCCGGGTAGGTGGCATCCGGCTTGGTTCCGTTATAATCCAGGTCCTCAACCTCAATACCCTTGCTTTGAAGGTGGGCCACCAGCTCCTTTTTCAGATTGAATGCGGCATCATCTGCATCGATTACGATTCTCATACGCTTTATACTTTAAGCTTTACGACTTTATGGACTTTATCAGACTTTATGGACTTTATGGACTTTATGACTATTTTTCAAGGTAGGGCATAATCTTGGCCAGGTAATCGAGACTCTCCTGCACCCAGCGGTCGGGGTCTTCCACAAAACCACCACTGGCTTCGCTGCCCATTTCAATTCCGGCCACGCAGGGTTCTCCATATTTCTTACAGTTCTCTTCAATACCCAGTTCGAGCAATTTATCCACATAGGCTTTGAAATCCACAGCCCCTGTTCCCAGGATGCTGTTGGTGTGGGCAAAGGATTCGGTTTCGCTCAGGTGGACATGCAACAGTCTGTCTTTCAGTTTATCAAGGCTGCTGGGGTCTTCCCGGGTGATCACCAGGTGACCCACATCCACATTGGGATATACATTGGGAAGACCCAGGTCCTGCCACCACTTTGGCCAGCTTCCAGGTACTGTTCACAATGAAATACACATGGGGGTCCAGTTCAAAACCCACCAAGCAGGTCCTTATCCAGGCACCACTCGGCAAAACGACCCACATTTTCCAGCATGTAGAGCCAGGATTGCTCAGGTGTGACCCCAAGTTCGTAGAGACCGCCGCCCCAGCAAACCAGCAGTTGCCGTCCGCCCAGTTCCATCTGGAAGTCGGCACACTTTTTCATATATTCGAATACGGCATCCCGTCTTTTTTTGTCCGGATGGGCCGTGTCTTTGGTGGCCACCAGCAGCATCTGCGAGCTCACCAGTCCGTTATCCTTTACGATCCGTACCGCTTCTTTTTTTTGTTCGGTGCTCATGGTAGCTGGATTGCCTTTCCGGATTCCTGCATATTCAATGTATTTGAATCCAAATTTGGCAGCACTTCGGAGCGACTCTTCGGGCCCTTTGTTACCCACCTCGTATACCAGTGTATTTAACGCTAACTTCATACTTCGACTTTCATGACTTTACAGACTTTATACGATGACTTTCCATGACTACTTTGTTCCGGATTCATTGACAACCAGAGCCCAATGGCAATGGCCGAAAGGACCATGCAAACATAAAAGAAGGGGGTGAAACTACCGGTCCATTCATAAAGATAGGGGAAAGCGATGATGGTAACAAATGCACCCAGGTTACCGGCCATGTTCATGGTCCCGGAAACTGCCCCGGCATTTTCTTTTCCGATATCGATGCAAAAGGCCCAGGAGGGACTCAGGGTCATATCGGCTCCAAAAATGGCAATGGCCAGGAAAACAATGGCCACCTGGGGAGTATCAATATTGGCCATCATCAGCATGCCGAAAGCGGCCAGGATGAAACCGGTGATGGCGGGCAGCCTTCGTGAAATTCTTACATTCCGCTTCTTATACAGACGGTCAACCCATAGTCCCGATACCCAGTTTCCCAGGGCTCCTGCAAAAAGAGGGATCATTGAGTAGAGTCCTGCCTCCACACCCCCAGGGCAAAACGGTCCTTCAGGTAGGGATACATCCATGTGAGGGTAAAATAGAAGGTAAAATTACTGGCCATATACTGAAGCATGGCCAGCCACATGTTCCTGGATTTTATGATGGTTCCAAAACCGAGGATGGTTTTTTCGCCTCCTGAGGATTGCTCCCTGTTCTCCAGGATGTATTTTTTCTCCTCCTCAGAGATTGCTCCCGACTCTTCGGGGCTGTTGCGGAAAAGGAAATACCACAGAATGGCAAAGAGAAGACCAATGGCGCCGAAAATCAGGAAAGCTCATTCTCCAACCCACCTTTCCGATGATGATGGCCACCAGGGGAAGTGCAAAGGCTGCTCCGATCCTTGAACCGGAGAAGTTGATGCCCTGGATGATGCCCCGTTCTTTGACAGGGAACCAGTTGTAAACCACCTTGGCCAGGCTGGGGAAGGCACCCGCTTCGCCGGCACCAAAGAGGAAGCGAATAATCATCATGGAGACAAAAGCTCCAGGCTGCCCCGGTAAGTGCAGTGAGTACGGACCACATGACCAACAATAGCCGCAGATCACACTTCTTGGTCCCCTCTTGTCGGCCCATTTTCCGGCCGGAGTCTGGAAGAGGGCATAACCCAGGGTAAACATGGCCATGACCCACCCGAAATCGGTCAGGTCGAAATTCAGGTCACTTGAGATTTCCTCCTTTGCTGCGGAAATACAGGCCCTGTCAATATAGAGCAGTACGGTGAGCAGGAAGGTGGAAAAAACCAGCAGGATTCGAATGGGGAAGTATCGCTTTTTCATGATTGTGAAAATAGCCGATTCCTATTTAACAAGATCCACACAATCGTCGACTTTTTGGTACAATTGTAACAATTCTATGTCTGGTATGACATTCTCTGATTCTTTTTTTGTTTTTAATATTATGGTGCTATATTGCATAGTCTAATTTGAGCATAAGCATAGGTGCAGAATGGAGGAGGCTTACTGGCTGAAGTAGTTTTAATTTAAAAAGAACCATCCCATGAATGAAAAAAGTAAAATCGGAAGGCGTGCCTTTCTGGGCACCGGACTCACTGCAGCAGCTTCTGTAGCTGTTGGAAACACTTTTCATGGCGTTCCTGCCCCCGGGGAGCTGAATCTGCAGAAGCTCCAAGGTGAACATCCCTACAATGAGCGTACCCACCTGGCCATGCCCACCAAAGCTTTTGGGAAAACAGGTTTTAAGGTGGGAATTCTCAGTCTGGGAGGTCAGGCTACTCTGGAACAGGAGGGGACCGAAGAGCTGTCTGAAAAGATGATCAACAGGGCCATCGATCTGGGCATTAATTATATAGACACCGCTGCGTCCTACGGTGGTGGAGTCAGTCAGAAGCATATTGGGATGGTCATGAAAACCCGTCGTAAAGAGGTATGGTTATCCACCAAAACCCACGACCGAGTCCTACGATGGTTCCATGCGCTTATTGGAGGAGAGTCTCAACAGCCTGCAGACCGACCACCTGGATATGTGGCAGCTGCATAATGTGCAACGAAAGGACCAGGTGGACCAGATTTTTGCAGATAATGGCGCCCTGAAAGCTCTGATCAAGGCAAAGGAAGAGGGCGTTGTCAGGCACCTGGGAGTCACCGGACATTACGAGCCCTTGATCCTGCTTGATTGTATTAAGCGCTTTCCCTTTGATGGCATCCTTATGGCCCTTAATGCTGCGGATGTCCACTATCTGAGTTTCAAAAATTACCTGCTTCCTGAGGCTCAAAGAAGGGGAATGGCCATTATTGGTATGAAGGTGGCAACCCGGGGCAGAATGATCTCCACCTGGACACCCCCGCCCCTTGAAGAGCAACCCGAACGGATGAGAACGGCCCTTCCGGGTACCCTGACCATTCAGGAGGCACTTGCCTACAATATGACCCTCCCGGTTAGTACCACCATACTAGGGGTAGATGACCTGGAGCAGATCGAGGAGAATATGCAAATCGCATCCCAGTTTTCACCCCTGACGGATCAGGAGATGGAGGCACTTGAGTACAAGACCCTTCCCATCGTAAGACAGGGACTCTATTTCAGGCGCTGGGAACTGGGGGCCTGATGATATTAAGCGTGCCAAAAACAGTAAATATGTTCAGGCGATTCTTTATACCCGTGGCTCTGCTTCTTTGTTCTGTAAGCATTCAGGCCCAGGAGGCCCAGTGGTGGTTGAATGAACCCTACCGGATGGTGCAGACCAATCTCAGGGAGATTGATGCAAAGGATTTTGACATAGATGTTTATGTGGAATCCTTACTTGATATGGGGGCCAATACGGTTCTGATCAATGTGGGTGGAATAGTAGCCAATTATTACACCGACCTGGAGTTCCAGTACAGAAACCCTTATCTTAAATTTGATCTCATTGAAGGGGTCATCGGGGAACTGCATAATGCCGGAATCCGCGTGATGGGGAGGTTCGATTTCAGCAAGCTGAACGAGGAACTTGCTGCTCAAAAGCCCGAATGGCTCTATGTGAGTATCAATGGGGAGCATGTCAACTACAATGGGCAGGTACATACCAGCGTAAATGGGGCTTACCAGCAGGAGTACTCATTTAAGATCCTCAGCGAGGCACTGGATCGCTTCCCCCTGGATGGTGTATTTTTTAATATGATAGGCTATCAGACCAGGGATTACAGTCAGAACTACCATGGGATTGACCAGTCGGATGCCGACAGGGAGGCTTTTCGAATATGGTCAGGGGGATTGGATCTTCCGGTAAAAGAGGATGATGCTGATCCGGTATTCAGGAAGTACAGGCAATTTAAGGAGGAATCGGCCCGGGAGCTGTTCTACAGAATCAGTGAGCATATTAAGTCCTACGGGGATCATATTGCTATCTGTACCTATACCCATGCCGGTATTGACCTTTACAGGAAGGAATCCCACTCTAATCTTTGGAGCGAAAGGCCTGCCTGGGAGTATTCAGCATCCCACAATGTAAAAAGTGCGCTGGGATCATGGCAGCACATGCAGGTAAGTAATGCCGCGGTTCATTTTATTGATTATCAGGCCAGACATGCAGCCGATGCCCGGTTTCTCACTGAAAAGAGGCTTGCTCAGAACATGATACAGGGCGCAGGTCCTGATTTCTACTGTATTGGACGTCTGGATAACCTGGAGGATCGTTGGGTGCTGGAAAATGTCAAAAGGGTTTTCCAGTTCCACAAAAGAAATGAAAGGTGGTTACACGGGACACATTCCGAGGCCGGGGTGCTTCTTTTACATGACGGATACAGTGGTGCTGAATATAATGGTCTGTTCGAGTTCCTTTCAGAGAACCACATTCAGTTCGATGTGATGGAACACTGGCGGATTACAGACAAGGATCTGCCCAGGGAGCTTTCAGACTATAAACTGATTATTTTGCCAGGTATTCAACGGATGAGCCAGGAGGCCTGTGATTTTGTGGATAAGTATGTTTCCGAGGGGGGCAAAATCCTGGCCACCGGGTTTACATCCACATCCGATGAAATTGGAACTCCGCTAAACCGATACAGGCTGAACAGCCTGGGTGTCGAAGCTGAATATGAGCGGGTACCAAAAACTCAGGGCTGCTATTTCAGGATCTTTGAGCAAGAAAAAACGATGCTCCAAAATAGTGCTCTACTCTACCTCGACCTGGTGTATGTGTGGGAGGATATTGCCCTTTGTAAAGCAAAAGAGGGGGCCAAAATGAATCTGGGCTATATACCTCCTGCCATGATAGGTCCGCCCGAAAAATGTTACTATACTGAAGTTACCGGGATTCCGGGAATGATCTCCATGGACTACGGGAAGGGTAAATCCACACTCATTGCCTTTCCCATAGGCTCCCTTTATACTCACACCAGGCACTACGGTCACAAAACCCTGATGCAATCAGCCATTCACACCCTGCTTGAATATGAGCCAGAAATGACTACCGACGCCTCAACCTTGCTTGAGATAAGTCAACGGGTGAGTAATGATGGTAATTTTGAATGTTTCGGACTGGTGAATCATGCAGGGCAACTGGGGAATGCCTTCCATCAGCCGCTTCCTCTGCCAGGCTTCACCATCAAATTCAAACCGCAAAAAGAGATTGAAAGTGTCAGGTTGCTGGGGAACAATGAGTCGGTGTCAATCAGCGGCATCAATGAGGGCCAGGTTTCACTTCAGATAGAGGGCCTTGATTTTTATGATGTGGTCCTGGTCGAGTATAAAAAGTGAAACATAACAAGAGATATTAAATGGGAAAGCTTACAGATAAGATTGCAGAGGGAAGGGTCCTGATTTCGGACGGGGCCTGGGGTACATTTTTACATCAGAAGGGATTAAAGGTTCAGGAGTGTCCCGAATCGTGGAACATTGAAAGACCCGCTGATGTGATGGAGATTGCACAAAGTTATGTGGATGCGGGTGCAGATATTATTCTGACCAACAGTTTCGGAGGGAGTCCCTTTAAACTGGCTGGCTACGGACTGCAGGATCAGACCTTTGAATTTAACAAGGCTGCCGCTGAAATCTCCAAAGAGGCTGCAGGTGATAAGGTCCTTGTACTGGGATCCATGGGTCCCACAGGGAAAATGGTGATGATGGGCGAGGTCCCTGAGGAAGATTTACTGGAGGGGATGATGGAACAGGCACGCGGACTGGTAGCCGGAGGGGTGGATGGGATCGTGCTGGAGACCATGTCGGACCTTGAAGAGGCCAGAATCACCATTCAGGCGGTTAAGAAGTGTGACAAACCTGGATGTGGCCTGTACCTTCACTTTTTCCAGGACCCAGACCGGGGAGTACCGGACCATGATGGGGGTCGGTGTTGCCGATTTTCTGGAGATGTGCAAGGGGGCAGGGGCCAATGTGGTGGGTGCCAATTGCGGGAACGGAACTGCCGGGATGATTGAAATTGTAAAGGAGATGAGGGCCATAGATGATAAAATCCCCATTCTGGTACATGCCAATGCCGGCCTTCCCCGTTATGAGGATGGTGAGACGGTTTTCCCGGAGTCTCCTGGCGAGATGGCCCCCCAAATGAAAGAGCTTGTGGCTGCAGGTGCCAATATCGTAGGTGGGTGTTGTGGCACCACACCTGATCACATCAGGCTGATAGCTGAAATTTTAGGTGTTTAAGGATAGGGTGTTTGCAAGTTTGCGCATCTAAATATAAACTGGACCCATTTCCAACTAAAACCGACAACTATGAAATCTATTCTATTGATCGCAGCGCTCTGCTCCTTTCCATACAGGTAAATTCCCAGACAAGAGTGGTAAGGGGAGAACTCACGGCCTTTAATCAATATCCGGTCGCAAATGTGGAAGTCACAGCAAAAAAAGCCAAGACTTCGGTGACCACCAATGATGAGGGAGAATTTCAGCTTGTATGTAAGGAGAAGGATGTCATCGTTATCAATAGTGAAGTATTTACCTCCGATGAACAGAAGGATTGGATCCAAGGACGAATATCTGAAAATGAACCTGATCTTCAGGGATACTCCATCCAATCGTGAGGTGGCCACAGGGAAGGGCTACCTTAAAGAGGATCAACTTACCTATGCCCTGGCGAATCTGGAGTCAGAGAATAACGACTTTTGTAACTATTCCGATGTCATGTCCCTGATCAGGGGGAAATTTTCTGGTGTGGAAGTGAATAATACAGATTCAGGTGGAGTGGGAGTGTTTATAAGGGGTGCAAAATCCATAGAGGGATCCAACGAGGCACTCTATGTGGTTGACGGGATGGAAGTGGGAGATATATCCTTTGTGATTCCCTGCGAGATGAAGAGCATCAATATTCTGAAAGATGGTGCTGCGGCCATGTACGGTTCCAGGGGTGCCAATGGGGTTGTGGTCATTGAGACCAAAGGGAACATGAATCAATAAAACTTAAAAACGACCTCGGCGGGATTGTTAAAATTTCCTAAATTTTTACGATCTTGAAGTGCAATTCTTAACTTCGGGCGGCACTACAATAATCTTAGATGAGGTCAAAAATCAGATGTATTTTTTTGTTGGGTTTGATAGGCATTACAGGCTTGTCCATTTATCGGACAGGGGTGGAGTATCGTTGAGGCTTCCGGTGAGGTTGAGGCCAGGAGAGATAATGGTTTTATGGCCTGCAAAGGGAAGTTTTACCTCCTGGGCGGTCAGGGGAGAGCATCCAGTGGATATTTTTGATCCCTCTACCGGGGCGTGGAGCACGGGTGCCTATCCCTCCGGTGGAGATGCACCATTTCCAGGCCATCAGAATTGAAGATGAGATTTGGGTACTTGGAGCTTTTACAGGCGAATACCCCAATGAGAAAGCCCTGGAACATATCTATATTTATAATACTGAAAACGATCAGTGGAGAAGGGGTGATCCCATTCCTGCTGACAGGCTCCGCGGATCGGCCGGAGTAGCAGTTTACCGGGAAAAAATTTACCTTATCTGTGGTGTGACCGACCTGCATCATCCTGAGATCACCTGCTTGGGTGGACCGCTATGATCCGAAAACCGGAAATTGGAAAAAACTTGCCGATGCACCACGTAATCGGGGGCATTTTCACGCCGGGATAAACAATGGAAAAATTTATGCCGCTCGGAGGGAGCAGTCCATCCGGGAATAGCGATGATACATCGGGCAAACTCATTTCTGAAGTTGATGTATACGACATAGAGGATGGAAAATGGAAGAGTCTTCCTTCAGAACAGAGCCTGCCAACGGCCAGGGCTGCCTGTGCCACAGTTAGTGTCATGGATCACATAGTTGTGATCGGCGGGGAAAGCCCGGAAAGGGAGGAGGCCTATAATCTTGTGGAGGCTTTTGATACGGAAAGTGGAGTCTGGGAGCAATGGGATAGCCTCGAGAATGGCCGTTGGGGTACCCAGGCCTTCATGTGCGTGGGAGCCGTATTTGTGACCGCAGGAAGCAGTGACAGTAAAGGTACCCTGGCCAGTACAAGCCTGGAGATGTTTAGTTTTTAATTAGTACATCAAAAAAAATACAACTCTTGAATTACAGAAAATTAGGAAAAACAGGCTTTGAGATCTCAGAGATCAGTCTGGGTACCTGGCAGGTTGGAGGCCGCTGGGGAGAGTCCTTCAGCAAGAGTAACTGCAGAAGGTATTATAAACCGCGCCATCGATTCCGGGATTAATTTTATTGATACAGCCGACGTTTATGGAAACGGACTGAGTGAAAAAATGGTCGGTGAGGTGGTCAGAAAGCGCAGTGAGCGAATATACGTGGCCAGCAAATGTGGCAGGAGACTCAATCCCCATAACAATGAGGCTTATATCCCAAAGACCCTGCGACTCTTCGTGGAGCAGAGTCTTCGTAATACCGGTTTGGATACACTGGACCTGATTCAGTTACATTGTCCCCCTTCAGAGGTATATGACAGACCCGAGATATTCGGATTGTTTGAACAGCTGAAGGAGGAGGGGAAGATCCTGAATATGGGGGTTAGCGTGGAGAAGGTGGAGGAGGCCATAAAGGCGCTTCTTTTTGACAATGTCACCACTGTTCAGATCATCTTCAATATGTTCAGGCATAAACCTGCAGATGCTTTTTTTGCAGAAGCAGCCGGCAAGGATGTGGGTATTATCGTCAGGGTTCCCCTGGCCAGTGGACTGCTTACCGGCCTCTATTCGAAAAAGACCAGGTTCGGGAAAGCAAGATCACCGGAATTTTAATCGCGAAGGGGCCATGTTTGACAAGGGTGAAACCTTCTCGGGAGTGGATTATGAAACCGGACTGCAGGCTGTGGAGGAGCTCAGGGCCTTATTTCCCGGAAGGGATAACCTTGCTCCCCTTGCCCTAAGGTGGATACTGATGTTTGACCAGGTGAGTTGTGTGATCCCTGGTGCTTCCAGGGATGCTCAGCTTGTATCCAACCTGGTCGGCCCTTGATGAAAACCCAATTTCCCCTCGAGCAGATGGAGGGTGTTGAAGAGATTTACAAGCGACTTATTAAACCCCAGGTAAATCATCTCTGGTAGTATTTTCCCATAAAGATGAGTGAAGTAAAAACCCTTTTGACTTATCATGATCTTACTGTGGAGGTTGAAACCACACCTCCGCAGGAACTTATTGATCATGTTCACAGCACCACCCTGGGTCAGCCCGGCAGTTTCAGGTACCAGCATATGGACCTGGTGGACCGGCTTACAGCACCCGGGGAGAACTATTTTATGTTTCTCAGGAAAGCTGGAAAGATGATGGGCTCTGTGGGCTTTGTGGGCAGGCACAGCCAAACAGGTGGCGTGGAGCACGACAGCTGGATGATTCGCTACTTTTCCATCAAGGCCCCCTTGCGTGCTGTGCCCAAAAAACGGAAGGAGAAGGCCGATCTGAAAGATGAAAACAAGAGAACCACAGTGCTTGGCCGCTTCATTCAGCCTGTATTTGCCCAACCCTCCCAGCTTAGGGGCGAAGAGGACGCCGAGAATCCCTCGATTATCTATGCCCTGATCGACCAAAAAAACCTTCGCAGTATGAACTTCAGTGCCCAAATGGGCATGGAGACCATCGGGGAAGTGGCTAACTTTAGTTTCAGCCGTCTGAGTCCGAAACCATCCGCCAGACTGGAACTGCTGCCTGACTCGGAAAAGGAATCCATGGAACAGATCCTCCAGGATTTCTACAGCGGCTATAACCTTTTCTTTTCAAATACACTTTTTAAGGACCAGGGTTATTACGTGATCCGCGATTCTGGCAGGGTGGTGGCAGGAATACAGGAGTACCCCATCACATGGCGTATTGTTGATTTTGGATCAGCTCTGGCCAATAAATTGGTCAGGATGGGGACTAAAATTCCCTGGGTAAAACGACGGGTTGATCCGGATGAGGCAAGGATGCTGGCCTTTGATGGAATCTACTGTGAGCCTGGTTATGAAGATGCCCTTTATGAATTGATGGAAGGTGTACTGGCCCAGAAGCAGAGGTACCTGGCCATGCTCATGATGGATCAGAAATCGGATCTTTACAGGATCTTTAGTGAAGAAAGGTCATCTTGGACCACTGCATAAGGTACTGGGTACCTTTCATGGCCGATATAAGGATACGTTTTATAAATATCCCGGACAAACCCGGCTCTTATTTTTGGAGCGGCCCACCTACATACCCACTTACGATAATTCTTAGGAAATTGAACATGAAAACAAAAATTGAAGGATTCCGAGATCAGGAAGGCTGACAGGACAGATGTGCCTGTTGTGTTGGATTTTATAAAGAAGCTGGCCGAATATGAAAAACTCTCCCATGAGGTGGTGGCCACCGAGGAGAATCTTGAGAAATACCTGTTCGGGGAAAAGAGGGCTGCCGAAGTGGTCATTGCCTATTACAATGGATCAGCCGGTAGGTTTTGCCCTTTATTTTTATAGTTTCTCCACTTTCCTGGCCAAACCAGGAATTTACCTCGAGGACCTTTTTGTCCTTGAGGAGCACAGGGGGAAAGGATTTGGAAAGGCCTTGCTGACCTACCTGGCCAAAATTGCCATGGAAAAGGGCTATGGGCGGCTGGAGTGGGCGGTACTTGACTGGAATGAACCTGCCATAGAGTTTTACAAATCATTGGGTGCCAGTATGTTGGACGACTGGATTGTAAACAGGGTGACTGGCGAAACACTCATTAATCTGGCCGAAAAGTTCTAGTTTTAAAAAATAGAGTATTTTTGCTGCCATAGCTGCTACTAACTATACTCTTATGGACATTCTGGTTAAGCCTGTTTGCACCCGGCAGGATCTGCGAAAATTCATCCACCTGCCGGCAAAGATTCACAAGGATCATCCCAACTGGATACCTCCTCTTTATTCCGATGACTGGTCATTTTTTAATGCTAAGAAGAACAAATCCTTCGAATACAGTGATGTTATTATGCTGCTGGCTTACAGGGGCGAGGAGCTGGTGGGCAGGATCATGGGGATCATCAACCAGAAGTACAATGAGCTGCATCGGGAAAAGCATGCCCGCTTCAATTACCTGGAGACCTGGGATGACAGGGAGGTGATCGAAGTGCTGATCAGGCAGGTGGAGAGCTGGGCCAGGATCAAGGGGATGGTAAAAGTGGTTGGCCCGCTGGCCTTTTCGGACAAGGATCCACAGGGCTATTTGATCAGTGGATTCAATGAACCCATCTCCATTGCTACCCACTGTAATTTTGAGTACCTGGTTAAACATCTGGATGCCCTGGGGTATACCAAGGACATCGACCTGGTGGTATACAAGATTCAGGATTCCGGAAAAAACCCCTGATCTCTATCTCAAGGTGGCAGAACGGGCCATGCGAAATAATCCGGGCATCAGGCTGCTTGAATTCACCAGGCGCAAGGATCTGAAACCCTGGATCAGACCCATATTTCACCCTTATCAATGAGACCTTCACACAGATTTATGGTTTCATGCCCTTTACGCTGGAGGAAATGGACGACTTTGCCAACCGCTACCTGCTGCTCATGGATGCGCGCTATATCAAGGTTGTTGTAAATGAAAAGAATGAAGCAGTTGCTTTTGTGATTGCCATGCCCGATATCAGCAAGGGAATTCAAAAATCAAGGGGCTATATTCTTCCCTTTGGGATCATTCAGATTCTGCTGGCAGGAAGACGGTCCAATCAGCTCAATCTCCTGCTTGGGTGCAGTTCATCCCGATTACCAGAACAGGGGACTGGATACCATCATGGGTTCGGCCATGCTGGAATCGGCCAGGAAGGGTGGACTTCTCTACATCGACAGTCACCTGGAAATGGAATCAAACACCAAGGTCAGGGCCGAAATGGAGTACATGGGTGGCGAAGTATACAAGACCTACAGAATCTTTGGCAAAGTCCCTGAAAAAGCTCAATTCTAAGAGCTCCAAAGAGAAAGAAACCCTGAACTATCGGTAAGATAATTTGCAGTTAATTTTGTTTTTAATTCAGGAAGCCTTTACTTTTGCTTCATACCAATCGGAAAACATGAGGATTATTGAAAATATGATTGTGACCCCATTACCGCTAACTTTCTAGAGCGGGTGCGTCACTCTGTTTTCTTTTCTAACCAGTAATTCTCAGTTCAATGTCACATATTAGTTTAAGTTCAAAGTTTTCAAACTCTTTTTTACGTCAGTTTTTCAGGGATTTGCGTGAAGCCATTGGTGGTTCTGAAAGGGATTTTACGCAAATTCCCCTAAGCAAAGCCATTATCCTGCTCAGTATTCCCATGGTGCTGGAGATGATCATGGAATCGGTTTTTGCCCTGGTGGATATCTTTTTTGTATCCCGCCTGGGAGCCGAAGCGGTTGCCACGGTGGGTATTACCGAATCATTGATGACCATCATTTATGCCATTGGCATTGGTCTAAGTGTGGGGACCACTGCGCTGGTTTCTCGCCGGATCGGTGAAAAGAAGCCGGAGGAAGCTGCTGTCTCTGCAGTACAGGCCATTTTTACCGGAGTTGTGGTTTCTCTGATCTTTTCAGCCATGGGTATCTTTTTTGCCAGGGATCTGCTAAGCTTGATGGGAGCCTCGGAAGCAACCGTTGAGATGGGGTTACATGTATCCCGCCATCATGCTTGGAGGGAATGGGGTGATTATGCTCCTTTTCATTATTAATGCGGTTTTCCGGAGCAGCGGTGATGCAGCCATTTCCATGCGCGTGCTGTGGTTTGCCAACATCCTGAATATCATTCTCGATCCCCTGCTCATCTTCGGGATCGGTCCTTTTCCCGAAATGGGAGTTCAGGGAGCAGCCGTAGCCACCAATATAGGCCGGGGAGTGGCAGTCATCTACCAGTTATACCTTCTGGGCAAGGGGTCCTACAGGGTAAAGGTAAGGGCCAGGCAGATTGTGGTGAAGGTAGGAGAGATGGTCAAACTTGTGAAGTTGTCGCTTGGGGCCATTGGTCAGTATTTGATTGCTACCTCTTCATGGGTATTTCTGGTCTGGGTTGTTACCGGCCTCGGTGAAGAGGTTGTGGCAGGTTACACCATTGCCATCAGGATTCTTTTATTTGCACTGATGCCCTCCTGGGGACTGGCGAATGCTGCTGCCACCCTGGTGGGACAGAATCTTGGAGCCAAACAACCCGATCGGGCTGAACGATCGGCCTGGATCGTCGGGATCGCCAATATGATATTCCTGGGGCTTGTGTCCATTCTTTTTATTGCCATACCGGATAAATTCATCTCCTTTTTTGTCGAGCGGGGTGGATGAACCCGTGGTAATGGACAGCGGAGTAACCTGTCTGCGCATCGTCAGTTTTGGCTTCCTTGTTTTTGCCATGGGACAGGTGATGATCAACTCCATCAACGGAGCTGGTGATACGGCCACCCCGGTGTGGATCAACTTCATAGCCTTCTGGCTCCTGGAGATTCCGCTGGCCTACATTTTCACCCATGTGCTGGACCTGCAGATCAACGGGGTATGTTATGCCATATTGATTGGTGAAGCAGCCATGGCCATGATAGCCATTGTCATATTCCGGCGGGGCAAATGGAAACTGAAGGAAGTCTAAGGCTTAAAGTCCATGCAAAGTCCATAAAGTCCATAAGTCTTATGTTGGATAAGGATTATTGATTAAGGTTGAAAGAGAAAAAATCGTAAATTGTAGGTCTGATGGGAACCTTCAATCTGAAATTCGGCTATGGCCATCTCAATGGCAAATGCCTCTACGAGTGCTGGATGTTCTATGACCTCAGTGCGTAGTACTCAGTTCACAGTACACAGTACTCAATGTGACTGTATCTCTGTTCCCAATCTCCGATTCCAATAACCCATTAACCCATTAACCTCATTAACCCATTAACCCATTAACCCATTAACCCATTAACTCCATTAACCCATTAACCACTAACCTATTAACCACTAACCTATTAACCACTAACCCATTAACCTATTTTCTATCTTGCTCATGTCAACTGTCGACATTTTTGATATCAAACGTTTTGCGGTACACGACGGTCCGGGTATCCGCACCACTGTTTTCATGAAGGGATGTCCCCTCAGATGCTGGTGGTGTCATAATCCGGAAAGTCAGTCACGCAATCCCCTTACCGTTGAAGTGGAGAGGAAGCTGAACGGAAAAAGTATTTTTAGCTCTAAAACTTATGGGGAGCGGGTGGAATTGGACAAGGTGATGGAGACTGTTTTAAGGGACAGGCACTTTTACGAGGAGTCGGGGGGTGGGGTCACCTTTTCGGGCGGTGAGCCACTGATGCAGTATGAAGCGCTGAAAGCACTGCTGAGCTTAAGCAGGGCTAACGGACTGCATACCTCAGTGGATACCAGTGGTTTTGGCAGGCGGGATCATTTTGAGGAAATTGCAGAGTTTACCGATCTATTCCTCTATGATCTGAAGAATATTGATCCGGATCTTCACAGGGAGCACACCGGAGTGGACAATAAACTGATCCTTTCCAATGCCGATTTCCTTCTGGACATGGGAGCCAGGGTGATCTTCCGGATTCCCGTCATCCCGGGGATTAATACCCCGGAAGATGAGATGCAGCGGATTTTTTCCTTCGTGGAGGAGCGCAAAGAAAAGCTTGAGGAGGTACACCTGCTGCCCTATCACCGTATTGCCGAGAGCAAGTATGCCAGGTTGAAAATGGAAAAACAACTGGGCCATGTAGAAGAACCCGATATTCCTTTTATGGAGGGTCTTCGTAAAAAATTTGAAACAACAGGACTAAAAGTCTCCATTGGAGGCTAAATAAAAGAAATAGTATGATGACCGAAAGAATAAAAAAATTAAGAGATGCCAGTCTGAAAGCGGTGAACCGTCTTTCAGCGGAACGCGGACTTCTGATCACGCAGTTTTATAAGGAACTTTCCGCGGCACAGTACTCCATTCCTGTTCAGCGGGCTATGGCGTTTGAATACATTCTTGCGGCACAAATCCATCTGTATCAATGAAGGTGAACTGATTGTGGGTGAACGCGGACCGGCTCCCAAGTCCACTCCGACCTATCCCGAGATTAACCTTCACTCTTTGAAGGACCTGGATATCCTCAACAGCAGGAAGAAGGTGAGCTTCAAGGTGGATGAAGAGACCCGGAAGGCCTTTGAGGAGGTGATCATTCCATACTGGACCGGCAGAACCAACCGTGAGCGGGTTTTTGACAATGTGGGAGACGAGTGGAAGTCGGCTTACGAGGCCGGTGTTTTCACTGAGTTCCAGGAGCAAAGGGCCCCGGGTCATACGGTTCTGGGAAAGAAGATCTACGGCAAAGGGATGAGGGATATTATCCTGGATATCCATGTTGCACTGGAAGGTCTTGATTTTTTAAACGATCGCCGGGCTTACGACAAGCGGGAAGAGCTCAAGGCCATGGAGATTACTGCCTCTGCCCTGATCATGTTTGCTGAAAGGCATGCTGAAAAACTGGATGAACTGGCAAAGGCAGAGCAAAATCCTCAAAGGAAGTTTGAACTGGAAGAGATGGCTGCGGTTTGCCGACGTGTTCCTGCCAAGGCGCCCACAAGTATGCATGAAGCCCTTCAGTACTACTGGTTTGTCCACCTGGGTGTGATTACCGAGCTGAATCCCTGGGACTCCTTCAATCCCGGACGGCTGGATCAGCACCTCTATCCGTTTTACCTGAAGGATATGGAGGAGGGACGCCTGGACGAGGATGGAGCGAAGGAGTTATTACATTCCTTCTGGATCAAGTTTAACAACCACCCTTCTCCGCCCAAGGTGGGTGTGACTGCCGAGGAAAGCAATACCTACACCGATTTTTGCCTGATCAACGCTGGGAGGACTGAAGGTCTGATGGTTCCGATGCGGTGAATGAATTGAGTTATATCCTGCTGGATGTGATTGAAGAGATGCGGCTCCTGCAGCCCTCCTCCATGGTGCAGATCAGCAAAGAAGAATCCCGATGCTTTTGTGGAACGGGCTGTAAAAATTGTTAAGACCGGCTTTGGTCAGCCCTCCATCTTCAATACCGATGCCATTATTCAGGAGCTGATACGGCAGGGGAAGAGCCTGGAGGATGCCCGCAACGGCGGGGCCTCGGGATGTGTGGAGAGCGGCGCCTTCGGGACAGAGGCCTATATTCTGACCGGTTATTTTAACCTGGTGAAGGTGCTGGAGATTACCCTTCATAATGGGACCGATCCCATGACCGGGAAAACAAATCGGGATGACTCAGTGGTGATCCGGCCTCCTTTGAAACATTCGAGGATCTTGCAAGAAGCCTTTCTGAAGCAGCTGCATCACTTTATTGATATTAAGATCAGGGGCAACAATACCATCGAGCGTATATTCAGCACCGCATTTGCCGGTCCCTTTCCTGTCGCTGCTGATCGATGACTGTATCTCCAGCGGGACGTGGACTACAATGCCGGTGGGGCCCGCTACAACACCAACTACATCCAGGGGGTGGGACTGGGTTCCATCACGGATATGTTTGCGGCCCTGGAGTTTCATGTATTCGAAAAGAAGAGCCATCAGCCTGGAGCACCTTTCTGAAGGTGCTGTCAGATAATTTCGAAGGGCACGATGAGTTCCGGGCCGCCCTGCTGTATGACACTCCCAAGTATGGCAATGACGATGATGGAGGCCGATCAGCATGCCACATGGGTCTTTGATGCCTTTTATGAGTCGGTAAACGGACAGGAACAGTCCACGCGGCGCCACCTACCGGATCAATATGCTTCCCACCACCAGCCATGTTTATTTTGGAAAGGTGTGCGGAGCCACCCCCGATGGACGCCTGGCCCAGGAGCCGCTCTCCGAGGGGATCTCACCCTTCCAGGGAATGGACCGGAAGGGGCCCACCGCTGTGCTCAATTCGGCCCTGAAGATCGATCACCTGAAAACCGGAGGAACCCTGCTGAATCAGAAGTTCACTCCTGATTTTTTCAAGGATGAACGGAGCATAGGCAAGGTCAGCCAGTTGATCCGAGCTATTTCCGCATGGAACGGGCACCATATCCAGTTCAACGTGGTGTCGGCCGATACCCTCCGGGATGCCCAGAAGCATCCGGAGAAGTACCAGGACCTGATTGTCCGGGTGGCCGGGTACAGCGACTACTTCAACGACCTGGGGCCGGAGCTGCAGGAGGAGATCATCCGGCGTACCGAGCATCTAAGCGCTTAGTGCTCAGGGGGCAGGGCTTAGTGCTCAGTGCTCAGTACGCAGGGATGGTGCTTTTATCCTTTTTTCAAAATTTTACCCAGCACAGTATCCTTATCCAGTTTTTTTGTGCAGAAGAACCAATCTTTACAGTCAAGTTCTTTATCGTCCATCCGGTCTTTTGCTGTTCCGCATGAACCGGCCGGGCCAATAATTACATCATCACCCGGCCGCCAGTCGGCAGGAGTGGCAATATCAAATTCATCAGCAGCTTGTAAAGCAATAATCACACGGTAAAGTTCATCAAAGTTTCGACCAAGGCTCAGGGGATAATAAATAATAGCCCGAATAATTCCCTTAGGGTCAATAAAAAATACGGCACGAACGGCCTTGGTTGAAGCCTCATTTGGTTGGATCATCCCATATTTTTTGGCAACATTCATGGTGATGTCCTCAATTAGAGGGAAGGTTACCTCGACATCTTTCATGCCTTTATACTCTATTTTTTCTTTGATCGTACGCAACCAGGCAATATGGCTGTAAAGGCCGTCAATAGATAAGCCAACAAGTTTGCAGTTTGCCTTATTAAATTGTTTTTCCATTGTGGCAAAAGTCATAAACTCAGATGTACAAACGGGAGTAAAATCGGCCGGGTGGCTAAATAAAATCACCCAACTGCCCTTATAATCTGCGGGAAAATTGATGTCCCCTTGAGTGGTTACTGCCTTAAATTCCGGGGCTGCATCTCCAATGCGCGGCATTGAAATCACTTGTACTTCTTGATTTTGGTCCATTTTTAATTGTTTTTAAAGGTTAAAATTATTTCAGATTTATTGTTTTCAAAGGATTAGCACTTGTCAAATGTTCCTCTTATTTGAAGAACAATGTCATCTATCTTGAAACCGGGGAAGTTTTTCTTTTTAAAATATTCCTTCAGTATGTTATCTAATTCCTCATCGATATAATCTTCTATCAAATCACATTCGGAGCAGTATAAATGATGATGCTTTTCCATAATTGCATCGTATCTCATGATATCCTTTTCTGTTTTTACTTTTTTCACTAATTGATTTGACACCAAGGCGTCAAGAACTTTATACACTGTAGCGGTTGAAATATTCGGATGGTTGTTTCTGATATACTCTATAATGTTGTCAGCTGTGGGGTGATTGTTGAGCTTAATAATCGCCTCAAGAATGGCTATTCTTTGAGGGGTTACTTTTAAGCCTTTCTCATTCAGTTTAGTACTTATTTCTTCCGCCTTCATGGATAAAAGGTATTAAAAGAGAATTATTCTCATTAGAGAATAAACAAATTTAACAAATTTCTTTTTAAAATAAATCGGATTTATTTATTTTCGGTGCATGCCTAGATTTTTGCTTTGTGCTGAACTAAGGCGCGGGTCACAAAGGTGGCAAAGGCCACCACGGAGACAGAGCTGACGGGCATCAGGATGGCAGCCACTAATGGGGAAAGGTTTCCCGAGATGGCAAAGGAAATGCCCACGATATTGTAGAGAAAGGAGATCAGGAAGACTGGCTTTCACAATGTTCAGGGAGCTTTTGGTGAAGCGGATAAAACGGGCCAGTTTCTGGAACTGACCCGGCCTCCAGAACTGCATCGCTGGCCGGGGAGAAATGGTAAACCTTGTTGGCAATGGTCAGGGCCACATCGCTCTGCATCAGCGCTCCGGCATCATTTAGGCCATCGCCGGTCATCAACACCGTATGCCCCTTTTCCTGCAAGGATCCTGATCAACTCAGCCTTGTCGCCCGGTTTCTGATTGAAGAGCATATGGTCCTGGTCAAAATAGGCGGAGAGCTGTTTCGGCCTCTGAACTGTTATCGCCCGATACCAGGTAGAGCGTAAAGTGCTGTTTCAGTGTGCTCAGCACATTGTCAAATCCTTCCCGATAGTGATTGCGAGATGGTGTAGTGACCCATGGAAGCATCGTTGATGGCCACATGAACCTCGGAGGCAGTGCTGCGCGGGAGCTGTTCCGATTTGTTACATATTCGGCCGAACCCAGTTTGATCTCCATTTGATTTACCTTTCCGAAGATGCCTCGTCCGGCCACTTCCACAAAATGGTCGGCCGATGGTATATTGTTTCACCGGCTTCCAGAGGTCGCCTGCCAGTTCACTTGCCAGGGCAATGCTCAGGGGATGGGTGGATTGCCTGGCCAGGGAATAGATGGCACTTTTCTTCCTTCACTGAGAGTTTCTTCCCGAGTAAGCAATGCTGTTTTCATTGGGCTGGGTCAGGGTCCCGGTCTTATCAAATACAATGGTGTCCACATGGGAGAGGCGTTCAATGACGGCGGTGTTTTTGATATAGAGTCCGTTTTTTCCAAAAACCCGCATGGTATTCCCAAAGGTGAAGGGAATGGAGAGGGCCAGGGCACATGGACAGGCCACAATGAGTACCGCTGTAAAAACAAAAATGGCAGTATGCGTATCTCCTTGGAGCATCCAGTAGCCAAAGCCCAAGAGGGCAATGGTGATAATGGCAATGGTAAAATATTTACTGACCCTGTCGGAAAGCGTTTTAAGCGAATCGCTGGGTTTTTCATAGGTCTGGTCCTGGTTCCAGAGTTTGGTGAGATGACTCTGACTGACCTCTTTTTGAACCCTGATCCGTAATACCTCACCCATCTGTCTTCCCCCGGCATAGATAAAGTCGCCCTCCTGTTTAATCACCGGGCTGGATTCTCCGGTCACAAAACTGTAATCGATTCTTCCGGTTCCCTCCAGCAGGATGGAATCGGCAGGAATCAGTTCCTTGCTTCGGATGATCAGTTCATCGCCCTCCTCAATATGCTCGAGCAATACGCTCTCCTCGATCTGCTTGTTGATTTTGGTAACGGCAATGGGGAAGTAGGATTTGTAATTGCGGTCGAAGGAGAGTGCCTCATAGGTTTTTCCCTGGTACCATTTCCCCACCAGCAGAAAGAAGATGAGTCCGGACAGGCTGTCGCAATATCCGGCACCCCCTGCAAAGAGAATTTCATAGGCGCTGACCAGGAAGAGAACCGTGATGCCCAGGGCAATGGGCAGATCAATGCTGATGTTCTTTTTCAGCAGGCTCTTCAGGGATGAGACATAATAGTCGCTGCCGCTGTAAAACACCACCGGGATCACCAGAATAAAACTCAGGATGCTGAAAAGCCTTTGCAGGTTGCTCTTCCAGTGGTTCCCCGTTGAAATAGGCAGGCAGACTGTAGGTCATCACATTGATAAACACAAAGCCGGCTACCCCGATTTTATATAGTAATTTTTTATAGGAAGGTCCTTCCTCCTTTTTGTCCGAAAGGTTTACCGAAAGGTCGGGGATGTAATGGATGGAGGAGAGCAATTCGACCACCTGGCGAAGTGATATGGACGACTCATCGAAGGTAATATCCACCTCTTTCCTGGTGAAATTCACAAAGGAGTGTTTGATGCCCTGTTGAGCAGGTGCAACTTTTCCAGCAGCCAGATACAGGAAGCACAATGGATGACAGGAATGAAGAATTTGACCTTCGAGATGCCTCCTTCGGAAAAGGAGATCAGTTTATCCCTGATTTCCTCCTTGTCAAGAAAGGCATATTTATTCCCGAACAGGCAGTGGTTTCCACCTTGATTCCGGGATTCTCCTCCAGCTTGTAATAGTTGTAGAGCTTGTTTTCGTTCAGGAGCTGGTAAACGGTCTGGCAACCATTGCAGCAAAAGGACAGATCATTCCAGACGAACCGGATGCTTGCCGCAATCGGCCCCACAATGTACGCAGCTATTCTTTCATCTCCTTAGCCATGTCTGATAGAAGAAACAACAGCCTCCGGATTTAGTTTGCCCGCCTGGAGATTCCAGGGCTTTCATGGCCAGTGGACTTCTTTTTCAAGACTTTTTTCAAACTTCTTCTCGATCTTCTCTTTGGGAGGACTCAAATAGGGAATGCCCAGGCTGAGTCCGCGCAGGATGAAGAAGATGCCCACCATGACCACCAGGACCGGGATCAGTTTGTTGATCCGTTTGCGGATGGCCAAGCTCATCAGATTTCCGGCCAGGGTAATGCCCAGCAGCATGGGGATGGTTCCCAGTCCAAAGAGGATCATATAGAGTGTTCCTGTCACGCACTTCGCCGGTACCGATGGCGCCTGCAATGGCCATGTAAACCAGTCCGCAGGGCAGCAGGCCGTTCAGCATACCGATGAAGAAGAGGCTGGAATAGGATCGGATGGAGAACATCCTGTCCGATGGTGGATTTAAGTTTTCCCACAAAGGAGAACCAGCTTCTTTCCAGGCTGTACTGGTTCTTGAAAAGGGCGGGGAAAAGCACCGACATAATCATCAGGCTTCCCATGATGACCGAAATCTTTCTGCTGAAAACCGATCATGGCCACACCCTGTCCCAGCAGTCCGAATATGGCTCCCATGATTCCATAGGTGATGGTTCTGCCCAGGTTGTAAAGAGTTCCTCCCAGAATCTTTCCCGGTACGGTGTTTCCCTGGAGGGGAAGGGCAATGGCAATGGGGCCGCACATTCCGGCACAATGGAAGCTTCCCATAAATCCCAGAACCAGCGCTGATATTAATATGGACATGCGATCTTGCAAGTTTAATTGATAACTACCGTGTGTTCAATCTCGTATTTGAATCCTTCGAAGGACCAGCTAATTTTCAGAATGTACCTTCCCGGATTCGAGCCTCTCCATGGGGATCACCAGCTCTCCTCTTGACGGCATCGAAGGGAATGTTCATGTCCAGGTTTTGTTCGAAGGCCGGTAAAGCAGTAGTCTGGCCGAATCCATCTTGCGGCCAGGTGTCTGCTCAACACTCATCTGCAAAGCGCTCAACTCGAATCCTGCCTTGTATAGAGCATCCTGGTAGGGTGCTGAGCGTTTCTGCACTTCCATCTGTGATCGCTGTGGTCAACCCCCCTTTCATAATAATCCTCATGAACCAGGTCACGCTCCTGTCTCATGGCAAAGGCAATGAAAAATCCTGCTGCAAGCAGGAACAGAATAAGGAATATGAGGATGCCTGTTCCCCAGTGAAACTTCATAACTCTGTTTTTTTCAGGGACCTATAAAAGAAACTTTACAGGTCTCAATGAGCTCGTTATTACTGTAAATGCCGAATTCCACTTTCATCCGGTCGGACTGTTATTTGGTCCCTGTGAAGATAAAGAATAAAGGTGGATTCAAACATGGACTGGTCATTAATTTCCATTTTGCCTCCTGCCATTTTAATCTCTCCTTCATGGGAAATCAGTCGGAGTTCCAGGGGTAGTATGTCATGTGTTTTGTTGACAATCTTGATGTTGTACACATTGGAAATGGTCTGGTCGGGATTTTCCTGGTAAAGCAAGCCCGGGGTCCGGAGGATGGTGGTTTCGATGACTGGGCCGTGAGACCAGGGTGTAGATGAAAAAAGAAAAAAGGATCAGCAATACCACCGAATAAGCCCTGTTCCTGGCATTCCAGATCGATTGTATGTCCTTCCCTGATTCCCATTTCCGAATCAAAACGAATCAGGCCCGGATCTTTTTTTGTGGCTTTCATGACCTGGTTGCACTGGTCGATGCAGGCGGTGCAGTTGATGCACTCCAGCTGGGTGCCGTTTCGGATATCGATGGCTGTGGGGCACACCGAAATGCACTGCCTGCAATCAATGCAATCTCCTTCACTTTTTGCCCCCCTGGGTTCTCCCCGTTTGTAATCGTAGGAGACCACAACTGGATCTGGAATCGAGCAGAACTCCCTGCATGCGTCCGTAGGGACAAACCATGGTGCAGATCTGCTCCCGGAACCAGGAGTATACCCAGTAAAAGAAAGCCGAGACAAGCAACATGATCAGAAAGCCGGAAAGATTGGCTGAAATGGGTTCAGAAATCAGTTCAAACCACTTTTCAGCTTCCAATGAACCAGAGCAGGAAGGTATTGGTCATGGCCACGGAGATCAGGATGAAGATGGAATGCTTTGACGGCTTTTTTAAATATTTTTTCACCTGTCCAGGGCCCCTTGTCCAGTGCCATGTCGCTTTCGGTAATCTCCTTCAATCAGGTATTCAATCTTTCCGGAATACCATTTCCAGGAAAATGGTCTGCGGACAGGCCCAGCCGCACCATAGTCTTCCGAAGGTTACTGTAAACAGGATGATGAACAGGATGAAGGAAAGCATCAGCAGGGCCAGGATCAGGGTGTCCTGGGCCCAGAAAATGGCTCCGAAAAGGATGAATTTCCGGCTGGCAATATCCAGCAGGATAAAAGGATTTCCATTGATCCTGATAAAGGGTACTGCAATGAAGAACAGGAGTACAAACCAGCTGAAGATGGTTCGGCGGGTGTACCATTTCCCTTTGGGCTTTTTTGCATATACCCACTTCCGGCTCCCGCTGTTCGTCCAGGTTGATGGGCCGGTCCCGGAATGAAAGTTCCTCCTTATTCACATGCTTCCCCCTGTGGGGCCTTTGGCATTGGGAGGATTGCTTCCCTTCAGGCTCACCACATAACTGGCGACCTTCTGGATCCTGGTATCGCTGAGCTGGGTTTTAAAGGCGGTCATTCCTTTGGCCGGATTCCCGTTCTTAATAATATTGAAAACGACTCTGGAAATCACATCCATTGATCCAGGTATCATCGGTAAGATTGGGACCAATGGCATTTCCTTCTCCCACTCATTCCGTGACAGGCAAAGCAGCTCATTTCCTTGTAGATCTTCTTGCCTTCCTCGAGATCTGCTGCATCGGTCAGGGCCATCATCTCGTCGCCGGACTCGACTGGCCAACTGGTACCTGGCTTCGTGCATCTCCGATTTTTTGACATACCGGGCATCCTGGTGGTCGCCCACATCCAGCCAGAAGAAATAGGCTGCATAGATGATGGAGAAACCGATGGTAAGATAGAATATCATCATGATCCACCTGGGTGGCGGATTGTCCAGTTCCTGGATTCCATCGTAATTATGTTCCGTCAAATGCTCATCCACCTCCTGGGTGCTTCGTTTCTGCTCATTTTGAGTATTCTCTTCCATACCCTTATATTTAAGATATCATGGACTCTTCCGAGATCATTATCATTAAAAATGGATTCTTTATACTCATTCATCTCTGCTGCGGGTCTTCGCATGGTCCGGATGACAATGATGATAAAGAGAGTCAGGAAAATAAGAAGGCCCATCACATAAAAAATGTGAATGCCCGTCATGCTTTCCAACAAATTACTCACCAGCTTCATGGCTTTCAGGTTTTGGGTTCATATTGGGCTCTATATCCCCGCCCAGCTTATGCAGGTAGGCAATCATGGCCACCATTTGTTTGGTTGGTTCAATGTCGATTCCGGAGGCTTTAAGTTCCGCCACAATCTGTTCTGCCTGCCACAGCAGTTCATCCACTGCCATCCTCATCATATCCTTCAGGGTAGGGTACCCCCAGGGTTTGCATGGCCCTGATCTTTGTCGGGAGTCATATCCAGGTTGATATCTTCTTTTGCAAACCAGTCGTAGCTGTGGCATGATGGATTGCTCATTCATTTTCTGAGGATCCATAAAATGGTTGTAATGCCAGGCTGCATTTTTATACATGGGTCCGTTCACATAACCTGCCCGCGCCAGATCGGGTCCTGTTCTGCGTGATCCCCACAGAAAGGGATGATCGTAGACAAATTCTCCGATTTTGGAATAATCTCCATAGCGGTCGGTCTCCCAGCGGAATGGACTGATTTGCTGTGAGTGACAGGTGTAACACCCTTCTTTGATGTAAATATCGCGTCCCTCCAGTTCCAGGGGAGTGTAGGGTGTGACCGCATCAATGGTGGGAATGTTTGATTTGATGAAAATCATGGGGATGATCTGAACCGCACCTCCAATGAAAAGGGCGATAAAAACCCAGATGGAAAAACGAACAGCCTTTCTTTCCATCCAGCGGTGAACCGTTTCCTTCACGGGATTTCGTGGCACCCGCCTATACCAGGGCCGGAGCCTCAGCAGCTTCATTGTCTTCCACCGATCCGGCAGCCATGGTTTTAAAGAGGTTGTAGACCATGAGCAGGAAACCGGTGAGGAACATCACACCGCTGATAATCCTGAGGGTATACATGGGAAGAATCTGGGTCAGGGTTTCCAGGAAATTTGGATAGGCCAGGAATCCTTCAGGTGTATATTCCCTCAGCATTAACCACTGGGTAACGGCCGACCAGTAAAGCGGGATGGCATACACAAGAATGGACAGGGTGGCGATCCAGAAGTGGGCATTTGCCAGTTTTTCCGAATATAATTTTGTCCTGAATAGTCTTGGGAACGAGCCAGTAAAGCATTCCGAATACAATACCACCGTTCCAGGCCATCCCTGCAATATGGGTATGGGCAATGGTCCAGTCGGTAAAGTGGGTAATCTGGTTCACATTTTTCAGCGACATCATGGGACCTTCAAAGGTGGACATTCCATAGGCAGTCACTGCCACCACCAAAAACTTCAGGGCCGCACTGTCGCGTACCTTGTCCCATGCTCCCCTGCAGGGTGAGCAGGCCATTGATCATTCCTCCCCAGGAAGGGGCGATCAGCATGATGGAAAAGGTGACCCCCAGTGCCTGTACCCAATCGGGCAGGGCCTGGTAAAGCAGGTGGTGGGGTCCGGCCCACATGTAAAGGAAGATCAGCGACCAGAAATGAATAATGGATAGCCGGTAGGAATAAATGGGACGGTTGGCTGCCTTGGGAAGATAATAGTACATCAAACCCAGAAAGGGGGTGGTCAGGAAAAAAGCCACTGCATTGTGACCGTACCACCACTGAACCACGGCATCCTGTGCTCCGGCATAAATGGAGTAACTTTTAAAAAGCGATATGGGAAGTTCAAAGGAATTGACCACATGCAGAATGGCTACCCCCAGGAAGGTAGCCAGGTACCACCAGATGGCTGCATAAATATGTTGCACCCTGCGTTTGACAATGGTTCCGATCATGTTCCATCCGAAAATCACCCAGACCACAGCCACCAGAATATCGATGGGCCATTCCAGTTCTGCATATTCTTTTGAGGTGGTGATTCCCAGGGCAAAGGTCACAGCTGCAAGCACGATGATGAGCTGCCATCCCCAGAAATGGATTTTACTGAGCACATCACTGAACATGCGTGCTTTCAGAAGCTTTTGCATGGAATAGTAAACTCCTGCAAAAATGGCATTACCCACAAAGGCAAAAATCACAGCATTGGTATGCAGGGGCCTCATCCTGCCAAAGGATGTGTATTCCAGTCCGAAATTAAATGCCGGAAAGGCCAGCTGACAGGCAATCAGCACACCGACCAGGACAGCCACCACACCCCAGATGATGGTGGCCAGGATAAAGAGCTTTACAATTTTATTATCGTAATAGAATTTCTGATTTTCCATAGATTCTGTTCTTAATTCGTTTGTTCGGTTCCGGTATCATTTTCCTCTGCTTCAATGACATCATCATCAAAAAGAATGCGTCTTGCCGGAGTCTCATTATCATCGAACTGTCCGTTTCGAACAGCCCAGATAAATGCACCCTAAAAAAATAAGTGCGGCAAATAAACTGACTCCGATTAACAGGTAAAAAATATTCATTTGATGTATCTATGATGATTTGCTGTACCGTTTAATTTTAATAATCTGAAATATGACATATCCGATGACCAACCATGCTCCACCGGCTGCCAGAATGTATGAAAGGAGCAACCATAGTTGAGACGTTTTCATTGGTGGACCAGAGCACTTCCGGCTGGATCAGTCTGGGAACTTCCTTGGGTTTCCCTACCAGTGCCTTTTCAAGCGCCACTTCCTGAGCTTCGTAATTCTCATCCAGAGATACCACAATACTGATATATCCCTCTTCATCGCCGATCACATCTTCCGGGATGATGAATTCAGCCCTTCCAATGTCATTGGTGATGGCCTGTCCAATGTGGGATATTGCCAAATGCTTTGCTTGGAACTTATACTAACCGGGCACTCCGGTAAGGCTCAGGTACTCGGCATTTTCACCCTCGTATTCAGCAAGAATCTCAACGGAATCCTGTCTCCTGGTTTACCGAAGCCAGAAGTTTGGCCTTGATGGGAGGTGCGTCGATCCAGCAGTGCTTCCCGGTCGGGACTGTAGTTCTTGATAAAATTCACCAGCATCCAGCGGTCATCTTCCGAAATGGTCGAATGGAAGGGAGGCATGACCCCCTTGCCATTGGTAATTTTGTAAAACAGAGCTCCTTCGGTATTGTCCTGCATCCTCTCAGAAGCAATATCAACCGGCAGCGGGACCAGGGCCAGGGGATTGTTTTTGCCCGGATCGCCATGGCACGATTTACAGTTGCGTGGTATAGATCGCCTCTCCCGTTTTTTACATTTTCAAGGGTATAGGCTGATGGATTATTTTCTGGCAGCTTCCTCGCAGGAACCAGCCAATCCTGACCCATGAGCTGTGGTGCAGCAAATAAGAGCAGGAGCCCCGAAATATATATTGTCGTTCTTTTCATGGCTATTTCTTATTGGGTTTTTTCACTCAGGTATTTTTTGTCAATCCCCTTTTCTTCTGCATATTCCCAAATGGTAATGACCGGGAAGAGTTTGGCCAGAATCGAAATAATCAGGAGGGATGCAAAAAATGAAAAGAGCATGATCATCATCTCGGTACTGGTGGGCGTGATAATGGTGAAAATGTTCAGGCACATTCTGCACGGGCAGAAAGGGATGCTCCAGGGTGGGGATAACAATCAGATACCTTTTGAACCAGGCAGATACCAGGACCACCACCGAAATTATGGCCAGTGGAAGTGGTTTCCGGAAAAATTTCAACACGATCAGCATGATGGGAAGTACCAGTCCCGCAATCTGGACAAACCAGAAAAGAAAGGCATACCTCCCGGTGAAAAGAGTTTTCAGATGAATCCCTTCGGCCAGCTTCATCTTATATACCGGTACCAGGAATTCATTGATATTGAAGTAGAGGTAAACCAGGCAAACCAGAACCAGAAGTTTTCCCATCTTGTCGAAATGAAGATCTTCGAAATAGTCTTTCAATCCATACCGCAGTCGATAAACATACATCAGGATGATCAGGGCTGCAGTTCCGGCCACAAAGGCGCCAACCACAAAGTAGGGGCCGAAAATGGTGCTGTCCCAACCCGGGCGAAGTGTGGCTGCAAACAGCCAGGAAGTTACCGTATGGATGGACAAACCAACCGGGATAATCAGGATCATCAGTACCCGGAGGGCATGGTGACACTGTCTTGTACTGTTGCTCATTTCCCTTCCATCCCAGGGCAAGTATTTTGTACAGCTTTAAGTTTCCACTTGTGGAATGCCTGGAGCCGGCCTGTCGCGCAGCAGGGCCAGGTCGGGAATCAACGGCAGGTAGAAAAGCAAGACCGAAATGGCCAGGTAGGTTGAAACCACGGTAAGGTCCCACACAATGGGGGAGGCAAACCTTCCATGGAAAAAGACATTGAGCAGCCTGTCGGGCCGTCCCATATCCATTACAATAATAATTCCCGCAAGTGCCACTGCGGCAATGGCAATTTGTTCAGCTGCCCGGGAGATGGGTTTGGCCCAGCTGATATTTCAGCAATTGCAGAACAGAAGCTGATCAGCAGACCCACCAGGCTGACTGCCACGAAAAAGACAAAATTGGCCATGTACAGTCCCCAGGAAACATAATCACCCATCCCTGTAACTCCCAGTCCGTTTTTAATCTGGATAATCCAGCCCCAGATTCCGACGCCCGCAAACATGATCAGGATGAAAAACCAGAACCTGGTCAGTTCATCCTTTTTGGTAATGGAACGGGTCAGGTCGGAAACAATCTTATCCAGTACTTTCCTTGATTCTTCAGGAGATTCAATTTTATTCATCTGTACTGATTTTTAAATGCTGTTAGCTTTGGTCGCCCTGGAATGGAAATGCCCGGTCTTTGGGCGGCAGATAATAGACCCGGGGTTTGGTTCCCAGTTCCTTCATAAGGGTATAGGCGGCATCCTTCTTCAATAGTTTGCTGAAGGATACGGTTTCCTTGGTGGTTCCGTTGGTTACGGCATCTTCATTGCGGTCGCCAAACCAGTAAACCCCGTTTGGACAGGCCGAAACGCAGGAGGGAAGCTTGTCCGTCCCTCAGGCGGTCGGCACTGAAAAGGCATTTGGAAATGGTCCCTTTTTTCTGGGGAACATTGGCCTCAATATTATAAGTAACCCCTTCGTATTTTTCTGCATCCCTGGGTTCAAACCAGTTAAATACCCTGGCCGAATAGGGACAGGCAGCTATGCAGAAACGGCAGCCGATGCAACGTTCATTGTCAATCAGCACAATGCCGTCTTCCCGTTTAAAAGTGGCATTTACCGGGCATACCTTTGTGCAGGGAGGATTGTCGCAATGCTGACAGGGTTTTGGCATGTAATAGGGTGCAGTATGCTTCCGAATCCTGCATCTGCAAGACATTGATATGGTGCTGTTCGGGACGTAGCTGATGGTGGCTCTGGCAGGCTTTCATACACTCCCGGGCATTCCGGCACTTGGAAAGATCAATGACCATTACCCAGCTTCTTCCGGGCATTCCTTTCCTTCCCCTTTTTTGGTTTTCGGAAAGAGATGGCATCTCGGCAGGTTTTAACTGGCTCTTGTCCACCTCAACCAGTTCGCCGCTGGAGGTAAGCAGTGTGATTTTATCGCCCGAAACGCTTCCACCTGGTTGCAGGAACTTAAGATGGAGCTGCCTCCCAGAACACCTGCAGCACCCATGGATGCCCCCAGTGTTTTCATGAAATTTCTTCTGGATTTACTTTCCATATATGCTAGTTTGAAGTGTCATTTTAAGATACGAATATAGCCAACCGTCTGCTTGTTTAGAGACAAATGAAATTAGGATTTCCGCTATTGAGAATCAAACTAAATACGCTATCCGCATAAATTGGTTATTTTTGATTCCATTCGAAGCATTTTCATATCATTGAGCAGCTAGGATCAAACTATGAAAAATACTGAGTAAAAGGAGCCCTTGAACCTTCTTGTTTTCACCTTGCTTATTTGCGGCCTGCACTTCAAAGGCAGACCGGACCATTGTTGCCATGGACCAACTCTCCTGGATTCTCTGGAACTCCAGTTTGCTCCCGATGGTCGGGTGGAACTGTGGCACGCTGTCCGCTCAACAAGACAGACAGGATCCTTAGCCTGGAAGGGGAAGTGGCCAGCAGGGCAAGCCTATGATGCGATATCTTCCTCAGTCAGCTGAACACAATTTCCCGGGGTGGAAAACCGGGTAAAACTGCTTCCTGAAGATAATCCCGGGAGGCTGGTGAATGCACTGGTAAATAACTCTGTGGCTCATTTGCGCAAAGCACCCAGCAGTAAAACGGAGCTTGTGAGCCAGGCCCTTCTGGGTACACCTGTCAGGATTCTGAAAGAGGAAGATGGGATATGTCTTATCCAGGTGCCTGATGGCTTACATGGGATGGGTGAATGTCAATGAGGTTCATTTGATGGAACCGGAAGAACTTGAGACTTATAAAAGCAGGAAGAAAATAGTTTTGACTGCCCAGTATGGTTTTGCCTATTCTGAGCCCGATGAAAACTCCTTGCCGGTGGCCGACCTGGTGATTGGATGCATGTCTGCCGATGCTCTCAGAAAAGGAGGCATTTTATGAAACGGAATATCCCGACGGACGTCTGGCCTGGGTGAAAAAGGCAGAGGTGATCCCGGCTGCTGAAGTATTCCATAAGAAGCCCTTTAAGGAGGAGCTGGTTCAGACTGCCCTGGCTTTCCATGGGATTCCCTACCTCTGGGGAGGGGCCTCTTCCAAAAACCTTGATTGCAGCGGATTTGTTTCCAATGTTTTCTTCATGAACGGGATTCAAATGCCCAGGGATGCTGATATGCAGGCCCTATGCGGGCGGGAAATTACCACTGAGTTTGAGGCCTCGGACCCTTGAAGCGGGAGACCTTCTGTTTTTTGGAAGAAAGGCCACGAAGCGAAGAGAAGGAAAGAGTAAGCCATGTGGCCATGTATATGGGGGATGGGAGACATTTATTCTGCAGCCGGTATTCCGGGATCGGGTAAGCATTAACAGCATGGACAGCACCAGGGAAATTACATTGAAAGCTACCCGGAGATTTTTGTGCAGGGCAATCCGGATCATCGGAGAGGACTATGCAAGGGTTTCCAGCCCATATCCCGGAAAATGTATTTTATAAAGAGATTATAAATCAGAATCGCAGGGATGAAAAAAGGAAGAAGAACTTTTCTGAAAAGCGTGGGAGCAGCTTCCCTGGCCACCACCCTGCCCCTAGGCTGCCTGTACCTCACTCAAGGCACTCCTCGGGAAGTCGCTCCGGCTGTTATTGGAAACGGGAGGATGAAATTGAGTTTCAGGCCCTATGAGCTGCAGTTGAGACACACATTTACCGTGGCAGGGACTTCCAGGAATACCACTCCGGTGGTACTAACTGAGATTGAATATGAGGGTATAACCGGCTATGGTGAAGCTTCCATGCCGCCCTACCTGGGCGAATCGCAGGAGACGGTGATCAAATTCCTGAACAAGGTGGACCTGGAACAGTTTAAGGATCCCTTTATGCTGGATGATATCCTGGCCTATGTGGATTCATCTGGATGAGGGTAACCGTGCTGCCAAGGCCTGTGTGGATATTGCCCTGCATGACCTGATCGGGAAGCTGGTGGATAAACCTCTTTACAGGCTCTGGGGGATCAATCCCGACAATACTCCCATGACCTCCTTTACCATTGGCATCGATACCCCAGAAGTGGTAAGAGCTTAAAACCGAAGAAGCCGCACGCTTCAGGGTATTGAAGGTAAAACTGGGGGGAGGCAATGACCGGGAGATGATCGAAACGGTGCGTTCGGTGACCGATGTTCCCATCTATGTGGATGTGAACCAGGGATGGAATGATAAGCAGAAGGCCCTGGAGATGGTCCACTGGCTGGCGGAACAGGGCATTGAGTTTGTGGAGCAGCCCCTCCCGAAAGACAGCCGTAGATGATATGGCCTGGCTCACAGCAACACAGTCCCCTGCCCATTATTGCCGATGAGGCCTTTCAGCGCCTGGGCGATGTGGCGGCATTTAAGGGGGTCTACTCGGGGATCAATATCAAGTTAATGAAGAGCACCGGTTTGCGGGAGGCCCACAAAATGATCACCGTGGCCAGGGCCCTGGATATGAAAGTGATGATCGGCTGCATGACCGAGACCTCCTGTGCCGTGTCGGCAGCCTCGCAGTTGTCTCCCCTGGTGGACTGGGCCGACCTGGATGGAAACCTGCTAATCAGCAATGATCTCTACGAAGGAGTAAAGGTGGTGGATGGGAAGGTTACACTGAATGACCTGCCTGGAATCGGGATCAGAAAATTAGCAGCTTAACCAATAGGGCTGTATGACAGACAGAAGATCATTTCTGAAGAAATCGGCTGCACTGGCAGCCACTGGCCCTGGCTTCAGCTTCGGGATTAAGGCAGGAATTTACCTCGAAGGCTGAACATGCCCGGGAGGATTCTTCCCGACGGCTGAAGAAGGGAGATCTGATCGGACTGGTTACACCCGGAAGTCCTGTGACTGAAGAGCAGCTAAACGACTGTATCTGCCAAACTGGAGGAGATGGGATTCCGAACCACCTACAAGGATTCGGTACTCTCGGAATATGGTTATTTTGCCGGAAAGGACCCGGAGAGGGCCGATGAACTGATGGAGATGTTCACCCGGGAGGATGTGGATGGCATCTGGTGTGTACGTGGCGGTTATGGCTCCATCAGGATCCTGGATCTGCTGGATTATGATCTGATTCGAAAGAATCCAAAGGTCTTTATTGGATACAGCGATATTACCGCACTGCTTACAGCCATATACCAGGAGACCGGACTGGTAACCTTTCATGGTCCGGTGGGAACCTCAGATTTTAACCGCTTCAGTGTGAAATCCATGAAAAAGGTGCTGATGGATGCCGCAGGAATTATAAATATCCCTATAAACGAGAGAAAGGAACCAGGGATAATCCTGAATATCGACCGTTATACCATCACCGGGGGAAGGGCTGAGGGAGCATCCTGATCGGGGGCAATATCAGTGTCCTGGACTCCATCATCGGGACCCGCTTTGAACCCGATTTTGAGAACAAGATTGTCTACCTGGAAGAGATCGGGGAGAAGACCTACCGGGTGGATAAAATGCTTTTCCACCTGCTGTCGGGTACCAATCTGAAAAAGGCAGCAGGAATTGTAATGGGGGTCTTTGGAGAATGCAATATCAATGATGCACCTACCCTTTCCCTAAAGGAGGCCCTGGACGATCTGCTTACTTCCACTGGGAATCCCGGTCTCCTACGGACTGTGCCTTTGGCCATATCAAACGAATGGTGACCATTCCCATCGGGATCAGGGCAGCCATGGATGCAGACAAAAACAGTTTCGCACTGCTGGAAGCGGCGGTAGTATAAGTTTCCCACATGATTCACTATCTTAGTGACAATGAATGATTTTGGGGTTCTTTCTGTATTACCGCCCCTGCTGGCCATTATCCTGGCACTTACGGACCAGGCAGGTCTATATCTCCCTGGTTCTTGGAATCTGGCTGGGCTGGCTGATCATAAGCGACTGGAATCCCGTGCAGGGAACCCTGGCAACCCTGGAGGGTTTTGTGGAGGTATTTCAGAATCCGGGAAATACCCGTACCATTATGTTCAGTGCCCTGGTGGGGGCCCTGCTTATTTTTATCCAGTATTCGGGTGGTGTACAGGGATTTATTATCGGGATAGATAAGCTGCTCAATCACCCTGGAGAAGAAGAAGGCCGGGAAAAGCAGGGTGGTGGTGGAGCTGCTGGCCCTTGCTAATCGGGATCCTGCTTTTTATCGAAACCAGTATCAGTTCCCTGACGGTTGGAACCCTCTATCCGTCCGGTATTTGACCGCTTGAAAATTCCCAGGGAAAAGCTGGCCTATATTGCCGATTCCAGTTCGGCCCCCAGTTCCATCCTGATCCCCTTTAATGCCTGGGGGGCTTTTATCATGGGTCTTTTGCTGACCCAGGGCATTGAGGCTCCCTTCAGAACCATGATCTCGGCCATGGTCTATAACTTTTATCCCATGCTCACCATTCTGATGGTTTTCCTGGTGATTCTCAGCCGCAAGGATTTTGGTCCCATGGCCCGGGCAGAGAAACGAACCAGGGAGACAGGCAAGCTGCTGAATGACGGAGCCAGGCCCATGGTTTCGGATGAGATTACCTCCTGTGAAATGAAGGAGGGTATCAGGCCCAGGGCCATGAATATGATCATTCCCCTGCTGACCATGATGGTGATGATGATCTTATGCCTGGCCTATACAGGCTGGGGAGAGGTGGAGGAGTGCCAGCTGGGATTCCTGGATCATTTTAGCCAGGCCATGGGACGGGGATCGGGTTCTTCGGCTGTACTGTATGCGGTGACCAGCTCCATCCTGGTGGCCATGGTTCTTATACCGGGCCCAGGGAATTATGAAGATCAGAAAAATGGTTGAGCCTGATCCTGAAAGGCATCAGTGAACTGATGCCGCTGGCACTCCTGATGATGCTTGCCTTTTCCATCAGTCATGTGTGCAACACCCTGGGTACCGGAGATATATGTGGCAGGTATCACCGAAGGATGGCTTTCGCCCGCAATTGCTTCCTGCCATTGTATTTGTTCTCTCCTCCTTTATTGCATTTTCCACCGGAACTTCCTGGGGCACCTTTGCCATTATGATCTCCATTGCCCTGCCCATGGCCGCAGATGCATGATGCAAATCTCTTACCTTGTGGTGGCTGCCACCATGGGAGGGGGCGTTTTCGGAGATCACTGTTCACCCATCTCCGATACCACCATCATCTCATCCATGGCGTCGGCCTCGGATCACATCGATCATGTGCGAACCCAATTACCCTATGCCCTGCTCATAGGTGTTCTGACCACTGTCATCTATCTCATTCTGGGATTTGCCATGGGCTAGGGGCGACAGCCGATCATCATCCCGGATGTCGGCTGGGGCATGGTCTGGGACTTTGTCCATACAAAGGACGAATAAAATTCGAAAATAGATATTTGATATCCATTTATTAACTATATGCGGTATATAGACGGATAATAAATATCTCCCAATAATTTTTAATATCCGTTAATGTCTAAAATAGTATAACAAACAGATATTAAATATCACTTTGAAGAATCTCCTGGACAAGAGTGTCTAAAACACGAGGCTTACCAAAGAGGCCGGACGAGCATTATTCCGGTGGCTGATTTGTTTTTGGCCAGGTAGTCCTCCAGTGTCTCTTCTGAAATAATTACCTTCTTAAATCTGGAGGAGGCGTGCAAAAGATGGATGCGCCCCGAGACTTCCTCACCAGCACTCCCACGTGAGTCACATCCAGGCCGCTGATACTTGTTGTGATGCCTACAATATCCCCATTCCCTCAGGCTGGCTTCCACCTCCCCCAGGCGATCTTTGGGAACATAATACATGTCCCGTTGGGAAAGTTCCTGCTCCTGTGCTGGCAATAATCTCAACAAGTCTTGTGTCCTTCACTGAGTTGACGGTAAGCATCGGGGTGGGTACTCATAAAATATATCTCCTTAGAAGGGGTATGCCCCCGATCTCCTTTGAAATATCCCTGACAAGTTTGCTTTTGATTATTGAGATAGATCCAATCGCTGAAATAGTGTATTCTGGAGGCTATAGCCTTCCACGATCCCCTCGCGGTACCTGATGTCTTTCAATTCTGAAGAAAATTGCCTGGAAATTGAGTTTCTCCGGAACGAATGGTCCGGGAAATGGCCAGGCAGCTCTCCACAAAGGTGGTGCAGTCAAACTCCCTCAGGTTTACCACCAGGGCTTCGGGCTCATGTTCCAGGCTGTGCTCCGCATAGGGACTATCCTCAAAGAAGTTACCAAGCATGAGCATTAATTCGGCTGTGGGATCCCGGTATTCTCCAAACTCATAAAGATGCTTCTTCAAGGATATCAATATCTCCTTCCTGATAAATCATCCCGGAGCTTGCCTGGAGCCTTCGGCTGGGAGGCTCCTGACAATTGCTTTTAGTGAGGCAGCTTGAGAGTACGATGGCAGCATACAGAAAAATCAGGAGTAAATCCTCATGTGAAAGGTATTAGTCCAGGTGAACTGATTTTTCTCCTGCTTCGATGGCCACCGGCAGGAAATTTTCCCTGGGTGGCATGGGACAGGTGGCATAGGGACTGAAGGCACAGGGTGGATTATAAGCTTTATTGAAATCAAGAATGATCCGTCCTGTTGAATCGGGCATGCAATACATGAAACGCCCGGCACCATAGGTGTCAAGCCCTGTGGTTTCATCGGCAATCACCAGGAAATATCCCTTGCCTGAAGAAAAAGGGAAGAGAACCAGTTCGTCTTCTTTGATTCTGAAATGAAGCTCACCAGGGCACTGGTAGGTTTCGGTAAATCCTTCCAGGGGTGTGGCCACTGTAAATTCCATGGGTTCGTCAAAGGGGTGAAGCTGAGCCTCCACCACATATTCCAAGGAGATGGGGTAGGTGGGGATGTGGTCCAGTTCAGCCAGTCGTGGATGCTTGTAGTCCCTGAGCCTGATTCCATATTTTTCTCCCCTCTTGATAATATACCAGGCAAGATCTCCCTGTTGCAGGTAAGTGGTTGATTTGCTCTGATCATCGTTTAGCACCAGGCTTGTCACCAGGGTCTCACCTTCGCGAATCTCCACCCCATTTTTTACTTCCAGTGTAACCTTCCCATCTGTCAGTGTAAGTGAACCACAAAATGCATATGCCTTTTCCGGGAACACAATGTCATTGCCGGGATCGGATCCAAAACTGTTCTCTCCCTCTTCAAGCCATAGCAATCCTGCCAGGTTCAGCCAGCCATTTTTGCCCTTTAGCCTTTCCAATCTCGACTCTTGCCATTCTTTAATCTCCTGAGCATAAGCCATCTCATCCTCGATAACAGGTGTAGATGTGTTGCATCCGGGCATGAGACTAGTGAGTGTGCTAAATACTAGAAAAGCGATGGGTTGCTCGCATGACAAAGACGGTTTTATGAATTGCCAAATATCGCTAAAAAATTATACTTTTGCACAAGAACGGAGAGATGCCGGAGTGGTCGAACGGGGCGGTCTCGAAAACCGTTGTGCTCTTACGGGCACCGGGGGTTCGAATCCCTTTCTCTCCGCAAGGTTCTTATTTTATAAGAACAACATGTATTAATGGATGGAATGGAGGGTTCGAACCGAGCCAGGATGGCGAGCTCACGAGAAACTGAGGTTTCGAGTAATCCCTTTCTCTCCGCAAAACAAAAAAAATCCTCACGCGAAGGCGTGGGGATTTTTGTTTGGCGGATTCCGACGAAAACTTTTTTACGTGGGCACCCTTATTTCTTGATAAAGGATCCTGAATAGCTACCTTCGCTGGTTTCAGCAGTCACAATGTAAGCTCCTGTCGGCAAATCACTCAGTTCAATGATCTTGTTGTCCGTGACCTGGAATTTAAATGATTTGAGCGTTTTTCCCTGTATATCCAATACAGAGATGCCAGTCATTTCAGGATATTTAACCGACATTCTGTTCTGGACAGGATTCGGATAGATTTCAAGAAGATGCCCTGAATTTTGTTCAAAAATAGAAGTGTTGTCCACTGTAGAGCCGATGTTGTCAATATAAGCGGTTGATCCGCCATCTCTTGCTTCCGGGAAATCGGGGAAAATGGTTAGCCTCTTGTAATAATGCGGAATTGCTCCACTCATATCAAAAGTTAATAATTCCCAATCATCCACATAGGTGTTTTCTACGGTGACCGAAAAATCTTCTCCACCTGTGGTACTCAATTCAACTTTTATCCTGAGCGGACTGGTGACCTCTTTCATCACCATCATCGAAATGGAATGAGCATCCTCAGTAAATGCCATTTCCTCTACATGATCTGTATACATACCCACCCAGGTATTCGATTCATCTTTTACAATAAATTGTAAAACACTGTCAGACATATTGGGCTCAATTGGATAAGGATTTGGAACAACAGAAAGGGTTTTGACCAGGGTATCGGGTCCATTAGCAAAGGAGATCCATGTTGTATCTCCCATACCTTCTTCGAAAGTGAAGGGGATTGAAACCTGTGCTTGCAGTCCCAGTGCAAAAAATGATAATAAGAGCAGGGTGTAAAGTTTTTTCATGGTGTGATTTTTTTTTAAGCTTATATTTATGAAATTATATAGGTATAACAATTTGGAATTTAGAATGTTCAGTTTGTCTTCCAAAGCGAAGCATAAGTCCCATTCCATGAAGGTTTTGATTGATCCTTAATTGATCCAAGCAGATTCGCCCTGGTATAACTAAGGGCTTAGCTCTGTAGAGTTTAACAGCAATAACTATTTCAAAAAACAATCTACATTGCTACATTTACTAATGTTTAGGCAAACGAATAAGGAATAAATCAGGATGAAGATCCCATCAGAACTTATACATGAGATCGCCCAGGAATTAGAAGCTGGGATGAAGGTTTTTCTCAATAAGGATAACCTGGAGATAAAATCTGTTCCTGATTGGGATGATATGGAAATTGACCCCTGGGAGGAAGATCTGGATGAAATTGACAAGAAGTGGAACAATTTCATGGAGTTTACCAAGATGGAATCGAGGGAAGCTTATAAAGTGATGGAATATTTTATTGGTGAAGTGGAGGATGAGCGATTTTGTGAGGGACTGGTCAGGATCCTAAACCGAAAAAGTCCATTTGCGAATTTCAAAGCGGAAGTTGAAACTTCCCCCTACAGGCAAAAGTGGTTTGATTTCAAACAAACGAAATATGAGGAATATGTTAAAGCAATAATTGAGGCTGAAGAGTTTGAGGCTGAAGAGTTTGAAGTGGAAGAAATTGTGGGTGACAAAGGGGAATCAAAAACGCATGATGTTAAAACAATTGATTTTATCCATTCGCAGATCAAAAATTTTGTTGAGGATATGCGCCCACCGAAAGAAATAAGAAATCAATTGGACATCGGATATAAGTATGAAAAATTCACACTTGAGATATTCGAAATAAGACCCCATTTTGAATTGAAAGACAAAATCATCCATTCCAGCTTTGCCAGGACAAAATTTAATAAAAGTAAGAACTGCTGGAAGGTTTATTGGATGCGTGCAAGCGGAAAGTGGGAACTTTACGAACCCAATCCGGAGCTTGATCATATTAAAGATTTCTTTACCCTCGTGGATGAAGATAAATATCACTGCTTCAAAGGATAAAAAAAGTAGTTTTGCCAACATCCGAATACATGAGTTTTAAAAGGACTAAAGCCCCGGCAACTATAATAACTCCTGTAAGCGGAAGTGACAGGTTCTCCTTTTATTTATTTTTATGAGTTAAGATCTTCTCCAGCTCTTCAAGGGTTTTACCTTTTGTTTCCGGTAACTTTCTCAGGATAAACAAGAATCCGAGGAAACAGATACCTGCAAAAACCCAGAAAGTGCCGTGCGCACCCAGTGCATCATTCAGAACAGGAAATAAGATTACAAGCAGAAAACTACCGATCCAGAGGGTTGAGGTGGCTACAGACATTGCTGCACCCCGAATCCGGTTTGGGAAGATTTCAGAAAGCACCACCCAGGTGACAGGGGCCAGTGTCATGGCATATACTGAAATCCCTGCCAGGATGGAGAGCAGTACCATCAAACCACTGAAGTTAAAATAGTAGCTCGATCCTACCAGGATATAGATCACTGAAAGACCGAGTGAACCGAAGATCATTAAAGTCCGCCTTCCCCAATTATCCACGGTCCTGATAGCCACAAAGGTGAATACCAGGTTTACGATACCTGTGATTACTATATTTAAGAGCGTTTCGCTAACCCCAAACCCTGCGGAGGAAAATATCTCTTCGGCATAGTTGAAAACAACATTTATCCCACACCACTGCTGGAAGAACGCAAGTACCATTCCAAGCAACATGATGGGAAAAATTGTTTTAGAAATCATGGACCTAAAATCATTCCTGGTGGATGTCTCTTTAAAGCTTTCGTTTATTTCACCAATTCTTTCTTCAGCATAAGCCGGGCCTCCTATTTTTTTAAATATCACCAATGCCTTAGCTGCTTGTTTGGCCTTAACCAGCCATCTCGGACTTTCCGGCACTGTAAACAGGAGGATAAAAAAGAGCAATGCAGGTATTGTTTCTGCCCAGAACATCCATCGCCATCCCATCTGTCCGTTCCAGGATTCCAGAATAATCTGATCGCTGGCACCGTCAGGAACGGGCCTGGCAATAAGCCAATTGATAATCTGAGCCAGTAATACTCCCACAACGATTGTTAGCTGGTTGAGGGAAACTAAGCGTCCCCTCATTTTCGCAGGGGAGATTTCTGAAATATATATGGGTGATACTGATGAAGCAAGACCAATGCCAAGTCCTCCCCAGATCCGGAAAATCACAAATAGACCAATCGTATTTGAAGCCCCTGTTCCGATGGCTGATGATGTGAACAGAGCGGCAGCTAAAAAGAGGGCCTTTTTACGTCCGAACCTGTCACTAATCACCCCAGAACTCATTGCGCCGATGATGCACCCGAGCAGGGCGCTACTCATCACCCATCCTTGCATTTTTGGGATTCCATTGATAAAAAAGAACCTTTCATAAAATGGCTTGGCACCTCCAATGACGACCCAGTCATAACCAAAAAGGAATCCACCCAGTGCTCCGATAAGAGCTATTCCCACAACAAATCGAGAATTGATTTTTGACATAATTTATTCTATGTATTACAGCTCCTGGATTAAAGCTCCTGTATCCAGATGTTTCTGAACTGAACCAGGCTGGAGGCACCCTGTAATTTACCTGTTTCCGTGTTGATTCCGCCATGGTGCTGAAAGCCAATGGGACCGCTTATGTCAAGACCCGGGAACAGGGCGTTGTTAATGACGATAATGCCATTATTTACGACGGTAATGCGATCACCCTTTACTACTACGTCGAAGGCATTCCACTGGCCTACGGGTCTGTCAGCATTCTCAGCGGGAACTGCTGCTGCTCTGGCTTCAGCCGTTAGATCCTGGTCGTTCCGAACGCTCCACAGTTCACCTGAACCCACCGACCAGCACCAGAGATTGGTTTGTCCCACTCCCTTTAGCAGGATTCCTGAATCGGAATTGGGTCCCAGGGGTTCGAAGATGCTTCCATCTGCATTTTTCACATAGCTTCCATCGGGTAAGATGGTGGGCAGGGGGAAGAGGTGGTCACCATATCCCTTGAAGCGCCATTCCACATGTAATACGAAGTCCTGGTATTTTGTTTCTGACCACAGATTTTTATCTCCGCTGGATTCTGAGCGGGCATCGTAATCGATCACTCCGTCGATGACCGACCAGTGACCATTGTCGCCATCGGGGACCTTCCAACCCGTCAGGTCCTTTCCGTTAAACAGACTTTTAAAGCCCATTTCTTCATAAATGCTTTTGTCCTGGGCAAAGCAATTACCGGTAGATAACAACATAATGAGGCCCGCGAAATACGTTAAACAGATCTTCTTCATCTCAGTAATTTTTAGTTAGTTATTTTAGTTCAAAACTTACGCGTATGGTGTATTCGAGCTTTATTTTCTCGAATTCAATTGTAGCTTGAGGTAGGAATTCGTCGCCTGCTGTTCCTCTGATTTGAATAGCAGACATTTGTACATTGCTTGTTTGTGCCCTGTACATCTGGTGTTCCTGTTCCAGAATGTGGATCGCCTTTCCGATACTCTGATCGATCGCTCCTGCCAGGGCTTCTGCTTTCTCCTTTGCTGCCTTAATGGCTGCCACCTTAACTTCCTGACGAAATTTATCCATTTCACTGTGATCGATACGTTCAATGTTTATGTTGGAAATGCCTATGGATTCCAAGGCCTGGAAAACCAGTCCGGCTGTCAGGGCATCCTTACAAGTCACCTGGTACTCTTTCATGGAGTATATATCCTTATTTTTCAGCCAGTAGTTTTTAAAATTACTGGCCATATCAACGATGACCAGGTCTTCCTTTACATCGATTCCGATCTCAGTAAGTTTTCTGATCATTCCTCTTTCCAGCTCTTCCAAAGTCTGTTTCCCTTTGGAGTCCTCCTCATTCACCACCACTTTTAAATAAATCTGGTCCGGTGTAATCTCCTTTTCAGCCTTCCCACTTACTTCAATGTAATTTTGATCGATGAAATTTTTTGATCCCAACTGTGAAAAACTATTCATTGCCAGGACACTAATCAATATGCTCAGTATATATCTCATGTTATTCTATTTTTAATAATAACCAATTATCTCTTAAATACGATTCTTATTCGGACCTGCTCATCGGTGGGCTCTCCGTTAAGCCTGGCCGAGGACCATCCGGGCCCTTGCTGAAGTAAACGGGTGGCTTCACGAGTGAAGGATTCTCCGGGAGTGCGGAGCGTTTCAATATTGCTTATTGAACCGTTTGAGTTTACAATAAATCGGAGGATCACAATTTCACGTTCTCCCAGGGTATATTCTTCAGGAAACACCATGTTTTCCTCCACAAAATCATGGAGCATTTTATATCCCCCAATGGGTTCCGCTGAGGAATAGGAGGGAGCTGTTTCCTCTTCATTCCCAGTGGCAAGCACCACCACCTCATCCAAAGTGACCGGATCGGGCAGCATTATCAGTTGGTTTTCGCTTTCTCTGTTGAGCTGGTACTCTTCGGTTTCCATCCCTATAAAGCTGGCAATCACCGTAGCCTGGGAGTCTTCAGCAGGAAGGGTAAAACGACCCTCCATATCTGTTACGGTGGCTGTATTTGAACCTCTGACCACAAGACTTACCCCGGGAAGAGGTTCTTTATCATCCGATGAAACCACAATGCCACTGACCTGGCGTGCTGTAGCAGTCTGACCGGCCGGCGCCGTCATCTGCTCTTTGGTGGCAGACCTTTTACTTCTTTTTGGTACAGCTTCCACAGCGACAATTTCTGCATCCTCTTCCAGTGCCACATCTATGGCAATTTCATCATGGACCACATCTTCATCAGGGGCCACCACTTCTGCCTGGGCCACCACTTCTGCCTGGGCCACCACTTCTGCCTGGGCCTCAGCCTTTTTCTGAGCCGCTTTTTTCTCACCTTTACTTGCAGGCTCCTCTGCCCTGGCTTTTTCTTCAGAGTATACAGGTGTTTCGGTCTCCAATTCCTCTGCAGGTTCTTTTGATGTGGGTGCTGCAGGAAGCTCCCTTTCGGGGTTCAGATCCCTGAAAGATTCTTCGGTAAGGACTTCACTATCCTTATCATTGGGATTAAGGTCGTAAATATTTAGGAAGATGGTGCCCACGAGCAGGATGGAGGCGGCGGTGGCTGCAATGCCGTACCAGGTTCTCCTCCTTCTCCTGCCCAAACGTTTATTCAGAGAGGCATGGAGGGATAAAATGTCCTCTTCAGCTTTTCCGGGAGAGATACTTTCAAGGCCCTCCATGGCCTCCTTTTCAAAAGGATCGGACTCCAGTCCCTGCTCAAGCGCGTGTCGCTCCTGGTTTGAAAGTTCATCTTTCAAATAGTGGAGGAAATCCTTGCTGTCGGTATGTCTCTTTTTAGCGCACATTTTTATTTTCCAGGCATATTTTCAAATTCCGTTTTCCGTTCTGCAATAAGCTTTTCACCTTCTTTTCTGTCAAAACCAGGGAGTCGGAGATCTCCCTGTAGCACATCTTATTATAATAGAAGAGCTCAATGCACTGCTTTTGTTCTGCTTTGAGTTTTTCGATACACTCCCTCAAAGCTTTTTCAATGGATTGATCATCTCTGTCAATAGGATGCATTTCCTGCTCCGATTCCATAAAGTCCACTTCATTTTTTAGTCCTTCCAGCCTTTTATCGCCACTTTTTTTTGCGCGAATCTGCATCAGGCAGAAATTTTTACTAAGGACATAGAGCCAGCTTTTGAATAGACGTATTTCATGTCCGGGAAGTTCAGTGATTAGTTTTTCAAAGATTTGCATGGTGGCATCCTTGGCATCATCGGGATCGCCCAGGTATTTCAGGGACACACCATATACAAGGTGCATATGCCTGCCATAGAGCTCTCCCAGGAGGTCCAGGTTCCCTGAATCCAAGAAGAGTCGGAGTAAGTCCTCGTCGGTTTTTTCAGGATTTTTTGCGCCTAGGGTAAGCATGTGCATGGTGTGGAATAGACTAAAGTAAGAAAAAAAGCAAAATATTTTTATGGAATCTGTGGAAAGCCTGCATCCTATGGTTGAAGTCAAACTAAAAATGTAAACTCATGAAAGCAATAATCTCAATTTTCGCAGTGCTGATACTCAGCGCAGCCACTTTGGCACCTCAACAACACCGATTGATCAATGGACAGGTTAATGATGAGTCCGGAACTCCACTGGTGGGTGTGAGTGTGGTGGAGGAAGGTTCCCCAAATGGAACCATAACAGATATGAATGGTAACTACCAGATTTATGTGGCCCCCGAAGCTACGCGACTGGTATTCTCTTTTATTGGATATGAAACTGCAAGGATTAAAATTGGAAAAACCAATCAGCTTAATGTACAGCTTAAACCCTCTATGATGGAGTTGGAGGAGATTGTCGTACCTGGAGCCACCATGGATTACGAAGCGAAATCATTGGCTGGTAGTCCGGTGATCATGACCAGGGGCTATGCTAAAAGAGCCCATTCCCAGGGCGGATATGCCCCCGAACAAGCCTATGTTCAGCATAACACCGAAGGCTACTCGGCCATCCATGAGAATGGATTCAAGGATGTGCTGCATAATCCGCTTTCCACTTTCAGCATTGATGTGGACAAGGCATCCTACTCCAATGTGAGGCGCTTCCTGAACATGGGTCAACTTCCCCCGGTGGATGCCGTCAGGATCGAGGAGATGATCAACTATTTTAACTATGAATATCCCGAGCCAGAAGGAAAACATCCTTTTTCTGTGTATACCGAATTATCTGTGTGTCCCTGGAATCCTTCTCACCAGCTTCTGCACGTGGGATTAAAGGGGAAGAGCATAGACAAAACTGAATTGCCCGCCTCCAACCTGGTATTCCTGATTGATGTTTCTGGTTCCATGGGCGATCCCAATAAGCTTCCCCTGCTTAAACAGGCTTTCAGGATGCTGGTGAATGAACTGAGGCCCGAGGACCGGGTGGCCATTGTGGTTTATGCCGGAGCTGCTGGACTGGTACTGGAATCTACCGAAGGCTCAGAAAAAAAGGAAATCCTTGCTGCACTGGATCTCTTGCAGTCAGGTGGCTCGACAGCCGGTGGAGCCGGATTGAAGCTGGCCTACAAGATTGCCCAGGATCATTTCATCGAAGAGGGCAATAACCGCATCATCCTGGCTACCGACGGTGATTTTAATGTGGGTTCCTCCAGCAATGCAGAAATGGAACGACTGATCGAAAAGAAAAGAGAAGATGGTGTGTTTATGACCGTTCTGGGATTTGGAATGGGGAATTACAAAGATGATAAGATGGAGATCATTGCCGACAAGGGTAATGGTAACTATGCCTACATTGACAATATCCAGGAGGCCCGCAAGGTCCTGATCACAGAATTTGGCGGAACACTTTTCACCATAGCCAAGGATGTGAAGTTCCAGATGGAATTTAATCCTGCCCGGGTAAAGGGCTATCGACTGGTTGGGTATGAAAACCGCTTGCTGAACGATGAGGATTTTAATGACGACAAGAAAGATGCAGGCGAAATGGGTGCCGGACATACGGTTACTGCGCTTTATGAACTGATTCCTGCTGGCTCTGATGAATCTCTGAAGAGTATAGATGCCTTGAAATACCAGGCCTATGGTGAAGAGACAAAAGCACAAAAGGAAATTAAGGCCGATCCCAATGCTGAGCTGATGACCGTAAAGCTTCGATACAAGCAGCCCGACGGCACCACCAGTACCAAGGTTGAGATACCCGTTAAAGGAAGGGTGCTGGATCTGGATCAGACTTCAAAGAATTTTCGCTTCTCAGCTTCTGTTGCTGAGTTTGGATTGATTCTCAGGAACTCTGAATATCTTGAGGATGCTTCCATGGAACAGGTGATCGCCCTGGCAAAAGGCGCAAAGGGTGTGGATGAAGAAGGGTACAGGTCCGAGTTTATCACCATGGTAAAACTGGCCGACTCCTTAAAGGAATGGACCGCCACCAAATAGTCGAAAGTCTATAAAGTCGAAAGCGAAAAGTCGAAAGCGAAAAGTCAAAAGCGAAAAGTCAAAAGCGAAAAGTCGAAAGCGAAAAGTCAAAAGCGAAAAGTCGAAAGCGAAAAGTCAAAAGCGAAAAGTCGAAAGCGAAAAGTCAAAAGCTTAAAGCTTATAAAGGAAGAGGAGCTGGTGCAATTGTGACCAGCTCCTCTTTATTCTTTACGACTTTATAGACTTTATAGACTTTAGACTTTACGACTTTACGACTTTACGGACTTTAGGGCTTATCCAATTTATTGTAGTATTTACTGACCATGGCAGCTCCAACGATTCCTGCTTCGTTCATCAGCTTGGCGGAAACCACGGGAGCTTTTGTGGTAAGGTAAGGGAAGAATTTTTCTTCGTACTTGCTGGCACCTCCACCGATGATGATCAGGTCGGGCCAGACCAGTTCTTCAATGCGAAGCAGGTATTCATTAAAACGTTGGGCCCAGATGTCCCATTCCAGCTTATTATTGCTTCGGGCTGCATCTGATGCATACAATTCTGCATCCGCGCCATGAAGCAGAAGATGGCCAAACTCCAGGTTGGGAACCAGCTTTCCATCCGTAAATATGACGGTTCCCAGTCCGGTACCCACAGTGATCAGCATTAAGGTTCCTTTTTTACCTTTCCCGATGCCGAATTTCACTTCTGCCATGCCTGCTGCGTCTGCATCATTCACCACATGGACTATACATCCTGTGGCTTCGGAGAAGAGTTTATTCAGATCCTTGTCGATCCAGGTATTGTCCAGGTTGGCTGCTGTTCTGGCAACCCCCTGTTGGATGACCCCCGGAAAACCGGCCCCAATGGGTCCGTTCCATTTAAAATGATCAGCAATTTCCTTGATGACCTGGGCCACAGCCTCGGGCGTTGCAGGTTGGGGTGTGGGGATGCGGTATCTTTTTGTGATCAGTTTGCCTTTTTTTGTATTTACAATGGCACCCTTTACCCCCGATCCTCCAATATCGATGCCCAGGATTTTTTTCAATTTCATGTTTTTTTTTTCGCTTAAGTACGTAGTGATTTAATTTAAACAGAGCTAATTTAATTTTTTTTCGATTAAAAATTGTCTTAACTTGGAATAAGCAAGCAATAATTCTATTATCAGCTAAATGGACAATTCTTCAAATTATCATTGGGACAAAAAGCATATTCTTGTAGTGGAGGACGACGAATCCAGTGCATTTCTTCTGGGTGAAATTCTCAGAGAGACTGGTGCAACTGTAAATTACAGCACTGATGGAGAAGCTGCTGTTGCCTATATGAGAAGGCATCCCGAAACCGATCTGATTTTGATGGATGTGCTTCTCCCCGAAATGGATGGCTTTTCGGCATGTCGCGAAATAAAGACCTTTGCCAGAAATGTGAAAGTGATTGCTCAAACAGCCTATGCTTTTTCGGTTGACCACCAGCAAGCCCGGCAAGCTGGTTGTGATGCCTTCCTGACAAAGCCCCTTGTTGCAACGGTCCTTCTTGATAAAATGGATAGTTTTCTTTCCTGATTATTGAAAAATCGCTGTGTATTTCTTGCTTTTCTCAACTGCTTCCCGGCTGAATGGATCGCTGTGAAAGCGGTTATTAATGTATAATTTGGTTTGATCAAGATAATGTGGCGAGGCTGGTACTCCTGATATACCTGTTGGGATAACGGTCAGTGAGTGATCCCAGTTGGCGGTGGAAAAAATATGCCTTTCCGAGGCGCCATGATTGGCCACAAAGGATTTCCCCAATGGATAGCTGTAAGGGCAAACCGTATGAGAACTCCCTCCAATGGGGTAGGGGCCCCTGTTAACACCAAAAAGTTTAGCCACGATGTTAACACTCCCCAGGGGATGCATCAGGGAAACCTTGTGCAGGTCACCCCATTCCCAATTCCGTGGATCTGCCCCGTAAAGGGCGACAATGGTATCAACGGCATAAATGAAGGCAGACTCAATGTTATCAGAGAATGTTTCAGTGATTCCCTCTGTGGTAATATCGTCGCACCACAGAGATTCTCCTGTAATTCTAAGCCTTTCTATGAGGTTTTGCGGGATAATGTTATTACTGAGCATCAGGGGGTAAAGATCTTCTCCCAGCTCATCACTGAAGATGACCCTGTTCAGCTCCAGCCACATGATCTCGAAAATCATTGCAGCAGAGGATGTGGCCTCCATGTTGTAATCCCATATCTCGAGTTGAGCAAGGGCTGATCTGTAAACACCCTGGGTATTGCCCTCCAGCACTTTCAGGTAGAGAGGTGTCATTTTTTTTGCAAAATGGGAGGTCTGGTCCCTCAACATTCTTTGGAAATCATCGATGCCATGCTCAGGCTGCTCCTCCAGCATCTCCCTGATTCTTTCGATGCGATTGGGAAGGGTGAACCAGGTTCCTATATAGTAGGGATAGTCATCTCCAACAGTTCGGTTGTTGGCGCTTGAGACATAACCACACTCGGGATTGAAAGTGTAGGGCAGCTCTTCAAAGGGCACCTGGCCAATCCAATCTGACCAGGTCGTATCGCCCGGATAAACCAGGATCCCCCCTTCGTTCCGGATGGGAACACCTGCCGAGGTCTGAAGTCCGATGTTACCAGACCGGTCGGCATAAACGATATTCTGACTGATGGAGGTAAAGGTGGATACCGCGTTGCGGAAGTCTTCCCAGTTAGCGGCCCGGTTTAGCAAATGCACGGTTCTTAGCTCGTTGCTGAATTCTCTGCCCTGCCAGCGAACTGACAGAACCTGATTGTCCACTCCCCTGAATTTACTTACCACTGGTCCCCTGTGTGTATACCTGTTTACCCTGCTTACAGGTTTTTCTTCTCCTTTCACGAAAATTTGCTCCTCCACCAGCTCCATATCCTTCCACTGGCCATCCAGTTTGTACTGATTGCTGTCGGAAGGGTTAATGGTTTCCAGGTAGAAATCAATGTCATCCACAATAACATTGGTCATGCCCCAGGCGATATTATCATTATGGCCGTCAATCACATAGGGAGCACCTGGCAATACCACACCCGTAACATTGAGCGATCCCTCCACCACCTGATGCATCTGGATCCAGATCCCTGGTGCCATCAGGCCAAGATGCATATCATTGGCCATCAATGGCATGCCGGTCTTGCTTCGGGTTCCTGATACTGCCCAGTTGTTGGAAGCCTCGAAAATTTCCAAACCAAGATCCTTCACGATCTGAACGGCATCATCAATTCCTGACTGTAATTCAAGGGTTTTCCCGGCGCAGGTCAGACCGGGAAATATGTAGGTGCTCTGGTAATCCATATCAGGGAGAAGCTCCTGGAAATGAGCTTCATCAAGCACCTTTTGCATTTTAAAAAGTGCGATTTCAGTCCCCCAACCCGAGGCCAGGTCCCATGCCATATAGGAAATCAGGTTAAAAGTATGTTCTCTTTTCCAGGGCTCTGGCTTGTATCCAAGCATGGTAAACTCAAAAGGAAGTTTTTTCTGATGCTGGTTTATGAACTGGTTTACACCATCGGCAAAGGCATCCACACATGCCAGTATTTCAGGATCCGTTTTTGAAATAACCCTTTCAGATTTTTCAGGAAATTGCAATGCCCGGAATAACTGATCGGCATCCACAAGAGAAGGATCAAGGACCTCAGATAGGCGGCCGGTTGTAATCCTTCGCATCAAATCCATCTGCCAGAGTCTGTCCTGGGCCATGACATAGCCTACAGTCCGATAAAGGTCAGCCTCATTCTGGGCATAGATGTGGGGGATCCCAAGTGAATCTCGGTGAACAGTTACTTTGGCAGTAAGATTTTCAAGGTCCACATCCTTGTTGTAATCAGGAACAGCTCTTGTTTTCAGATGGCTTAGAAAAATGAGGCCTCCTGCCAGGGCAACAACAATAAGAGCCGCCAAAATGCTAAGGATTCGTTTTTGGAGTTTCATTAAGGTATGGGGATTGAGGTTTGAGGGTTGAGGGTTTCTTGACTATTGGGGTTTAAGTCTTGCCAAGAGGCGAACCGGTTGATGATCGCTGAACTGGAAATTGGTATTTATGGTTTCAACCTCCTCTGCACTTATATTTGGTGACAAAAGGAAGTAGTCGATTACAGTCGTTAATGAGGTGGTCTGGTTATAGGGGGTGCTTACCCTGCGATTTGTGGGCAGGGTAGGGTCGAAGGCATAAGACCAGCCAGGCTCCGGGAAATCTTTTTCCACATAGGCCAGATTTAGGGTGTCGAAGAGGTGGGAGGGGAGCTCCGGCTTAAAACCGTGGGGAGTCTGGTTCCAGTCACCGCCCACAATAATGTAGTTACCCAGCCTGTATTCATTTAATAAGAAATCCTTCAGGTAGCTCATCTGCTGCTTTCTCAGTGAACCATCGTCGTAAGCCGAGTTGTGGGTATTAATGATCAATAACTCATGCCCGTTATTTAGCCTGTGTCTTTGCACCAGGAAGCAGCGGTCGAGCATAAAGAGACGCATGGGCCAGGCGTAATTTCCGGGAAAGTTATAGCGATCGACTGTTGCGGGGGTATGTTTACACAGGGAAAATAAACCTGATTCTACCTTCCCCATGGGAGTGGCAATGGGGATGGGAACAAAAAACACCTTGTAGTTGATTCCGGTAAAAGTCTGATAAGCTGTAAAATCTTCAGCGATTGCCTCCACCTGATTGGTATGGTAGCTGCGTTTGGAAGCGATATCGACCTCCTGAAGCAGGATGAAGTCATAATCATGATAGGGTAGTAGCGTTTTTCTGATTCCCTCTAAGTTCTGGCCAACGCCCTCCTGGGAAGGCCTCATTTGTTCTCCTCCGTCATAGAAAAAATCCATGGAGGCATCCAGGCCGGCATAGCCGATATTCCAGATCAGCAGATTTAAGACGGAGCTGTCGGGCAGAGGATTGGGACTTTCTCCAGTGAAGAGTTCAATTTTTTCTTCAGGTTTGTAATCATCCAAAGTGGCGTAAAGAAGAAAAATAAGAAATGCTCCGACGGGTACCATCAGAACATATAATACAGATCGCAAGATTCTCATTAAGTTGGCTTTGAAGACCAATGTACGAAAAATGGAAATTATTTCTATATTGCTCCGGCTAAATCTACCTTCTATGACCACCCCAAGACTGCTATCTCTATGCTTTATGGCACTAGTTACCCTCTCAGTGAGTGCCCAGGACGCCGACTCCATCAACTCTAAAAAGGAAGGAAAGGCAAAGGATGGATTCTCCCTTGGCGGAGTGCCTGTGGTTGCCTATGATTCAGATATTGGTTTCAAATACGGTGCCCTGGTGAACCTTTACTGGTATGACAGTCTTCGCTACCCCATGTATGATCATTCCTTATACCTTGAGTGGTCCAGAACCACAAAGGGGAACGGTATCAACCAGATGACCTATGATACGGACAAGCTGATCCCCGGGGTTCGCTCCTTTTTCGAGGCCTCTTATCTGACTGAGAAAAATCTTGATTTTTACGGATTTAATGGTTACCAGGCTTTGTATGATATTGACTATGAACAGTCGGGAGTAGATGCTGAAGGTAATGCCAACAGGTTGTATTACAGGCACTCAAGGCAGCTTCTCAGGCTGAAGGCTGATTTCCAGGGAGAAATCGTCGGGCAGAAGTTCCGCTGGCTGGGAGGAATTGCATATTATGGCAGCCGAATTGAAGCCGTCGATGTGGATAAACTGAATGAAGGGAAAGATGAGTCAGATATGTTATCGCAAAACTCACTCTATCAGGATTACTGTGGATTGGGGGGTGATAAAATCCGACCAGGCTGGAGGAGGAAACCATACCCTGTTGAAGGGTGGACTGGTGTTTGATACCCGGGATAATGAACCCAATCCTTCTAAGGGAATATGGGCCGAAATGCAGCTGCATTATGCTCCTTCCTTCCTGAGCTCTACCGATTATAGCTATACCAGGCTGGTGATCACCCATCGCCAGTATTTCACCATCATTCCAAAGTGGGTGAACTTTGCTTACAGACTCTCTTACCAGGGGAAGCTTTCAGGGGAGATGCCCTTTTATATGCTCCCATATCTGTACAACACAGCTCCAAAACTCACTTCCGATGGTGTGGGTGGGGCAAAGACTGTAAGGGGGGTTAAACGAAACCGCATTGCGGGTGATGGATTTGCCTTTGGAAATGTGGAGCTAAGGGCAAAAGTGCTGAAAGGCACCCTGTGGAACCAGAATTACTACATTGCCCTTTCGGCCTTTGCCGATGGGGGAATGGTAACCCAGAAATATAAATTTGATACCTCTGGAATTCCTGAATCTCTGCCAGGCGAACCGGGAACGGAATATGGGGACAGGCCCCCAGATGGCTTGTTCGACTTTGACGCAAAAGAAATTCCTCATATGGGATTTGGAGGAGGGGTTCACATCGCCATCAATGAGAATTTTATTGTGGCCGTTGATTATGGATTTGCTGCAAAAAAGCAGGATGGTGACAGCGGACTTTACATTAACCTGAACTTCCTGTTCTAGCTCACCTCATCAGGGTCAGGCTTCCTTTCCAGAGGCGAAGTTATTTCGGATCCCACTCGCTGTAGAAGTGGTCCAGGAAAACGAGCATAAATTCGTGTCGCTCCCGGGCCATCAGTTTCCCGGTCTTTGTGTTCATCAGATCTTTCAACTTTAGAAGTTTCTCATAAAAGTGATTGATGGTTGGGGCATCCGATTGATGATAGGCTTTTGAATCCCTGTACTCCTGAAGAAGTATTTCCGGATCGAAAAGGGGCCTGTTTTTAAATCCCCCGTAATTAAAAGCGCGGGCAATACCGATAGCTCCCATGGCATCCAGGCGGTCGGCATCCTGAACGATTTGGAATTCAATGGTTTTTATCTGATCCTGGGGGAAGCCCCCCTTGAAGGAAACATGTCTGATGATGGATTGGATGTGCTCCACTCTTTCCTGATCCAGTTTCTGTTTTACCAGGAAATCGACTGCCATTCGGCTACCCAGTTTTTCATCGCCACCATTGAACTTGGCATCGGAAATGTCGTGCAGAAGGGCGGCCAGTTCGACGGTCAGCAGGTCGCCTGAGCCCTCTTTCTTATGTATAAAGCCTGCCGTTTTCCAAACCCTTTCAATATGGAACCAGTCATGCCCTCCTTCGGCTCCGGCCAGGGTCTCCTTTACAAAAGAGACAGTCTCTTCAATGATTTCTTTTGAATCCAATGGGCTCTCTGTTTTGTTCACTCTCCCTCATCTTTTTATCCTCTTCCAACTGTTGAAGATATTTAAAGATAACAAGGATTTGTTTGTCATGCCTTGTAAGCTGGGATTTAAATACCTCAAGTTTTTTTATGACATCCATATCAGAAGTTAGCAGATCTCGCATTTTTGAAAAGATCCGAACTATCTGTATGTTAATTTGTATAGCTCTCTTGCTTCTTAAAACACTGGCTAACATAACTACTCCAAATTCGGGAAAGGCCATGGGTGGATATCTGCTCCCACCCCAGCTTGAGGTGCCAATCTGGCACCTCAAGTTTTCCACCTCTTTCTTTGATAGTTCAAACATAAAATCATCCGGAAATCGCACTTGATTTCTTCTGACGGCCCTTTTTAGTTGTTTTGTTTCTACTTCATAAAGGTTGGCCAGGTCAAAATCGAACATAATTCGCCTTCCCCTTATAAGGTGAATAGTGTTCAGGATTATTTCATCGGAAACCAGGAAGGATGATATCATAAGTCGACACATTTATTCTATTAATGTGTTGACAATATTAAGATCGAAGAAAGGGCCTCGTTTTTTTGACAAATCGCTAAACAATCCCCGCAAATCCCATGAAGGCCAGGGCCATGAGTCCGGCCACGATGAAGGCAATGGGAACCCCCTTCATCTTTTTGGGAATGTTGAGCAGGTCGAGCTGTTCACGAATTCCTGAGAAGGTAATCAGGGCCAGTCCAAAGCCCAGGGCGTTTCCGATGGCGTAAACGGTGCTTTCCAGGAGGGTGAAATCTTTCTGGACCGCCAGAACTGCCACACCCAAAACGGCGCAGTTTGTGGTAATCAGCGGCAGGAAGATTCCCAAGGCCTGGTATAGGGGAGGGGAGATTTTTTTCAGGATAATCTCCACAAGCTGTACCAGGGAGGCAATCACCAGGATGAAGGTGATGGTGCGCATATAGACAATATCCAGGGGTACCAGTACCGAGTAGTAGATCAGGTAGGTAACCAGGGTCGCAATAACCATGACAAAGGTCACTGCGCCGGTCATCCCGATGGCAGTTTCCACTTTGCTGGATACCCCGATGAAAGGGCAGATACCCAGGAACTGGTTCAATACAATGTTGCTGACAAATACAGCGGCGATGATGATCAGAATGTATTCCATGATCAGGTGGTTTTTTCTTTTATCATATTAGAAAGAACAATCAGGTAACCCAGGGCAAGAAAGGCACCCGGGGGCAGTATAAATAGAAGCAGGCCATCTCCGCTGATCAGCTTCATTCCGAAAAATGCCCCGCTACCAAGGAGTTCCCTGACAGCTCCCAGGATGGTGAGTGCCATAGTGAATCCCACGCCCATTCCGGCTCCGTCCACTATGGAGGACCATACTGTGTTTTTAGAGGCAAATGCTTCGGCCCTTCCTAAAACCAAACAGTTGACCACGATCAGTGGGATAAAAAGCCCCAGTGCATCAAACAGGGATGGCACATAACCTTTCATCACCAGCTCAACCACCGTTACAAAGGCCGCAATGATTACAATAAAGGCAGGAATCCGCACCTTATCCGGGATCAGATTCTTAACCAGCGAGACCACAAGGTTTGACATCACCAGCACAAAGGTAGTGGCCAGTCCCATTCCCAGGCCGTTAACGGCCGAGGTGGTGACCCCAAGAGTGGGGCACATTCCAAGGATCAATACGAAAACCGCATTCTCTTTTATTAATCCTTTACTGAAGTTTTTCCACTGATTCATATACTTAGTCTATAAAGTCATAAAGTCTGTAAAGTCGAAAGCTCATTGATTCAATCCTTTAAATGCAGTGTAAGCGCGTTCGACGGCATCACAATAGGCACGGGAGGTAATGGTGGAGGCGGTGATGGCATCCACATCGCCCCGGTCCTTCTTCACCGCCAGGTTAAAGTTTAAGGGATCTTTTCCCATAAACTGAACATGAAAATCCGATTTATCCTGTTCCATCTTATTCCCAAGTCCCGGAGTTTCAGCGTGACTGATCACTGCTATGTCAATAATGCTCCCTGTGGTATCAAATCCTACCATCAGTTTGAAGTTCCCGCTGAATCCCTTGTTGGTGAAAGTCTCCACTGCTGTTCCCAATACCTCATCTCCCTTCCTGGCCGTATAAAGAAAGAGGGAGTCTCCATCCAGGAATACCCTCTGAACCTCCTGTGAGGGTTCATTGTCAAAGCCTGGTACAACGATGGAAATCGCTTCATTTTTCTTTGCCAGCTCGGCAAGCCTGATGGGCTCCTTGGTGAGGGCAAATACAGTTCCCAGCAGTCCTGCTGCAACCAGGGTAATCACAACAAGGGTGGCGGTCATGTTAATGAAAGTGGATTCTGTTTTAGCCATGACTCACCTCCTTTCCAAATCGTTTGGGTTTGATGTACTTATTCAAGAGCGGGACAAATCCATTGAAGATGAGGATGGCAAACTGAACTCCCTCGGGGTAAGCTCCAAAAACACGGATCAGCACGGTAACAACCCCAATTCCCACTCCGTAAATCAGCATTCCTTTGGTGGTCATGGGCGAGGTCACATAGTCGGTGGCCATATAAATGGCTCCAAGCATTAGCCCACCGGTAAGCAAGTGGAACAAAGGATCGGCAAAACGGTCGGGATTAGCCATCCAGAGAATGCCGGTGAATAAAAATACAGTACCCAGTATGGATATGGGAATGTGCCAGGTGATGATCTTTTTAAAGAGCAGGTAGATCATCCCGATGAGCAGTGCAAAAGCTGCCACCTCACCTGCCGATCCCATGGTATTTCCCAGAAAGAGATTCAGAAAGGATGGAACTTCAGGCATCATTTCACTCACGGTTTTGGTGGCCAGACCTTCTTTCATCATTCCCAGGGGAGTGGCTCCGGTTAGGGCATCGGTGTATTTCAGCAGCTGTCCTGTTTGAGGCCAGGAAGTCATTGCCACCGGGAAGGAAACAAAGAGGAATACCCTGCCCACCAGAGCCGGATTAAAAATATTATTTCCCAGGCCACCAAAAGTCATCTTCCCAACCCCAATGGCCACAAGTGCCCCGATCATCACAATCCATATGGGAAGGTTGGCCGGAAGACAGAAGGCCAGCAGCAGACCCGTCAGGAGAGCGGAGCCATCCAGGTGGGTGGCTTTGACCTTCATCACAAAGATCTGAATCAGGTATTCGAAGAGGATGCAGGAGATGACCGATACGACGGTGACAATCACCATCCCGATCCCGAAATAGAACACCGAAACCCCCAGTGCAGGCAACAGGGAGATGATCACCCCGTACATGAGCGATGGGACCGATTCCCTGGTCGCAGCATGGGGTGAAGGTGATACAATGAGCTTATTCATTGGATATAAATTTTCAAGATTCTTCTTAAACAGCTTTTCTGGCACGCATGATTTTTCCTAGCTCAGCTTTTCCCAGTCTTATGTAATCGAGTAAAGGCCTTGCTGAGGGGCAGGTATATGAGCAACTGCCACACTCAATGCAGTCCATTACTTTCTCCTTCTCCATCCGCTCAAATAATCCTTTCTCAGATTGGGTCATCAGGAGGTAGGGCTCCAGCCCCATGGGACAAACCCCTACGCATCTGGTACACCTGATGCAGGGTAAGGTTTCTTTCCGCCTAGCTTCCTCTTCCCTTACAATTACAATTCCGGAACTTCCTTTCACCACCGGTACTTCGAGTTGTGAAAGGGCCTTGCCCATCATAGGACCTCCATTGATTACTTTGGCGGTATCCTGGGGCAATCCTCCGGCCTGTTCGATCAGGTAGGAGACAGGAGTTCCGATCCGGACAAGGAAGTTGGAGGGCTTCTCCAGTGACTTACCCGTTACCGTAACGACCCTCTCGATCAGAGGACGATTTTTCATTACAGCCATATAGGTAGCATAGGCAGTTCCAACGTTAAAAACAACCACTCCAACATCGATGGGGAGTCCACCCGAGGGAACCTCTCTTTTGAGTAGTGCCTGCACCAGTTGCTTTTCTCCCCCCTGTGGATACATCACCTTTAGACCCTGAACCTGAACGTCTGTTCCCCTGGTGACCTCTTTCATCTTTCTGATGGCTTCGGGCTTGTTATTCTCAATCCCCAGGATGGCTTTTTCCACACCCAGGCCCCTCATCAGCAACCTGATGCCTGCAAGTAATTCCTCGGGGTTCTCCAGCATCAGCATTTCATCGGCGGTGAGATAGGGTTCGCACTCTACACCGTTGATAATCAGGTATTCGGCGGTTTTCCCATTGGGAACCATCAGCTTGACATGTGACGGGAAGGTGGCACCTCCAAGACCCACGATCCCCGCCTCAAGCATTTTCTTGCGGATGTCGCCCTGATCCAGAACTGTATTCTTTACCAGGTCTTCCGAGCGGTCAATATCTTCCATCCAGATGTCACCCTCCACCTGGATCTGGACGGCCATTCTGCGATAACCCGAGCTGTCGGGGAAAAGATCCACTTTTAAGACCTTGCCGGATACCGAAGAGTGTATGTTGGTGGAGATAAATCCTTCAGCCTGTGCGATAAGTTGACCAACCTTTACTTCGTCGCCTTTGGCGACCAGAACTTTAGAGGGGGCACCCAGGTGCTGGGATACAGGTATTACAACCACTTCCGGAAGAGGGATTTGCTGGATGGCGCTACCGGATGATAACTTGTTTTCCGGAGGATGAACCCCACCCCTTGAGAATGTTTTAAGACTCATCGTATTGCTATTTTGTTTCTGCTTCAGCGGGTTCTGTTATCTCGGTCGTCCTTGGAGGCGGGAAGTTTAGCTCAAGGATGGCCCCTGTGGGACACTCCGGCACACATTTTCGGCAGAGCTTGCATTTGTCGGCATCGATAAAGGCAAGGTTCTTATCCATGGTGATGGCTTCATAGGGGCAAACCTTAAAGCATTTGGAACAGCCGATACATGCCACACTGCAATTCTTTTTAGCTACAGCCCCTTTTTCAATGTTGATGCAGCTCACAAATATTTTTCTATCCTTCTTGTTCAATTTGCGCAGCTCAATGATGTCCCTGGGGCAGGCATCCACGCAGGCACCGCAGGCTGTACATTTATCGGTGATCACCACGGGCAGATCAGTGGTCGGGTTCATATGGATGGCGTCAAAATCGCACACAGCCACGCAATCGCCACAGCCCAGGCAACCATTTGGACATCCGCTCTCGCCCATGTAGAGGTTGTGGACGATGGCACAGGTGGGCGCTCCGTTGTATACATTAAGCCTGGGACGGTGTTCGGGTGTGCCGTTACAGCGTACCACCGCAACTTTTGGTGCCTGTTCGATGGCTTCCTTACCCAGAATGGAAGCAACGTTTGTCATGACATCATTTCCCCCCACCGGGCAGAAAAGGCCATCCCAGCTTTCTGATTTAACCAGGGTTTCAGCAAAGTTTCTGCAGCCGGGGAATCCACATCCGCCACAGTTGGCAGCAGGAAGTGCCTCTTCCACCTGGTCGATGCGGGGGTCTTCAAAAACCTTGAACTTTTGTGCCACCAAATAAAGGATGATTGCTGCAGCAGCTCCAATGGCGACCAGTGTGATAACTGTAAATAGAATGATCTGGCTCATTTCACCGTTAAAATTTTCTGTATGCTGAATGTAAAAGAAGACTCAATCCGTTTCCTGGCCAGATAGAGGCCCAGGTAATACGGGATCAGAGAGAGCAAGGCAATCAGACCGGCCTTTAATTCTCCGACTCCCGCAACAATCATGATGATCAGGACGGCCATAAGCAGAAGAAAGGGGTAGAAATAGCCCAGTGCCACTGCCTTGAATCCCATTCGCTGAGCCACCAGAACTCTGACAACTTCCCCAGCGGAAAAGGATTGGCCATTTAAGGGTACATCCAGCATCTTCTCTTCCTGATCGGCCGCACTGCAGGCACCCTTTGCATGACAGGCAGCACATGCTGACTGGCTGTTGATCTTCACGTGTGCCACATCCCCGTCAATATGTTCTATTATCCCGTCGTGGTCAATCATGGCACAAAATTATTCATGTTGAATGATTCTCACTTGCTGAAGATCATATTATTGAAAATTCTCGTCTATTTATTCTGGATTTAAATAATTGTTTTCCCTAGAACATGAATCCCATTTGGAAATAGATGGTTTCTTGCATCATACGATTATCTGGAAGCTGATTCAGATCTGTGAGACCTTTCTGGTAATAGATGCCCAGTTGTACCATCTTCATCACTTCCAGCCCGGCTCCGAAAGAAATGCCAAACTCATTTCTGTTGTAGCTGTTGTCAAAATCGATGGGTGTACCGGATATATTGCCACCAAAGTGATGGCTGTAGAATCCGCCCACCTGGGCGAAGGTACGTACATAACTGTCTTCGCTTGAGAGCATCTGGAAGCTTAATGGAGTGGTGATGGAATGTGAGCGGAACACCCCGTTGTTGTGCTGACTTCCGGTAATTTCGTAAAGCACCTCGGGCTGGAGCTTGAAATGGCCCGAAAGCCTGATATTTGCCAGTACCCCTGCGCTGATGGCAAAAATATCCTTGCCATGATAAAACTGGTCCTTATAAAGGTGGTTCCCCGATCCCATATTCAGCCTGACCCCAGCCTGGAATACCTTTAACTGATGAGCTACAGGTTCCCCTGCCACCAGGGGAGGCATTTTGGAAAGTGTCTCCCGGGTAGAAAGGAAGAGGGTGGCCTCGCTCATGTAATTGACCACCTGAGCCATTCCCTCGTAATCGAGCTTCTCGGAGGTGTCCTGGGGTTTGTGATAGGGCGATTCACTCCCTGTATTAGGCGCGATGGCCGGAATTCCCATTTCTCCAAAGGGTGCTGTGTCGGTGCGTTGCTCAATCTTGCTGTTGGCTTTGGTGATGGTCAATTTATATTTTTTGGCCAGTGCCTCGATAAGATAGTCGGAATCATCCAGGAGAGTAACTCCTTTCATATACAGTCCCTTATGCGCCTCAAGCATTCCAATCATATCCAGGCTGAACATCAGGCTGACCTGGTGTGGCAGTACCGTTGAGTCGCTCAGGAAATGCTTTGAACCGATCAGACCACTCTCCTCACCATCAAAGGCCACAAGGATTACACTTCTACCCAGTTCTTCTTTTCTTTCAACCAGGTTTCTTCCGATTTCTATGATGGAGGAGGAGCCACTTGCATTGTCATCGGCCCCGTTGTATACCACGGTGTCGCCATTTACGATTTTCCAACCCAGATGATCGTAATGAGCCCCCAGAATGATATACTCATCTTTCAATTCAGGCTTGTTTCCCCGGACCACTCCCACCACATTGTTACCGGGAATATTAAGGATGCCTTCCCTGTGGTTAAATGGATGCAGATATGCTCCATCCAGGGGTTCAATTCCCGCCAGTGCAAACTGCTCAGCAATATAATGGGCTGCCTTGAGACCCTGGGGGGTGCCGAATCCTCTTCCCAGTAAGGAATCGGAGGCAAGGACAAAGACATGTTCTTTTACTTGTTCGGAGGAGGTGGTGAATTGGGCTGAAAGATTTGCTGCCATTACAAAGACGACGGCCAGGAGGATGAACCTTTTTTGCATTCTGATGAGGGTTTTGGAATAAGGCCCAAAAGTAATGATAATTGTTATCTTCAAACCCTGATCCTGATATATGAAATGGGAAAAAATCTTAATTGCCCTTGTATCGGCCGTCTTTGCGGTCATACTTTATATTCTGCTACCCATTGAGTCAAATAAATACCGGCTGAAACTTGTGGGAGATAAAGTTAATTTCAAGCTTGTGGCCCGGGCGTTTCAGGACATGGATGGAGATGGCGAAAGTGAAATCATTCGTTATAAAAACGGGAATCCGGTACCTGCCATAACTTTAGAGCGGGCCAATGGAGAGATCGTTAATCAGTGGAACCTGAATGGGGATTGGATTGAATCGACCAAGGGCCTCTTTGCTGATACCGATCATGATGGCTTTACCGAGATCGTAACCTTGACCTATTTTCAGGATTCCATTTGGCTACATCTCATTGAACCTTTGCAGAAAAAAGGAACCTTTCTCCATATTCCGGTCGACAGGGTTGAGATGTACAATGATCATCAGGACTGGCTTATAAATTTCGGAACACCCCAGGATTTGAACGGGGATGGTTGGGATGACATCTTTTTTAGCATCCGGGCCGGATTTACATTAAGGCCCCGGAAACTTTATGTGCTGGACGGGAAGACGGAAGAGCTGATGGTGCAGGAAATGACTTTGGGCAATAATGTGGCGTGGCCGCTCTGTCTGGATCTGGATCAGGATGGTGTCATGGAGATTACAGGAAAGGTATCTGCCCCGGGAAACCTGGCAAATCAGGAGACAATAATTTCTGACACCTGTGCCTGGCTTTTAATCTATGATCAAAAATTGCAGTTTAAGTCGGAGCCTGTTTCTTACCCCGGGAGCCCTGCTTACCTGAAAGTCTTGGCTCTGAAAAAAGACCGGCGCCAGCTCCTGGTAAGTTGCTACCACACAAAGACTCAGACCGGGATATTTAACCGGGTTGAGGTCTGGGAATGGCTGAACGATTCCCTTCAGGTTATCACTTGCAAGGAGTTGCTGAGTGAGCAACAAGTTGAGCTGATTTCAATTGATCAACAAAGGGAAGGGGTATTTGCTTTAGCTGACGGTCATCAAATTATCTGGCTGGATGAGACTTTACAGGAGAAAGGCCGCCTGACGGTGGAGGGATCCTTTTACCCGGAAATATATTATCCCATGGATGTGAATGGAGATGGATTATCAGAACATATTTTTATTACAGATCTTTCCAAGCTCCATATACTGCAGTCTGATTTCAGACATGGGATTGAGCTGGATTTGGGCTACAATGAGTCTTCCCCGCTAATTAGTCCATTTACAAAGGATCATACCCATTATATAAACGTTTACCGTGGGAATCAGAATATACTTTTAGCCTATTCCAGGAATCCTTTCTATCCCTTCCGTTTCCTGATCCTATTATTTTCATTTTGTGCTTACTATCTGATATTTAGCTTCATCACTAACCTCCAAAGAAAAAGGATTGAAAAGCGCCTGGCTTCGGAAAGACAGATCTTACATTATCAGCTTACCAATGTGATGCAGCAGCTGGATCCCCATTTTCTTTTTAATGCCCTGTCAAATATTTCGAGCTTCTATCACAAAGGCGATCAGGAGCATGCCCAATCCTACCTGGCCAAAGTTTCACGCTTAGTGAGAACCACACTGGAAAACTCTGAACGGATGACCATCACGCTGAAAGAGGAGATGGCTTTTGTAGCGGATTATCTTTCGGTGGAGCAGATCCGCATGGGAGATCGGCTGAATTATAGCATTGAACTTGATGATGTTTTGCAGCAAAAGATCCAAATCCCGAAGATGCTGATCCAGAATTTTGTGGAAAACGCAGTGAAGCATGGCATCCGTCATCTGACTGACAGACCGGGACTGATCAGGATATATTCTGAAGTGGCTGAAACATATCTTCATCTTGTGGTTGAGGATAACGGTGTAGGCAGGAAAAGTGCAGCAGAACTACAGAGTTTTGGGACTGGAAGTGGACTTCATATGATTGAAAAATCCTTACAGATTTTTGAGAAACTCGAAAAAATAAAGATTGACTTTGAAATTAAAGATCTGAAGGGCGAGGATGGACTTCCGAAGGGGACTATCGTAAGTGTAAGGATTCCAATCTAAAGAATGCTTCTAAAATATGGCGCTTACTAAACCGTGATTTCATTGGGACAAGTTGCGAACCATAATGTTGGTCGTTTATAACCTTTTTCATAGTACACTAAAACTTTTTCTATTTTGGAGGAAATATGAGGATATTGAACCCAATGATTTTTGTGATGATATCAAAGGGCATTCTGAAGAAAAGTATGCTTCTTTTTAATCTGTTGCTTATCATTTTCATTTTCCGCTTTACTGATATAGTTTCTCAATCAGCCCCGGCAGCGGACGAGAATATACCATACCTTGTGACTTTTGGTGCAGATGCCGACAAATCCTGGGGAGATGATGATTTTTGCCAAATCTTTTTCTTTACAGTCCCTGAAGCTTACAAAGAAGCTTTCTATATCAAAGTATATGATCCGGATATTTTCGGTGAACTTGACGAGATGAAAGGTGCATTTAACACCTCAGTCCGATTTGCTGTTTATGGAGGACAGGGTGTCTGGACCAATGATGATGCAAAGGCTGTGGATCCGGAAGGGAACTACGATAGTGGGAATTTACTTGCTTCCAAAAACTTCGCCCAGGAGGCTCGCTACGATCAAAAATGGTATGCCTTCGGACCTTTTAACCAGTTGGAGGGTGAGTATTCGGAAAAGCTGGGAGGCTATCTGTTCAAGATCATCGCACAAGGGATAAGCGGGGATGATGGAAACCTTTACAAATTTTACATGAGTACCGACAGGGATGAGAACCAGCCCATTGAAGGCGGAAATATTTTCACCTACGAATATACTTTCAGACTCTCGAATAACCAGGAGAATGTTTCGCAGATATATCCTTATCTCGACGATCAGGTGACCTCTGTGAAAATATCTAATTTCGATTGGGACAATGATGGTTTTATAAGGCTCGTCTCTGTTGCCAAAAGAGGGGAACTTTGTGATATTTCCAGTGACAATGATTGGCAGACCAATTCCTTTCCCATTACGAAACAGGAATTAAATACTTCCATGGAAGTACAGTTTATCAAAAATAAATCAGTCGCCATAAAAAATAATAATGTAGTGGTTATTGTCCAGAACCAGTATGGAGAATCTCTTCCTTTTAATGTGATTCCCATTGGTGGTCGCCCTGTCTATAACCCTACTTTAAAGATGAGACCCGTTCAAAAATAATAGTATTCCGTAATGAAGATGCAGCGATTTATAATTTCCCTTCTCTTGGGAATCACAGCCTTTGCAGATGGCGAGGAATACTTTTTCAGGCAATATAACAATGATCAGGGGCTTAAGCATACCTTCATTTATTCTATTGTTCAGGACAGTTCAGGGTACTTGTGGATAGGAAGCGGTGAAGGCCTTTACAGGTTTGACGGGATTGAGTTTGATTACTACACCATGCAGGATGGTTTAGCAGACAATTTTGCTGCAAAAGTATTTACAGATTCCAGCGGCAAATTGTGGGTTGGACATGGCAATGGGTCGGTCACAGTGCATGACGGAAATGAATTTAATGTGGTTTACAAGGGTTCCGATTCCTCCGGATCCTTAACTAGTTTTAGCCAGGATGCAAAAGGGAGGATCTGGGCTACCATTCAAAATGGTGGCATTATAACTTTCACTGGATTAGAAGTGGATACCTCTGTCCGGTTTTCCTTAACCAATGAACCGCTATCTCAGATTGCAACCCTGGGTAATAATCATTTCCTCCTCGGTTCTCAAGAGCATCTTTACCTGGCTGAGTTTAAGCCTGCAAGAGGTGAGATGTCTGTTCTTGAAACTCTCGAAGGGTATGAAGGTTCAAAAGTGATAGCCATTATTCCCGGTGATCATGGATCACATTATGTGATTAGCCAGGATTACGGGTTTTATGACTTTCGTTTTGATCCCTCCAGTTCGGAGTATTCACTGGAATCGATGGATCTCAATTCTGATGGTTCACTTGACAACATACAGGGGGGGCTTTGGGATGATCAGGCAAGCTTGTGGCTCGTCTCAATGGGAAATGGTTTATTGAAATACAAATTTGGAGACCTAGGGGAAATAATAAGTCGCGAAGTGATCACCCGGGAGCAAGGTTTGGTTTCCAATTTGGTTCGATGTGTGTACAAGGATAGTGAAGGGAACCTCTGGCTGGGTATGTATGGAGAAGGCCTGTTGAAATACGCAGAAAACACCCTTTCTTTTTTATCAATTTGGCCACAAACAAGATATGAATCGGGTGCAAGCCCTGTTAGTAGAGGGTGAGACTTTGCTAACTGTGATCCAGGATGAGTTGGTGCAAATTGCCTGCAATGGAGACTCTGTAATAGACAGGTATTCTCTACCCGATACTCCTTCCGGTGACCTGGTAAACAGTATTTACCTGGCGGATGATGGTTCATTATGGCTGGGATTTGAACAATCCGGTTTGTATCTCAAAGAGCATGATAAATCAGACTTCAGACGTATATTCATTTCAAAGAATGACCTTGCAAATTCCATTAATCATATTACCGGGCTGGCAGGAACAATATGGATCGCAAGCAAAGGGGGTGTGTGTCGATATTCTACTGAAAATAAAGATAAAAAGTGGTTCACAACTGATGACGGGCTTCCTCATAATCACGTCAGGCACCTTTATATAGACAAGGAGCAAAGGGTTTTGCTATCTACTTTGTGCAGCGAAATCCATTATATCACTTTTGACGGAGAAACGGGAGTTCTTGAAAATAGCCAAATGGGACCTTTTACAACCTTAACTTCGATTGCAGAGGGAAGCGATGGGAGTCTGTGGACAGGAACCCAGGGTAATGGGGTCTGGCGGATTTCGGATGGAGAAAATTTGAATTACAGTGTTGCTACCGGCCTAAGCTCAGATTTTTGCTACAGTTTGATTCTTTCCCAGGATGGCCATCCTGTAGTCAGTCACCGGGGCGGTTTTTCTGTCATTGATCCCGAGTCAAACCGAATTACACGTTATGGTCGCAAGGAGGGCATAAAAAGCTCCATGGAGTTTTATCCCAATGCGGTAGCTAAGGAAGCAAGCGGGCAGATCTGGTTCGGGACTTCCGAAGGGCTGGTCAGTTACATGTCTGGCAACTCTGGTAAAAATATGCTTGCACCAAAGCTAAGCATCAAGCGGCTGCTGGTTGACGGAATAGAGCGTGAAATAGGTGGGGGGCGAATTGTTCTCCCAGCTGGTCAGTACGAAATCACAGTTGAATACATCGGGATTAGTTTTACCAATCCTGAGATGGTCCTATATCAGACAAAACTGGAGGGATATAACAAAAGCTGGTCCGATTATCGGGAGGCAAGAAGGGTAGTATATGATCGGGTAGGTCATGGGGAATATATGTTCAGGATCAGAGCTTTTAACGAGAAGGGGCTGTCAAAGGAGATAGATGCTGCGTTTGTTTTGAAGATCAAAAAACCAATATATTTTTCAGGCTGGTTTTATATTAGCATATTCTTACTCGTCCTGCTGACCTTTTACATAATTCTGAAAGCACGGGAGAGAAAGCAGATCCGCTTCCAGGCCTTACTTCAAAAGAAATTGGATGAGAGTACAAGTGAGGTGATTAAACAAAAGGAGGAAATTGAGGACATCAATTTGGAGATCACCAAGAGTATTAATTATGCCAAGAGAATACAGACCAGTATTATGCCCCCAGTTGGGAAACTGGAGGAGACCTTCAGCAGGGCATTTGTATTTTATCAGCCCAAGGATATTGTCAGCGGTGATTTTTATTGGTTCGATGACCTCGATGAGGATACCTTTGCCATAGTTTGCGCTGATTGTACAGGACATGGTGTTCCCGGAGCCTTTATGTCAATGATAGGAATTACCCTTATAAAAGACATCTGCAGCAATGAAAGTCTGGATTCTCCATCCCAGTTGCTCCAGTTACTTGACAGGGAAATAAAATCTGCGCTGAATCGCAACCTTGGAACTTCTTCTTCTGTTGATGGGATGGATATGGTGGCAGGATTTTATAATAAGAAAACGATGCAGTTTAGGATGGCAGGGGCCATGAATCCGCTGATAATCTATCGCAAAGGCGAACAGACTTATGTTCAGGGAAACAGGTTCTCAATCGGCGGAAGGTATGAAGAGCCCAGCAAGGAATTTGAAACAAAGGTCTTTGATCTGCAAAAGGGCGATAAGCTTTATCTTTACTCAGATGGTTATCCTGATCAGTTTGGAGGCCCCCGGGGGAAGAAATTTAAAACATCCGGTCTCAAAACCCTGCTGAATGAAATTCAGCACCTGCCCTTCAATAAACATTCAGAGATTATAAATGATCGTTTTCATTCCTGGAAGGGAGAGCTTGATCAGATTGATGATGTGATTTTTATGGGCTTTGAAATATAAACTTAGTTAAGAATCAGAACCTCAATCCGGGAATTCAATATACTTCCTTTATCCAATGCCATTAAGTCTACTATTTCCTGAGCCCATTTCCTGGAAGTTTTCAGGTTGGCTTCAAAAGTATCCGAATGATAGGTATGGGCTGCAATCTCTAACAACAAATCAGGATATTCTTTCATTAGAGATTCAAAATCCCGAAGATGCTGATCCAGAACTTTGTGGAAAATGCAGTGAAGCCTGCCTTCCCACATTTAGCTAGCCTGAGGATTTAATGGCAGATGAAAATAGAATTTAGAACCTATATCTACTTCTGAATCCACATTTATTTCACCGCCCATTCTTTCCACCAGATACTTTGCCAGTGTGAGCCCCATTCCCGTACCCCGATATAGTTTAAAGCGATCATCTTCAACCTTTCTAAACAGGTCAAAAACAATGGATTTTTTGTCTTCTGAAAGCCCTATTCCGCTGTCTTCCACATAAAATGTTATTTTTTTTTCATCCAGATAGTAGCCGAGAGAGAGAAATTTTTCCGGATTCAGTGAATTTTAAGGCGTTATCCAGCAGATTGTTAAGAGTCTGTTTTAGGCGGATCCGGTCGGTAATAATGGATAGCTCATCTTCTCCCGGGCAGCTCATTTCAAAATTTATTTCCTCTTTACCCTCCGATTTTAGTTTATTTCCGAAGACCGATTTTAAATCCTGCATCAGCCCATTCACCTGACAGTTCTGCTCTATTATTTCCAATTGATTTGTCTCCAGCTTTGAGAGGTCCAGAATATCATCAATCATTTTTAAAAGCGATTCAGCATTAATGGATATATTTTTAATAAAATCATTCCTGGTTTCATCTGGAAGATCTACCCTGTCAAGCATTTGAGAGAACCCAACAATAGCATTCATCGGGGTCCTGATTTCGTGAGACATATTCTCGTAGAAAAGAAGTTTTGAGTTTCTCAGATAATTCAGCCTTGGACTTTGCCTCAATTAATACTTTTTCAACCTTTTTCCGCTCTTTAATAATCTCTTCTTTGACAATAATTTCTTTGGTTTTATCATCAATATTTTTCAATAAGCGTTCCTGGACCATTATGTGAGTTTCACTCCCGGATCCTCAGGGTCGTATAAAAAGCAATTCCCAAAAGCAATAAAATGACTACATAAAACCAGATTGACATGTAAACTGGTTTTTTAATCTTTAATTGAAATGCTGAAATCATTTCACTTTTGATATCATTCTCATTATAAGCCCTGATCTTAAAAGAATAATCTCCTTGTTCAAGCCGCTCGAATGTTACTTTGCGACTGAAGGTTGGAGCGGACCAGGCTTGATTATGGCCTTCAAGCAGGGTGCTTTAATAAGTGCCGTTTTCCGGATTAGTAAAACTGATTCCTATATATTCCACACTTAGTTCATATTGGCCTGGTTTAAGAATGATGGGACCATTTTCTTACGTCCAGGGTATCTCCATCAAGAAGAACGTTATTGATTTGTAACTTTGGAGCCATCAATCCACCTAAGGAGATACCAGAGCTGTATTTAATCAGACCCTCTGAGGTCCCAAACCAAACATTCGCCCAAACGATCGCTTAATATGGCGTTTGGAAAAAATTCTACGGAGCTGTTCACTCCCTCATACCGGCTGGAATGTTTTAATAATGTTTTTTTCGCTGTTAATAAGTGATATTCCCCCTATATGTGCGATAATGGGGAATCCATCTTTTGTTAATGCCATACTGTAACAGAAATCTGAAATTAAACCAGAGGTCCTGGTGTAGTTCCTGAGGCTATCCGCCTTGATCATCCAAACCCCATGGCCAAGACTTCCGGCCCAGAGGTTCCCATTCTGATCTTCTGTGAAAGATGCGATCGAGGTTAAGGCCCCCAAATTGCTGAATTCTAAGGAGCCAGATTTCATCATTATCCAGGATGTAGTATATTTTGTTACACAGAGTTGCGATGTAAGGAGCCTGCCTTTTGTGTCAATATGGAGTTGCCTGATGTTATTATGTGGTAATCCTTCATTAGTCGTAAACCAGCGAGGGATGAGCGCCGGGTCCTTGATGTTTATTTTGCAGATTCCCTTTTTGGTACCGATCCAGATATGCTCGCCTTTACCGCATATATGATTTACCGAGTTGGCCAGTAAGTCTTTGGAAATCTTGCCCAGGCTTAAACGCTTTGCCATAAGATTCTGCAACAAAAAGGCCTGATTGTTCATATCCAAGCCAGATTCTTCCCTCATCATCAGCATAAACAGCGTTCACTTTATCGCCTAAACTTCTGACCGGAAGCGGATAGGAATTCAGAATGGAGTCACCAGAACTGTTTATTTTCAGAAGATCATTTCCGGATGCAAACAAAAAATCGCCATCATAGGCTGCCAGGGCATGGATTTCATTGGTTTCCTCTTCTTCATATCTGTTGATTTTAAGGTTGCTATCTACATATCGTAGCAAACCTTGCCCGAACATACCAATCCATGAGATTTCCTTCGAGGTCCTCAAACATGGAACGTACATTATCTGAAGCAAGTCCGTTTGTGATTGATATCCTGGCAACTCTGATATACTCGTGGTCTTCTGCTAAGCTGTACTGAAGCAAAGCGTTTCCATTGGAATAGACCCATAAATTGCTATTCCCATCCAGTAAGCCGCCCTGCAGATTGTCAAGTGATCCATCTCTATTTTTGCGTATCTATCGTCGAGAATTTGTATTCCCCGGACCCAGGATTCGTGTTCAGGTGATAAACGCCATCATTCTGACTAACAATAATATATCCACCAGATGCATCCGGGAAAATTCCGGCCACTTTAGATCCGGGATATTCCTTAAAATCAGACAGGACTTCCATGGATGAGTTTTCAATTCGATATCTTGTCAGAACCAGGGATTCCTGAGAACCTAAAAGAAACTGATTGTTTCCTATCGATTCAATCTGAGATAAGGATTCTACTTCATCAGGAATACTTCAGGGATTTAATTTTCAGATCCTTATCAATAAGGCTTAGTCCCTGGTTTTGGCTTGCGATCCAAATCAAACCCTCTTCATCTTCAGTTCAGATCAGTTACTGATCCCTGGTTATCAGACTGTTCACTAAATCGTACAAAGCCATTTTTTAATCGAAGCGAAACCGCACCGTTTTGATGTCCTATCCAGATTTTACCATCCCTGGCTACGTGAATTTTAGTAATGAAATCATTTGCCAGGCCATCTTCCACACTAAAGTGTTCAAAGTCAAATCCATTAAAGCGGTATATCCCTTCAGGTGTACCGACCCAGAGATACCCCAGGCTATCCTGGTTAACATCGTATATGAACGATTGGTGCAAACGCTTCCGTATTGCTGTACTGCCTGAAGAAATATTGTTGTCCTATTGCCCTTGAAGAAAATGCTAGTAAAACGAAGAGGATAAATAGCCGCGTTCTCATGGTGTTTGTTTTCTTTCGATGGATTTCATCCGCAGAGAGGGATTTATATACTGGTCTTCCCCAATGGGAATCACATAAAAGGGAAGGGATTCTCCATACTGATTCTGAACAATAACAACAACATTATTATTTTTCACCAATATTTCTTTGTTCTTAATGAACTGGATCTCCATGGAAGTATTTAATTCATCTTTCGTGATTAGATATTCGTTCTCTTTCCAATCACCATCATTCGATATTGTGCACAATTCCCCCCTTTTGGATACTGAAACAACTCTGATAAAACCATCATTGTCCCAATCATAATTAAGAATCTTCACTGAAGTGACTTTATCATCCAGAAAGGGATAGATTTGAGAAATGTCTTCCTGCCTATTTGAGAGTCTGAAGGTATATTCATAGGTAAACACATTTCCCCCCTCTATGGCTTTGTTTTCATCTTTATTCATACTCATAAAGAATCTGTAGAGGTTTCCGTCATCTCCATCGATGCCCTGAACGATAACTTTAAAGACATATCCCCCAAGTTTTTCAACAAATTCACCTTCCTGTTGGATAAAAGGACCAAAGGTATACCAGCCATTGTCATATCGATCCATCTGTACCGAAACTACGGGATGCAAGCATATTGCCGCTCTTATAATTCCCAATGGGGTCAACCTGCCTGGCATCTATATTATTCCAGGCATCTTTACCTCCGTAAATTGAGATTTTTACAGTTGTATTGAATTCTCCTTTTTGCTCATCCAATTCGCCCCCAGTATCCGGGTCATACACCCTTATATAAAACGGATCGGTATAAGAAGGGGGTACCATAAAAAATAAGGTCTGACAAAAATCATCATCTCCCCAGCTTGATTCAGCATTGGCACCAAAGGTTACCAGATAAGAAATATTCTCATCCTTAGCAGGGGCCTGTTGAGGGAACACCTCCAGGGTGGGTAATACTATTATAAATATGAGGCAGCATAAATATCTGAAGAATCCCATAATGGTAAAAACAATTAGTACTTTGTTTTAATTTAGAATGAGAAACTAAACCCTGCGATTCATCATTCTGCCCTACTCAGTTCTGTTTGTGGAAATCGGTTTTGATTCGCCATATCCAATTCCTTTAAGCTTTGAGGATTCTATTTCTTTTGCAACAAGTATATCTATACCAGAGAGATGCATGGCAAGTGCCTGGTTGTCTTCAAGCAAGGTGATAGGTTTTACTACACATCTAATTTCTTTATCAGGCAATCCCTCTGAATATGCCTTCAGACCAAGCTTGATCGCATACTCACCTGCTTTATCAAATTGGTGTTTCACCACGGCCCCGGTATCAAGCTTCCCTTCTCCAAAGTCCCAAATGTATTCTTCAATGGAGTAGCCTGGAAGATTGGATTGTAATCCGCTGAATTCCATTGTATTGTTAATGATTCCCGTATCTTTACAGGTGATGTAGGGTTGAACATAGTCCTCGAGTTCAAACTCCATCGATGTTTGTGTGAAAAAGACAGAGCTGGTGGTGCTGTCAATAATATTGAGCTTGGCCCAGTGCTGCCCAGCTCCTGGTAAACAATGCTCCACACTCAGGCCTCTTAACTTTGTTCCGTCACTAAACTCCCATTCATAGGTGACGGGTAGGGAGTCAACTCCGAGGTAGGCATCATCCCAGAATTCAAAACAATAATTATTAACGAGAAGTGTGTCACAGTTAAAAAGTTGTGGTATGACAGTTGTGAAATGATAGATGTCATCTGTTGTTCCCCTACTGGTGGAGAAATAACCTTCAGAAAATTCCTTATTTGTGACCAGGCCAAAATCATCTGCCGGGGAATTGATGGGCGCGTCCAGATGAACAGGGGTGATCCAATCTGATCCAGACTTTCGCGTAAGAAAAATATCTTTTTTCCCAAGACCGCCAAGTCCATCCGAGGCAAAGAAAAGATCGCCATTCAAAGCCACAAATGGATAAACCTCATTTCCGGGGGTATTCAGTTTTTCACCAAGATTCACCGGAATACTCCAGGCGCTGTCAGATTTTACTGAAAAGTATAAATCAGTCCCGCCAAAGCCTCCAAGCATATCTGATGCAAAATAAAGAGAATCTCCATGTGTACTAAAACATGGCGTTGTTATGGAGTAGTCTGCATTGTTAAAGGGAAATGCTTCAATGGGAATCCACTCACCATCAATCAGCTCTGCAAAAAAAAGTCCCAGCTTGTTACTTAGGTCAAGCATGTTCTTCGGCTTTGCCTTAGCGTCCAGATTTCTTGAATATACCACAAGGTTGCTATCCGGATGGAAGGAGGCCGGACCATCATTGAAGGGGGTTACAAGGTCGGGACTAAATTGGGAGATGTGAGTAGCACCTGCAGAATCTAAAATCCACTTTAAAGAGCTAAACAGACTATTCTTCTTATTATTCTTGATAGGTGAATAAAAGTTCATGTTCAATGTCGGAACAGAAAACAATCTGATCCTTATAAAGCGTTGGTGAAAATTCATCATAATTTGAACTGCTAGAATTTTGCTCGCGATACTTCATAGTGAGATTGACACACCAGGTTTGAAGGAGTGAAGACGATAAATAGCAACAGAATTTGCAAGGTTTTATTCACTTTCCAGGTCTTAAAAATTTCTGGGACTAATTACTTCAAGTAAATATTTGAAGTTGTATTGTATCATTAATTCATGTGATCCATGCTGGTACAAACTGAGTTCGGAAAGTTCATAGCCATATGAATACCCCAATCTCAACTGGGAATTTATTTGTAATTGCAGTAGGGCAGATATACTACCGTTTGTCCTGAAACTGGCACCTAACCATATCCTGTCTTTTACTATAAAGTTGCATTGCAAATCCAACTGAGTGTTGTTGGCAGGATTTGATTTTAAAAGAAGAGTAGGCAGGATATCAAGCACATCCGATATAGTGAATAGATATTCTGCTGTAAGCATATAGTTTGCGGCGGCAAGATTGAAGTCCAATTTGTATGCACCATTTCCATCATTTGTATTTTGACTTAAGAACAGAGGCATTGAGAAGCCCACCCTCAACCTTTCGGTATAATAATATGTACCCCAGGAGAATTCTAGGTAGCAGGGATCTTTCTGCCGGATCTTGCAAAAGCAAGTCTCCGGTGTCGGAGTATCTTAAAGAATTTATATCGGTGGATATGCTGGTCAATCCTGCGGCCAGTCCAAGGGACCACTTGCCTTTTCCCAGATCAATTCGGTAGGCATAGTTCAGTAAAAAACCTGTTTCTCTTTTGGAACCTAACTTATCACCCATTACAATCAGACCGAGGTTAATTTTTTTATTCCTCAAAGGACTGTGTAAGGAAAGGGTATTTGTTTTAGGAGCTCCTTCGAAGCCCACCCATTGGTTCCTTGAATATATTCCAATGCTAAGGGCCTCCTGACTGCCTGCAAATGCCGGATTAATTGCCAAACCATTGTAATGGTATTGATCCAGCAGGGGATATAATTGAGAATAAGCTGAGGTCCCCATACCCAATAAAAAGATGATATATATGATACGTTTTATCATGGCTATCTTCTGATCTCTACAAATCCTTTTATAATTCGTTCTGGCTCAATCTTTAAGATATAGTAATAAGTATCGGGGATTAGTTCACGGCCATCCCGGTCCCTTCCATCCCAATCATTCTGATAATTACCATTACGGAATACTTCAGTACCCCATCGGTTATAAACCATAAATTCACTGCCTGGCAATTGATCAACCCCCGGAAAAACAAGGTAGTCGTTAAGTCCATCTCCATTGGGGGTAATCACTGTTGAGGATTCAATATCATTTACTGTAATGACCATATAGTCAGACACATCCTCACAAACTGCTGATTGAATGGTCCATCTGAATTCGTTTTCGCCCAGAGAAAGTTCAGTCACTTTTGAAAGCGGATCATTCATGTCCTGTATCAGCCCGCCTCCCTGTTCCATTCTCCATACACCGCTTCCATAGTCTGGCATGGTGGCATTCAGGTAAGTGGTGAATTCAAAATCCAAAACCTGGTCAGGCCCGGCGTCAGCCACGGCTTGCTCATAAAATATCACCTCGACCTGATCACTTCCTGAACAATCACCTATTTGTGCGTTCCATTGAAATAAATAGGAACCGAAGAGATCGGCAGATATGGAAACGATATGTGAGGTGTCAGATGGACTATACGAAACTCGCCCGGCCCGGAAATTACCTCCCAGTAGCCTGTCCTGGAAATGTCTGTCGCTTTTAGGTCGAATTCCAAACCGCAAACTTCTCCGTCAGATCCTGCGTCCACAAGGATCTCATTAAAAAAGTTAATTTCCACCGAGTTCCCATCCGAACAAATGCCGTTTGTTTCTGTCCATTCAAACTTATAAATACCAAACTGATTGACTGATACCAGAGCATTCGGTTGGTTTGCAGAAGGGCTGAAGGAAGCACTACCTGGACCTGAAACCATCCTCCATGTCCCCATTCCTCTGCTTGGAATCGCCAATAACTGGAATTCCAGGCCACACTGTGCTCCCCCAGTGCCTGCATCGGCACGCGGATCATTGTAAATTGTTAGGACCATGGAGTCTGACACATCGGCACAGGATCCAGGGCTGGTCACTGTTTTTAATAGGTGCACTTCGCCAGTCTCAGCCCCAATGCTATAATTGGGGTTCTCAATATATGGATCATCGAAACGACCTTCCCCACTACTGCTCCATTTTATGTTCCCATTGGCTGAACTTGAACCACTAAATTGGTAGCTGCCGGTGCTGACACATATGTCCGCATCAGAACCTGCATAACTAAGCGGTTCAGGAGTAAGTATAAGGATCATGGAGTCGACCGCATCTGGACAGGAGTTTGAGCTAATCACTGTTTTTATAAGGAATACACTGCCCGTCTCTGAGCCGACAGCGTAGGCAGGATTATTAATGTCTGTTGCATTAAAAGTGCCATCACCACTACTGCTCCAGATAATGGAGCCATCGATGAAGCTTGGTCCTGAAATATTATAGCTTTTGTCGCTTATACAAATCTCCCCATCCGGACCGGCATCAGATACTGGAGGCTCAGTAAATATTACAAGGGCAGTGGAATCAGAACTGCAAGTCCCATTCACTTCTTTCCAGGTGAACTTCTTGCTTCCAAATTCGCTTACGCTAACGGTAGCTGCCGGATCATTTGCACTTGGAATAAATGTGGCCATTCCTGTGCCTGATGTCATGGTCCAGGTTCCGGTTCCCACACTCGGGCTTGCCTGTAGCTGGAAGTCCAGGTCACACTCATCGCCACCGCTGCCTGCATTGGGCAGGGGCTGCTCATAAAAGTTCACAGTTATGGCTGCAGAATCAGCACAAGTGCCATTTATCTCTTTCCAGGAAAACTCTTTGGCCCCGAACTCAGAAACTGTAACCAGTGCGTTGGGGTCATTTGCACTGGGGACAAAGCTTGCCGTTCCGGTGCCCACAGTCATGGTCCAGGTTCCGGTTCCCACACTCGGGCTTGCCTGTAGCTGGAAGTCCAGGTCACACTCATCGCCACCGCTGCCTGCATTGGGCAGAGGCTGCTCCATTAAAAGTTCACAGTTATGGCTGCAGAAGCCTTCACAAGTGCCATTTATCTCTTTCCAGGTAAACTCTTTGGCTCCATACTCGCTGACAGTAACTGCGGCATTGGGATCATTTGCATTGGGAACGAAGCTTGCTGTTCCTGTGCCTGTCGTCATGGTCCAGGTTCCGGTTCCCACACTCGGATTTGCCTGTAGCTGGAAGTCCAGGTCACATTCATCGCCACCGCTACCAGCATTGGCCAGGGGCTGTCTCATAAAAGTTCACAGTTATGGCTGCCGAATCTCCACAAGTGCCATTTATCTCTTTCCAGGTAAACTCTTTGGCTCCGATACTCGAAGACTGTAACCGGTGGCATTGGGATCATTTGCATTGGGAGCAGAGCTCGCCGTTCCGGTGCCCGCAGTCATGGTCCAGGTTCCGGTTCCCACACTCGGGCTTGCCTGTAGCTGGAAGTCAAGGTCACATTCATCGCCACCGCTGCCTGCATTGGCCAGCGGCTGCTCGTAAAAGTTCACAGTTATGGCTGCAGAACCTTCACAAGTGCCATTTATCTCTTTCCAGGTAAACTCTTTGGCCCCATACTCAGCTGACAGTAACCAGCGGCATTGGGATCATTTGCATTGGGGACGAAGCTTGCCGTTCCTGTGCCTGTCGTCATGGTCCAGGTTCCGGTTCCCACACTGGAGTTGCCTGTAGCTGGAAGTCCAGGTCACATTCATCGCCACCGCTGCCTGCATTGGGCAGCGGCTGCTCATAAAAGTTCACAGTTATGGCTGCAGAATCAGCACAAGTGCCATTTATCTCTTTCCAGGAAAACTCTTTTGCCCCGAACTCAGAAACTGTAACCAGTGCATTGGGATCATTTGCACTGGGGACAAAGCTTGCCGTTCCGGTGCCCACAGTCATGGTCCATGTTCCGGTTCCGACACTCGGGGTTGCCTGTAGCTGGAAGTCCAGGTCACATTCATCCCCTCCGTGCCTGCATTGGCCACCGGCTGCTCGTAAAAGTTCACAGTTATGGCTGCAGAACCTTCACAAGTGCCGTTTACCTCTGTCCAGGTAAACTCTTTTGCCCCATACTCAGTTGACAGTAGCTACGTGCATTGGGATCATTTGCATTGGGGACGAAGCTTGCCGTTCCTGTGCCTGACGTCATGGTCCAGGTTCCGGTTCCGACACTCGGGGTTGCCTGTAGCTGGAAGTCCAGGTCACATTCATCGCCTCCGCTGCCTGCATTGGCCACCGGCTGCTCATAAAAGTTCACAGTTATCGCTGCCGCATCTACACAGGTACCATTTATCTCTGTCCAGGAAAACTCTTTTGTTCCGATACTCGATGACAGTAACTGCAGGCATTGGGATCATTTGCATTGGGGAACAAGGCTTCCGTTCCTGTGCCCGAAGTCATGGTCCAGGTTCCGGTTCCTACACTCGGGGTTGCCTGAAGCTGGAAATCAAGGTCGCATTCATCGCCTCCGTGCCTGCATTGGCCACGGGCTGCTCATAAAAGTTCACTGTAATGGCTGCAGAATCTACTCAAGTGCCGTTTATCTTCTTTCCAGGAAAACTCTTTTGCTCCATACTCGCTGACAGTAACTGCGGCATTGGGATCATTTGCATTGGGGATCAAATGATGGCCGTTCCTGTTCCCGATGTCATGGTCCAGGTTCCGGTTCCCACACTCGGGGTTGCCTGCAGCTGGAAGTCAAGGTCACATTCATCGCCTCCGCTGCCTGCATTGGCCAGGGGCTGCTCATAAAAGTTCACCGTAATTGCTGCTGCATCAGCACAAGTGCCGTTTACCTCTTTCCAGGAAAACTCTTTTGCTCCATAATCGCTGACAGTAACTGCGGCATTGGGATCATTTGCATTTGGGACAAAGCTTGCTGTTCCTGTTCCCTGACGTCATGGTCCAGGTTCCGGTTCCGACACTCGGGGTTGCCTGAAGCTGGAAATCAAGGTCACATTCATCGCCTCCGCTCCAGCATTGGCCACGGGCTGCTCATAAAAGTTCACTGTAATGGCTGCAGAATCTACACAGGTACCGTTTATCTCTGTCCAGGTAAACTCTTTTGTTCCATACTCGCTGACAGTAGCTGCAGCATTGGGATCATTTGCATTTGGGACGAAGCTTGCCGTCCCTGTTCCCGCAGTCATGGTCCAGGTTCCGGTTCCCACACTCGGAGTTGCCTGTAGCTGGAAGTCAAGGTCACATTCATCGCCTCCGTGCCTGCATTGGCCACGGGTTGCTCATAGAAGTTCACAGTTATGGCTGCAGAATCTGCACAGGTGCCGTTTATCTCTGTCCAGGTAAACTCTTTTGCTCCATACTCGGTGACAGTAGCTGCGGCATTGGGATCATTTGCATTGGGAACGAAGCTTGCCGTTCCTGTGCCCACAGTCATGGTCCAGGTTCCGGTTCCCACACTCGGATTTGCCTGTAACTGAAAATCAAGGTCACATTCATCGCCACCGCTGCCTGCATTGGCCAGGGGCTGCTCATAAAAGTTCACAGTTATGGCTGCAGAATCTACACAAGTGCCATTTATCTCTTTCCAGGAAAACTCTTTGGCCCCGATACTCAGCAGACAGTAACTGACTGGCATTGGGATCATTTGCATTGGGAACAAAGCTTGCCGTTCCGGTGCCTGTCGTCCATGTCCAGGTTCCGGTTCCCACACTCGGAGTTGCCTGTAGCTGGAAGTCCAGGTCACATTCATTGCCACCGCTGCCTGCATTGGCCAGGGGAACAACAAATACCTGAACCGATAAGATGTTTGAAGAATCGGGATTACAATTAATAGAACTCAGATAAGCTCTGTAATCAGTATCAATAATTGGAGAGACGGTTACTGTATTGAATGTTTCTCCGGGAAGATCAGACCAAATATCCATACCTGCAGGAGAGCTTTGCCAGATGATCTGACCATATTGAGCTTTAAGAGACAAGGTCGTGGTTTGGCCAACACAGATTTCTGTTTCCGTGGCAGCGGCTGTTCCTCCTACAGCATCCTCACAGGGTACTTGCAGCTTTGCCAGAAATGAATTTTCACCCCCATCCTCGGGAATATCAAATGCGCCAAAAAACATTTGTTTATCATAACTGCCTCCAAGATACAAGGACCCGTCTGAGCCTGCAGAAACCCCATACCCAAAATCAGCACCATTGGAGCCGGGATTTAATGCCCATTTAAATACACCTGCGTTTGAATAGCTGCAAACAAATACATCTTCAGCTCCAGCTGAAGTGAGGGTAACAGCTTCAGGAAAGAAGAGGTCGTTCTTGAAGTATCCTGCAACTATCAGGTCCCCATAAGAATTAAGGGTAATAGATCGGCCATACTCTGCTCCACCATCCCTGCAGGCTATTGCATGAACCCATCCTGTGTTACCATTCACTTTTGAGTGTGATGAGAAAAATATATCCTGGTTGGCTGAAGTGATTACCGGATTTCCTGTATATAACTGAAAGCCTGCCGGGCCCTCCAAACCACCAGTAATATAAAGGCTATCGCTATCCATGGTGATAGCAAAACACTCTACCTCCTCGTTGCTTTTTATTTGGGTAGTCCAATTAAATGTCCCATTTTCATCGTAAGAGATTAAAAATCCATCTTCTTTACCATCGTTGGAGTTGATTGATGTGGCTACATTTGTTTCAGTAGTGCTCTGGAATTCCATCTGATTCCCCAAAAAATTGCCAGTTACATAAACATTGGATTCATCTGCAGTAACACCATATGCATAATCACTTTTGTCGCTTCCTCCATTAATCAACCATTGCTCATCTCCATCACTGTTGTATTTTATAAGAAACATATCCTCGGCACCAAAAGTCCTTGATATGGACAATGATCCAAATGCACAATTACTCTTATAGGTACCGGTAGCATAAACGGCTGTAGCATTGGCATACACACTTAGCCCCGCCATATCGTCGGCGTCTGTTTCGGATCTTTTAATCCATTGGAATGCTCCATCCGGGTTATACTTGGCGATAAAAAAATCCTCCTTGTCAGCGTTGAAAAGGGTTGAGGCCGGAGTAAGAGGGGAGGTCCCTGAGAAATAATTATTGTCCTTTCCAAATGTACCTGCTATATAGATATTTCCTGAGGGATCCAGTGCAATGCTGGAAATGTTATCATCATTATTCCCACCCAACTTAAAAGCCCATAAAAAATTCCCATCCTGGTCAAACTTTGCCACAAAGCCATCAACACCGCCATATGGTGCAGCAAAATTAGTCGAAGGATTTGCCCCGGCGGTGGAAGAAAGCACTCAGGGCATTTTTCCAGGTTCCAACTATGTAAATATGATCTGTTGCCGGATCAGCAACCACATCATTGGTTAGTTCGCTTGCTCCAGTATATTGAGATAAAGACCATTCCCAGGAAGGTACCTGGCCGTTTAGGTTGTTCAGTAAAAAAAACAAAAAAAAGGGGATCGCACACCTGAGTTTTGGGGTCGTAAAGCTTGCCTTATGTTCAAATAGTTTCATCCTGAATTGGCAGCGCATCTGATAGAAAGGATATATAATTTCATCTCAGATAATGAGGGCAAAAGTCGCTTTGAATATACGATTATAATAAGTACTCTTAATCACTGAATTGTGCAAGTTATTAACTCTGGCAGATGCCTAAATAGCCCAAAATGGCACCTATAAAATCAGTGGATTGATCTTTTCTGGACTTCTGAGAGGGAGGGCTCAAATCAACTGATACTCCCCCAATCGATGCGGCTATTCCTGGCAAAAGCAAGACTGTGAGGAGATTGTGATTGAAGACAATGGAGTTGGACGAAAGCAGGCGGCTGAGATTGGTAGCACAGGAACCGGGAATGGTTTGCTCATGGTGCAGAAATCCCTGGATATATTTGAAAAACTGGAGAAAGTGCACATTGTCTTCCGTATCGAGGATGTGGAGGATCAGGATCAGGGTACTGGTGGGACCAGGGTTTTCCTGAGTATCCCGTTTTCTCATTAGGCTCCTAATCTTACTTCTGTTTTCCTTTGATACAGCCAGCAAAAAAATTTAACTGATACTCCCCCAGTCGATCCGGCCGGGATTGCCTTTTTTCACATGTTTGGCGAAGAGCCAGTTTTTTTCCAGGGTGAGGTCGGGGTCCTCATTCATAATGATTTCGGCGGTATCCCGGGCCAGCTGCAGGATCTGGCCAGTCCCTCCCCAGGTGGGCAATTTTCAGGTTGAAGGGAACACCGCTCTGCTGGGTGCCTTCGATGTCGCCGGGTCCGCGTAGTTTCAGGTCCACCTCGGCAATCTCAAATCCATCATTGGTGGCTACCATGGTTTCGATTCGTTTTCGGCCCTCGTCCGACAGTTTGTAACCCGACATGAGGATGCAGTAGGACTGATCGGCCCCGCGGCCCACCCGTCCCCGGAGCTGGTGCAGCTGGGAGAGGCCGAAACGCTCGGCACTTTCGATGATCATGACGGTGGCATTGGGGACATCCACACCCACTTCGATGACCGTGGTGGCCACCATGATGTGGGTGCGGCCTGCCACAAAATGTTTCATGGAGACCTCCTTCTCCTCGGATTTCATTTGTCCATGAACCACACTCACCTGGTAATGGGGCGGGGGAAAGGCCCGTGAGATGCTTTCAAGTCCATCGTCCAGGTCCTTGTAATCCATGGTTTCCGACTCCTTAATAAGGGGGTAGACAATATAGGCCTGCCTGCCCTGGTCCAGCTGTTTTTTCAGAAAACCAAAGACCTGCAAGTCGTTTTGAATCGTAGGAGTGACGGGTAATGATGGGCTTTGCGGCCCGGAGGCAGTTCATCGATCACCGATACATCCAGGTCCCCGTAAAGGGTCATGGCCAGGGTGCGGGGGATGGGTGTGGCAGTCATCACCAGCACATGGGGCAGGACATCCGCTTTTTTCCAGAGCCTTGCCCGCTGGGCCACGCCAAAGCGGTGCTGTTCATCGATCACCACCAGTCCCAGGTTCTTGAAACTGGACCACATCCTCAATCAGGGCATGGGTACCGATGAGGATGTTGAGCGATCCATCCAGCAATCCCTCATGTATGGGTTTCCGGTCGGCCTTTTTTACAGATCCGGTCAGCAGTTCCACCCGGACATCCATTCCATCCAGGAATGCTTGAAATGCTGTTAAAGTGCTGCTGGGCCAGGATCTCGGTGGGTGCCATGATGCAGGCTCTGGAAACCATTGTCCATGGCGATCAGCATGGACATAAGTGCCACCAGGGTTTTCCCGCTGCCCACATCACCCTGCAGCAAGCGGTTCATCTGACGGCCCGAGCCCATATCCCGCCGGATCTCCTTCATTACTTTTTTCTGGGCACCGGTCAGTTCAAAGGGAAGGTGATCCCTGTAAAAGGTATTGAAGGTTTCTCCCACCGTCTCGAATACATTTCCCCTGAACCGCTTGTTTCGATCGGTCTTTCCCTGCAGGATGTTCAGCTGGATGTAGAAGAGCTCTTCGAATTTAAGTCGCAGTTCGGCCTTTTTGTACTGAGCAGTGTTGTCGGGAAAATGGATCTGCCGCATGGCGGTATCCAGGTTCACCAGGTTCAGTGTTTGGAGCAGCCAGGCCGGAAGGGTCTCTTCAAACCTGGAGGGCAGACCCTTGATCAGGTTGGCCATCAGTTTGCTGATGGCCTTGGAAGTAAGGTAGTGATCCTTCAGTTTTTCGGTGGTGGAGTAGACTGCCTGCAGGTTGGAGCTGACAGCATGTTTCTTATCCGGATCCTCCAGTTCGGGGTGAACCAGGTTGAGTTTCCGGTTGATATACCGAGGGTCTGCCGAATACCACCAGCTCTTTTCCCACCGGATAGTTTTCAGGGATCCATTTGGCTCCCTTGAACCAGACCAGTTCGATCCTGCCCGCTTTCATCCCTGAAATCGGCCACCAGTCTTTTTCCTCTTCCCTTTCCCACAGAGGCATATCCATCGATTCTTCCCCGGATCTGGATGAAAGGCATATCTGAAGTCACCTCCGAAATTTTGTAGAACCTGCTGCGGTCCACATAACGGTAAGGGTAGTGGGTCAGCAGGTCCTCAAAGGTCTTGATGTTCAGCTCCTCCTGCAGCAGTTCGGCCCGTTTGGGCCCCACTCCTGGCAGAAACTTGATATCCTGCTTAAATATTGTTGCATGCGTGGAGCAATTTATGTAAAATTAGCATTTTAGACGAAATCCTTCTCATGACCTGGAGAATCCGGAAATACATGCAGCACCTCTTTTACCTGAGTCACAGAAAGGGTCTTGGAATCCACTCCCCCTATCTGTTTGAGTTTGTGAACAAGGTGCTGTTTAATGGGGCAAAGGTTGAAGTGCCGACGGAAATACTCAGGACTCACAGGGAGTTGAAAAGGGACAAGACGAAAAACTCCGGATATGAAGCTTGGGGCCGCCTCCCAGGTGGATCCCTCGGGTGAGCGTTCAGTGGCTTCCTTTGTACGACACTCCTCGGTAACTGAGAAGTATGGGGCCCTGTTGTTCAGAATCGCACACTGGTTTAAACCTGAGATGATCATTGAACTTGGGATCGGGTCTGGGTATCAGTACACTCTACCTGGCCTCGGCGAGTCCGGAGGTACTGCTTGCACTCCATTGAGGGAAATCCCATCGGGCCGCCTTTGCCAGGCGCCTGCTTATTGAGAATGATTTTGACTGGGTTCTGTTCATCAATGGGGAGATGGAGGAGGAACTGGATGTTTTGATCCCTCAGATGCAAGGGACGCTTTGTAGCCTTTATGGATGGAAACCACCGTTATGAGCCAACGTCTGGCTTATGCGAGGAAACTGATTGAGACGCGGGGCAGCAGCAGGGAGGAGGCTCTGATTATCATGGATGATATCTACTGGTCAAAGGAGATGTACGCGGCCTGGAAGGAGATAATTTCATGGCCCGGGGTGCGGGTGAGTATCGACCTCTTTCAAATGGGAATCCTTGTTGTTACGAAGAGACCTGCATAAAGCAGATTTTAAAATTAAGTTTTAAATTTTTTTAGATTGATTCTTCACGAGATTGCTTACTTTCGTGTACAATTAATACAGATTATGGAAACGATTATCAGTCTGGATAAGATTGTCAAGAACTACTACATCGGCTCCATCACCGTGGAGGCGCTTGCGTTCAGTGGATATTGAGATCAAAACAAATGAGTATGTGGCCATCATGGGGCCATCAGGATCGGGAAAATCGACCCTGATGAACCTGGTGGGCGCCCTGGATACACCCACCAGCGGTTCCTATATTCTGAATGGTACCGACGTAAGTAAGATGGACGACAACCGGCTGGCCGAAATACGGAACAGGGAGATCGGTTTTATCTTCCAGACCTTCAACCTGCTTCCACGGTATACGGCCCTTGAAAATGTAACCCTGCCCCTGATCTATGCGGGAATCGGAAAAACTGAGAGGGTTGAACAGGCTAAAAAAACCCTGACTGAGGTGGGACTGGCCGACCGGATGGACCACAAGCCCAATGAGTTGTCGGGTGGACAGCGGCAGCGGGTGGCCGTGGCCCGTGCCCTGGTGAACAATCCATCCATTATCCTTGCCGATGAGCCCACCGGTAACCTGGATTCCAAAACATCCGTGGATATCATGAAGCTTGTTCGGTCAGATTCACCAACGAGGGAACACCATTATCCTGGTGACCCATGAAGAGTCCATCGCCCGGTATGCTCACCGGATCATACGTTTGCTTGACGGGGAGATTGATAAGATCGAGATCAATAAGAATCCCGACATAATAGGTCAAAATGAATGGTAGCAGAGAAATCAGGAATATATACCAAAGGTGGAGATAAGGGTAAAACCTCCCTGATCGGAGGCAGAAGGGTGCCTAAATATCATTCCCGGATTGAAGCCTATGGTACGGTGGATGAGCTGATGGCCCATACCTCCATGTTACGTGACCTGCTGGAGGATGCAGCAGATCAGGGAAGATCTGCTGACCATTCTGGATATTCAGATGGCCACTGCATCGGTCCTGGCTGCCGATGTGGATGATTGTCCCGATGGATTTTCCGGTCGTCGGGAGAGGAGCAGGTCAGCTTTCTGGAGGAGCAGAATTGACGAAATGGATGCTTCCCTGGAGCCCCTCACTTCCTTTTTAATTCCCGGAGGACACCCGGCCGTTTCACAGGCCCATATTGCCCGAACCGTTTGCAGGCGGATGCGAAAGGAAAATTCTGAAATTGGGTCAAGAGGTTAATATTCAGGAGGATGTAATTGCAATTTTACAATCGATTATCCGATTATTTTTTCGTCTTATCAAGAAAAATTGCAGAGCTAAAAGGGGTCCGACAGGAAGCCTGGAAAACAAAGTTGTAGAAACTTAATTTTTTTTTTAATTTTGCCGCCTTAGAGTATGCATGTAATATTAATTAAAATTTCCATTAATGTACTGGACCCTGGAATTAGCCTCTAAACTTGAAGATGCACCCTGGCCTGCCACCAAAGATGAGTTGATTGACTTTGCCATCAGATCAGGTGCACCCATGGAAGTAATTGAAAATCTGCAGGAAATGGAGGATGAAGGCGATGTTTATGAAAGTATTGAAGATATCTGGCCCGATTATCCAAGCAAGGATGATTTCTTCTTTAATGAAGATGAGTACTAGAACTGCCCTTTTTTTATTTCCAACGAAATACATCCAGATAATCTCTGGGTCGCCATTCCTCCACCCATTTAAAATCACTTAGCAGTGCTTCGTCAGCTGGAAACATTTTCAGCGGATAGTAGGTTCCATCAGGTTTTGTCATATAACTTACCTTTGAGATTTTATTGTCGGTCAGGTAAATGATCAGATCGGTGCATTCGGTTTTATTGGCACCCACAATCACATCCTCATCGGTGGCATAATAGATGGTTTGACCGTTACCGGTAACATGGATTTTGTGAAGTTTGTTATTCACAAAAAAACCGATCATCTCCTTTCCCCTCATCTGGTCGATATTTGCTTGAATCTTTCTGGCGAGGCACCAAGGCCACTCCCGTCATCTCCATCCTCTGCAGTTGCTGATCTTTCATAATAACCCTTATCTGACTGGCTGTGAGCTGATTTTCCTCAGACCAGAGCACAGGTTCTCCAAAGAAATCAAAGGCGCTGTCGGCTTCCACATAAACCAGAGAATCGCACATTACCTGCATATCGCTGCGATAGATTTTCACCTTGTAATAGGCCTTCAAAATACGGCTCAGTTCCTCAGAGAATCTGTATTCTGCATGGATCTGAGCGTATCGGCATGTACATACATGGTATCGGGGCCATCAACCTGGATCATCAGGGCACTGTCGGTGACCATGGCGGTCTCGCTGTTCGCTGTAATAGAGTCCGAAATTTCCCTTCAGGGTCATATTTTCGGCAGTATCGATCAGTTACCACGTTTGAATGGGCCTCTCCCGAATCCTGCATCGGCTTCATAATAAAGGGTATCCCCCCTGATTGTGCGGCCATCTTCTTCCATGTAGGCATTATCGGTAACAAAAGAAATGTCCTTTTGCATATCGTACCAGCCGTTTTCACAATAGATGTAACTGTCCTTCGTTAAGGATCTCGGTGGGGCCGATGAAGTAGGAGATCTCGTTCCGGAGTCGTATTTCAGGCTGTCGGTGATGAATGGTATAGTCGGGATTGACAATCACCACGCTATCCATGAAATAAGAAAATTTCCGTATCCAGGAAAAAACGTCCCCTTCCGCTGGTGAGCCGGCTGTCTTCCTGGGTCAGGATCCCCCCTCCCTGATAGGTGGCAATTCCTGTCGGCCGGTAGTAATTGAGGGAATCGGTATGCAGGGTAATCTCATTATTAACCAGCCTGACGTTGTTCCTGACCCGGGCCTCCTTGGTGTTCCCGTTATAATGAGCCAGATCGCCGGTGAGGGTGAGGGTATCGCCCTGCACAACTTTTACATTGCTGAAGGCATCCACAGAACCTGTTTCAGAATAGAAATAGGCTGAATCGCAGGACATGATCACATCCTCGTGTTTCAGCTGTACATTTCCAAGAAGTTTCCGTGCATCTTTCCCGAGCTTGACATCATAGGCGGTAAGTTCCGCATTCAGGATTTCAAGTTTTTTAAGCTTCTGACCCTTCTGGGCAAGTAGAAGAGGGGATAAAGGCAGCGTGCAAATGCAGAAGAATGCATGTCAGTGAAACACGCCTATGCCGGGTTCCGATCATTTCTGACTGGTCTGCTGGCCGAAATGTAGCGCAGTCTCTTAAAGGAGTCATCCACCCTGATGTAGGTTTTCCCCTTCATTTCCCTGAACCATTCATTCATCACCTCGTTGTTTTTATCCATGAAGAGCCATATTCTGCAGCAGAAGGTAGTCCTGTTTCAGATTGGCGATGTGAGGCTCGGTCCTGCTTTCAGAGTGTAAAATCTTATAACATACCTTGTGATTGTGGTCGATCGATTCGTAAGGTTCTGTTAGATCCCCTACCTCCATATTCCGGATCATATAATAGTCTTTGGTGGGTAGCTGGTCCAATTCAAAGGTAGAGGCCTGGGTCTGTGGATTCACGAGCAATCCTCCATTCATATTGGTCTTCTCATCCTCTGAATATCGTTTGGCAGCCATGCTGAATGAGATGGAGTCGGCTTTGATCACGTTACTCAAGGCTGTCCAGTTTATGAGATGGCCTTTTGTTTGGCATTGGCATCGGCCTTGGGATTCATCAGGATGTGCCGGGTATTGGCCCTGTCGCCACGGCGTTCAATCATCTGGATAATGTGGTACCCAAAAGAGCTCTCCACAATCTTGGATACCTGTCCGGGTTTCAGGGACCAGGCCTCATGTGGCATAGGCTTTGTCCAGTTCACTGCGCATCATAAAGCCCAGTTCGCCCCTCCGGGAGGCGCTGGGGCCTTCTGAATAAAGAATGGCAAGGGTTCCAAAATCTTCTCCCTCCTGCACACGTTTCCGCAGTTCAAGCAGGCGTTCTTTCACCTGAAAGATTGCCTCTTCACTGTATGATGGGTAGGCCACCATCTGGGCCAGTTCCACCTGTGTATTGATATAGGGAATGCTGTCGGGATTCAGGGAACGGTAAAAGCTTTTTACATCTGAAGGGGTGGTGGTTACATCTTCAACGTAATGGAAGATCTGACCTGCTCGGTAATCATCTGTTCCTGGATGGCTTCCCGCAGGTCATCCTTGATGTCAAAGATCGATTTGTTGAAAATAGGCCTCCATCTCTTCCTCGTCACCAAACTGGGAGATGAAATAGTCAAGTCGCGATTCCATTTGCATTTCCACCATGATCCGGTCCCACCTCAACACTGTCTATTTTGGCCTGTGCCATCAAAAGCTTTTGTTCAATAAGCTGATTGAAGATTTCACACCTTGCATTGGGAGGGACATGATCCGCCGACATTTTCATCTGGAGGTATTGCCTGTTCAATGTCTGACTGCAGAATATTAAAATCACCCACCACTCCTACCACCCTGTCAATAATGACTGGCTGGGCCGCAGCATGCAAGAGAGAAGATGATTCCAAAGATTATATATATAATTCGCTTCATTTTTTACTTATTGATAAATTTCAAACTGATTCTTGCTCACACCATCGGTATACACCCTCTGTTCCAGATCCTGGAAGAATTCAATTTTCCGCTTATTCAGGATAATATTTGTGATATCGATCAGAAACCATCTCAAGGGGTGTCATCTCTCCTTCGGTGAGATGATCGGTCACATGCAGGAAGTACCTGAATTACTGAATCTGATAGTTTCAATATTCCTGTTATATCTGAGGTACCTGGAGGGATCACTGAATCTGTCATGGGCAGCTGAGCTTTGATGGAGGAGAAATAGATCCAGGTATCATTGAAATCACTGTACTTCTCTGCATAGCTTATACAATATTTTTCCATCTGATCCAGATCATCTTCCCGGTTTGTATCATGACCAGCACCTCAATTCATCGATTCGAGGTGCAGAAAGCGGGACCTTTATAAAGGTGCCTTTGATCACATCCTGACCCAGCATGAAATTGCTGCTGTTTTCGTCGTAATAGGACTGAATCTCTTCAGTGGCTGATGACAGTGTCCAGTTTCTGCTGAAGCAGTTTCTGCCGGTAGGAATAGATCAGCAAGAGCGATGGTATTCGGCAATCTGCTTTTCAAAATCCTTCTGCTCTTCTGTCAGGGCCTGTTCTGCCCGGCTCAACATCAGCTGATCTCTTACCCAGGTATCAATGTATCGTTTGGCCAGGACCAGGCTGTCCTTCTCAGGCGTGCCCTCGGGAATGGCATCTTCCAAGATCAGAAGGGTAGAGGTAAGTGTCAAATACCCGGGCAAGTGGCTCCTCATGGATTTCCCTTCTTGATCAGAGTGCAGCCGGAAGCAGCCAGTAAAATCATAAATATGATATACCAGGGCTCTGCTCATCATCAGAGTTTGATTTCTGGAAAGGAGTTACGGTCCACTTCCACCGGATATTTTGCCTTCAACTCTTCAATCCAGTCTTCCTCCAGGTAGTTCTGGTAGTCAGAGGTGATCTGACCCCTGGCTTCATCCAGTTGTTTTGGTTCGGGAGCTCTCACTTTTTTAAGGATTACAAAAGTATTTGATCCGTCAGTGTTCGACAACAGCACCAATGCCGGGATCCCATTCAGGGCATCCACCTGTTCATTCTCTCCAGCTTCCACCAGTATGTTTTCAAGACTGATACATGGTACAGTGTCGCTGGCGCAATAGGCCTGGTTCAATGCATCCTGGTCCAAACGTCCCTTGATAATTTTCTTTTTGGCTTTCCTGATACCCTGCCAGATCGGCATCCTCAGTACAAGTAAGGACCATTGCCTCGTAGCGCTGTCCCCACATATAGTCGGTCTTATGACTCTCATAAAAAGCTGTCAGTCCCACCGTATCGGAAACAGCTTTCGACCAGACCTTCTGATCCATGATGTCGAAAAGAAGGATCCCGTCATGGTACTCCTCATAGATGTACCTGAAATCGGGATACTTTTCGGCCAGGATGGATTCTTCATAAGCAAGAACTTCCTCCCGGGTAAACTGGGCATATAGTATCATCCACATAGGATTGGATCTGCCGTGATTTTCCCCTGAACTGTTTATTTACGAGGTAGGTCACAAATTCACCGGTGCTGATCGTCCGATCTCCCGATTTTTGCAATGGGTGTTGGGTCGTTTATCAGCTTGCCACCATCCCAGGTTCCCAGCCAGAAGAGAGGAGTCTGCGGCAGCATATACTTTTTTCAGTCCTTCGGGATAATCATGTATCCATTATCCGTTTTGAGTTTTTCAACATATAGATCTGTCTGATACTGCATCCTGTCACCCCGGTTGGCCTTTTCCTGTAGATCGGGCTTCATCTCCTCATAGCTGCCAATCTCCTTTTTGTCAATTAGTTTAACAATGTGCCATCCATAGAATGATTTGAAGGGCTTGGTATATTCACCCTTGTTTTCGATGGCATAAGCTGGCATCTTCAAACTCAGGAATCATTCGTCCGGTTCCAAACCAGGGTATTTCTCCCCCGTTTTTGGCTGAAGTCGGATCCTCCGAATAGATGCTTGGCCATCAAGGCAAAATCGGTACCCATCTTGAGGCTGTCATACACCATCTGGACCTTTTCATAGGCCTCTTCTTTCTGTTCTTCACTCATTTCGGCAGGTGTGCGGATAAAAATATGAGCCACCTTGACCTGACCCGGGCCGGCCTTTTGTCATGTACCTTGAGAATATGATATCCGTAGTTGGTACTGAAAGGCATACTGATTTCTCCCACGGGAGTGTTATAAGCCACGCTTTCGAAAGGGTAGATCATGGAAAAAACAGTGAAATATCTCAGGTTTCCCCCATTTTGCTCACTGATGCCATCATCTGAGGTGGCCCTGGCAACAGTTTCAAAATCTTCACCCTTGCATAATCCTGTTCCTGATTTCCAATGATCTTTTCATAAGCAGCCAGTGTATCTTCCGGAGTCGGATTGCCTGGGAGCTTGATCAGGATATGACTTGCATTAATGTCCATATTTGGACCTTTCATAAGCCTCCCTGCATCATCACCTCCCTGGTCTCATCATCAACCAGGTAAGGCTTTGCCAGTTGCTTCCGGTATCCCTCCAGCTCATTGATAAATTTGGTGGTGGTATCCATCCCCAGGGCTTCAGCCTCCTTCACCTTTAATTTGAAATTGATGAAGAGCTCCAGGTACTCTTCGGGAGTTTGCTTGTTCAAGTGAGGCCTCATTGTTATTCTTCCTGTAAATCCTTTCAAATTCCGCCAGGGTGATCTCCTCATCCTGCAATGGTCATAATAACTGGTGATTCCTGACTGTAAAGTCCAAGCATAATGCATGACTGCAAGGACTATTAAGAGTATTCTTTTTTTCATTGGTATATGATTAGTTTTATTTAAAACGAACGGTTGTGAACTTTATATTATCTGCTGTAGTTGGGAGCTTCCCTGGTGATGGTTACATCATGGGGATGGCTCTCCTGAACACCTGCATTGGTAATCCTGACAAATTTTGCCTTCTGCAAGGCAGGAATATCTGCCGCACCACAATATCCCATACCGGCACGCAGTCCTCCGATCATCTGGTAGATCACCTCGGTAAGGCTTCCTTTGAAGGGTACCCTGGCTGCAATGCCTTCAGGAACCAGTTTCTTGATATCATCTTCCATATCCTGGAAATAGCGGTCCTTGGATCCGTGCTGCATGGCTTCCAGGGATCCCATTCCCCTGTAGGACTTATACTTTCTGCCATTGTAAATGATGGTTTCCCCGGGAGATTCCTCCACGCCGGCAAACAGTGATCCGGCCATGATGGAGCTGTGCCCCGGCTGCCAGGGCTTTCACAATATCTCCCGAATACCGGATTCCTCCATCGGCAATAACCGGTACTCCTGATCCTTTGATGGCTTTGGCCACATCGTAGATGGCTGTCAGCTGAGGTACTCCTACTCCGGCAATAACCCTGGTGGTACAGATGGACCCGGGACCAATTCCCACCTTAACCCCATCGGCTCCGGCATCAACCAGTGCCTTGGCTGCTTCTGCCGGTTCCAACATTTCCCACAACCACATCCAGATTCGGGAAATTTTGCTTTCACCTTCTTCAGGCTCTCCAGCACGCCAATGGAGTGTCCGTGGGCCGTATCGATGACCACTGCATCCACACCTGCCTCCTCCAGGGCTGTCACCCGTTCAATAATATCAGCAGAAACACCAACCGCAGCAGCAACCCGCAATCTTCCCTTATCATCCTTTGCAGGAATTGGGCCGGTCCTTTGATTTGGTAATATCCTTATAGGTGATCAGTCCGATCAGTTTATGATCTGCTATCCACCACGGGGAGTTTCTCAATTTTATGTGCCTGCAGGATCTGTGCTGCTTCGGCCAGGTCCGGTGTTGCGGGTGGTGGTAATGATATTTTCCGACGGTCATTACCTCTTCAATGGCCCGGTCCATATCCTGCTGAAACCTAAGGTCCCGGTTGGTAACAATCCCGATCAGTACATTATTCTCATCTACCACCGGAATCCCCCCGATCTTATATTCCTTCATCAGGTTCAGGGCATCGTTGACGGTCCCCTCCTTCCTGATGGTAATGGGTTCATGGATCATTACACTTTCGGCCCTTTTTACCCTTTTTACCTGCCGGGCCTGCTCCTCCAGTGGCATGTTTTTATGAATCACTCCGATTCCGCCTTCACGGGCAATGGTAATGGCCAGTTGCTCTTCGGTAACTGTATCCATGGCTGCAGAAACAATGGGAGTATTCAGCTGAATGTTCCTGGAGAAGTGAGATTTGATACTCACTTCCCTGGGAAGAACCTTCGAATAGGCAGGTAGTAGCAGTACATCATCGAAGGTAATACCTTCTGAAGCGATTTTATCCTGGGCGAACGACATTGTATGATAATTTGGTTAAATTTAAATGTGGCAAAATTACAAAAAAAAAGCTTAGCTGATCTTGAAGAAATTCAGCAGATTTTATCCCGATTCTGGGGCTATTCGGAATTCCGTCCCCTGCAGGAGGAAATCATCCATTCGGTCCTGGAGGGAAAGGATACCCTGGCCCTGATGCCCACCGGTGGAGGGAAGTCCCTTACCTTTCAGGTTCCTGCCCTGGCCATGGAGGGTATCTGCATTGTAATTACTCCCTTGATCGCCTTGATGAAGGACCAGGTGGATCAGTTGAACAGCAGGAAAATCAAGGCGGTTGCCATCCATTCCGGAATGAACACGGCATGAAATTGATGTCACCCTGGACAATTGTGTTTATGGGGATTTCAAATTCCTCTATGTATCGCCGGAACGCCTGACCACCGAACTGTTCCGGGCCAGGGTCAGGGATATGAATGTAAACCTGCTTGCTGTGGATGAGGCCCATTGTATCTCCCAGTGGGGCTATGATTTCAGACCCTCCTACCTGGAGATCAGTTCGCTCAGGGAGATACTTGGAGGGTGTCCCGGTCCTGGCCCTTACTGCTACAGCCACCCCTGAAGTATGTGATGATATCCAGGAACGACTGTGGTTTCCGGAGAAGAACCTGCTTGCAAAAGAGTTTTGACCGGGAGAACCTGGCATTACGTGGTCAGGACCACCGAGGATAAGACCAGGGAACTGCTCAGGCATTGTTCAGAAACTGGAGGGTTGTGGAATCGTCTATACCAGGAACCGGAAGAAAGTGCCGGGAGCTGTCCCAGCTTCTGAATGAGAATGGGATTAGCGCCGGCTACTATCATGCGGGATTGAAACAGGATGTGAGAGACGAGCGGCAGCAGGAGTGGATCGGAGAACCAGTTCAGGGTCATGGTGGCCACCAATGCCTTTGGGATGGGAATCGACAAACCCGATGTGCGTTTTGTGATCCATGTGGATCTGCCGGATGGACCGGAGGCCTATTTTCAGGAGGCCGGAAGGGCAGGACGGGATGGAAAACAATCCTGGGCCATCCTCCTGTACAGTCCGGCCGATAAGCGGGTGGTTGAGCAGCGAATTGAGGTCAACTTCCCGGGAATCCCAAAGATCAGGGAGGTGTACAGGGCCCTTTGCAATTTCCTGCAGGTTCCCCTGGGAAGCGGAAAGGGACAGCAATACGATTTTGAATTTGGCGATTTCCTGCACCGCTACCAGCTTCAATGCCATGGTGGCACACAGTTCCCTGCACATCCTGGCCAGGGAGGGCTATATTGCGCTGACCGAAGCGTTCAATAATCCTTCCCGGATCAAGTTCCAGCGCTGGAACGGGATGAGCTCTATACGTTTTCAGGTGAAGAATGCAGAATTTGATGGATTTATAAAGCTGTTGCTCAGATCATACAGCGGTCTCTTTTCACAGTATGTAAAGATTGATGAATCGCTCCTGGCCAGGCGTTCAGGACTGTCCAGTCGAAAAAGTATACGAGCTACCTGAAGACCCTGTCTCCAGCGACAGATCATTTATTATATTCCCCGCAAGGAGATCCCGGTGATTACCTTCCTGGAGGAGCGGCTGGATGATAAGAACCTGTTGATCTCCCCGGAGCGGTACAATTTCAGAAAGGAGCGGTATGAGAAAAGGCATCAGGGAGATGCTCCGCTATGCCTCTTCGGAAACCATCTGCAGGAACCAGTTCCTGCTGAGCTATTTTGGTCAGCTTGAGACGCCCCGCTGTGGTCGCTGTGATGTGTGCGTTGAGAAGAAGGAGCTGAACCGGGCAGCGAGGATTTACAAGTCTTGGAAAGGCATGCTATTGCAAGCATCTGTCTGAAGGCAGCCATGGATGCTTGATGCACTGGTGGAAGCCATCGAAGCCGGATGCACCCGTGAAAGTTGTCCAGGTGGTCGAATGGCTGGTTGATCAGGGGAAGCTGATCCGGGAGAAGGACCTGACGACTCAGGTGGAAGGATAGGCTGCCCGACTTTTGACGGCTTTTGATTATCTTTGCCCCATGCAAGAGGATAGCAAACATCTTCATAATTATGTGTATTCAGAAGAGGTGGTGGCCTTTGTCATGGCTGCCAATGACTACTGCCAGCTTCCTGGAAGAGCTAAAGGAGAAGGAGGGAAGAACCTTTATCGAAGAAGCAGTCAGGCATCTGTCCGAGGTTTATGCGACCATCCTGAAGACTGGGAGATACTGAACCGGTTTCATGAATCAGGCAGCAGAACCCACGGTAACCGAACAGGAATGGTCGGCCGTTTTTCAGAGGATTGCCGGCTCTTCTGGGTCCCTACAACGATATCCTGCGTCCGGCCGAGGATGATGAATTTGACCGTTCAGACCTGGTTACTCATACCATTTCAGAGGATCTGGCCGATGTTTACCAGGAGCTGAAAGATTTTACCTCCATTTATAGCCGGGGACTGGAGGAGATTGATGAATGATGCGGCATGGGAGCTAAAAGAGACGGTTTGCGGAACACTGGGGCAAGAAACTGCTGCGTTCCCTTTCATGCCCTGCATGATTTTTATGTTGCAGGAATTGATCCAACAGAAGAAGAAGTGATGTTTCAAAGCGAGATAACCAAAGAAGAGGTTGCAGAACTGGAACTGATCCAGTATGAAGGACCCATTACTTTGATTGATTCAACTGAAGATGCATTTGAAGAGGAGATCGAGGCACATTGCCGGGCATCAGATCCTTGGATTTGATACAGAAACCAGGCCCTCCTTTAAAAAAGGGAATGTCTATCCCACCTCACTGATTCAGCTTTCGCGCTCCTGAACAGGCCTGGTTGTTCCGGGTGAGCCGGATCGGTTACCCCGAGGAACTGCTGGAACTGCTTTCCAGATCCAGATGTCATGAAGGTGGGATTGGGCCTGAATGATGATCTCCGAAGGATGCGGTCCGATTTTCAATTTGAACCCGCGGGTTTCCTGGATCTTCAGCAATACGTGGAGGCCTTTCAGATCTGAGGAGAAGGGATTGAAAAAACTGAGTGGAATCGTACTGGGTCACCGCATTTCCAAATCACAACAGGTATCCAACTGGGATGCAGATATCCTGACTGAAGCACAATTGAGATATGCAGCCACCGATGCCTGGATCTGTCTTGAAATCTACAATGAATTAAGAAACTCCTTATCGAAATAGCATGAGCTGAACGCACCAGGATTGTATTGAAATCGGGTAAAGATCAGTCGCTCAGGAGGTTTCATCCCTGGGTGTTTTCCGGGGCCATTAAGAAAATTCACGGTCCGGCCCGGGAAGGTGAACTGGTGGATGTCTACGACAATAAGGAGGAATTCCTTGCATCGGGACATTACCAGCAGGGTTCCATTGCAGTGAGGGTGCTCAGTTTTGAACAGGTGGAAATCAGACCAGGATTTCTGGGATCGACGGATAGCTGAAGTGCCTGGAAACTCAGGGAGAGGCTGGGACTGGTGTCTGAGATCCGCAAACCAATGTTTTCAGGTGGGTCAATGCGAAGGTGATGGCTTGCCCGGATTGATTGTTGATTATTATGCCGGTGCGGCTGTGGTACAGATGCACTCCATCGGGATGTATCAGAAATCTGGAGGCCATCATGGACATCTTTGATAAAAGTGGCAGGGGACCGGATTCATACCATATATAATAAGAGTGAATCGACCCTTCCGGATAAACCCGGAATTGACAGATCGGTCAGGATTTCTTCTGGGGAAGCAGGAGCAGGGTGAGGTGCTGGAGAATGGATATCAGTTTCAAGGTAAACTGGACGGAGGGACAGAAAACCGGATTTTTCATTGATCAGCGTGAGAACCGGAAGACTGGTAGGAGACCTGGTCCCAGGGACGAAAGGTACTGAATATGTTTGGATATACCGGAGGATTCAGTATCTATGCCCTGGGAGGAGGTGCCGAGCTGGTTCATAGTGTGGACAGCTCGGGAAAGGCCATTGATCTGACCCGGGAGCATGTGGAGATGAACTTTCCCGGGGATCACAGGCATGAGGCTTTTGCTGTGGATGCCTTCAGCTATTTCAGGGAGATTAAGGATCCGTATGACCTGATCATCCTGGATCCGCCTGCATTTGCCAAGCATCAGAATGTGTTGAACAATGCCCTGCAGGGATACAAACGACTGAACCAGAGGGCCTTTGAAGCAGATTGCCCCGGGAGGGATCCTGTTTACCTTCAGCTGTTCACAGGCGGTAAGCAGGGAGAATTTCCGAAAATCGGTATTTGTGGCAGCAGCCAATGCCAGGCGAAAGGTGCGGATTCTGCACCAACTTTCACAACCACCCGATCATCCGGTCAGTATTTACCATCCCGAAGGAGAATACCTGAAGGGACTGGTTCTGGAAGTGGAGTAACATTTTGGAATTTCATGCGTCTTTATTAATGAGATCCAGCCAGATACTAACTTAAAAATTGCAGAACCAATGAAAAAAGTAGCATTTTCTTGTTTGTAGTCCTTGCTCTTGATGAGCACTCCTGCTATTTTGATGGATGGGACCACGGGATTTCCGGAAACGGAAATGTGGTTGAAGAGACCGGGATATTTCCGGATTTACAGGGGTGCATGTCAGTTCAGGAATTGATGTATACCTGAGTGAGGGAGATGAACTTTGAGGTGAGGGTTGAAGCTGATGAAAATCTGCATGGAGGTGATCCTGACCGAATTGAAAGGGAAACATGCTGGTGGTGAAGACCGACAGGGTGAATATCCGGAATGCCAAATCCAAAAAGGTACATGTCACCCTGCCGGAACTTACTGAACTAAAGATCAGCAGTGCAGGTGATTGTGAGGGTCAGACCCCATTTCACTGTGATGATCTGAGACTGGGAATCAGCAGTGCCGGTGACCTGACACTGGAGGTGGAGGCCGACAGGATTAACCTGGATATCAGTTCCAGCGGTGATGCCCGGATTGCAGGAAGTGCCGATGTACTGGATGTATCCCTGAGCAGTGCCGGTGATCTGCATGCCTTTGACCTGATCGCAGGAGAAGTGGATGTGAATGTTTCCAGTGCAGGTGATGCCAGGGTGCATGCCACGGAAGAGATCTCCATGAATGCTTCCAGTGCAGGAAATATTTATTACAGGGGTGATGCCAGGTTGTACACTCAGAAGTCCAGTGCAGGAGATATTGTCAAGAAGCAGGGGATAGTTGTACTAAGAAGAGATTAACCCAGGTAGCTTTTAAGGATCTTGCTCCGGGTGGTATGTTTGAGCCTTTTGATGGCTTTTTCCTTGATCTGCCTGACCCTTTCCCGGGTCAGGTTAAACTCTTCACCAATCTCCTCCAGGGTATGGGGATGTTTTCCGTTGAGTCCGAAATAGAGCCTGATAATACTGGCTTCCCTGTAGGTGAGGGTGCTCAGTGCCCGTTCAATTTCCTTTCGGAGTGAATCATTGAGCAAGCCCCGGTCGGGAGTAGGGGTTTCTCCGTTGAGCAAAACATCATACATGTTCCCGTCCTCCCCGTCCTGGAGGGGTGCATCCATGGAGACATGCCTGCCTGAACTGCGGATGGCATCTTTCACATCCTCAGGTGCCAGTTCCAGGGTTTGTGCAATTTCCAGAATGGTAGGTTCGCGTTCAAATTTCTGTTCCAGTTCGGCAAAGGTCTTATTAATCTTATTGATGGAGCCAATCTTATTCAGTGGAAGCCGCACAATACGGGCCTGTTCGGCCAGTGCCTGGAGGATCGATTGCCTGATCCACCATACCGCATAGCTGATGAATTTGAATCCCCGGGTTTCATCGAAACGCTGGGCAGCTTTGATCAGTCCCAGATTACCTTCATTGATCAGGTCGGGAAGACTCAATCCCTGGTTCTGGTATTGTTTGGATACAGAAACCACAAAACGCAGATTGGCTTTGATCAGTTTCTCCATGGCCTCCGCATCCCCTTTGCGGATCCTTCTGGCAAGTTCCACCTCCTCCTCAGCAGTAATCAGGTCCACTTTCCCAATCTCATGCAAGATATTTATCCAGAGAGGGAGTTTCCCGGTTGGTGACCTGCTTGATGATCTTGAGCTGTCTCATACGGCTGACTGCTTGATCTGGTAAAAAGAATCTGAAATATATATTATTTTTGGTAGTTCACCATAATTCCTTTAATATTGCATGAGAATTCCATTCTAACGAACATTTGTTCCATTCTGTTTATATTCCAAACACTTGATTTACAGTTATCCTCACTGGATTATTATTTAATTACCACATATTTATGTACGATATTCTTGAATTGAATCAAAAAGCTTCTTAGCTGAATTGCGTGATATTGCTAAAGAGCTTAAAAATTAAACGGGTAGAGTCTTTTAAAAAACAGGATCTGATTTATAAAATACTGGATACCCAGGCCATTGTTGTTTCTGAAAGCAAAGCCGCAAAGAAAGAGGGCCAGGAAGGATTGAGCTCCAAAAAGGAGAACTCCAGTAAAGAGACTCGAGACAAGGAAGCTGCCGGTGAAAGTTCAACAGAGCTAACACCCCAACAGGAAAAAGCCCGGAAGGCCCAAAAAGGACAGAAAGCCAGGAGCCGAGGTGAAGGCAGATGTTGCAGATGAAGGTGGCTGAAACAACAGACTCACCGAAACTGCAGACGATGCAGCCCACGGAAGCAATGCAGCCTCTGAAAAGCAGAACCGAGTCACCTGCAAAAGAGAGATCAGAAACCAGGGTCAGGGATGACCGCGCAGACCGCAGAGGAGATTCTCGGAGGAAAGCGTGGACGACAGGAGTGCAACGACAGACCGATGACAGGGGTGATCGTGGCAATCGTCAGGAGCGCGGAGTGATAGCCAGGAGTGACAACCGGAGATGACAACCAGGATCGACGGAAACCGGAACGCGGTGAACGCGGTGAGAACCAGGAGCGCAGTGACAGACCGTGGAGACACGACAATCGGATCAGAAGAAGGCCACAGGAGCGCAGGGAAGTGGATAAATATGATTTTGAAGGATTGATCACCAATTCAGGTGTGCTGGAAATTATGCCCGACGGCTATGGCTTCCTGAGGTCTTCTGACTACAATTATCTGAATTCTCCCGATGATATTTATGTTTCCCAGAGCCAGATCAAACTATTTGGTCTTGAAGACCGGGGACAATGTTACAGGAACCATTCGTCCTCCCAAAGAGGGAGAAAAATATTTCCCGCTGATCAAGGTGGAAGAGATCAATGGACGCAGTCCCGATTATATTCGTGACCGGGTTCCCTTTGATTACCTGACCCCCCTCTTTCCCGAAGAGAAGTTTACCCTGGTGGGGAACGGTCAGCATAACCTTTCGGTGAGGGTGGTGGATATGTTTGCACCCATCGGAAAGGGACAGCGTGGACTGATCGTTGCACAGCCAAAGACCGGTAAAACCGTATCTGCTGAAGGATATGGCCAATGCCATTGCAGCCAATCATCCTGAAGTATACATGATCGTTCTGCTGATCGATGAACGTCCCGAAGAGGTAACCGATATGGCAAGGAATGTAAATGCCGAAGTGATCTCATCCACCTTTGATGAACCTGCCGAACGGCATGTGAGGATTGCCAATATTGTTCTGGAAAAAGCCAAGCGAATGGTGGAATGCGGTCATGATGTGGTGATCCTTCTGGATTCCATTACCAGGCTGGCAAGGGCTTACAATACCATTTCCCCGGCTTCCGGGAAGGTACTTTCCGGTGGTGTGGATGCCAATGCACTGCACAAACCAAAACGTTTCTTTGGTGCAGCCAGGAACATTGAGGATGGTGGTTCACTTACCATTCTGGCCACTGCACTGACCGAGACCGGTTCAAAAATGGATGATGTGATCTTTGAAGAATTCAAAGGAACAGGTAACATGGAACTGCAGCTTGACAGGAAGCTCTCCAACAAGCGGATTTACCCATCGGTGGATGTCAATCCTTCCAGCACCCGCCGGGAAGACCTGCTGCTTGACAAGCCGATGCTTGATAAGATCTGGATTCTCAGGAATTACCTCTCCGATATGAATTCGGTTGAGGCCATGGAATTCCTGCGTGACCGGCATCAGTCAAAACAGCCACCAATGAGGAGTTCCTGATCTCCATGAACAGCGAATAATCCGATACAGATCAACTTAGAAAGTGACGGTCAACACCGTCACTTTTTTTGTTTTAAAGTTTCGTAATGGATTATTTGAAATCAATTTAAATTCCTGATACAATGGACAATTGAACCTATTTTACTAATTTTGGGTGACTCAAGTTCATATAGTTAACTAGTTGTAATTTAAATACTTAAGCAAAATAACATGGCAATAAGAAGAATTTCATAACATGTGATGGCAATTATGCAGCAGCGCATATTGCCTACATGTTCAGTGAGGTGGCTGCCATCTATCCCATCACCCCCTCTTCCAACATGGCGGAGTATGTGGATGAATGGTCGGCCAATGGCAGAAAGAATATTTTTGGTGAGACTGTGAAGGTTGTTGAAATGCAATCTGAAGCAGGTGCTGCCGGTGCCGTTCACGGTTCACTTCAGAGTGGTGCCCTCACCTCCACCTTTACTGCTTCCCAGGGATTGCTGCTGATGATCCCCAATATGTACAAAATTTCCGGAGAATTGCTTCCGGGTGTATTTCATGTTTCGGCCAGAAGCCTGGCAGCACAGGCACTTTCCATTTTTGGTGACCACAGTGATGTGATGTCTACCCGTCAGACCGGTTTTGCCATGCTGGCCACCGGAAGTGTTCAGGAAGTGATGGATCTGGCAGCTGTTGCTCACCTGACATCCATCAAAACCAGGATTCCCTTCCTTCATTTCTTTGATGGATTCCGTACCTCTCATGAGATCCAGAAGGTTGAAGCTCCCGACCAGGATGATCTGGCCAAGTCTGCTGGATATGGATGCACTGAAAGCATTCAGGGACAATGCACTGAATCCGGAGCATCCTGTAACCAGGGGACTGGCTCAGAATCCGGATATCTATTTCCAGACACGTGAAGCAGTCAATAAGTATCTATGAGGTGGTTCCCGATGTGGTTGCTGCCTACATGAAGGAGATCACCAAACTGACCGGTCGTGAATACAAGCCCTTTACCTATTATGGTGCAGACGATGCTGAAAATATCGTAATTGCCATGGGATCCATTACCGAAACCCTGAAAGAGGTGGTTGATCACCTGAATGCAAAGGGTGAAAAAGTGGGATTGCTTTCAGTACATCTTTACAGGCCTTTCTCAGCCAAATATTTCATGGATGTGCTTCCCAAGTCGGTGAAGCGCATTTCCGTTCTGGACCGTACCAAGGAACCGGGAGCCAATGGAGAACCTCTCTACCTGGATGTCAAGGATCTTTTCTATGGAAAAGAGAATGCTCCCCTGATCGTTGGTGGTCGTTACGGACTTTCCTCCAAGGATACCACTCCGGCCATGATGATCTCTGTATTTGAAAACCTGAAGATGGCTGAACCCAAGAACAGATTTACGGTGGGTATTGTGGATGATGTTACTTTCACTTCCCTGCCATTGCTTCCTGAGATTTCCCTGGGTCAGCCAAAGGAACTTTTGAAGGCAAATTCTACGGACTGGGTTCCGATGGTACCGTGGGTGCCAATAAGAACTCCATCATGATCATCGGGGAATCCACCGATAAATATTGCCAGGCCTATTTTGCCTATGATTCAAAGAAGTCGGGAGGTATCACCACCTCCCACCTGCGGTTTGGTGATAAACCCATCCGTTCTCCCTACCTGGTGGTAACGCCTGATTTTGTTGCCTGTCATGTTCCTTCCTATCTGGAGAAGTATGATATGCTGAAGGGACTGAAAGATGGAGGTACCTTCCTGCTGAACTCCATCTGGGATGAGGAGGAGACCATCGAGCATCTTCCCAACCATGTGAAGAAGTACATGGCTGAGCATAAGATTAATTTCTATATCATCAATGCCACCAAGCTGGCACAGGAGATTGGACTGGGGAACCGGACCAATACCATCATGCAGTCGGCCTTCTTTAAGATTGCCGATATCATTCCTTATGAACAGGCAGTTGAAGAGATGCGCAAATTCATCATCAAGAGTTTCGGGCGAAAGGGTGAAGAGGTGGTGAAGATGAACTTTGCCGCTGTTGAAAAAGGTGGAGATGTAACCAAGATTGAAGTGACAGCCGAATGGGCCAAACTTGAACGACGAAGCAGTAAAGGATGACAGCGTGGATATTCCTGATTTTGTGAAGAATGTGGTTGAGCCCATCAATAACCTGGCAGGGGATGACCTTCCCGTAAGTGCATTTGCTGGACGTGAAGACGGAACCTTCCCCGCAGGAACCTCCCAGTATGAAAAGCGGGGTATTGCAGTGAATGTACCCGAATGGATTGCTGAGAATTGCATCCAGTGTAACCAGTGTGCCTATGTTTGTCCCCATGCTGCCATCCGTCCCTTCCTGATTGATGAGAAGGAGGCCAAGGCATTGCCCGAAGGAACTGACAACCGTTGAAGGCCAATGGAAAAGCCTTTGCCGGATTGGAATTCAAGATCCAGGTATCTGTGCTGGACTGTACCGGTTGCGGAAACTGTGCTGATGTTTGTCCTTCCAAGATCAAGGCCCTGGAAATGAAACCGCTGGAAACCCAGCTGAAGTGAAATTCCCAAGTGGGATCACCTGATCAAGGAAATCTCCTACAAGGATACCCTGGTGGACAAGAAGCAGACAGTAAAGAACAGTCAGTTTGCCCAGCCCCTCTTTGAATTCTCAGGAGCCTGTGCAGGTTGTGGTGAAACACCCTATATCAAGCTGATTACCCAGCTTTATGGTGACCAGATGATCGTGGCCAATGCCACCGGTTGTTCCTCCATTTATGGTGGATCTGCTCCCTCCACACCTTATTGTGCCAATGCAGAACGGACAGGGTCCGGCCTGGGCCAATTCCCTGTTTGAGGACAATGCAGAATATGGATTTGGACTGGCTACCGGTGTGAACAAGAACCGCGACCGCATCAAGAATAAGATGCTGGCTGCCATGGATGAGGTGAAGCCTGCCACCAAAGAGGCTTTTGCTGCATGGATCGACGTCCATGGAGAACATGGAGGCATCCAAGGCGGCATCAGCAAAACTGCTGGAAGCTCTTGGAAAGTGAGACCCATGCCATTGCCGAAGAGATCAAGTGTCTGAAGCAATACCTGGTGAAGAAATCAGTCTGGATCTTTGGTGGAGACGGATGGGCCTATGACATCGGATATGGCGGACTGGACCATGTGATTGCTTCCGGTGAGGATGTGAATATCCTGGTGATGGATACCGAGGTTTACTCCAATACAGGAGGACAGGCCTCCAAGGCAACCCCTGTTGGTGCTGTGGCCAAATTTGCTGCTTCCGGAAAGAAGATCCGGAAGAAGGACCTGGGAATGATGGCCATGACCTACGGATATGTTTATGTGGCACAGGTCTCCATGGGAGCCAGCCAGTCTCAGTATCCTGAAGGCACTCAGGGAAGCTGAAGCCTATCCCGGACCATCCATCATCATTGCCTATTCTCCCTGTATCAACCATGGACTTCGTGCAGGTATGGGAAAATCACAGAACCAGGGAAAATTGGCTGTGGAGAGTGGCTACTGGCACCTCTACCGCTACAACCCGCTGCTGGAAGAGGAAGGAAAGAATCCCTTCTTGCTGGATTCCAAGGAACCCCAGTGGGATCAGTTCCAGTCCTTCCTGAAATCGGAGGTTCGTTATACTTCTCTTCAGAAATCATTCCCTGCAGAAGCTGCCGAGCTGTTCAAAGCTGCCCAGACCAATGCCAAGTGGCGTTATGACAGCTATGTTCGGATGGCCAGCCTGGATTTTGCACCAACAGCTATAGTTCGGGATATTGTTCACCTCGCTGAACCGCCTGCGGCTAGCTGGGCGGTTTTCGTAATCTGAATATGCTCTCACTGCTGTACGAGACAAGTACTAGGTAATGCCTCTGATAAAGAAGACCGTCCTGGATAACCGGGCGGTTTTTTTACTAACTTTGCAGGCAAAATTCAGGGATTTGGGCAGGATTAGTAGCCATCGATTATGGAACAAAGCGAACAGGAATGGCTGTGACCGATCCCGGGACAGATGATTGCATCTCCCCTGGAAACAGTCCCGACCCATGAACTGATGATTTACCTGGAGGCCTATTTCAAAAAGGAGGAGGTGGAGACCCTGGTGGTGGGACATCCCACGAAAATGGACATACCGATTCGGAATCCATGAAGCAGATCCGTTTTTTTGTGGAGGCTTTCAAAAAGCGTTTTCCGGAAATCCGGGTGGAATGGATGGATGAGCGATTTACCTCGAAAATGGCCATGGATGCCATGGTGGCCGGGGGGATGAAAAAGTCGGACCGGAGGGTGAAAGGGAATATTGATAAGGTAAGTGCATGCACTGATCCTGCAATCTTTTCTGGAACGAAGAAACAATCTCAGCACTTAGGTGTTAATTAATATCAGAATAGTAATGATTAGGAATGGTATTACCGGTTTATGTATATGGAATGTCGGTGCTCCGGAAAATTGCTCCGGAAATTCCTGAAGATTATGAAGGATTGGATCAGTTGATTGAAGATATGTTTGAAACCATGCATGCCAGTGACGGAGTTGGTCTTGCTGCCCCCCAGGTAGGAAAATCACTGCGGATTTTTGTGGTGGATACCAGCCCGATGGCTGAAAAGAATGATGAGCCGGAACTGAAGGATTTCAAGAAGGTTTTTATCAATCCCTACATCCTGGAAGAGTGGGGCGATCCCATGGTCCTTCGAGGAGGGCTGCCTGAGTCTGCCCAATATCCGGGAAGAAGTATCCCGTCCAAGAATGTAAGGATTGAGTATTACGATGAAAACTGGAATCTGAACGAGGAGGAATATGATGGGATCCGGGCCAGGGTCATTCAGCATGAATATGACCACCTGGACGGGAAACTATTTACCGATAAGGTAAGTCCCATCAGGCGAAAACTGCTTGCGCCCGCGCCTGAATTCCATCAGCACGGGGACGGGTGGATTGCGAATACAAGATCATCTATCCCAGGAAGTAAGACTAAGTCTTATTTTTCATCGACTAAAAATTTTCTGAAATATTTGTTTTGTGATACAATAGTTGTATATTGCAACAGTTTAAAAATGAAACTATCATGGATTTCAGCAATCTGACATTATCAGACCACCAGAAATTGATTCCAGCTGGTCGCGTGCCGATATTCTGGGGCGCTGTCGGGTGAGGTCTTCCATACGGCAGGAACCGCTACCGGTAAACCCGGGCCTTTACAGATTGGGTAAGCCTGGTAATGATTCTGAGGTCTTTGTTACCTCCAATTATAAACTCAGTTTTGATATTCTCAGAAGAAGCCTGAAGGGTATGGATGCCTGGATCCTTGTTTTGCAAACCTATGGTATCAATGTATGGTGTGCTGCAGGAAAAGGAACTTTCGGAACCGATGAACTGATCCGGCAGATCAAGTGATTCAGGTCTTGGAAATTATGTTTCCCACAAGCGAATAATTGTACCTCAGCTTGGTGCACCGGGAGTCGCGGCTCACAGGGTGAAGGAAAGTACAGGATTTTCAGTGAAATTTGGTCCGGTGAGGGCTGAAGATATCAGGGACTATATCTCGGCCGGATACAAGAAGGATGATCTTGCACGCACCGTAAAGTTCAATTTTAAGGATCGCATTATTATTGACTCCCGGTGGAGCTGGTGAATTCCTTGAAGTATTTAATCCTGGCAATGATTTTTCTTCGGACTTCTTTCCGGAATTCATCCAGGAGGATATTCCTTTCCTCTTATCTTGAAGGAAGCGCCCATGGCCTGGACCATTCTCCTGACGGCCTATTTTACCGGTGCTGTACTTACTCCGGCTTTGCTTCCCTGGATCCCTTTCAGATCTTTCGGAGGGAAGGGATTGATTGCGGGCTTTTCTGACCTGCGTCTTTTTTTATTGCTCGCCGGGGAGGGGCTATCCCCCATGACCATGCTTGCCTGGTTTCTGATTTCAGGAGCAATCTCCTCCTTTCTGGCCATGAACTTTACCGGGGCAAGCACCTATACTTCCCTAAGCGGGGTGCGGAAGGAAATGAAGTTTTTTGTGCCCCTTCAAATACGTTCTTTCGCTTGCAGGATTAATCCTCTTTGCTCATTTCAAAACTTGATTCAACATGGATAGCCAGACCTACCTTAAAAATGTATCCACCCTGGATTATGATTCCTCCCTTTGCATCGGGTGCAGGATGTGCATTGAAGTATGCCCTCACAATGTTTTCAGGATGAAGGATAAAAAGGCGGAGATTATTGATCGGGACCGCTGCATGGAATGTGGTGCCTGTGAAATCAATTGCAGTCCGGAGTGCCCTAAAGGTAAAACAGGGGGTGGGCTGTGCAGCTGCAGTCATCTCAGGATTTTTCAAGGGGACAGAACCTAACTGTGACTGCGGAACAAACACAAATTGTTGCTGATCTGATTAAAGGATAAAATCTCAATCATGGATCAAAAATATATACAACAATTCAGGGAGATTATCCGGATCTTCGAAAGGGAAATATTTCTGCAAAACACTGCATCCTGTTGTAATGGGGTAAGCCTTTCCCAGTGTCATACCCTGCTGGAAATTGAGAAAAACAATAAAATATCAGTCTCAGAACTTGCTCAAAACATGCAACTTGATAAAAGCACGGTGAGCCGGACCGTGGATGGCCTGGTAAAAATGGATATGGTTGATCGTGTGATACCGGATGAGAATCGTCGAAAGGCCATTCTCAATCTTACCGAAGAAGGCAAAACGGTGATGTAAGACTATTAATTACTCAAATGATTCCTATATCAAAAAGATCCTTCAGGATTTTTCAGACTCAGGAAAGGGAGGTATTCCTGGATTTATTAAGAAAGCTCACCCACAATATGCTGGTGGCAAGGGAAAGCTGAAAATTATTTTAAAACAGGATGGTGCAATTTGGGATCTTTAATGTCTACCCAGGGTAACTCATCATGGGTAAGTACAAGATCGCTGGCAAAAATTTCCCGTTCATTCACACCCCCTCTGCCTCCGCCCGGATCACCCCATTTCATAAACCAGGTCCAGCCGGGCTGCTCCTTTAGCTTATCAACCGTGGGAGGAACGCCAACCTCTCCAAGTGCGATGGGTTTGTCCCCTGCCAGTTCCACCATCTGCTCATAGTTTACCTGGTTAAATCCTTCTGAATATACATCCGTGGCCAGGATGTCCACATATTCATCGCCCGGATAGTAGGTTTCGTGCGGATCGACGCCCTTTTTAAATTCGTTGGTATTGTATACCCAGAGCAGGTTGTTCAGACCATGAAAATTAACCAGGCGATCGAACATCATCTGCCACAGTTTTTTATAGCCATCCTCTCCTTTCTTCTGTCCCCACCAGAACCATCCGCCGTTCATTTCGTGGTAGGGGCGCCAGAGCACAGGTACATCTGCATAATCCAGCTGCTTTAAAAACCAGGCAATCACATCCACCTGGGACTTCCATCGTCTCGTTCATCAGGGTTCCCGGTGTGACCAGGTCCTGACCATTCCTGATCAGTCAGATCACTCTGGATGGATTCGCTAAAGGAGACCGGCTCATCCTGGTTTGGAGGAACCGCATGCCACATGAGGGTGATGATGAATCCTTCCTCGTGACGGCTTATGGCTTCATCTACAATTCTCTGCCTGTAATTAATCCCATCCCAGTAACCAGGGTAGGAGAAACCAAAATCCTGTCCGAACACCGCCGGGTAGTGGCCATTATACCCGTGAGCCACTGACTAACCTGGTGGATCCCACAAGTGGGGCACAGTGCTGGCCCGAAAGGGTTTGCCTGCCCGAGATGGAGTAGATGTATTCCAGTAAGTTGGACAGCTTCCGGGGAGGCTCCATGGGTGACCGGTGTTTGTGCCCTGAAAGCATCATGCCTGCTGCTCAGTAACACGGATATGAATATATTTTTCATGTTTGTCTGGTTGGTCTTGGAAAGATCCGAATTTTTCCCCTTAGATCAAACTCTTTGGATCAGTGCCAGGGAACAGCTGCTCCCCAAAGAGAAGGACTGCCCTTTGAAGACAGTCCCTTTAAAAAATCATTGAAGGACGATCCCTTCATTTGATCATTGAATCCTTTAGAAGGTGAAATATTCTTCTGATTTAAGAATCATATCGATGTACTGAGCACGCTTGTAAACGAAGGGATCGTTAATGGATTTGCTGCTCAGTTTTCCGCGGAATGCCTCTATGGTGTCATATCCTTTGCGGTCCATCCAATCCTCAACTTCCTTGAGCATGGTTTCAGCATAACCCACACCATTGTGGTAGAAGGTACTCACCGACTGCAACTGCTGTGGCGCCTGCAAGGATCATCTTTATAATATCAATTCCCTCGTAGATTCCGTTGTTGGCTGCCACACTGGCGTTCAGGTTTCCGTAAGTAAGTCCGATATACCTGATGGAAAGCCTGTGATCGCTGTGAGTACTGAGGTTCCATGGGGAAACATGCTTTTCAGCCTCCACGTCAATATCCGGCTCAAAAAGCCTGTTGAAAAGGATAAATGCATCAGCTCCTGCGTCATCAAAATCCTTAATGGTCTTCAGCACATTGGTATAGAAGGGGCTCAGCTTAACGCTTACCGGTATTTTTACGGCAGCCTTCACTGCTTTCAGAACTTCAATTTGCTGAAGAATAATATCGTGCCCTGATTTCTCAAAATCACGGGGTACCGAAAAGAAGTTGAGTTCAAGTCCTGCTACTCCTAGCTTCTTCAAGTAATTTGGCATATTCCACCCAGGACTCCTTGTAGATGGCATTCAGACTTGCAAAAACAGGAATTGAAAGTGTGTCCAGAACCTTTTTCAGATTGTGAAGATGTTCTTTTGGTCCGCCGTGTTCAATCTTGGGAAACAAGGACTGATCATTTCTGCATTGCGTTCGTCAAAAGCTTCGAGCTGACTGCTCATTTCATAATCTTCCAGCTGGATCTGCTCCTCAAAAAGGGAACGGTATACAACTGCTGCTACCCCTGCTTGTTCTGCCTGCTTCAGTTTATCCAGGTTATTCACCAGATTGCTGGCGCCCAGGATCAGAGGATTTTTAAGGGTTACCCCCATGTGTTGTGTCGTAAGATTTGCCATTTGAATTCTATTAAGGGTTTTGTTCTGATATATAAAACTACCGGAAGGTAATAAAAGTTCAAAGAAAGTTTAAAAAGATTGACTGATAAACTCTCCTCTGAACCCATTAATGTGAGAGGAGGGCTTATTTCAAATGATTAATCTCAGACATGTTCCTGTTGTGAAGGTATTGATTCCCTATGCCCTGGGATCCTTAATGCAGGATACAAGGTTTTGCTGGAGACTGATCCTCTTTCCCTGGTATGACTTTCTCTTACCCTTTGGCTTGGCTTCAGTGTTGATTTACCGGATTTTCGGGAAGGGGTATGCCGATTTTTCAGCTGGTGTTTCTCGCTATTCATGTAGACTTACTCTTTTTGATTGCAGGCCTTGGCACAGGCGACATCGATAAGCCCGTCGGATCCGGGACTTCCTGCTGGCAGGGCTATTTGGTGATCAGGGGGAGGGTGAGGGAGGAGCCTGTGATAAAGGATGGAAGACAGGTGTTCGGGTGTGGAGTCTGAAGATGGCCTTTAACGGGGACTCCATTTACCAGGTTCATAACCTGCTTAAAGACCTATATGCAGGCTGCCTTCAGAATCTTCATGCCCGGGGTGGGCGAACTGTGGGTTTTCACGTGGAAGACTGATTCCCTGTTCGGAATGCCGGGAATCCTGGTGAGGTGGATTACGCTTCGATCCTGAGACGAAAGAATTGCTGGTACCGCTTCTACTGTGATACCCTGGCTGGCACAAATCACAGGGTCGGAGGAATCTGCCGGCAGGATCTCCGGGTCCCGGGGAGATCAGGAGGGCCCTTTCGGCTTACTGGGAGGGCCCAGCGGAAACCGTCTCCTTGCTGAAGGCTGTATGCCTGGGAGATCGCCGCGGCTTAAGTGAGGATTTGCTGCAATCCTATTCCCTGGCAGGAGGAATGCATGTGCTGGCTGTATCGGGGCTTCACGTGGGAATAATCTGGTGGGTACTTGAACCGGATATTTTCTTTCATTGTGCTTCTGGGTAAGAGGGAGATTTACAGGGCGATCTCTGATCACCACTAATTCTCTGGATCTATGCCTATATAACCGGCTATTCATCATCGGTGAGCAGATCAGTGACCATGTTTACCTTCTATTCTCTTTCCCGGGTGATGAATCACAGGGGACATTCGGTAAATGTCATCCTGGTCTCCATGTTCATCCTGATTCTTGATCCACCCTGGCAGATTGATGGATGTGGGATTCCAGCTCTCCTATGCTGCGATCCTCTCCATTGTAACACTAAATCCACTTTTTATGAGAATCTGGCGGCCCCGAAACAGATTGATAAGATGGTGCTGGGAGGCTACAGGGCTCAGTCTTGCAGCCCAGATCAGGAACCCTTCCTCTTGTGATTTTCTATTTCCACCTGTTCCCGGTCTATGCGCTTCTTACCAACCTGCTTGCCATACCTCTGCTTACATTTATATTGCCATTTTTGTGATTTCCATCCCCCTGGCTCTTTGCGGACCTGGTGCCGGTTTGGCCAATTCCTGCTAATGATGGCAGGCGGGGCCATGAATTCCCTTATGGAGCTCATTGCCTCCTTTCCCGGTTCGGTCCTGGGGCAACTCCACACTGATGGATTCACTACTGTAATGTTAATGATACTCCTGGTTCTTGTTCATTCTTTCCCTTAAGTACTTAGGAAAGAGGCCACCTCTCTACCTTCCTCGTTTTTGTTTTCTGCATGATGGGGGTTTGGGAGGCTGGGCTCCGGGTAAAACGCTCCGATGCAATCGACCGAAGCACAGATTCTCACATTTCAGGGGAGGGAGCCTTACTTACCATGAGGGAGGGGGCGGCTGGTGGATCATCTACATCCTTTCCGATGATCCCGGGACCGTGGCCCGGATGGACCGTTATCTGTCCGCAGCTCTGGGGGCGGTGCTATGAAATGTCGGTAATTTGCCTGAATGGTAAAGTGCAAGGACACGACAAGGTCCCTTGCGGGATCTGCTTGTGCAATTTCTCTTGGTCCTGATATTTGGCTTGTGGGTAATGGCCGTATCAGGGGACTGGTGCTTACAGGACTACCCGGTCAGAAAACTATTGAGATCCTATCCCGGGTTTGAATTTCGATTTTCTGCTTCTATCGGATGAACCCTTTGCTGAAACGGGAGATATCCTCCCGGTTTCCCGGAATTTGGTGGTGGATGGTTCAAACCGGAATTGGTATTCGGAGAAATTAAGGAGTGAAGGATTGAGATTTTATAACACTGCTGACATGGGGGCATTCGTGGTACACTATTAAAAAAAGGGGAAACCATTCGTTCAATTGGACAATTATCTGTTATTTTGCCTTGTAATTATTTTATTAAATATGCGTATTGTAATTGCCGGAGCAGGTGAAGTGGGAACACATCTGGCAAAGATGTTGAGCAGCGAGGAACATGATCTGGTGGTGATCGATAATGATGCGCGATCGTCTGAAAGCCGTAAGTAGTGCACTGGATGTGCTTACCATTGAAGGGAATGCCAATTCCATTGCCCACCTGAAGGAGGCAAAAATCAACAAAGCAGACCTTTTTATCGGTGTTACCTATCTCCGAAGATGTGAACATTAATTCGGCCATACTCAGTAAAAGGCTTGGGGCCAAAAAGACCATTGCACGGATCGATAACCAGGAGTACCTGCTTCCGGCCAATAAGGAGATTTTTGAAAACCTGGGTGTGGATTACATGATCTATCCGGAAAAAATTGCTGCCACGTGAAATTGTGGGACTTCTTGTCTGAAACCGGAAGTACAGAAGTGGTTGAGTTTTCAGGTGGGAAGCTGCACATGTATGTGATCAGGCTGGATGAGGATGCTCCCATCATTAATAAAACCCTGCGGGAACTTACACCCGGGAGATAATGGCTTGGAATACAGGGCTGTGGCCATTACCAGGCATGGGCAAACCATTGTGCCCTCCGGCGATGACCAGTTTTGAAGCAGGTGACCTGGTCTATGTGATCAGCAGCAAGGCGGGACTGAAGGAGCTCTATAAATACTCCGGGAAGAAGCAGTTTGAAGTTCGGAATATTATGATCCTGGGAGGGAGCCGGATCGGACAGAAAGACTGCCGATGCACTGGGGAATCAGCACTATGTGAAGCTGATTGAGAAGGACCGGCAGAAGAGCTATAAACTCTCAAATATGCTGAACAATACCCTGGTGATCAATGGTGACGGAACCGATATGGAGCTGCTCCGGCAGGAGGGTCTGGATAAAATGGATGCATTTATTGCAGTGACCGGGAATTCAGAGACCAATATTCTTTCCTGCCTGCTGGCCAAGCAGATGGGAGTGAAGAGGACCATTGCCGAGGTGGAGAACATGGACTACATTCACCTGGCCGAAAACATTGGAGTGGATACCATTATCAATAAGAAACTGATCACTGCCAGCCGGATCTTCCGTTTTACCATGTCGGAAGAGGTATCCAGCATCAAATGCCTTACCGGAACCGAGGCAGAGGTGATGGAGTTTGTGGTCAAACCGGATGCTCCTGCCACCACAGGAACCCTTGCAGAGATCGAATTTCCCAAGGGAAGCCATTATCGGAGGGGTGATCAGGGGAAAGAATGCATTTATTGCCCATGGTGAGACACTGATAAAACCCTACGACCGTGTGGTGGTATTTGCACTGCCGGGAGTTATCCATACCATCGGAAAGTTTTTCAATTAGAAACGATGCTGAATCTGCGGACCATTATCCGGATCTTCGGTCTGATCCTTGTTCACTGAAGGATTCTTTATGTGGCTTTCCATTCCTGTCGCGCTGATTTTCGGAGAAGAGTGATTCATTTCAGTTTCTTCTTTCAGGAGCCATTACCTCCGGAATGGGTGCACTGGCTTATTTTACCATACGGAAGATCAGCCATTGCAGCTGAACCGCAGGGATGGTTATGTGATTGTTACCGGTGGATGGATCCTTTTTTCGCTTTTTGGAACACTGCCTTTTCTGCTTACCGGATCCATCCCGTCATTTACAGATGCATTTTTTGAAACCATGTCCGGTTTTACCACCACCGGGGCCTCCATCCTGAACAATATCGAAGAACTTTCTCATGGTGTACTGTTCTGGAGAAGCCTGACCCAGTGGCTGGGAGGAATGGGAATCATCCTGCTTACCCTGATCCTTCTGCCTTTCCTGGGAATCGGGGGCATGCAGCTTTTTTCGGCCGAAGTGCCCAGTCCCACACCTGATAAGCTCCATCCCCATGTGAAGGATACGGCCAAGCGACTGTGGTTCATCTACCTGCTATTCACGGTCGCTGAGACCCTGTTGCTCTGGGCCGGTGAGATGGAATTTTTCGATGCCGTCTGTCATTCCCTTACCACCATGGCCACGGGCGGTTACTCCACCAAACAGGCCAGCATTGCCTACTGGAATTCTCCCTATATCCACTATGTGATTACCTTTTTCATGTTTCTGGCCGGAACCAATTTCACCCTGGCCTATTTTGCCATGCATGGCAAGTTCAGAAAGATCTGGAAGAATGAAGAGTTCAGATGGTACCTGGGTTTTATTGGTGGATTTACCCTGGTCATTACCCTTGGGCTCTTTCTTACCACGGGCAGGGGACTGGAGAAGTCCTTCCGGAATTCCATCTTCCAGGTGGTCTCCATCCTAACCACCACCGGATTTGCCACAGCATGATTACCTTATGTGGGTACCCTGGCTGGGTGTATTGATCTTTATCCTGATGTTTTTTGGAGGATCAGCAGGATCCACCGGGGGTGGTCCAAAGATCATGCGAATTGTGATCATGCTGAAAAACAGCACCCAGGAACTGAAGCGAATGATCCATCCCAATGCGGTAATTCCGGTCAGGCTTGAATAAGATGGCAGTGGAGGAACGGATTGTTACCAATGTGCTGGCCTTCATGGCATTTTATGGGATCATTGCAGTGATCTCCATGGGCATTATGTCGATGCTGGGTAATGATCTGAACACTTCCATTGGTGCAGTGGCAGCCACCCTGGGAAATATTGGTCCGGGTATCGGTGATGTGGGACCTGCCCTGAATTATCGCGGATATTCCATGTGGTCGGAAAGTGGTTTCTCTCCTTTCTGATGCTGGTGGGCAGGCTTGGAACTGTTTACAGTGCTGGTGCTTTTTTCCCCCATGTTCTGGAGGACGCTAAGATACTAGTTTCGGTCAGAGACCAGGTATTCGGCCGGGAGTTTTCCAAAGGTCTTTCTGATCCAGAAGTGGAATTTATGCATTCCCTCACCCATAAACATCATGGGACAAAAACCATATACCACTTCAATATCGTTCTCCTTGCACATTTGGTATGCGCTTTTTCTGTATAGGCACCTTTGCCCATGCCCCTGATCATCCAAACCCGTTTAATATGGGTGCCGATGCACTGATCGACAATCTCCTCGGTAAGGCTAGGAAGGTACTGCCAGGATCACATTTATTACCTCTTTGGGCAAGTCTTTCACCGTTGGGACACATGTGACTGCCTTCAACCTCCTCGTATTTCGGATTGACAGGTATCGGGATCGTACTCCTTTTTGACAGTTCTGTCATGAGGGACCTTCCGAAATTATCTTTGTTGGGGGAGGCACCTACAATGGCCACCTTCTTGTCATCCAGGAATGCCTGAATGGTTTCTTTCATTGCTGGATTATTTGTTTACAAGCAAGTTAGAAAACGAAGCAGAGAAAATACCAGCCCTGGATTAAATTTTAAAGTCTCATCTCACCAAGTCCCTCCCGAATCACCTCCGGTTCATCCCCGCTGCAATCCATATGGTCGAAGGCATCATTCCTCCGTATCCACCATCAATAACTGCATCCACCAGATCGCGGTATTCTTCATAGATCAGTTCCGGATCGGTGGGGTACTCCAGGATCTGGTCGTCCTTCTTCAGTGAAGTGGTGAGGATGGGATTTCCCAGTTGCCTGACAATTTCCAGAATGATGTTGTTGTCGGGAATCCTGATCCCCACAGTTTTCCGATTCTGTTTGATGGATTTGGGAACCTGGTTGCTGGCATTCAGGATAAAGGTAAAGGGTCCGGGCAGGTAAGATTTCATCAGTTTGAAGGTGCTGTTGTCCACATGCCTGGCATAATCTGAAAGGTGGCTCAGATCGGAACAGATAAATGAAAACCTGGCTTTTTCGGGTTTGATCCCCTTGATCCGGGCCACCCGCTCCACTGCCCTTGCTTTGGTAATATCACATCCCATCCCATAGACCGTATCGGTGGGGTAGATGATCACACCACCATTGCGCAGCAGATCAACAATTTTGTCGATCTGCCTCTGATCCGGATTCTTTTCATATAGCTTCAGCAAGCATATCCTCTGTAATAATCGGCGTAAAAGTAGTATAAAAGCTCAATAAATGCGAGCTAGTTTTGTATTTTGGGCTGATGCAATTGCCAATCATAGAAAGAGATCTTCTACCCCCTGAGGCCCTGGCATCCCGATGATGCCCAGTCCTGGTAAAACATGCCAATAATCCCAAGGTGGCCAGAAACCTGAGGGATGGATTTCCCTATCCCTATACCCTGACTGATGCCAGGAGGTGGCTGGAAATGGTAGGGGAGAACAAGGAGGACCTGATCCTGGCCATTGAAGTGGATGGTGAGGCTGCAGGTGGCATTGGGCTACATGCCGGAAAGGATGTTTACCGCTACAACGGCGAGATCGGATACTGGCTTTCAGAAGTCTACTGGGGCAGGGGAATCATGTCCGATGCAGTGGGAGTCATGGTGGAGTATGCCTTTTCTGAGACCCAATGGCTGCAGGATTTTTGCCTGCATTTTCAAAATAATCGTTCTTCCATGAGGGTACTGGAGAAATATGGTTTTACCAGGGAGGCCATCCACAGAAAGGCAGTGATGAAGGAAGGAAAGCTGCTGGATGAACACCTCTATTGCCCTGCTGAAGGAGCAGTGGAAAGAGCTTAAGGATCCACCTTCAATGTCTTCCCCGAGTTCATCGATTTCCGGTCAGATCTTCATCGATTCCCTCTTCATCCTCTTCTTCATCCAGCAGGGGGAGCGTTCGGGTTCCGGTCCCTGGTCCCGGTAGATGATGGCCAGGATAATTCCCGATACTGCCCCGGTAATATGTGCTTCGAAGGAGACTTCAAAATCGAAGGGAAGCAATCCCCACACCATTCTTCCATACCAGAATACCACCAGCAGAGAGATGGCCAGTCAGGGTTCTCACCTTCCGGATCACTCCGCTCAGAAAGAGAAAGGCTGCCAGTCCATAAATCAGTCCGGATGCCCCGATATGGTATGCTTCTCTGCCCACACCCCAGAGCAGAATTCCTCCGATAAAGTAGATCAGAAGCCAGATCCTGTAAGCAATATCCCGGTAAAAATAAAAAAGGGCCAGGCTCAGCAAAAAAACCGGCATGGAATTGTCCATCAGGTGCTTCCAGTCGCCGTGAATCAATGGTGAGAACAGGATCCCCTTTAATCCGCTCGATTCTCCTGGGATAGACCCCTCCTTCCACGAAGGAGAGCTCCATGGTGATTTCGAAAATCTTTACAGCCCAGATCAGAAACAGGAAGAATGCCGGGAAAACCAGGCTGTAAATAAATCGTTTTTTCTCCGCAGTCATAAAAACAAAGTTATCTTTTTTCCGATTGTGCTATCTTTAGGGAATAAAAGCTATAGAGATGACTGAAATCCTGCTGGTCGTTCTGCTTGCGCTGGTGCTGGTGAATATTGTGGTCGGATTAAGAAGGAAGGTAAGCTGTTGATGTCAAGCCCCAGATGAAGGATGTTGAAACCTCCCTGGTGAGGTTTGAAGCTGTCCTTGACCGCATGGAAAAGAATCGGGATGAGTTTCAACGAAACCGGAGCGAAAGCAGCGAGAGGGCCAAAAGTAACCGCGAAGAGCAGGCCGCATCCCTGAAGTCCTTCGAAGAGAAATTCACATCAGGTGTGAAGGATCTTCAGCTGACCATTGAAAAGAACCTCAGAAATATCCGGGAGGACAATGATAAGCAGCTTGGTGAGATGCGCAAAACCGTGGATGAAAAGCTGCAGTCGACCCTGGAGAAAAGACTGGGAGAATCCTTCAAACAGGTGAGCGAACGGCTGGAACAGGTGCATAAGGGGCTGGGTGAGATGCAGACCATTGCCATTGGAGTGGGAGATCTGAAAAAGGTACTGTCCAATGTGAAAACCAGGGGAGTGCTGGGTGAATACCAGCTGGGGAATATCCTGGAGCAGATCCTTACCCTTGAGCAGTACAGCAAAAATGTGGCCACCAAAAAGGGGAGCCAGGCCAATGTGGAATATGCCATTAAAATGCCGGGACAGAGACATGCCAATGAAGAGGTTTGGATGCCGGTGGATTCAAAATTTCCCATCGAATCCTACGAAATACTGCTTGCAGCCTACGAACAGGGAGTTCCCGGAGCAATTGAAGCAGCACAGAAGGTACTGATCAAATCGGTGGAAGGCTTTGCCAAGGAGATCAGCGAAAAATACATTGATCCGCCCCATACCACCGATTTCGGAATCATGTTCCTGCCCGTGGAAAGCCTCTATGCAGAGGTGCTTCGTCATCCGGGACTCTTTGAAACCCTTCAGAGAAAATATAAGATCACGGTGACAGGTCCCACCACCCTTTCGGCACTGCTCAACAGCCTGCAGATGGGATTCAGAACCCTGGCCGTTCAGAAACGAAGCAGTGAAGTATGGAATGTTCTGGGTGCTGTTAAGTCAGAATTCGGAAAGTTTTCCGAACATCTGGGCAAGGTTCAGAAGCAGCTGGATACGGCTTCCGGTACCCTGGAAACACTTCGGACTACACGAACCAACCAGATAGAACGAAAACTGAGATCAGTGGAATCCCTGGATGCGTGCGGAATCAGGAAAGATCCTTGAAATTGCTCCGGATGAGGAGGAGACGATGAACCAAATGTAATTAATATGTTATTTTTTAAGAGGTTTGTTGTGGTGAATTGATTTTATCTCTATATTTGAACCATGTTTTAAAACTATGTTAAACAACATTCTTCATATCCTTCTCGTGGTGCTCGTGCTGGTGGTGATTCCAGGATTGGCCTGAGGGTGGTATAAAGCTGATAAAATAATATCAAAAGCCATTCTCAGGAAAGAGGATGGCTTTTTTAATTTATAATAGAAACAGAGTCTGAAATGAAAATTACTTACCGCAGTCACACCAGTACCATGGGCCGAAGAATGGCCGGAGCCAGGAGCCTCTGGCGTGCCAATGGAATGAAAGAATCCCAGTTTGGGAAACCGGTAATTGGCATTGCCAACTCCTTTACCCAGTTTGTTCCCGGGCATGCCCACCTGCATCATATTGGACAGGAGGTGAAAGCAGATTTTTGAAGAGGCAGGATATTTTGCTGCAGAATTCAATACCATTGCCATTGATGACGGGATTGCCATGGGTCATGACGGGATGCTCTACTCACTGCCTTCCAGGGACCTGATTGCCGACAGCATTGAATACATGGCCAATGCCCACAAGGTGGATGCCCTGTTCTGCATCTCCAATTGTGACAAGATCACCCCGGGCATGCTGATGGCAGCCATGCGGCTGAATATACCGGTGATTTTTGTATCCGGTGGACCCATGGAGGCCGGCAGTGATGGAGATGAGGCCTATGACCTGGTTGATTCCATGGTGATGGCAGCTGATCCGTCAGTCAGTGATGAAAAAGTTGCACAGATTGAAAAGCTGGCCTGTCCCACCTGCGGATCCTGTTCCGGAATGTTTACTGCCAACTCCATGAACTGTCTGAATGAGGCCATTGGACTGGCCCTGCCCGGAAACGGTACCATTGTGGCCACCCATGTGGAACGAAAAAGATTGTTTGAGAAAGCAGCCCAACACCTTATTGAGAATACCCTGCAGTTATTATGAAGATGGGAATGAGGATGTTCTGCCCAGAAATATTGCCACTTTTGAAGCCTTTGAGAATGCCATGACCCTGGATATTGCCATGGGAGGATCCACCAATACGGTCCTGCACCTGCTGGCCATTGCCCATGAAGCCGGGGTGGATTTTACCATGAAGGACATGGACCGTCTTTCCCGGAACACACCTGTTCTTTGCAAGGTGGCTCCCAGTTCCAAATACCATGTGGAGGATGTGAACCGGGCAGGTGGAATCATGGGGATCCTGGCAGAACTTGACCGGGGCGGACTTGATCAACAGGGATGTGTCCCAGGGTGGACGGGAAAACCCTCGGAGAGGCCATGGAATGCTGTGACCTGATCAACAAGAAGCGCTGCGACCGGAATGAAGAAATTTATTCGGCGGCACCAGGCGGAGAAATTCAACCTGAACATGGGATCCCAGGATACCCGCTACGAGGAATTTGACCTTGACCGGAGGACCGGGTGTATCCGGAATATTGAAAATGCCTACAGCCAGGATGGCGGACTGGCCGTTCTGTACGGCAATATTGCCCAGAAGGGATGCATTGTAAAAACTGCAGGTGTGTCTGAAAAGGTACTGATGTTTGAAGGACCGGCAAAGGTATATGATTCCCAGGATGATGCCTGTGATGCCATCCTGGAGAAAAAGGTTGAAGCCGGGGATGTGGTGGTGATCCGCTATGAGGGACCCAAGGGAGGTCCGGGCATGCAGGAGATGCTTTATCCCACCTCCTACATTAAATCGAGGCACCTGGGTGAAAAGTGTGCACTGATTACCGATGGCCGGTTTTCCGGAGGAACATCAGGATTGTCCATTGGTCATATTTCTCCTGAAGCAGCGGATGGTGGTGCCATCGGACTGATCAGGGACGGAGATCTGATCCGGATCGATATTCCTGCCAGGAGCATGGATGTGCTGCTGGATGATGCAGGAGCTTGAAAAAAGCAGGAAGAGAAGCCGATGCTGATCCGGATGGGTGGAAACCCAAAAGGGAACGGCAGGTGTCCAACGGCCCTGAAGGCATATGCCAGCATGGTTTCGTCGGCCGACCAGGGAGCCATCAGAATGTAAGAAGTCAATAGTATAAAGTTAAAGAAATAGAAATATAACTAAATACTTAATAGCATGGAAACAGAAACAAAAAAGAAGGCAGAAGAGGAGAAGCTGGCCGGGAAAGAAGATGACCGGAGCCGAAGCACTTGTTCTGGCTTTGCTGGAGGAGGGTGTTGATACCGCTTTTGGATATATTGGCGGTGCCATCATGCCTGTTTACGATGCCTTGTATCATTATGAGGACAGGTTGAAACATGTGATGGTGACGGCATGAACAGGGTGCAGTACATGCTGCCCAGGGTTATGCACGGATCTCCAGGAAACCGGGAGTTTGTTTTACCACCTCCGGTCCGGGTGCCACCAACCTGGTAACCGGACTGGCTGATGCCATGCTCGATTCCACACCCCTGGTCTGTATTACCGGTCAGGTGGGTGCTCCCTTGCTGGGATCAGATGCCTTCCAGGAGACCGATATGGTGAGTGTATCCATGCCGATTACCAAATGGAACTACCAGATCACCAGTGCCGATGAAATCTGTGATGTGATGGCCAAGGCATTCTTTTTTGCCAACTCGGGCAGGCCCGGGCCGGTGCTGATCGATATTACCAAAAATGCCCAGTTTGAAGAGGTGGAATACAACTATAAGAAGAGTAAGCAGGTAAGGAGCTATATTCCCAATCCCAAGCCCGATCCTGAAGCCATTGATGCGGCTGCCGAGCTGATCAACAATGCTGAACGACCCTTTGTGCTGTGCGGACAGGGTGTAACCATCTCCAGGGCCGAAGCTGAATTCAGGGAGTTTGTGGAAAAGGCAGGGATTCCGGTGGGCATACCCTGAATGGAATGTCAGCATTTCCCGGAGGATCATCCACTGCCGTGTGGGTATGCTGGGCATGCATGGAAACTATGCTCCCAATATCAATACCAACAAATGTGATGTGCTGATTGCCATCGGGATGCGGTTTGACGACAGGGTGACAGGAAGTGTGAATACCTATGCCAAACAGGCCAAAGTGATCCATATTGAGATTGATCCGGCCGAGATTGATAAGAATATCAAGACCGATGTGGCCATTAATTCAGATGCCAAGCAGGCACTTGAAGTTGCTGCTTCCCAAAGATTAAGCCAGCAGAGCATGCCGAATGGCTGGAGTCTTTCCGTGAACTGGAAGCCGTGGAGAAGAAGAAGGTAATCAATAAGGATTGTTTCCCCAACGATCCGAAGATGCACATGGGTGAGGTGATTCATAAGCTTTCAGAAAAAACCGATGGCAGGGCCATCATGGTTACCGATGTGGGTCAGCACCAGATGGCTGCTGCCAGGTATTACAAGCACAAGAGCACAATTCATGGGTTTCTTCCGGTGGATTGGGAACCATGGGATTTGGAGTTCCTGCTGCCATGGGTGTTGCATTTACCAATCCAGACCGGCCGGTGGTTTCCATTTCGGGAGATGGAGGATTCCAGATGACCATCCAGGAGCTGGGTACCATTGCCCAGTATAACCTGCCGGTAAAGATGATCCTGCTGAACAACCAGTTACCTGGGAATGGTACGGCAGTGGCAGGAACTGTTTTTTGACAGGAGTTATGCCAGTACCGGACTGACCAATCCGGATTTCTGTAAGATTTCAGAAGGATTTGGTGTTCCGGCCAGGAAGATCACAGAGCGCGAGGACCTGGACAAGGCACTGGATGATCTGCTGGCCAGAGAAGGACCCTGCTGTGCTGGAGATTGAGGTCAGACAGGAAGGGAATATTTTCCCCATGGTACCTGCCGGGGCATCGGTTTCAGATATTCGCCTTGAGTAGTAGCAGTAATCGAATCATTAAAGAACAATAAAGAATATGAAAAAGGAATATACATTATCGGTTTTCAGTGAGCACAAAGTGGGGCTCCTGCACCGGATCACCGTGATCTTTTCGCGAAGAAAAATTAACATTGAAAGTCTGAATACCTCCGAATCTGAGGTAAGGGGAATCTACCGCTTTACCATTGTGATCAATACCACCGAGGACATGGTCAAGATCGGTGACCAAACAGATTGAAAAACAGATCGGGATTCTGAAGGCCTTCTACCATACCGTGGATGAGATTGTTTACCAGGAGATTGCCCTTTATAAGGTGCCGACTGCAGCCTTTGCCAACGGAGATGAGGTAGAAAACCTGATCCGGAGGCACAATGCCAGGATCCTGACCATTGAACCTGATTACATTGTGGTGGAGAAGACCGGCCATAAGGAGGAGACCAGACAACTCTTCCGGGAGCTTGAACCTTATGGTGTGCTTCAGTTTGCGCGGTCAGGACGCATTGCCCTTACCAAGCAGATTAAAGAGATCTCCACCTATCTGAAGGAGATTGATGTGCATCACGAGGAAACAGCCGATGAAGATATGTTAACCTATTGATAGCAAATAGCTATATAACAATTATTAACCTTAATATAAAGATAAAGAACAAAAATGGCAAAATTGAATTTTGGCGGCGTTGAAGAAAATGTCGTAACAAGGGAAGAATTTCCCCTTTCAAAAGCACAGGAAGTGCTTAAAGATGAAGTAATTGCAATCATCGGATATGGTGTTCAGGGACCTGCACAGGCGCTGAACCTGAAAGACAATGGGATCAATGTGATCATTGGTCAGGCACCCGAGTTTAAGGAGGACTGGGACAGGGCTGTTAAAGATGGCTTTGTACCGGGTGAATCTCTCTTCCCCATTGAGGAGGCAGCTGAAAAAGCCACTGTGATCCAGTACCTGGTTTCAGATGCAGCCCAGCGGGCTGTATGGCCCAAGCTGAAGCCCTGCCTGAAAGAGGGCGATGCACTCTATTTCTCACATGGATTCTCCGTAACCTACAAGGAGCAAACCGGTGTGATTCCGCCAGAGAATGTGGATGTGATCCTGGTTGCTCCCAAAGGATCCGGAACCAGTGTAAGAAGGAATTTCCTGGCCGGAACAGGGATCAATTCCAGTTATGCAGTTTTCCAGGACTATACCGGGAATGCCGAAGAACGTACCCTGGCCCTGGGAATCGGGATCGGATCAGGATACCTCTTCCCGACCACCTTTGAAGGTGAAGTATACAGTGACCTGACCGGTGAACGTGGTGTACTGATGGGAGCCCTGGCAGGGATCATGGAAGCACAGTACGAGGTACTGAGTGAAGAATGGACACTCGCCCTCTGAAGCTTTCAACGAAACCGTTGAGGAGCTGACCCAGAGCCTGATCCGCCTGGTGGATGAGAATGGAATGGACTGGATGTATGCCAACTGCAGTGCCACTGCCCAGCGGGGTGCACTGGACTGGAAACCCAAATTCAGGGAAGCCACCCTTCCCGTATTCAAAGAACTTTACGAGCGGGTGAAGAGCGGGGAAGAGACCAAGGTTGTTCTTGAAAAGACCAGTCGGTGCTGACTACAAGGATCATCTTGAAGCCGAACTGAAAGAGCTCAGGGAATCGGAAATGTGGCAGGCAGGTGCCACAGGTAAGAAGCCTGCGGCCGAATGAATAGCCAGTTGATCATTGCAGTCTAAGTCTGTAACATATGAGTCGAATAGACTATTCTGTACGGGATATTGCCAGAACCGCTTTTTCTTACTAAATTTGTGCATCGGGCAAGTCTTATACGACCAGCTCCTGCTGAATTCCCCCAGGACCGGAAGGTAGCAAGGGTAGGCGGTTGTAGCGGTGCGATATAAGTAGCTTGCCCGTTTTTTTGGTACACAACTAACTAACAATAATAACTACATCATGGAAGAAAAAGTTAAAGCTCCATTCTGGAAACCGGCTCTTATCTACGGAGCCATTGTTGGTTTTGTAGGCATTCTGCTCGGTCTGGTTTTCTATGTTATGAATCTGATGACCGCCAGCTGGACCAAGTGGGTGAGCTATGCTGGTCAGCATTGCTGTCCTGGTTTACTGTCTGGTTGCCTACCGGAATGAGTACCTGGGAGGTTTTGCCAGCTTTGGCCAGATCTTTCTCATGGCCCTGGTCATCGGGATTATGTCCGCCATCCTGATATCGCCATCTACACCTATATGCTGTATAAGTGATTGATCCGGATCTGATTGAGAAGATGAGGATTGCAGCCGAAGAAAGGATCATGAACAATCCCAGGATTCCTGAGAGCATGTATGATGATATGCTTTGAGAAGATGGAAAAGAGAATTTGAACCCAGGCGGATGATGATCATGACGACTCATTTGTGGGTACCGATTTTCAATGCCATTCTCGGTCTGATTATTGCAGCGTTTGTTAAAAAGGAGGAGAATCCCGTGATGCAAGCGGTTTAATCGTCAGTTCAGCCGATGGATCTTTCAATTGTTGTTCCCCTGTTATAATGAGGAGGAGTCACTTCCCGAATTGTGTGACTGGATCAACCGTGTACTGACTTCCAACAAGCTCTCCTATGAACTGATCCTGGTGGATGATGGGAGCAAGGATGGATCCTGGGAGCAGATTGAAGCTCTTGAAGCAAGAAATATCCGCAGATCAGGGGAGTAAAGTTCCGACAGGAATTATGGGAAATCAGCTGCCCTTCATACCGGATTTGGCATGGCAGAGGGAGAAGTGGTGATTACCATGGATGCAGATCTGCAGGATAGTCCGGAGGAGATTCCTGAGATGCGCAGGATGATTGTTGAGGAGGGCTATGATGTGGTGAGCGGATGGAAGAAGAAGCGCTATGATCCCTTCTTCTCCAAAAAGGTTCCCACCAAACTATTTAACTGGGCTGCCCGCAGGGTAAGCGGAATCAAGCTGCACGATTTCAATTGCGGACTGAAAGCCTACCGGCTGAATGTGGCCAAGAGTGTGGAGGTATACGGTGATATGCACCGGTACATTCCGGTCCTGGCCAAAGGCAATGGATTCAACCAGATCGGGGAGAAGGTGGTGCAGCACCAGGAGCGGAAATATGGGGTGACCAAGTTTGGAATGGACCGTTTTATGAAAGGATTCCTGGACCTGCTTACGGTTTCCTTCCTGACCCGCTTTGGAAAGAAGCCCATGCACCTGTTTGGCTTCCTGGGATCCCTGATGTTCCTGGTGGGATCTGGGCATTGCCCTCTACCTGGGAATTGATAAACTGATCGCACTGATCAAACATGTTCCTCAGCGACTGATTGCCGACAGTGCATTCTTCTATATTGGCCTGACCAGCATGATCATGGGAACACTTCTCTTTATAGGCGGTTTCCTTGGAGAACTGGTCTCCCGGAGTTCTGCCGAGCGAAACAAGTACGAAATCGAGAAGGAGATTTAAAGGTGATGATGAAGATTTCTCTGATTATTCCTGTATTACAACAGGCCCGGGGAGATTGAAGAGCTACTCCAGAGCCTTCCGCTTCAGACCGAAAAGGATTTTGAAGTGATCATTGTGGAGGATGGATCCACACAAAGCAGTCGAAGGTGGTGGAATCCTATTCAGGACAGGCTGGATATCAACTATTTCTTTAAGGAAAATTCAGGTCCCGGACCCAGTCGAAATTTTGGCTGTGAAAAGGCAAACGGGGATTATCTGATTTTCCTGGATTCTGATTGTGTGATTCCCCCGGATTACTTCCAGATTGTGAAAGAGAGGCTCTAGCAACAATTATGCGATGCCTTTGGCGGACCCGACCGGGCCCATCAGGATTTCACGAAGTTTCAGAAGGCCATCAATTTTTCCATGACCTCCTTTCTGACCACCGGAGGCATCCGGGGAGGGAATGAAAAAATGGGTAAATTTCATCCCCGGAGTTTTAACATGGGATTCTCCAGGGAGGTATTTGAGGTCACAGGAGGATTCTCCAACATGCGATTTCGGGGAAGATGTGGATCTGAGCATCAGGATCCTGGAAAAGGGATTCAGCACCACCGCTGATCAAGGATGCCTTTGTTTATCATAAAAGAAGGACCAACCTGCGACAGTTTTTCAAGCAGGTCTATAATTCGGGCATTGCCAGGATCAACCTGCACAAGAGGCATCCGGGATCCATGAAACTGGTTCATTTTGCACCGGCTCTTTTTACCCTGGGCACGCATTGTCCTTCATTCTGCTCGGTGTCTTTGTTTCTCCATGGTTTTTTGCTCCTCTTGCTCTGCACATCCTTCTTGCTGTTTCTGTCTTGCCACCATTCAGAACAGAAGTCTTGCCATCGGATTGCTGGCCATTCTTACCATCTATACCCAGTTCTTTGGTTATGGCATGGGATTTCTGCAGGGCTTTCTGGAGCAGATTGATCCTGGGAAGGGATGAGTTCTCGGCTTTCAACAGGAATTTCTACAAGTAGATTGCGGCTCCTTCTTATCCTGTGCTTTTCAATCCAGGGGATGATCTCTTCGGTTGTTCGGGTGAAACCATTGGTATATGGTTTCCCTTTCCGAAACCAGGTGAGTTGTTTGCGGGCAAATTTCCGGGTATTTCGTTTGATCAGATCCACCGCTTCTTCCAGTGAAATCTCACCATCCAGATACCTGAACAGTTCCCGGTATCCTACGGTTTTCATGGCTGTCAGATGCCGGAAGGTGCTCAGACTTTTTACCTCATCCAGTAATCCCGTTCCATCATCTGCTCTACCCGTCTGGTTGATCCGCTGGTAGAGTTCTTCCCGGTCCATATCAAGTGCGACCCTGAGGATCCTGAAGGGACGTTCTTTCTTTTGAGTCTGAAAGGAAGGCCGAATAGGGTTTCCCGGTCTGGATGGAAACTTCCAGGGCCTTCAAAACCCGCATGTGATTTTTCAAATCCACCCTTTCATAGCTGAGCGGGATCAAGCTCTTTTAATTGCCTGGTAAGCGCTTCAAGTCCCTCCTGTTCGAAACTGCTCAGCAAGCTGTGTACGCAGCTCAGGATCGGCTGAGGGAAGGTCGTCAATTCCATTGCAGACGTGCATCAATATAAAGTCCGGATCCTCCCACCATCAGCACCAGGTTGTGATCCTTAAACAGCTCTTCCAGTGTCTGGAGCATCCTGCTCATAGCTGCTGGCATTGTAGGGATCCTCCAGTGACGTGGATCTGGATAAAATGATGTTTTACCAGCCAGTTCCTCCGGCAGAGGGTACCGCTGTTCCGATGGTGGTTTCCCGGTAGATCTGCCTGGAATCGGCTGAAATGATTTCAGTATCAAAATGTTCCGGCCAGCTTTATGCCGCAGGCTGTTTTTCCAACGGCAGTGGGACCGGCCAGTACCACCAGTGTTTTCTCCATCTTAATAATCTTCCGGATTTCCTGACCCGAGCAGATCCGGATCCAGGTCATCGATCCGCAGGTCATCCTGATCGGAGTTATACTCGTCCTCAAAAGGATCAAGAATGCTCTCATCGGGCAGGTCATCCATCAGCAGGTCCAGTGCCAGCTGGGTGGGAGGATCTCCCACCGACTGAGCAATAAAGGGAGTTTTCCTGTGGAGAGTCTCATCCGATTTCTCAATCAGTTCAATGAAAAATGCCCTTTCTGAGAAAAAATCAAATACATAGATCATTCGCTGGTTCAGATCTGTCAAAATGCTCGTCCAGGGTTACCTCATCCATGGTAAGCGTTCAGCATCCGGATCCTGCATCATATCGATCAGGGTGATCTCATGTTCTTTCTCCCAATGTTGGTTGGTAATGAAAAATGAGGCAAGCTGGGTGGGATCGTATCCCAGATTCTCCTGCAGGACCTGATGGAAATCCAGGAAGGTATCCGATCCGTCAATCACCAGGTCGCGGTAGAAATCCTGGTCCTCATCGCTGATTATTCGGAAAAGAAAAATCATTTCAGTTCATTCAGAAAACTTGAGGGTATCCACTCCATCGGCATAGTCCCAGGGCATGGGTTCCTGGGTGTTCCCTGGTTGGAATGCCGACCCTTAATTTCCGGGTGGAGGAAACGACACACTGGATCTCCTCGCTTGCGCTCATCCAGTTCTTTTGTACAGATCCAATTTCCGAATATCTTTCATAAAAAACAACTCCGACCGGACTGGCAATGGCAGGATCCTCCTTTAAAAGGATAACCCCGTTGTCCAGGAAGCTCATCTGGTTCATCAGGTAGATGGTGCGGTAATAATCCACATTGTTGCCGTATTTGTTATGCTGGTAGAGTTCATAAAGTGATCCAGGACGCCCAGTAGCACTTTCAGATCGTAATCCTGCGGGAATGAATAGTTTGGTCACATTCCTGCATCCCATGCCGAAATAGGTAAAAATATCTTCACCCAGCGCCACCAGTTCCGCTTCGCTTTCCTCCGGTCAGCACAGCAACCCCATTGCGGTTTTTTCGGATGATGTGTGGGATTTTCCGAAATAGTATTCAAAATAACGGGAGCTGTTGTTGCTGCCGGTGGCAATTACTGCATCCATTCCGTTGATTTACTCATCGGTAAATGGTGATGCGGTTTGCCATGTCGGGATCCAGACTGCAAATAATATCGCGTACACTTTCGGATGAGCCGGTCATCTTTGGAGGAGGGTTTGGCCAGGATGGAATGGCCGCTGCCAGAACAGAGAGCATATCATGGAATCCCACCAGGGGGATATTTCCTGCCAGTACCAGTCCGATGGTCTTCGCGTGGCTTGATTCCACTGGCAAACCTTCGTAGCACTCAGCCATTCCTTCAATACCTTCTCCTCCAGCATGAGAGCAATCCCCTTGAGGGCGCGGTCGATCCATCCTGGTGTAAACCAGGGATTAAGAACGGTTCTCGTTCCAGGATTTCGCTGAAAGATTGATAGAATTCGCCGTTCAGCCGGGCGAGTTCCCCGGAACTATTCCTTGATTTCTCAGGAAACTGTCCTAGAAAATTACCCAGCAGGGCAAAGTTCCTGAAGAAGGTTTCGTTCCTTTCCAAATTACCTGGTTTTCCTGCTTGATCAGGTTCAGAGCAGATCCGGCCCTGAACCATCCGATCTGGTTTTCATTGAGTGTATGACTGGCCTTGAAGGGTGTAGCTTGTTCCATCGCTGTGATGTAGCCTGATCTCAAGGGCTTTCCCGGGGCCAGATTGTTCAGTCCGATTACATCGATCATGTCATCTTCCCTGATCAGGTCATAATCCTCTTTATTCTCGAAAGTGAGCGCCAGCATTCCCTGTTTCTTCAGGTTGGTTTCATGGATCCTGGCAAATGATTTTACCAGTACCACCCTTACACCCAGGTGCCTGGGTTCCATGGCGGCATGTTCCCGGGATGATCCTTCCCCATAATTTTCATCTCCCACCACAATGCTTCCGATCCCTGCTGCTTTATAGGCCCTGGCAGTATCCGGAACCGGCTCATATTTACCGGTGAGCTGGTTCAGAACCGAGTTGGTTTGTCCGTTGGCAGCATTGACTGCACCGATCAGCATGTTGTTGGAAATATTATCCAGATGTCCCCTGTACCTAAGCCATGGGCCGGCCATGGAGATGTGATCGGTGGTACATTTTCCCTTGGCTTTGATCAGCAGTTTCAGACCTTTCAGATCTTCTCCGTCCCAGGGTGCAAAGGGAGATAGCAGCTGCAAGCCTTTCGGAATCAGGATCAACTTCAATATCGATGCTACTGCCATCTTCAGCAGGTGCCTGGTATCCATTGTCCTCCACCTCAAATCCTTTCGCTGGCAATTCCATGCCCCTGGGTTCATCCAGTTTGACTGCTTCTCCATTCTCATTGATCAGGGTGTCGGTCAGGGGATTGAAGGTCAGATTTCCGGCAATGGCCATGGCTGTCACAATCTCAGGAGAGGCCACAAAGGAGTGGGTATTGGGATTTCCATCATTTCGTTTGGCAAAATTCCGGTTGAAGGAAGTGATGATGGAATTCTTCTCCTGTTTGTCTGCATTGTGCCTGGCCCACTGTCCGATACAGGGTCCGCAGGCATTGGCCAGTACCACACCGCCAATCTCTTCAAAGGTATCGATCAGTCCATCCCTTTCAATGGTGTACCTTACCAGTTCTGAACCCGGGGTAACGGTAAATTCTGAGGCTACCTTCAGATTTTTTTCCACTGGCCTGCTTGGCCACAGAGGCTGCCCTGGTAATGTCTTCATAGGAGGAATTGGTGCAGGATCCGATGAGTCCCACTTCCAGTTTTTCAGGATAGCCATTCTCCTTCACTGCTTTAGCAAATTCTGAAATGGGCCAGGCCTTATCCGGAGTGAATGGTCCGTTGATATGGGGTTCCAGGGTGGAAAGGTCGATTTCAATCACCTCATCAAAATATTTTTCCGGATTGGCATAGACTTCCGGATCACCGGTGAGGTGCTCTGCAATCTTGTCAGCTTCAGCGGCCACATCTGCCCGTCCGGTACCGGCCAGGTAATCCCTCATTTTCTGATCATATCCAAAGAGGGAGGTGGTGGCACCGATCTCCGCTCCCATATTACAAATGGTTCCTTTCCCGGTGCAGGATATGGATTCGGCACCTTCGCCAAAATACTCCACAATTTTTCCGGTTCCCCCTTTTACGGTCAGGATTCCGGCCACTTTCAGAATCACATCCTTGGCTGAGGTCCATCCGCTCAGTTTTCCGGTCAGTTTTACACCCATCAGTTTGGGGAATTTCAGTTCCCAGGGCATTCCGGCCATCACATCCACTGCATCGGCTCCACCAACACCAATGGCCACCATGCCCAAGTCCGCCGGCATTTACCGTATGGGAATCGGTTCCGATCATCATTCCTCCCGGGAAAGGCATAGTTCTCCAGGACCACCTGGTGGATAATTCCGGCCCCGGGTTTCCAGAAGCCAATCCCGTATTTATTGGAGACACTTCCCAGGAAATCATATACTTCCTTGTTGGTATGTCAGTGCAGTTTTCAGATCTTCCAGCGCCCCTGATTTTGCCTGGATCAGGTGGTCGCAATGAACCGTGGAAGGAACTGCCACCCTGGCTTTTCCTGCCTGCATAAACTGCAGCAGGGCCATCTGTGCGGTGGCATCCTGCATGGCCACCCGGTCGGGTTTAAAATCCACATAATCTTCACCCGCTTGAAAGGGCTCGCATGCTGTCTCATCAAAAAGGTGACCGTAAAGAATTTTTTCTGTCAGGGTCAGTGGGCGTTGAAGAATGTTCCTGGCTGCACTGAATCCTGCCGGGAAATGCCTGATAGGTCTTTTTGAATCATCTGAAAATCGAAAGTCATGGGAGATACTTTTGAATAAAATGCAAATATATGTGGAAAATGATCTGTATGCCTGACATAATTATCCGATAGATTGTTCAGATTTTTATATTTTTATTGTGCATCGAATAAGATGCCCTATGAAAATTGCCATGTTTATAGAAAATGTCAGGATTGCTCTGAAATCCATCAGGACCAATTTGCTCAGGACCATCCTGACCATTTTTATCATTGCCTTTGGGATTATGGCACTGGTTGGAATCCTTACAGCCATCGATTCCATCAAAGGACAGCCTGACCGAATCCTTCAGCCTGATGGGGGCCAATACCTTTACCATTGAATCCAGGAGCATGCGGGTTCAGATCGGGAACCAGTCCTACCGGAGAAAGAACCATGATTTTATCTCCCATCAGCCAGGCCCAGGAGTTTAAGGAACAGTATAAATTTCCCGGCCAGGGTATCCGTCTGGACCAGGGCTTCGGGAACTGCCGTAGTAAAGTATAAATCCTATAAATCCAATCCCAACACCTCCGTGCTGGGAGTGGATGAGGATTATATCTATACGGCCGGATATGAAATTGAGAAGGGGAGGAATTTTTCTGCAGCTGAAATTGAGAGTAATGCCAATCTGGTGCTTATTGGAGAGGATGTGGCCAGCCAGGCATTTGAAAAGAATCAGGATCCGCTGAACCGGTTTATTTCAGTGGGGAATGGCCGGTACAGGGTTGTTGGAGTGCTGAAATCCAGGGGACAGTCAGGGGGCATGGGAACCGACCGGACCTGCCTGATCCCCTATACCAATGTCAGGCAGTATTTTTCCAGACCGCAGATGAGTATTCCATCAATGTGATGCCCGATACAGCCCGGAAATGCTGGATATTTCGGTTTCGGAAGCAGAAGGGATTTTCAGGCTGGTGAGGAGGCTTGGAGGCCCGGGATGAAAGCGATTTCAACATTACCAAGAGCGACCAGCTGGCTCAGATGCTCATTGAGAATCTGAAATTTGTAACCATGGCTGCCACCATTATTGGACTGATTACCCTGATGGGAGCAGTGATCGGTTTGATGAATATTATGCTGGTTTCAGTCACCGAACGAACCAAGGAAATTGGGACCCGGAAAGCACTTGGAGCCAAGTCAGTGATGATCAAGCGTCAGTTCCTTTATGAGGCAATTGTGATTGGTCAGATGGGTGCAGTTGTTGGAATTTTGTTAGGAATAGTCATTGGAAATGGTGTATCTTTAGCCATAGGTTCCAGTTTCATTATACCATGGAAATGGATCCTGCTGGGTATTGGATTGTGTTTTGGTGTTGGAATTATTTCAGGATATTTCCCGGCTGTAAAGGCTTCAAGGCTTGATCCGATTCTGGCATTAAGGTACGAGTAAACTAATTGAATTTCATATGGAAGACCTCTATTTGAAAAAGACATTCAACTCACCTGAAGTGGAGTTTATAGCCGATACCGGTGAACTCTCCCTGGAGGGAAGATCGATCCCGGAAGATCCGGGTGAATTTTTTGAGCGGTTGATTGACTGGATCAATGAGTATTTTCTTACCCCTGCTGAAAAAACAGTGATGAGTATCAAGCTGGAATACATCAACAGTGGATCCTCCAAATACATGCTTGAGGTGCTGCAGGATCATGAAGATCAACCATGATTCGGGAAAGGATGTTCAGATCAAATGGTATTTTGAAGAGGGAGATGAATCCATCGAAGAACTGGGAATGCATTACGAGCAGACCATCCAGATCCCCTTTGAGCACATCGAATATTATTAGAATCAATCCCCCATCATAGCATGATAACGCCCCGGATGTCCGGGGCGTTTTTTTTTATGCAGATCCAGAGTGGTCAGAAAAAAAGGGAGCCTGTTGAAGGCTCCCCTGATCATATAATGAAAGAAGTAATGTTTATGCCTTGTCCACGAGTTCATGTGAATCAGCAGTTCAACAACTTTGGCGGAGTATCCCATTTCGTTGTCGTACCAGCTAACAACTTTTACGAAGTTGTCGTTCAGTCCGATACCTGCACCTGCATCAAAGAAAGAAGTGCAAAGTTCACCCAGGAAGTCATTGGAAACCACAGCCTCTTCGGTGTAACCAAGAACGCCTTTCAGTTCGCCTTCGCTGGCCTCTTTCATGGCAGCACAAACTGTCTTCGTAGGAAGCTCCTTTTTTCAGGCGGACAGGTCAGGTCAACCACAGATACGTTGGGGGTGGGAACCCTGAAAGCCATACCGGTCAGTTTTCCGTTCAGTTCGGGAATTACTTTTCCAACAGCTTTGGCAGCACCGGTGGAAGAAGGAATGATGTTCTGTCCTGCTCCGCGTCCGCCTCTCCAGTCCTTCATGGAAGGTCCGTCAACGGTCTTCTGGGTAGCAGTGGTGGCATGAACGGTGGTCATCAGGCCTTCAACGATTCCGAATTTGTCATTCAGAACCTTGGCGATGGGAGCCAGGCAGTTGGTGGTGCAGGAAGCATTGGATACAAAGTTCATGTCGCTGGCTGTATTTCTTATGGTTCACACCCATAACAAACATGGGGGTATCATCCTTGGAAGGAGCAGACATGATTACTTTTTTGGCTCCGGCGTCGATGTGTCCCTGGGCTTTCTCCTTGGTAAGGAAAAGTCCAGTGGATTCAACCACGTAATCAGCACCAACTGCATCCCACTTCAGATCTGCAGGATTTCTTTCAGCAGTAACCCTTACAGTGGCACCATTTACAACCAGGTTTCCGTCTTTTACTTCTACAGTTCCGTTAAAACGTCCGTGAGTAGAGTCATATTTCAGCATATATGCGATATAGTCCACATCGATCAGGTCATTGATGCCAACAACTTCCACCTCAGGCATATCAGCAGCCACCCTGAAGACCAGTCTTCCGATCCGGCCGAATCCGTTAATACCAACTTTTATTTTTCCCATGTTTTTAATTATTAAATGATTACGATAAATATTGTTTTTGAAATAACAGGAGTGCGAATTTACGCAATATATATCAAATTGGCAAAACACTCGGAGGGGCAAATTCAGGAATTAATATTAACTTAATATACAGGGGTAGGGAAGGGACGCTTCTTGCTGCTTTTCTTTCCTCTCTTTTATCCTTCCCGGATCTTGGCCCGGGCAGCTTCACTGATATCAACAATATTGCCAAATCGGTAGCCCACGATCAGGTTGAAAAAGAGAAAATTATTCTGTTCTGTGGCCATGATGGGGATCTCTTTGGGATAGACCGTCAGACTGACTCCGGCCTCCAGGGCATGAACGATGGCATCCTTCTGACTGTACTCAAAACTGAAGCCGGTTTTCCCGGTTAGTCCGGGATCACCTTCAGTTCATTGAAGCCCATAAAGAAAGGACCCCGTCCTCCGATCTGGGCCTGGTGAATGGCTGGATCAAATTTCAGGTACTCTCCGTTCGATGGCTTCTCCAATGGATGAGAAGGTATATACCTCATAATAGATGGGTTTGAGAAACCCAGGGAGAGTCCACCCGCGTAAAACAGCCTACGAAATCCCGTTTTTGTCATATTTTCGGTATAACTCCTTTTGCCAGCCGGCCAGTTCCTTTCAGTTCCCAGAAAAGATTTTCCTTTCCGATATACATAACGGTGGGTATTGTAGTCGTAAGGACCTGAGGTTTTGACCTCTTTGGGATGCTTTACGTAAGCAAAATCAGCATCCACGATAAACTGGTTCCTGGCATTCCTCCAGAATCCATACCTGTAATTAGCCCCAAATCCATTGGAGTTGAGAAAACCGGCAAAGGTGCTTTCATCCCTGAACATCACCCGCCTCTGCTCATCAATTTCACCCTGTGCCATCAGGGGACCATGCAGAAAGCACAATAAAGCAGGATGAATATAAAGTACTTTCTCATTGCATATTGATCCGCAATACACTTTGCAAAGTAACGAAATATTGGAGGGAATGTTGATGTCAGGGCAAAAAAAAAGATCTACCGGAGGTAAATCTTACCATGAACAGTCGGAATTCCTGAGGATTCTAGCCTATCTGTTCGGTTTGCTCAGTATCAACCTGGCTGTAAGCCGGGCAGGCATGCTTGTTGCATGAACTCATCAGAATACCCACTGCAAATACAACTGCTAAAATGATCACTGCTCTTTTCATGGCTAATCGGTTTTGATCCGGAATCGGTGATGTTACAAATATAGAATATATCTCAAAACAAAAAAACTGCACTCTATTAAGCTGTAACTAAGCTGGTAGGCAAAAAGTTTTACTAATCGATCATTTTTATTGATGATTCATAAAGCCCTGTTTGTTCAAGAACTTCAAGTAAAGTTTTGGAAAACAGAATATTATCATCTTTTTTATAGCGAACATCAGTAAATACCTGTGCCAGGGTCTCTTTGTTATTTTCTTTGACAAACTCTTGATAAGTCTTGATTAACTCCTTCTCTCGGTAGTGTTTGTCAATATCCGAATCGGAATAATCCCTGTATTTTTCCCGGTGAACCACCGCCTCCAGGGGAAGCCTGTCGGTGAGTTCCGGCTTTTCGTCGGGATAGCCCAGTGTTACTGTGGTAACCGGTACAACCCCTGTGGGCAAGATCCAGAACATCAATGATTTTCCCGGCCATATAGGTGGTGGTCCCCAGGTAACAGATCCCCAGTCCGGCATCCTCTGCAGCCACGCAAACATTCTGGGCCACCAGCAGGGCATCGATGGCTGCGGTAAAAAGGAAAGAAAATTGTCATAGCCCGGTTCTGCCTTCCGCAGTCTGCACCATTGGTTGAAGCGGTTGAAATCGGCACAGAAGGTAAGTACCACAGGTGCCTCCTTCACCATGGGCTGGTTGAAGTGGCAGGGAGACAAGTTCCTCTTTTACTGCCTTCATCGGTGGTGACGATGATGGAATAGACCTGCATATTCCCGGTGGTGGAGGCCCGGGTTCCGGCTTCCAGGATGTAATCCAGGATCGCATTGGGGATGGGATCGCGCTGTGTATTTCCTGATGGATCTGTGATTGAGTATGGTATCGGTCATATTCTTGAATTTTGAGTAAAAATAGTGATTATATAAACGGGATGTCTGATTATTTTCACCAAATTCTATTTCACAATCTAAACTAAAATCCCAACGATCATGAATAATCCATGAATTTTCCGGATTCTATAGTCCTTGACTGTGTTCTTCATGTTCTCATCGGTGAATCCCTAGTCGCTCAGCAAAAGAGAAGAAGAAAAAGAGGAGGAAGAAAACAGAAGGAATCGATCCAAGCTCTTATCCGGTCTGAAATGGAGAAGCATCGGTCCGGCCCTGACCTCGGGACGGATCGCCGATTTTGCAGTGAATCCTGAAAATCAGAGCGAATGGTATGTGGCCATGGCTTCCGGCAATGTCTGGAAAACCGTGAATAACGGAACCACCTTCAAGCCCGTATTTGATAATTACGGATCCTACTCCACCGGGGTGATCACCATGGATCCCAACAATCCCAACCTGCTCTGGCTGGGAACCGGTGAGAACAACCACCAGCGGGCCCTGGGCTACGGCGATGGGGTCTATAAGTCGGAAGACGGAGGTGAGTCCTGGGAGAATATGGGATTGAAAGAGTCCCGGCAGATTGGTGGAATCGTGGTGGATCCCAGGAATTCGGATGTGGTCTTTGTGGCAGCTGAAGGATCGGCCTGGGGACCCGGGGGGGACCGCGGACTCTATAAGACCACCGATGGCGGTGAGACCTGGAAGAAGGTGCTGGAGATCAGTGAAAATACCGGGGTGAACAATGTGGTCATGGATCCGGTGGATCCCGATGTGATGTATGCCACCAGCGAGCAGCGCAGGCGTCATGTATTATACCAAAATTGGAGGCGGACCCGAATCGGCCGTCTACCGTTCCCTGGATGGCGGTGAGACCTGGAACAAGTCCATGAAGGGACTGCCCAAGGTGGATATCGGAGGAATGGGGATTGCCGTATCGCCGGCCGACCGCAATGTGGTTTACCTGATTGTGGAGGCCGCAGAGGATAAGGGCGGATTTTTCCGTTCAGATAACCGGGGCGCCTCCTGGAAAAAGATGAGTGACCATCAAGCCAGCGGTCAGTACTACAATGAAATCTATTGCGACCCGGTGGATGTGAACAAGGTCTATTCCATGGAGACCGTTTCCAAGGTCACCGTGGACGGAGGTAAGACCTGGACACAGTCTGAGTACCTGATAACCGGCATGTGGATGACCATGCCCTCTGGATCGATCCGGATGATACCAGTCATTTCCTGATCGGCGGTGATGGAGGAGTTTATGAGTCCTTTGATGGCGGGGCAACCTACCAGTTTAAATCCAACCTGCCGGTGACCCAGTTTTACAGGGTGTTTGTGGACAATGAAGAACCCTTTTACAATGTTTACGGGGGAACCCAGGACAACAATACCCTGGGAGGCCCTTCCATGAACAAGAGTTCGGCAGGGGTAACCAATGAGGACTGGAAGGCCATCCTGGGCGGAGACGGATTCTGGGTGGCGGTGGATCCGGAAGATCCCAATATCGTTTATTGTGAATCCCAGTATGGAAATGTGCACCGCTATGACCGGCTAAGCGGCGAAGGATATCGATATCAAACCCATGACCCCGGAAGGGAGAGGAGACCTATAAGTGGAACTGGAATGCTCCACTGGTTATCAGTCACCATTCCAATACCCGGATCTATATGATGGCCAACAAGCTTTTCCGCTCCGATGACCGGGGGAATTCCTGGGAGGTGATCAGTGAGGATCTGACCTCGGGAACGGACCGCAACACCTGGCCGGTGATGGATCAATACTGGAGCTGGGATGCGGTGGTAAAAGGATGTCTCCACCAGTCTCTGGGGAACCGGGGTATCCCTTTCCGAATCACGGCTGGATGAGAAGCTGCTCTATACAGGAACCGACGATGGGGTGATCTCCATTACCGAAGATGGAGGAGAGAACTGGAAAAAGGTAAGGACTTTCCCGGGTGTTCCGGAATATACCTATGTGAGCGATCTGCATGGCCGACCGTTTTGATGCCAATGTGGTCTATGCCACCTTTGATAACCGCAAACGGGATGATTTCAAACCCTATGTACTGAAGAGTAGCGACAGGGGAAACAGCTGGGTATCCATTGCTTCCAACCTGCCCGAGAATGGAACCGTTCATACCATTGAACAGGATCCGGAAGTGCCCGGACTGCTGTTTGTGGGAACCGAGTTTGGCTTCTATTTCAGCATTGACGGGGGCGAAGCCTGGACCAAACTTACTTCCGGCATGCCCACCATCAGTGTACGCGATATGACCATCCAGGAGAGGGAGAATGACCTGGTACTGGCCACCTTTGGTCGGGGATTCTATATCCTGGACGACTATACTCCTCTCAGGGAGCTGGCCATGGACAAGGAAATTCTGGAAAAGGAGGCCCACATCTTCCCGGTGGCTGATGCCCTGATGTATATCCAGACCGGCGGCAAATACGGACAGGGCTCCACCTTCTTCAATGCAAAGAATCCCGATTTCGGGGCCACCTTTACCTATTATCTGAAGGAGGTTCCCAAGACCCTGAAGGCAGAACGAAAGGAGAAGGAGAAGGAGCTGTTCAAAGAGAAAAAGCCCATTCCACAACCCACCCGGGAGCAGTTGCGGGAGGAAGAAGCCGAAGAGGATCCTTACCTGGTATTTGCCATCCGTGATGCTTCAGGGCAAGCCGTGAGAAAGCTTTATAAAAAGAGCTCCTCAGGGGTGGATCGCATCACCTGGGATCTGAGATATTCGTCCAGCAATCCGGTTTCCCCGGTTTCGTCGGAAAAGGGTGAGATCGCTTCTTCCAAAAGTGGACTGCTGGCGATGCCTGGCGCATACAGTGTTGAGGTCTATCAGGTTAGCAGAGAAGGAGTGTCACAGCTTACCGAAGCCCTGCCCTTCAATGCAGTGCTCCTGAACCAGTTTTCTCTGCCTGTTGAAGACCGTGAAGCTTTGCTTGCTTTTCAGACAGAGGTCTCTGAACTGTCCCGGGTGATGACCGGCACCCGGCAACTTGCCCAGGAACAACAGGCTAAGCTGGCTTCCATTCGTACTGCCATCAGGCAGACTCCAGGATCGGGACTTGAGGTATATGAAAAGGTGGTGGAACTGGAGGCCGCTCTGAAAGATATTCTCTTTGCCCTTGAGGGACCCAAGGCGGTGGCCAGCTGGGAGGAGTTACCCCCAATGGACATGCCACTTAATCGCAGAATGAACGTGATGGTAAGTACCCACTGGTCGTCCACATCGGAACTTACCAAAACTGAAACTGATCAGCTCGAAATTCTTAAAGAGGAATTTCCTCCTTTGTTGTCAGCCCTGGAACAAGTTGTTGGAGAAATCGCTCAGTTGGATCAGAGGCTTGAAGAACTGAAGGCTCCCTGGACCCCGGGTCGGGTCCCGGAATTGAACTAAAAATACAAGTATTTATTAAAGGGGGGGCTGTCTCAAAAGGGGAAGCCTCCCAGGGCCCAGGGTCGTATGCTAAGCCTGAACATAGATGATGCCTAATCAAAAGTGAGATCTAACCTGATGTCTTATAAGTGATTAAGGAATAGATTTACAGATCCTCTTATTTTCTATATGCGAGAGGTAGATATAAATTATCTGTTTATTACCCATAACAGTTAATAATGGGATAATAAAAATCTATCGAGGGATTTATATTATCCAAATATTAACCTTTATAGTTAATGATTGGATAAAAAAAATCATTTTTGATTTTCAGCGATTCCGCTTGGAACTTAACGATTCCGTAATTGTCTGATAATTAAGCTGCCGGGGAAATTTGGAAAAGATAATTTTCGCACTAATTTTACAGTAGACACCACAGTCGAAGATTGCTTTTGTATCAGCCTCATTATCAGGCCTATACAAAGGCGGCGCTGCCGCCGAACAATTACTGTTGTGGTTTCATTTTTTATTTTTTTAAAACGCCAGGAAGGGTCCACCTTATTCACTGGCGTTTTTTGTACACCTTTAAAGTACTGATAATAAACGTAATACGCAAGTTTTTAGGGTATTTTGTTTTGTATTTCCAGTTATTTTTTCCCACCTTTTTTAGAAGAGAAACAGAAAGAAGAGCAAAGAACAAAAGCGCAATGGGTGCAGGGAAAAACTCAGCTGTTACCAGGGGTTTTGCTTCGCCATGCAAACAGCCATTGCCCTGAACAGGCACTTCCCCAAATTCCTTGAGATGCTTTCCTCACTTCCCGATTACCGGAAGTTCCCTGATTACAAAACCGAGGAGGTGCTGATGGCTGCTATAGCCATATTCCTGTTCAAGCGCGGTTCGCGTAACGGCATGGACAACCTTTCCCGGAAGGGTCGCTTTGCAGCCAACTACAAAAGAGTGTTTGGCTGTCGGCTCCCCGACATGGACACCTGTGACAAACTGCTACGGAAACTACCTCAAGAATGCCTTGAAAAGCTTAAGCAGGAGATGATCAGGGTGTTATTACGCAGAAAGGTGTTCGACAGGTTCCGTTTCGATAGACTCTATCACAGCGTAGCGGTCGATGGTACAGGACTCCACAGTTTTGACTATGAGCCATATCCTGGTTGCCCAAAAAAGACATCCAAGAGCGGGAAGGCAAGCTACACGGTCTATGTGCTTGAAGCCAAGATCGTATGTTCCAATGGCTTTAGTATATCCATCGCCACTGAATGGATACGCAACCCCGAACACGGCAACTATGATAAACAAGACTGTGAGCTGAAGGCTTTTATAAGGTTGGTTAAAAAGCTCAAGAAACTGTATCCCCGTATGCGGATACTGCTCCTGGCCGACGGTCTGTACCCGAACAATACGGTTTTTAATGCCTGCCAGAGATGCGGTTACCGCTTCATTTTCACCCTCAAAGATGGTAACCTGAAAAGCGTGTGGGAGGAAGTTGATTTTCTCACACGCAGGGGCAGAGATGAGCATTACAAGGAGAGTAAATGGTGGGATGAAGACTTCATGAAGAGCAAATGGCGGGAGGAACACAGTTACCGGTTTATAAATAACATTCCATACAAGACCCATACGCTTCACCTGATTGAGGTAGATATCACAAGGGAGCAGCTCATATCCGAAGAGAAGATAACACACACACCCGAAAAGGAGAGATTTGTTCACATTACAGATATTCAGATAAACAGGATTAACTGCTGGAAAGTCAGCAAGTATGGCAGGTTGCGGTGGAACATAGAAAACGAGGGGTTCAATGCTCAAAAAAACCAGGGCTATGGGCTGTCACACAAATTCTCCAGGGTGTCGCATGTAGCTACATGCAATTACTATCAATGCCTGCAAATAGCCCACATGATAGACCAGTTGGCATACTTGACAAGAAATGTCAGGGAAATATACTTCAAGGACAACAAAGAGACCATGGGTTCCCTTGTGGAGTTTGGACTTGCCACAATGATGACTATGAAGTTGGGGAAAACTAAGATAATCAGGCTGCTCGCATCAATGGGGCAGTTCAGATATTAGCCCGGGGTACTGAGCCACAACACAAAGTGGCAGGAGATATCCCACTCCATAATTGGGATGAACAATCGAAAAACAGAAAGGAGGAAAACATAAAAAAACCGTGCTGAAACAACTAACCGACAGGCCAACAGGGTTATCGGACTGGATAACTATGCCCTATTCTTGAAATCAGAAATAATAGACATCAAGAAATGAGGAGAAGCGGAATCGCTTGCAAAATATGGAAGCCCGGAGAATTCAAAAAAAGGTTCCATGATTATATGCGTGCTATGTTAGAATAATCTAACATTGTATTAGAAATACCTAACATAAAGTTAGAATAACATAACTAAGCCAATTAATCATGAGAAAATCAATATTCCTGGCTGTTTTGTCTGTGTCCCTCCTGGTATCCCTGCTTTTCTGGTTGTTAAGGTCGGGGAGTATGCTTGATATCAAAGAGCTTATCATGATTATCAGTCTGCTTATCGTTGCAGGTTTTGCTATGGTTCTTGCTTTTGGAAGGTTAAGAAATGTGAAGCAGAATTTGCCCCCTGAGGATGAATTGTCCAGGAGCATTAAGCGAAGGGATTCAGCAACATCCTATTTTGTGTCGCTATACATGTGGCTGGCCATGATGTTTTTAGAAGAGCACATCGATCTGGAAAGGAGTACCTTTATCGGGGCTGGAATCATGGGGATGGCATTGATTTTTGCCTTCAGCTGGGTTTATCACAACTACATCAGACGCTCACATGACTAACCGCATCAAAGAATTAAGGGCCCGGGATTGTCTTACCCAATCGGATCTTGCGCGAAAGGTGGGAGTAAGGCGGGAGACCATTGTTTTCCTGGAGAAGGACAAATACAAGCCATCCCTGAAGCTGGCCTACGACATTGCACAGGTATTCGCGATGAAGATCGAGGAGGTTTTTGTTTTTGGAAGTTAATAAGTTAGTAAGTTAGTATGTTAGGGGTTAGTATGTTAGGGGTTAGTATGTTAGGGGTTAGTATGTTAGGGGTTAGTATGTTAGGGGTTAGTATGTTAGGGGTTAGTATGTTAGGGGTTAGTAAGTTAGGGGTTAGTAAGTTAGGGGTTAGTATGTTAGGGGTTAGTATGTTAGGATCGGTAATAACCAATAACCATTAACCTAATAACCAATAACCATTAACCATTAACCAATAACCATTAACCAATAACCAATAACCAATAACCATTAACCATTAACCAATAACCAATAACCAATAACCATTAACCATTAACCATTAACCATTAACCATTAACCATTAACCATTAACCATTAACCATTAACCATTAACCCATTAACCCATTAACCATTAACCCATTAACCCCTTCACTTCAAATTCAATTCCCAGTTCATCGGCAATCTCCTTCATCTCCTTCTGAACGGGTACCAGTACATTGATGCCCTCTTTGCTGATGCGTTCCTCATTCTCCCGCTCAGGATCACCGGGGATCAGCACCCGGTCGTGTCCTTTGGCTGGTTTGGCGGCCCGGAAGGTCTCGATCCACTTGTCCATCTGGGATTTGAAGGCTTCCGGTTTCTGGAAGGCATCGATGCGCATGGCTCCGAAAAAGTGACCGGTTCCTTCACCCACTTTCTCCTCTTTTACGGGGAGGTAGGCTACGGACGGGGGACAGAAGGGGCCGAAGTTGGCGCCTGAAAGCACCGCTGAGAAGATATCCACAATGGCACTCATGCAGTATCCTTTGTGACCTCCCTGTTCACGGGTTCCCCCCAGGGTAAGCATGGAGCCGCCTTCTTTGAGAATATCCGGATTGGTGGAGGGTACTCCGTCTGCATCCTGAACATATCCCAGGGGTACGCTTTCTCCCATTTTGGCTGCAACGGCCAGTTTGCCACGGGCAATGGGGGTGGTGGAGAAGTCAGCCACAAAGGGGGGGTGAATTCCTGCAGGTACGGCTACGGCAATGGGATTGGTTCCCAGCATCTGTGAGACTGAGAAGGTGGGGGCCACCAGCGGATTGGCAATGGTCATGCTGATTCCGATCATATCATGTTTCAGTGCCATCATGGAGTAATATCCTGCAATTCCATAGTGGTTCGATCCCCGGGTGGATACCCATCCGGTTCCTGCTGTTTTTGCCTTTTCAATGGCAATCTGCATGGATTTGGTGGCTGCGATCATCCCGATGGCTCCATCACCATCCACCACTGCGGTACTGGGCGATTCATGGACGATCCTCACATTGGGTTTCACATTGATCCGATCTGGCCTGCCACAACTGGAAGTAGTCCTTGATCCGGATCATGCCGTGACTGGAGTAACCTCTGAGTTCGGCAGCGATAAACACATCGGTGGCCATTTTTGCATCTTCGGGGCTGCAGCCCATTTTTTCAAATACTTTTCTGGTAAAGTCTGTCCAGATATTCTACTGTATACATAGTATTTAGGTTTTAGTTTATGTTAGTTTATACTAATTTCTTCTTGATGTTCGTCTGGCCTGGGCTGTGGCCATGATCAGCATATCATCAATATTTACATGGGGTGGACGGGTAACTACAAAGAGGATGGCCTCGGCAATATCCTCGGCATACAAGGGGTGTAAATCCTTCATATACCTTATCGGCCTTTTCCTGATCCCCTTTAAAACGAACCAGGCTGAATTCGGTTTCTACGGCACCCGGATTGATGGCGGTCACTTTGATTCCGTGTTCCACCAGGTCGATCCGCATGGCCTGGGTCAGTCCGTCCACGGCAAATTTGGTGGCATTGTATACATTCCCGTTCTCATAGGCCTCTTTGCCTGCAATGGAACCGATATTGATAATATGTCCCTTTTCCCCGCGTCAACCATTCCGGGAGTGATCAGCCTGGTGATATAGAGCAATCCTTTAATGTTGGTGTCGATCATCTGTTCCCAGTCATCCACCACTCCTTCATGGATATGACTCAGTCCGACTGCAAGTCCGGCATTATTAACCAGCACATCCACATCTTCCCATTTTCCGGTAAGTTTTTCACAGGCCTTCTTAACTGCCTCCTGATCCCTGATATCAAAGTTCAGTGAAAGTACATCTGCTTCGGTTTTTGATCGGATCTCCTTCTTCCAGCGATTCCAGTTTTTCTGAACGGCGCCCGGTAATGATCACATCAAAATCATTTCTGGCAAGCAGCATGGCAGTGGCTCTTCCAATTCCGGCAGATGCTCCTGTTATAATTGCAATTGTTCTCATGGAATTAAATTGGTTTCCAACAAAAGTAAAAATTATCTTGTATGATCTATTCACTATATTTGTCATTAAACGATTACAAATATGAATTTGAATGCAACCCAACTAAAAGAACGTGCACTTTCCTACCTGACCCAGGATGAGCTATACTCCATTGAATCAATGCTGGGTCGGGAGCCCACTCCCTTTGAACTGAATATGTTTGCAGCCATGTGGTCGGAACATATTTCCTATAAAAGCTCCATCAAGTGGCTGGAAGAGATGCCCGTTGAAGGTAAAGATGTTCATGTTCCGGCAGGGGAGGAAAATGCAGGAGTGATTCATATCAATGATGAACTGGCCTGTGTGGTAAAGATGGAATCGCACAACCATCCCATCGCAGTTGATCCCAGGCAGGGAGCAGTTGGGGTTGGAAATGTAAACCGTGACCTGATCACCATGGGAGCTGAACCTGTGGGACAGCTGAATATCCTGCGCTTTGGAAATCCCAAAGAAAAGCATATCCGGGAAATGGTTAATGCGGTGGTAAGTGCCCTGGGAAGCTATTCCAATAATTTTGGTGTGCCTGTGGTGGGTGGAGAGATCCTGTTTGACGACAGTTACAATTTTAATCCCCTGGTCAACCTCATGGGTGTGGGAATTGTCCAAAAGAATCAAACTGATCAGGGCAGCCTTTGCGAAACGCGGGCCAGGAGGTGGTGCTGCTTGGGTAAAAAAACTTCCGGACAGGGAGTTCATGGGGCCGGATTTGCTTCAAAGGCCCTCAGGAACAAGGGACAGATGGTTCCGGCCTCCCAGGTGGCCGATCCGGCCAGTGGTAAGATTCTCATGGATTGCATTCATGAACTGAACAGCAAGGGTCTGATCGGAGGAATGCAGGATATTGGTGCAGGCGGGGTGCTTTGTGCAGCAGCTGAGATGGCCTTCAGGGGAAAGAAGGGGGTGGAGATCAGACTGCAGGACATTCCCCTGATCAGGGAGGATATTGATGCCCTGGGGATTCTGCTTTCCCAGACCCAGGAGCAGATGTTGCTGGCTGTAAATAAGGAGGATTTTGCAAAGATTGCAGGAGATTGCCAGACGATGGGAACTTGAATGTGTCTCAGGTGGGAACGGTAACAAAGGAAGCGAGGATCCGGATTCATGGATGCATCCACAGTTTGCGGAGATCTGCCGGTAAACCTGCTGGTCAGGGGTGGAGGTGCTCCGGTCTATATCAGGGATATGAAAGCCAGGGAGAAGACAGCCCGGGTCAGTCTCGGCCGATGAGGTGCCCATGCCCGGGAAACCTGAAAGATATTGCCCGGAAAATGGTTTCCCTGCCCAATATTGCTTCCAGAAGATGGATCTACGAACAATTTGATACCATGGCCGGACTGTCCAACCTGAGCAGTGAATATGCCTCTGATGCCGGGATTAGTCAAGATCAATGGCTATGATCAGGCCCTGGCCATGAGTGTGGATGGTAATTCCCGATATGGAAGGCTTGAGCCGCGAAAGGGAGCGATGATTGCTGTGGCAGAGGCTGCCAGGAATATTATCTGTTCCGGGGGAAGACCCGTGGCACTGGCCGATTGTCTGAATTATGGTGATCCTTCAGATCCTTTTGTATATCAGCGATTTTGCTGAAAGTGTAAAGGGAATCAGAGAGGTATGCAGGAAAATGGAGATCCCGGTAATTGCAGGGAATGTAAGTTTTCATAACCTGACCCACAACGGGGAGGATATTGCATCGGTATTATTCCCACCCCGGTGGTGGGAATGGTGGGTATCCTGGATAATTATGAGGATGTGATGACCGTGAATTTCAGGAACAAAGGAGATATGATCTTCCTGATCGGACGGTCCGACAATGATATTTCCTCCTCGGAATACCTCTCATTTGTTCACCTGGTGAATGAATCGGCAGCACCGAAGTTTGATCTGGATTATGAAATGAAACTGCAGAAGGTGGTTTAGGAGCTGATCGGGAAGCAGACTGGTTTGTTCGGCACACGATGTATCCCTGGGTGGACTTTTTGTGACCCTGGTTGAATGTGCACTGCCCGGAGGTTTGGGATTTGATGTGACATCCCCGGCCGAGATCAGGGGTGATGCTTTTCTTTTTGGAGAATCCCAGAGCAGGGTGGTTGTATCAGTGTTCGTCGGAGCAGGAGACTGATTTTCTGGATTTCATGATGGAAACGGGGATTCATTTTTCTGCCCTGGGTCATGTGACCAAGGAGGAACTCAGGATTGATGATGTTTCCTTTGGATTTATTTCCGATTATGCCCGGGATTTTGAAGAATGCGCTGGAACGAATTCTGGCCGATTAAATATTGTTCGATGCAGCATTATACTAATTGTTATCTTTGCACCGTTTAATTCAATAATGAGAAGGATTCCCCTGCTTATTCTTATTCTTCTGTTTCACTTCCAGGCTTTTTCCCAGGAGGAGAGGCCAAGGAACCTGACGGCCTTTGATCTGAAAAGACTCCATTTTGGATTTACCGTGGGGTTCAATACCATGGATGTGGGCCTCATAAGGAATTATGAAGCCTGCGACGGAGATTTTATCTATGCCGATCTGAGCAGCTGCAGCCCGGATTCCAGGTTAGTATTGTTTCGGATCTCAGGCTTGAATAAGAACTGGAACCTTCGGTTTCTTCCGGGGATCAGTTTTGGATCAAGAGAGATCTTATTATTACGACTTATCCTCCGATGCGGCAGCTCCTCCTACCGACGGGAGATGCCGATTGATAAGGTGCCACTGGGTCCCGGCTTTCTCGATTTCCCGCTTCACTTCAAGTACCGGTCCAACGGGTGAACAATTACAGGCCCTACCTGGTGGGAGGGCTCAATTTCAGGTACGATATGTCGCCAAAAAAACCGGGAAGTATGATGGTGAATCCAATGAATATGTAAAGTTCAAGCCGGGTGATCTCTACCTGGAATTTGGATTCGGGGTGGATAACTATCTGAAGTATTTCAAATTTGCACCTGAAATTAAAGGTGGCTGTTGGCTTGCTGAATATTATTGATCCCGTGGGCACGTCCTGGTTATCCGGAGTATACCGAGTCCATCACCAGTGCCCGCTCCTATCATTGTCATGCTCAACTTTCATTTCGAGTAGAGCCTTGCCTGAGCCGGCTGTTCAGCCTCTCCTTCTCATTTCTGAACAGACCACCGCCACAGAAGAGGCCAGGTTCAGTGATTCCGATCCTGCCGCCTTCCCCGGCAAAAGAGGGAATGGATATCCTGCCTTTCAAATATGTATCATATTGTCCTGAGAGTCCGTGAGATTCATTTCCAAAAAGAATCAGGGGAGCTTCTTCCATGCTGGGCTTCATAGATATTTTCTCCCTCCAGGAAAGTGCCATATACAGCTTTCTGCTTCATGGCCGGATGTTGCAGGAGGATCTCCAGTGTCGGTGTAATATACCCTGGTACCCGGCTATGGCTCCCATGGTGGACTGGACCACCTTTGGATTATAGAGATCCACCGAATCGGGGGTGCAAAGGATATGCCTGATTCCAAACCAGTCGGCCGTCCGTGATAATGGTGCCCAGGTTCCCGGGATCACGAATCGATTCAAGTCCCAGAACAGAGCTCTGTGCGCAGTATGGCCGGATCAAGTTCCAGTGTCCGGGACTTTAACCAGGGCAAGTACCTGCTGGGGAGTATACCAGGTGGCTGACTTTTCGGAGTTCCTGCTCTGTTGCTTCATTCAGCCTGATTCCTTTCGTGAAGCTGTTTCTCCGTGGTGCTCAATCCAATCCCCGGTGGCAAAAATCTCCTGCACCTCAGGGGCTTCTCCTGGATCATTGCGGCTAGGAGTTCCCGGACCATTTTTTCACCTTCCACAACAAACAGTTTATGCTGATCCCTGCTTTTCTTCCGGTCGAGTGAACGAATCAGTTTGGACTTGGCGATTGAGATCATGGTTTTGTTGTTGATTATGCAAAGATGAAAAAATATTTGACTGCATTAAAATTTGTACTTTAGCATCTTTAACAGATACCATTGAGCAGAAGGTCCCATATATATCATTTTCCTGATTATCCCAATACTCCTTTTTTCCTGCAATGCAACCAAATATGTTCCTGAAGATGAATACCTTCTGAGTACCTATAAAATTGAGGTCGGAGGAGGGTGATTTTGACAAGAAGGCGCTCAATAATTACATCAAGCAAAAACCCAACAAGAAGGTCCTTTTCTGGAAGTTTTACCTTTCGCTCTATAACCTCTCCAATCCCGAAAAGGAGAAATGGCTTCAATGCTGGCTGAGGCGCATCGGGGAGCCTCCGGTCATTTATGATGAGGATCTGAAGGAGAAATCCACCGAACAGCTGAACCTTTATATGAACAATAAGGGATTTTACAATGCTGCAGGTAACCGATACCACCATCTTTAAAAAAAGAAGAGCCAAGGTGGTTTATCATGTCAGTCCCAATCTGCCCTACACGATCAGGGATATCACCTACTTTTTCCAGGATGCCACGGTCTCATCCATGGTTCTTGCCGATACCGGTTCCAACAAATTTCAGATCGGGTGAGCTTTTTGATGTGGATGTGCTGCTGCAGGAGATGGATCAGGATTGAAACCGTACTTCGGGACAGCGGGTATTACAGGTTTAACAAGGATTTTGTCTATTATGAGGTGGATAGCTGCCCATCAGAACAACAGGTGAGTATTACCCTGGGGATTCAAGAACTTTCCGGCAAGGGATGAACTGGGAAACTTGATTCATACCAGATCACCCGGTTTATACCATCAGGAATGTGTACATGGTGACCGATCATGATATGATGGCCTCAAGACGTGAAGGAGCAGGCCTCAGATCGGTGCCAGGGATACCCTGGTTTATGACTCCATTTATGTTGATTTCCGAGGGAAAACCGAACATCCGGCCCGGGGTGGTTACCCAGAAGAATTATATTATTCCCGGTCAGCTCTTTGATGCCTCCGATGTGCAGCAGAACCTACAGGAACCTCTCTTCCCTGAGTGCTTTCAGAATGGTGGATATTCGTTTCAGGGAAGTGGAGGCGGAGACCCCATGCTGGATTGTGATGTGCTGGATCGCTCCGGCCACCCGTCAGTCCTATTCCGTGAAGCTGGAGGGGACCAACTCGGGAGGAAATATTGGTGCAGCAGCAAACCTAAGATACCGGCACCGAAACCTTTTTGGTGGATCGGAGCAATTTGACCTCTCATTTATGGGGGCCATTGAGAACCTTGATGAGTCCAGCTGCGGATCCGGATCGACGGGAAACGGATCTGGACCTGATGCAGGAGTTTGGGGTGGAGGCCCGTCTTCAGGATTCCCAAATTTCTGCTTCCCTTTAAAACAGACCAGTTTATCAGGAAATACAATCCCACAGACCAACATCCGCCTTTCCTATAACTATCAGAAGCGGCCCGATTATATCACGGACCATGGCCAATGCTTCCTTCGGGTATGACTGGAGGGGATCTGAAAGAACTGATTCACAGGGTATATCCCCTTGAAGCCAGTCTGATTCTAACCCCCTATAAATCTGATGAATTTCAGGATTGGCTGGAAGGTAAGTACCTCTTTTACAGTTATGAACCTCACCTGATCATCGATACCCGGTATTCCATGATCTGGTCCAACCAGAAAGTTGTTAAAGAATCAGAATTTCCAGGATGTCCGGCTGAATCTGGAGACTGCCGGGAACCTGTTGTATGCAGGGTATCAAACTGTTTGCACCCGATCCGGGAGATGAGAATTACCAGCTGCTGGGAGTCGATTTTGCCCAGTATCTGAAGGCAGATATTGATTTCAGAAGCTATACCTTCCTTTATGAGGATGTGAGTCTTGTTCTTCGGGGATTTGCAGGTGTGGGTTATGCCTATCTGAATTCCAATGCCATGCCCTTTGAAAAACAGTACTTTCTCGGGAGGTGCCAACAGCATCAGGGCCTGGCAGGTGAAGAGCCTGGGTCCGGGTTCCTACAAGGATCCGGATGAGACCACCTATCCAAACCAGACCGGGGATGTGAAACTGGAAGCCAATATGGAGTACCGCTTTAAGCTATTCTGGAAGCTGGAAGCGGCTCTTTTTATGGATGTGGGTAATATCTGGTCCCTCTCCAGGAGGATGACAGGGAGGGTGCAGGATTTGAGTTTAACCGTTTTTATAAGGAGCTGGCTGTTGGAACAGGAGTGGGTGCCCGGGCTGTATTCAGTTTCTTTATATTTCAGGTTCGACCTGGGAATTCCCCTGCGCAATCCCTATCCCATTGAAGGATCCAACTGGTTGCCTGGAAATTCGGGGATTACCGGCAGGGATCTGACCTTCAATCTTGCCATTGGTTATCCATTCTGATCCTGTTGATTTTACCAATTTTTATTCTAATTTTGTGCGCTCATTTTAAATCCAATCCAATTTAATAATATTCGATCATGTCCAATAAGATTTTAGATGTTGTAAAACCCGGTGTTGTAACCGGAGATGATGTTCAGAAAGTGTTTGAAATTGCCAAGCAGAATGAATTTGCCATTCCTGCTGTAAATGTGGTGGGAACCAACTCTGTGAATGCTGTTATTGAAGCTGCCAAAATTGTGAATTCTCCGGTAATTATTCAGTTTTCCAATGGAGGAGCTATTTTTTTTGCAGGAAAGGGTCTTTCCAATGAAAACCAGAAAGCTGCCATTGCCGGTGCTGTAAGCGGAGCCAAGCATGTTCATGCCATGGCCGAAGAGTATGGTGTTCCCGTGATTCTTCACACCGACCATGCTGCCAAGAAACTTCTTCCCTGGATTGACGGTTTGCTGGATGCCGGTGAAAAGCATTTTAAAGCATTATGGAAAGCCACTCTTCAGCTCACATATGCTGGACCTTTCAGAGGAGCCCCTTGAAGAAAATATCGAGACCTGTAAGAAGTACCTGGAACGCATGAGCAAAATTGGAATGACCCTGGAAATTGAACTGGGTTGTACCGGTGGAGAAGAGGATGGTGTGGACAATACCGACATGGACAATTCCCTGCTCTATACCCAGCCTGAAGATGTGGCCTATGCCTACGAAGAGCTTTCCAAAGTAAGCGACCAGCTTTACCATTGCTGCTTCATTTGGTAATGTACATGGTGTTTATAAGCCCGGAAATGTGAAGCTGACTCCAAAGATCCTGGATAATTCGCAGAAGTTTGTGGAGGAGAAGTACGGACTGGGTAAGAAGCCCCTGTATTTTGTTTTCCATGGAGGTTCAGGCTCTTCCCAGGAGGAGATTCGTGAAGCCATTGGTTACGGTGTGATCAAGATGAATATCGATACCGATACCCAGTGGGCTGCATGGGATGGCGTTCGCAAGTTTGAAGCCGAGAATCATGACTACCTGCAGGGACAGATCGGAAATCCCGAAGGAGAAGACAAGCCCAATAAGAAGTACTACGATCCAAGGGTCTGGCTGCAGCGAAGGAGAAAAGTCGCATGATCGAGCGCCTGAAGGTGGCCTTTGAGGACCTGAACTGCATCGACAGACTATAATCAGATTATCAGGATGTTGCAGGGCGGAAAGGGAGATAGAGACAGCTTTAGCAGTAAGTTTGGGGTCCTTGCAGCATTGGCAGGATCCGCCATTGGATTGGGCAATATCTGGAGATTTCCCTATGTGGTCGGGCAAAATGGAGGTGGAGCTTTTCTGCTGATCTATGTGATTTTCATTGCAGCCATTGGGATTCCGGTGATGATGTCGGAATTTGTGATCGGCCGTTCTGCCCAGCTAAATCCTGTAGGTGCATTTAAAAAAATTGCTCCCGGTAACGAAGTGGCATCTGGTTGGAATGCTGGGAGTTGTTTCAGTATTTATCATCTTCGCTTTCTATACGGTTGTTGCTGGCTGGACACTGGAATACGTGGTCCAGTCTGTAAGGTGGATTCTTATTTCCCGAAAAGTTTGGATTTGCATCCATGGACAATGCAGCCCTGACGCAGTTTTTCAGCGATCACTATGAATCATTTACTTCAGGGATCTGGAGACCCATCATCTGGTTTGTGGTGATGATGTTCCTCACCGGATATATTGTAATCTCCGGAGTGAAGAATGGAATTGAAAAATATGCCAAGATCCTGATGCCCATTTTTCTGGTGCTGTTGCTGATCCTGGTGATCCAGATCAATCACACTGGAAGGGGGCAGGGAGGGCCTGGTATTTCTGTTCAAACCTGATTTCACCCAGATCAGGGAGGCTCCCTTCAAGATCATTCTTGAAGCACTGGGACAGGCTTTTTTCTCACTTTCCATTGGAATGGGTACCCTGATCACCTATGGATCCTATATTAAGAAGAAGGAGAATCTGGCCGGTACAGCAGTAAGTGTGGTTGTTGCTGATACCTTTGTTGCCATTATTGCCGGGATGGCAATTTTCCCGGCTGTTTTTGCTTTTGGGATTGACCCTGCAGACGGACCTGAACTGGTCTATAAAACCCTGCCGGTGATCTTTCAGAATATGGCAGGCGGACTCATCTGGGCATTTATGTTTTTCCTGCTGCTCTGCTTTGCTGCCATCACATCCACCATATCGATGCTGGAGGTGATTGTGGCCTATTTTTCAGAGCAACTGAATATGTCCCGCAAAAGGGCCACCATCCTGTCGATGATCTCTGTAGGATTTCTTGGGAATTCTTTGTACAGTTTCTCCAGGATGTATTTGGCGTTTTTAATGCTTCACCGGACCTGATGCTTCCCCTGGGAGGATTTTTCATTGTGGTCTTTATTGGATGGTTCTTTTCAGGAAAAAGTACCAGGGAGGAGCTTTCCAGTGATGGAGCATACAAAATCGGATATTACAGGCTTTTCATGTTCCTGGTCAAATTTGTGGCTCCCCTGGCCATTGCCTTTCTTTTTGCACTGGGTGTCTACAGCAAGGTGATTACACTTTTCCCGTCCATCGGCTAGAATTTTCTCTGCACGGCTGATATTGTGACTGCCTGATCACATTAAGCCTTAGATGATCAGAAGAATTTTACGGGAATTTTACCTGCTGCCCCGTGGTGAGCAGCGTGCCCTGATTTTGCTTTCCCTGCTGCTGATCCTCTCCCTGCTGGTCAGGATTGCTGTCCGGCTGCTGCCCGGAAGGGAGCCTGCCGGACTGGAGCAGTTTGAGCAGGAGGCCAGGGCGATCTTGCATGCCCTGGCAGCAGGCCGATAGCCTGAAACGGATCGTCCTTGGCAAGCTGACAGAACTGCCAGGCTGCAATCCGAGCGAGTCACGTCTATGCCGCTCACAGCCTGGCGCAAGGTCAAAGCGCCATTCAGCCATCGATATTAATAGGGCCGATTCGGCTCAGCTGCTTGCCCCTTCCCGGCATCGGACCTGTCTTTGCCGGCCGGATTGTAAAATACAGGGACTCTGCTGGGGGGATTTGTCAGCGTGGATCAGCTGGCAGAGGTTTATGGGATGACAGCAGGAAACCATTGAACTGATCAGGACCCATGATTGTGTTGATAGCATACAGCCATTCGAAAAACTCCATGTGAACAGTGCAGCTTTCAGGGAGCTGCTCAGACATCCCTACCTGGAGTATGAGGATGTGAAGGCCCTGGTGGAGTACAGGGATTCGGAAGGGAGGATTAAATTCCATGGAAGAGATCAGGGAAAACTGCTTGCTTGCCGGATTCTAGCCTGGAACGGATTGCTCCTTATCTGGATTTCAGATAATTAGATCAATCTAGTCATGTAGATTTATATTGTATTGCAATGTATTTTTTTTCATATTTTTATGGAGAGAGATAAATAGTTTGTCAAAATTCCGGTAATTATATATAGTTATTACTGTTGTCATTTTCAGTCGGTTTAAAAAATCGCGTGTTTTAGTTGAATATTAGGATAGGAATTTCTAAATTTGCGGCTCGAAATTAAAACCAGATTGAAATGATTGTAATTCCCATTAAAGAGGGTGAGAATATTGAAAGGGCTCTGAAAAAGTTCAAGCGTAAGTTTGAAAAGACCGGTGTGGTAAAGGAACTCAGGAGCCGTCAGGCTTTTATTAAGCCTTCCGTTACCAAGCGTCAGCAGAAGCTTAAGGCCATCTATATTCAGCAATTGCAGCAGGAGGAAGATTAGTATTCCGGGGTTTTGGCAGATATTGAAGTGCTGCCCATGACCAGGATTGAAGATTTTTTAAAATACCTGCAGGCTGAGAAGAGGTATGCAGAGCATACCATCAAAGCTTACAAAAACGATTTGAATCAATTCCATGCTTTCTGCCAGGAAAATGGCAAGGAGGGCATGGATTTGCATTTTAAGACCATTCGTTCCTGGGTGGTCTATCTAATGGATTCGGGATACTCTCCCAGGACCGTTCACCGGAAACTTACCTCCCTGAGCACCTACTGCAAATACCTGATTCGGGAAGGGCGAACTTGATTCCAATCCGGTGGACAGGGTTCTGAAACCAAAGCTGAACAAACGGGTCCCTGTTTTTGTGGAAGAGGGAAAAATGGATCGATCTGCTGGATGACTATGATTTTGGAGAAGATTTTGACGGGTGTACGGAACAGGCTGATTATTGACCTGCTTTATCAGACCGGCATGCGGAGAAGTGAACTGATTGGGCTTAAGCACCGGTTCTGTTGAATCAGGCAGGCAAAGAGTCTGAAGGTGACTGGGAAAGAGAGATAAGGAGCGGATCATTCCCATTGAATGATGAACTTCTGGAGGCCATTGAGTCATTACCTGGTCCTCCGAGAGGATGTGGTTGATGATCCCGGAATGGATTGTCTTATTGTTACCGACAAGGGGAACACCGGCTTATGAGTAAACTGATTTACAGGATTGTGAAGAAATACCTGGCCATGGTTACCACCCTGGATAAAAAAAGTCCGCATGTGCTGCGGCATACCTTTGCCACACATATGCTGAACAGAGGAGCTGACCTGAATGCCATAAAAGAATTGCTGGGTCATGCGAACCTTTCCGCCACCCAGGTGTATACACATAATACATTTAAGAAGTTAAAGTCTATTTATAATCAGGCCCATCCAAGGGCCTAAAAAGAAGGAGGTGCCTATGGATATTAAGATGCATTCAATTCGATTTGACGCAGATCAGAAATTGTTGAATTTCATTGACACGAAGGTCAAGAAATTACCCACTGTTTATGATGACATTCTGGGTGCAGAGGTTTTCCTGAGGCTTGATAAGGATACATCCGACCGGGAAAACAAGCTGGTGGAGATCAAGCTGGATGTGAAAGGGCAAACTGTTTTTGCCAAGAAACAGTGTAAAACATTTGAAGAAGCAACCGACCTCTCCATTGATGCTTTAAAGAAGCAACTGGTAAAACGAAAGACAGAAAATCAGGAAGAAATAGCCCCATAAAACCTGTTAAAAAGGCTGCTTCGGCAGCTTTTTTTATGCCTTCTAAAAAAGAGACATTATTTTTTGTGATACTAATTAAAATATTCATACATTTGCGAACCGATTTTGGAGGGTATATTTCATTGACGTTCTTTGATATGCCGATGTAGCTCAGTTGGTCAGAGCAGCTGATTTGTAATCAGCAGGTCGTGGGTTCGAATCCCTCCATCGGCTCTGATCATTTAGACAGAAGTACTTTATTTATTGAAAATCAGGGGAGATACCAAAGTGGCCAACTGGGGTAGACTGTAAATCTACTGTCGTACGACTTCGGAGGTTCGAATCCTTCTCTCCCCACGACTTGAAGTCGAAAGTCGAAAGCCGAAAGTCGAAGAGAAAGAACTTCTTTAAACTTTAGGCTTTAGACTTTAGGCTGGTTTACGCGGGAATAGCTCAGTTGGTAGAGCACAACCCTTCCAAGGTTGGGGTCGCGAGTTCGAGCCTCGTTTCCCGCTCAAACCTTGAGTAAGCCGATGTAGCTCAGGGGTAGAGCGCTTCCTTGGTAAGGAAGAGGTCCCGGGTTCAATTCCCGGCATTGGCTCTGATAAATTGAAAAGTAATAAACATAAACAAGTACCAAATTAATTAAATGAAGTTATGGCTAAGGAAAAATTTGATAGGTCCAAACCGCACGTCAATATTGGTACCATTGGTCACGTTGACCACGGAAAAACCACTTTGACCGCTGCTATTACAATGGTTCTTGCAAAAAAGGGTCTCTCTGAAATCAGGGATTTTGACTCTATTGACAATGCACCGGAAGAAAAAGAGCGTGGTATTACCATTAATACTGCTCACGTTGAATACTCAGACAGCAAATCGCCACTATGCGCACGTTGACTGTCCCGGTCACGCTGACTACGTAAAGAACATGGTAACTGGTGCTGCCCAGATGGACGGTGCGATTATCGTTGTTGCCGGAACTGATGGTCCTATGCCTCAGACCAGGGAGCACATCCTCCTGGCCCGTCAGGTAAACGTTCCCAAGATCGTTGTTTTCCTGAACAAGGTTGACATGGTTGATGATGAGGAACTTCTTGAACTGGTTGAAATGGAAATTCGTGAATTGCTCGACTTCTATGAATTTGACGGAGACAATGCTCCTGTTATTCACGGTTCTGCACTGGGTGCACTGAACGGAGAAGCAAAAGTGGGAAGAAAAAGTGATGGAACTGATGGATGCTGTGGATTCGTACATCCCCATTCCTCCCCGTGAGATATGAGAAGCCTTTCCTGATGCCCGTTGAAGATGTATTCTCGATTACAGGTCGTGGTACTGTTGCTACCGGTAGTATTGAAACTGGTGTTGTAAACACCGGTGATGAGATGAACCTGATCGGACTTGGTGCAGAAGGTCGCAAGACTGTTGTAACCGGTGTTGAGATGTTCCGCAAGATCCTTGACGGGGTGAAGCTGGTGACAACGTTGGTCTGCTGCTTCGTGGTGTTGACAAGAAGGAGATCAAGAGGGGTATGGTTATTGCCAAGCCCGGATCGATCACTCCTCATACCGAGTTCAAGGCCCAGGTATATGTTCTGAAGAAAGAGGAAGGTGGACGCCATACTCCCTTCCACAACAACTATCGTCCCCAGTTTTACCTGAGGACCCTTGATGTAACCGGTGAGATTCACGCTTCCCGAAGGAACTGAGATGGTAATGCCTGGTGATGATGTTGAGATCACTGTTAAACTGATCTACCCTGTTGCCATCAACGTAGGTCTGCGTTTTGCGATTCGTGAAGGTGGACGTACTGTTGGTGCCGGTCAGGTAATTAAGATTGACGAATAGTATTTAACAACTTAATATAGTAGAGAGCTCGGGTCCTTTGATGGACCCGGCTTCTCTATTTAAATGCGTTAGGTATACGGGTGTAGCTCAGTTGGTAGAGCACTGGTCTCCAAAACCAGGTGTCGGGCGTTCGAGTCGCTCCTCCCGTGCAAATTTGATCCGAAATGAAGAGAATAATTAATTATCTGAAGGAATCCTATAACGAACTGGTTCACAAAGTGACCTGGCCTACCTGGAAAGAGTTGCAGAACAGTGCGCTGGTGGTAATGGTTGCATCTCTGATCTTTGCCTTGATTGTCTTCGCAATGGATATTTCTTTTCAGAAGATCCTTGAAGGCATCTATAAATTGGTGTAATCCATGAGCAATCTGGAAAAGAAGTGGTACGTTCTCAGAGCCATTGGTGGCAAAGAGAAGAAGGCCAAAGAATATATTGAAAGTGAAATTAGCAGGTTAAACCTGCAGGACTATATTGCACAGGTATTGATCCCTACCGAGAAGGTTTACCAGATCAGAAATGGGAAGAAAATCAGCAAGGAGCGCAACTATTTTCCCGGTTATGTGTTGGTTGAAGCAGCGCTGACCGGTGAAATTCCTCATATTCTCAGAAATATCCCCAACATCATTGGATTCCTGGGATCAGAAGGAGACCAGATGCCCACACCCTTGAGGCCATCTGAAGTGAACAGGATCCTTGGTAAGGTGGATGAACTGTCAGCCAGTGATGAAGAGATTACAGTTCCTTTCTTTGTAGGAGAATCGGTGAAGGTGATCGATGGTCCCTTTAACAGTTTTACAGGGATTATCGAAGAGGTGAATGATGAAAAGAAGAAGCTCAAAGTGATGGTGAAGATTTTTGGTCGCAAGACCCCGCTGGAACTGAGCTTTATGCAGGTGGAGAAAGAAGGATGATAGTCGAAGTTGAAAGTCGAAAGTCAAAAGTAGAGAATTTAAAAAATTACAATCTCCAGACAATGATATGTCCATGAATGCTTCCTGTATGGTTGTCAGCGGATGTTGTAAGCGGTAAGTATATAAACTAGTTAAATAGAAATGGCAAAAGAAGTAGAAGGCTTAATCAAGTTGCAAATCAGGGGTGGTGCTGCTAATCCATCCCCTCCCGTGGGACCCGCACTGGGTTCCAAGGGTGTCAACATCATGGAGTTCTGCAAGCAGTTTAATGGCAGAACCCAGGAACAGGCCGGGAAACTATTGCCAGTAATCATTACCGTCTATTCCGATAAATCCTTTGATTTTATCGTAAAGACACCTCCTGTGGCAGTTCAACTGCTGGAGATGGCCAAGACTCAAAAAAGGATCGGCCGAATCCAAACAGGGTGAAGGTAGCAAGTGTAACCTGGGATCAGGTTCGCCAGATTGCTGAAGCAAAAATGCCCGACCTGAACGCGTTTACCGTGGAGTCTGCTATGAAAATGGTTGCCGGTACCGCAAGGAGTATGGGAATTACTGTAAAAGGTGAATTTCCGTCTAACAATTAATTCGTTTTAAAAATGAGTAAACTTACTAAAAACAGGAAGTTAGCTTTAGAGAAGTTAGACAAGGACAAACAATATACCATTGGTGAGGCTTCAGGACTTGTGAAGGAGATGACCACCACCAAATTTGATGCATCGGTAGATATCGATGTTCGTTTGGGTGTGGATCCGAGGAAAGCCAATCAGATGGTACGTGGCGTTGTTACCCTTCCCCACGGAACGGGAAAAGATGTCAAGGTACTTGTTCTGTGTACTCCGGAGAAAGAAGATGAGGCAAAAGAGGCAGGAGCCGATTACGTGGGGCTTGATGACTATATTGAGAAGATCGAAAAAGGTTGGACCGATATGGATGTAATCATCACCATGCCCCCCGTAATGGCTAAAATTGGTAAACTCGGTCGTGTGCTGGGTCCCAGGGGCCTGATGCCTAATCCCAAAAGTGGTACAGTAACCATGGAAATCGGTAAAGCTGTCAAGGATGTGAAGATGGGTAAAATCGATTTCAAAGTAGACAAATACGGTATCGTCCATACCTCTATTGGTAAAGTATCCTTTACTGCAGAGAAGATCAGCTGAAAATGCTCGTGAATTTATAAACACGATCATCAAGCTGAAACCTACTGCAGCAAAGGGAACCTATATCAAGAGTATCTATCTGTCCAGTACCATGAGTCCTGGAGTTAAGGTAGATCCTAAAGCTATCGAAGAATAATAATCGCTAAAGTGTCTCAATACGATGAGAAGAGAAGAAAAGGAAGTAATCATTGATGACCTGGCACAACGGCTGAATGAGACCAAGCATTTCTACCTCACCGATATTTCCTCGCTGAATGCGGAGGAGACATCGAAACTGAGAAGGAAGTGTTTTGAGAAGGAGATCAGTCTGCTGGTTGTCAAGAATACATTACTCCGAAAAGCAATGGAGAAGTCCGAAGGCGATTTTGATGATCTCTACGATGTATCTGAAAGATTCAACCTCCATCATGTTCTGTGAGACAGGGAATATACCTGCCAAACTGATCAAGGAGTTTAGAAAAACCATGGAGAGGCCTGTTCTAAAGGCCGCTTTTGTGGAAGAATCAATCTATATCGGAGATGATCAGCTGGAAGCACTCTCCAATATTAAATCAAAAGATGAGCTGCTGGGCGATCTGCTTATGCTGCTTACAGTCACCTGCCAGAAACCTGGTGTCTGCACTTGCATCGAGTGGATCAAAACTGGCTGGCGCTTTGAAAACATTATCAGAAAAAGAAAACTAATACATTAAAAATTCAATAAAAATGGCTGACGTTAAAAAAATTGCTGATCAGTTGGTCGAACTGACCGTCAAAGAAGTAAATGAATTGCTCGCAGTACTCAAAGAAGAGCATGGTATTGAACCTGCAGCTGCTGCAGTTGCTGTTGCTGGTCCTGCCGCTGGTGGTGAAGCTGGTGCTGCTGCTGAAGAGAAGACCGAATTTGATGTAATCCTGAAAGCTCCGGGTGGAGCCAAGCTGCAGATTGTTAAGCTTGTGAAGGAACTCACCGGACTCGGACTGAAAGAAGCCAAAGCTGTTGTTGATTCCGCACCTGCACCTGTTAAAGAAGGTGTAAGCAAGGATGAAGCAGAATCTCTCAAAACCCAATTAGAAGAAGCTGGAGCAGAAGTTGAGCTTAAATAATAGGGCAATCGCATTATCCACTTACAGGTTTAGATCCTCGCATCGACGGGGGTCTAAGCCTTTTTGCAGTTTTATAGTTCACACCTTAATCCACGGATTAAAACGCGATGTCAATGCCAAATAAAAATCAAGACCGAATTAGTTTTGCTTCCATTAAAAATCAGTTGGAATACCCTGATTTTCTGGAAGTTCAACTGAAATCATTTCATGATTTCTTTCAAATGGAAACCACTCCTGAGAACCGGAAAGACGAAGGACTGTACCAGGTTTTCCATGATAATTTCCCCATAACCGATACAAGGAACAATTTTGTTCTGGAGTTTCTCGATTATACCATCGATCCACCCCGGTATTCCATTGATGAGTGTATCGAGCGGGGACTGACTTTCAGTGTTCCACTGAAGGCCAAGTTGAAACTCTACTGTACCGATCCCGAACATGAGGATTTTGATACAGTGATCCAGGATGTATACCTGGGTACTGTTCCCTATATGACCGAACAGGGGAGTATTTATTATCAATGGAGCTGAAAGGGTGGTTGTATCCCAGTTGCACCGTTCGCCCGGGGTATTCTTCGGACAGAGTGTCCATGCCAACGGAACCAAGCTCTATTCCGCCAGGATCATTCCCTTTAAAGGATCATGGATCGAATTTGCGACAGACATCAACAATGTGATGTATGCCTACATCGATCGTAAGAAGAAATTACCTGTTACCACACTGCTCAGGGCCATTGGTTATGAAAGTGATAAGGATGTGCTTGAGATTTTCGGCCTGGCCGATGAGGTGAAGGTTTCAAAAACCGGTTTGAAGAAACTGGTGGGCCGTAAACTGGCTGCACGTGTGCTGAAGAGCTGGATTGAGGATTTCGTGGATGAAGATACCGGTGAGGTGGTCTCCATTGAACGGAACGAAGTGATCATTGACAGGGAAACCGTCCTTGAGAATGAACATATCGATGAGATCATCGATTCAGGAGCCAAGACCATCCTTCTGCACAAGGATATCGCCAAATATCAATGATTTTGCCATTATCTATAATACCCTTCAGAAAGACCCGTGTAACTCGGAGAAGGAGGCAGTGATGCATATCTACAGGCAGCTGAGGAACGCCGAACCACCGGATGAGACCACTGCCAGGGATGTGATTGATAAGCTGTTCTTCTCTGATAAGCGTTATGACCTGGGTGAAGTGGGCCGTTACAGGCTCAATAAGAAACTTGGACTGGATACACGATGTGGAGAACAGGGTACTGACCCGTGAAGACATTATCCAGATTATCAAATACCTCATTGAACTGATCAACTCCAAGACCGATGTGGATGATATCGACCACCTGAGTAACAGGAGGGTACGTACCGTTGGTGAGCAGCTGATGAACCAGTTCAGCGTGGGACTGGCCCGTATGGCAAGAACCATTCGTGAGCGAATGAATGTTCGTGACAACGAGGTGTTTACACCAACCGACCTGATCAATTCGAAGACCTTGTCTTCGGTGATCAACTCCTTCTTTGGAACCAACCAGCTGTCGCAGTTCATGGACCAGACCAATCCGCTGGCAGAGATGACCCACAAGCGCCGTATGTCGGCACTTGGACCAGGTGGTCTTATCCAGGGAACGTGCCGGTTTTGAGGTTCGTGACGTACACTACACGCACTATGGAAGGCTCTGTCCCATTGAGACCCCTGAAGGTCCGAACATTGGTCTGATCTCCTCCCTCTGTGTTTTTGCACGGATCAGTGATCTCGGATTTATTGAAACTCCTTACAGGAAGACTGAGAACGGTAAAGGTAGAACTTGCCAATAAGGGCATTGTTTATCTGAGTGCCGAAGAGGAAGAAGATAAGCTGATTGCCCAGGCCAATGCACCTCTGAATGAGGATGGAACCTTTGTGAATCCCAAGGTAAAGGCCAGGTATGAAGCTGATTATCCGCTGGCAGAGAAGAATGATGTGGTACTGATGGACGTGGCTCCAAACCAGATTGCTTCCATTGCTGCCTCCCTGATTCCCTTCCTGGAGCATGACGATGCCAACAGGGCCCTGATGGGATCCAACATGATGCGCCAGGCAGTTCCGCTGATCTATCCTGAAGCTCCCATTGTGGGAACCGGGATTGAAATGAATGTGGTTCGCGACTCCAGGCTGCAGGTCAGGGCTGAAGAGAATGGTGTGGTTGAATTTGTGGATGCCAATGAGATTGTGGTTCGCTATGAACACAGTGAAGAGGAGAAGTTTGTAAGCTTTGATGATGATGTGAAGCGCTACAAGCTTCCCAAATTCAGGAAAACCAACCAGAATACCTGTGTGAACCTGAATCCCATTGTTCAGAAAGGGACAGAAACTGAAGAAGGGTGATATCCTTACCCAGGGTTATGCCACCCAGCAGGGTGAACTTGCACTTGGGAAGAAACCTGATGGTTGCATTCATGCCCTGGAAAGGATATAACTTTGAGGATGCCATCGTGGTTTCGGAGCGCCTGGTGCGGGAAGATGTATTTACCTCCATCCACGTGGATGAGTACCTGCTGGAGGTGCGTGATACCAAGCGTGGACTGGAAGAACTTACCTCGGATATTCCCAATGTAAGTGAAGAGGCCACCAAGAACCTGGATGAGAATGGTCTGATCAGAATTGGTGCCGAAGTTAGCTCCCGGTGATATCCTGATTGGTAAGATCACTCCCAAGGGAGAATCGGATCCTTCTCCGGAAGAGAAACTGCTCAGGGCCATCTTTGGTGACAAGGCAGGTGATGTGAAGGATGCTTCCCTGAAAGCCGGACCATCACTTTATGGTGTGGTAATCGACAAGAAGCTGTTCTCCCGAACCATGAAGGAGCGTAAATCGAGGCCTGCTACCAAGCAGATTCTTGAGAAGATTGATGATACCTATCAACAGGGATATTGCAGAACTGAAAGCTCAGCTGATTGATAAACTGTTTGAACTGGTCAATGGAAAGACCTCACAGGGTGTGAAGGATTTCCTGAATGTGGATATGATTCCCAAGGGAACCAAGTTTACCCAGAAGCAACTGCAGGAACTTGATTTTGCCAATGTGAATCCTCTGAAATGGACCACTGATAAGCATAAGAATGACCTGATCAGGGACCTGCTTCATAACTATATCATCAAGTTCAAGGAGATTGACGGACTTTACAAGCGGAAGAAGCACAGCATCACCAGTGGTGATGAACTGCCCACCGGCATTATCCAGCTTGCCAAGGTCTATGTGGCCAAGAAGCGGAAGATTACCGTAGGTGATAAGATGGCCGGTCGTCACGGAAACAAGGGTATTGTTGCCAAGATTGTTCGTTCGGAAGATATGCCCTTCCTGGAAGACGGAACGCCGGTGGATATTGTATCTGAATCCGCTGGGTGTGCCCTCCAGGATGAACCTTGGACAGATCTATGAGACAGTTCTTGGTTGGGCCGGTCTGAAGCTGGATATGAAGTTTGCAACCCCCATCTTTGACGGAGCCAAGATTGATCAGATCAATGAACTGACCGATGAGGCAGGTGTTCCCAGGTATGGGAAGACCTATCTTTATGACGGTGGAACCGGTGAGCGTTTTGACCAGCCGGCCACAGTGGGTGTGATCTACATGCTGAAACTGGGTCACATGGTGGAAGATAAGATGCACGCAAGGAGCATCGGACCCTATTCACTGATTACGCAGCAGCCTCTGGGTGGTAAAGCCCAGTTTGGTGGACAGCGTTTTGGTGAGATGGAGGTCTGGGCACTGGAGGCATTTGGTGCTGCCAATATTCTACAGGAGATCCTGACCGTGAAATCCGACGATGTGATCGGAAGGGCCAAGGCCTATGAAGCCATTGTGAAAGGTGAACCCATGCCAATGCCCGGAATTCCGGAATCACTGAATGTGCTGCTGCACGAACTGCGCGGACTGGGACTGAGTGTGAACCTGGTTTAATCTGCTTATACAGGCTTCGGCCTGGTCAGAATAAGTTTTAGAAACGAATAAATCATATATATATGTCATTCAGGAAAGACACCAAAGTAAAAAGCAGTAATTTTACCAAGATTTCCATCGGATTGGCTTCTCCGGAAGAGATTCTGGAACGATCCAGTGGAGAGGTCCTGAAGCCTGAAACCATCAATTACCGGACCTATAAACCGGAAAGGGATGGTCTTGTTCTGCGAAAGGATTTTTGGTCCGGTAAAGGATTATGAATGTCATTGCGGAAAATACAAGCGGATCCGTTACAAGGGGATTGTTTGTGACCGTTGTGGTGTTGAAGTAACCGAGAAGAAGGTCCGTCGTGAACGGATGGGGCACATTTCACTGGTAGTACCGGTGGCCCATATCTGGTATTTCCGTTCACTTCCCAATAAGATAGGATACCTGCTGGGACTGCCCACCAAGAAGCTTGATTCCATCATCTATTATGAAAGGTATGTGGTGATCAACCCGGGTATCAAGCAGGCAGATGGGGTGAACTACCTTGATTTCCTTACAGAAGATGAATACCTGGATATCCTGGCCAGTCTTCCCAAGGAGAATCAGTTGCTTGAAGATGATCATCCGGATAAGTTTATTGCAGGCATGGGTGCAGAAGGGCTGCATCAGCTTGCTTGCAAGGATTGAACCTGGACGAGCTTTCCTATTCACTAAGGCACAAAGCCAATACAGAAACTTCCCAGCAACGGAAGAATGAAGCACTTGAAGAGGCTGCAGGTGGTGGAGGCTTTCCGTGCTTCCAAGGGTGTAAACCGTCCCGAGTGGATGATTGTAAAGGTGGTACCGGTGATTCCACCGGAACTGAGGCCACTTGTTCCGCTGGATGGTGGACGTTTTGCCACCTCCGACCTGAATGACCTTTACCGCAGGGTGATCATCCGGAATAACCGTCTGAAGAGACTGATCGAGATCAAGGCTCCTGAAGTAATCCTTCGTAATGAGAAGCGGATGCTCCAGGAAGCTGTGGATTCACTCTTTGATAATTCAAGGAAGGCCAATGCGGTGAAGACCGATGCCAACCGTCCGCTGAAATCACTTTCCGACAGTCTGAAAGGAAAGCAGGGACGTTTCCGTCAGAACCTGCTGGGTAAGACGGGTTGACTATTCTGCCCGTTCGGTGATTGTTGTTGGTCCGGAACTTGCACTGCATGAATGCGGTCTGCCAAAAGATATGGCTGCCGAACTTTACAAACCATTTATCATCCGAAAACTGATTGAACGCGGTATTGTAAAGACCGTAAAATCAGCCAAGAAAATTGTTGACCGGAAAGATCCGGTTGTATGGGATATCCTGGAAAATGTACTGAAAGGACATCCTGTGCTGCTAAACCGTGCACCGACCCTGCACAGGCTTGGGTATCCAGGCCTTCCAGCCCAAACTGATTGAAGGAAAAGCCATTCAGCTTCACCCGCTGGTATGTACTGCATTTAACGCTGACTTTGACGGTGACCAGATGGCTGTTCACCTTCCCCTTGGAAATGCTGCAGTCCTGGAAGCACAGATTCTGATGCTGGCTTCACATAATATCCTGAACCCTGCCAACGGTGCACCGATTACGGTTCCTTCACAGGACATGGTACTTGGACTGTACTACATCACCAAGGCCAAACGTACCATGGAAGATGAGCCTGGTAAAGGGTGAAGGTATGACCTTCTACTCTGCCGAAGAGGTAACCATTGCCTACAATGAAAAGCGGGTTGATCTGCATGCCATCATTAAGGTAAGGATTCCCAAGCTCGGTAGCTGAGAATGGTGAAACCGAACTGATCGAAACCACAGTGGGACGGGTGCTTGTTCAACGAATTTGTACCCGAAGAGATTGGTTTCATCAATGAACTGCTGACCAAGAAATCGCTTCGTGATATTATTGGTCGCGTACTGAAAATTACCGGAACAGCCAAAACAGCCAAGTTCCTGGATGATATCAAGAACCTTGGATATGGAATGGCCTTCAGAGGAGGACTCTCCTTTAACCTGGATGATGTGATCATTCCTGCTGAGAAAGAGACCTTTGTGGTGGATGGATATGCACAGGTGGATGAGGTGGTGGGCAGCTACAACATGGGTGTGATCACCAACAATGAACGTTACAACCAGATCATTGATATCTGGACACATACCAATGCACGTCTGACCCAGACGCTGATGAAGCAGCTGAGTTCTGATAAGCAGGGATTCAATCCGGTTTATATGATGCTTGACTCGGGTGCAAGGGGATCCAAGGAGCAGATTCGTCAGCTCTCAGGTATGAGGGGACTGATGGCCAAGCCTCAGAAATCAGGTGCTTCCGGTTCTGAGATTATTGAAAACCCGATCCTCTCCAACTTTAAGGAAGGACTTTCGGTACTTGAGTACTTTATCTCCACCCACGGTGCCCGTAAGGGTCTGGCCGATACGGCTCTGAAAACAGCCGATGCCGGTTACCTGACCCGTCGTCTGGTGGATGTTATCACAGGATGTGATCATCCAGGAGCCCGATTGCGGAACACTGCGCGGACTGGTGGCTTCTGCCATTAAGAAGAATGAAGAGGTGGTGGAAACCCTTTATGAAAGGATACTTGGACGTACCACTGTTCATGATGTCTATCATCCGCTGACAGGTGAACTGATTATTGAATCCGGAGAGGAGATTACCGAGGAGATTGCCAGCGGTAATTGAAGATTCACCCATCGAACAGGTGGAAATTCGCTCGGTACTTACCTGTGAATCCAAAAAGGGTGTTTGTGCCAAGTGTTACGGACGTAACCTGGCCACCGGAAAGATGGTTCAGATGGGAGAAGCCACTGGTGTAATTGCTGCCCAGTCCATTGGTGAACCTGGAACACAGCTTACACTGCGTACCTTCCACGTGGGTGGTACTGCATCCAATATTACTTCTGAATCCAATGTGATCTCCAAGTATGATGGTATTGCGGAGATTGAAGAACTGCGGACTGTTACTTCAAATGATCCGGAAACCGGTAAGAAGGTTGAAATTGTGATTGGTCGTCTGGCAGAACTGAGGATCGTGGATAAAAATACAGGAATTGCCCTGACCACACATACCATTCCCTATGGTTCCAAACTCTATGTAAAGGATGGAGCAGAGGTTAAGAAAGGAGACCTGATTTGTGAATGGGATCCTTATAATGCACTGATTATTAGTGAAGTGGCTGGTAAGGTTAGTTTTGATAATGTGATTGAAGGAATTACCTTCCGTGAGGAATCTGATGAACAGACCGGTTTCAAGGAGAAGGTGATTGTTGAGAGCAGGGACCGTACCAAGAACCCGCTGATTACGATTCTTGATACCAAAGGAGAACTGGTGAAAAATTACAACCTGCCGGTTGGTGCCCACATTGCAGTGAGTGAGGGAGATAAGGTGAAGGCCGGGGAGATCCTGGTGAAGATCCCAAGGGCAGTTGGTAAATCTGGTGACATCACCGGTGGTCTGCCACGTGTAACCGAGCTTTTTGAAGCAAGGAATCCATCCAATCCGGCTGTGGTTTCTGAGATTGATGGTGAAGTTGAATTTGGAAAGATCAAGCGTGGTAACCGTGAAATCATCATCACCTCCAAAGCAGGTGAAGTGAAGAAATACCTGGTTCCGCTTTCCAAGCAGATCCTGGTTCAGGAGAATGACTATGTGAGAGCGGGTATTCCCCTTTCAGATGGAGCCATTACTCCGGCTGATATTCTGGCCATCAAAGGACCCACCAAGGTTCAGGAGTATATTGTGAACGAGGTTCAGGAAGTTTACAGGATGCAGGGTGTGAAGATCAATGACAAGCACTTTGAGATCATTGTGCGTCAGATGATGCGCAAGGTTGAGATTGTGGATCCGGGCGATACTAAATTCCTGGAAAAGCAGGTGGTTGACAAGTGGGATTTCATGAACGAGAATGACTGGATCTATGGAAAGAAAGTGGTTGTTGAAGCGGGTGATGCCCCGGATTACAAACCCGGTCAGATTATTACTGCCCGTAAACTGCAGGGATGATAATTCTGTTCTGAGACGTAAGGACCTGAAACTGATTGAAGCAAGGGATGCTGTTCCTGCCACCTCTTCCCAGGTGCTCCAGGGAATTACCAAGGCTGCCCTGCAGACCAACAGTTTCATCTCTGCTGCCTCCTTCCAGGAGACCACCAAGGTGCTGAATGAAGCAGCCATCTTTGGAAAAGTGGATATCCTGGATGGTCTGAAGGAGAATGTGATTGTTGGTCATCAGATTCCGGCCGGTACCGGAGCCAGGGTTTATAACAACCTGGTTGTTGGATCCAAGGGAGGAGTATGAAAGACTTACTTCCGGCATGCAAAAGTCAGAACTTCTGAAGAGGTAGAAGAAGTGAGTGAGTGAATCAGTCAAGGATTAAAACAGAATACATCATGGAAGAGAAAGCCAAGAAGAACCAGATCAACATTGAGTTGAAAGAGGATGTTGCCCAGGGTACCTATTCCAACCTGGCCATCATTACCCATTCATCATCTGAGTTTGTTCTGGATTTTGTCAGGGTGATGCCCGGGATTCCCAAAGCTGAGGTGAAATCCAGGATTATCCTTACCCCTGAGCATGCCAAACGCCTGCTCCATGCCCTCAAGAGAACATTGAGAAGTATGAGAAGATTCATGGTCCGGTCAAGAAGATCGACGGACCTTCAGGAGGACCGGTGATTCCGATGAACTTCGGAGGACCTACCGGACAGGCTTAGATTGTGCCTGCTGACCAGGCTTAGATTGTATATATCCTTAGTCAGTTATATAAACGGAGCCACCCTTGCCTTGTGCAGGGGTGGCTTTTTCTATGGAGCTCGCTTTTTTTCTTTAGAAAGTATTCAGATTACTTTGAATTCTTGCCTTCAAGTCCTGTCTGACTTCGGCCTGCCTTGCATATTTTGGCCAGGATTTCACAACAGCATTGATGTCTTCAATGATTTTTCCACCTTTTTTAATGTTGTTATCCCTTGCAATGGTCATCAAATCGGACTTAGCTATTCCAAGTCTTTTTCCGTTGACACTTAAGCTTTGTTTGCTTACCCATTGATTGCGGGGATCGAATGAAAAACATAAATCATAAGCCGGGGCCAGTCTCCAGGCTTCATCTTTTTTCAAGATGAAAGAAAAATTCTTTGTGTGGTCATCATAGTTGGTGGCCAGCACATTAAACACCATTCGTCGAAACATTTGCTCAGCTTCAGGATAGGTCAATCGTAGTATGCGCATGGTTTGAAACAACTGTTCATAACTGTAGCCATACATGTCATTAAAATCATAATGTTGCAATCCACAGAGTGTCTGGATATGATGCTTGATATTTTTTTCCCTGTCAAATCGTTTGGTCATAAAATGTGCTCTTCCATTTTCCTCCAGCAATTGACATTCACTCATTTCAATTTCACAGTCTATTGCCATGAGGTAATAAGCATATTCTACTCGTCCCCAACCAGAACTCTCACCAAACTGTTCCCCGCTTACCCCATCAAGTTTGAGTAAGCCAATGTTCGAAACCTGTGGGAACATTGCCCTGTCCCGATCTTACTTCACCTGTCTTCGGATTGTATGCAATGATGGCTTTTGGTCGTGCTCCCCCGGCTGAAGTGCCTATTTTTAAAATGTCCATCATTGCCTTTTCATCATCCTTATTTAAGTTGGTTAAAAATGATTCTCGTTCATTGAGTATTTTTTTTGCAACTTCAATCAAGCTGTCCAGCTCCAATGAGAATGCCCTTTATTCCTGACTTGATTTGTGCCGGTTCAAATTCCAATGCTCCCATTCCTCTGGTGCCGATAAAACACAATGTCTCCACTGGATTCATGCTATTTTCCGGTCTTCCCTGTTGAGCCAGCCAGGCATTAATCAATTTATTTCCGTACTTGTCAGGTAAGGAGTCAGATAATAATCCTGGTAAACCTTTGAAGGTATCTTCAGCATCATTGCGTACTTTTCTTATTTCAGGGAAACTGTAAATTCGAGAACCCTGAGAGACAGGCATTTTGATCGGTGATAAATCCCAAGTCTTTTGAGTAAACTTTGGATCATATTGGAAATATCCCAATGCCTTGCGATTCATCCCAGCGAACGGCGCCCACAATCTCGCCCCATATCTTTACTTCGGCTACATCTACCATCCTAACTCATCTTTACCTGGTTTGTTCTCGGTTTTAGATCTAACCCGTTTTTTTTGTTGTTTCTTAAGTTTGGCATATTCCAGGGGGCTTATTTCATTCGAAACTTCAAAGTCTTTCAAAACATACAAACGGTCCAATGCCCTCAAAATTTGAATTAAACTGCTTAAGCTTAAAGATTCCCCCTTCTCAATCTGACTGATTGTCCAACGGTTTAAACCTGCCATTTCCGCCAGTTGAGCCTGTGTCTTATTTTGTTGGATGCGTACATGCCTTATGTATCTTCCCACCTGGTTTACAATGGCCGCATCTGTCATTTGAATCCAATCCATGCTGGTATAACCCATCATTATAATCTTTAAATGCACATAAAGTAAGTATAACCCAACAAATATATGAAATATTTAAAATAATACCTATTTATCAGATGGGAAGTGCCTGCATAATGGAAGTAAATAATCGTGTGATCAGGCTAAAGTACCAGTCTTCATATTTGATACCTAATGACATTTATTGTACCATTTGATGGCATAGAACCTCATTTTAAACCTAAAACCCACCCAACAATGAAGAATTTTCTTTCTTTCTGCTAATCAGTCCTTTAATTGCCCAGCTTGAGATGAACTCAAGTGGTGAAGTTGGTATTGGCGACTCTCCTGTCAGTGGTATTGACTTATTTACTCCCGAAGCAAAAAAGTGAGATTGGCCATTTTGAGCTTAAGGTGACCTATATTACCACCACAAGTCCTGGTCAATTTCCCGATGAGGGATCAAAAATGTATTTATTTAGCGACCAGGCTAAATGTCCTGATTTCTATGAAGCGTTGCAGGGTTATGCACGCATAGATGGAAAAACCATAACAAGCCGTTATAGAGCAAGGGCTGATGAAAATGGGGAGATTTATATGTATAATATGAAGGCAGGTAGCTACTATTTGGTGGTTGTTTCAAGTTTTCATGAAAGTTATACTGAAAGGATTATTGAGGTTCCACTGGGAGACACACTTAAATTGCATAAGAATTTCCATAATTCTGCTCATCATTGGCACGATTTAGAACCCTGGGATTATGTGAAACAAAAAAAATAGCATTGGTCTTTACCTAAAGAATATAAGCAAAAGAGGGTGCACCTTGCGGTACACCCCCTTCGATTCCAATAGGGTTTTCCTGACGGTTTTCCCTACCGGGATCTCCCCGATATCAGAAACTTGAGCTTCTTTAATGGCCTGAGCTTTCGGCCTAAGGATTTAAGCGAATCTCCGAAGTGATTTCCATGACTTTCTTGTATACGGCACTTACTCCGCAATACTGGTCCTCGTGACAATGATACGGCTTTCTGTATCTTATCCATGGGAAGATTTTCTCCCTCCACCTCGTAGATGACATGCATTTTGGTAAAGCGCCTGGGATGTTCTTCGCTCAGTTCTCCTTCCACGATCACATTCAGGCTTTTAAAATCCACCCGCATTTTCTTCAGGATGGAAACCACGTCCATACCGGTACATCCCCCCAGGGCTGCCAGCATCAATGGCTTGGGACGGGGACCTTTGTCCTCGCCGCCAAATTCGGATCTTTGCATCCACGATGATTTTGTGCCCGTTGATTTCGGACTCAAAGGCCATGTTTTCGAGCCACTTGGTGCTCACTACTTCTTTTTCTGCCATATTCAGTTCTTATAATTAATATATCTGCTCAAGGTAAACATTTCTCTCCTATGCCCTGATGTACTCGCAGCGGCCAGAGAGGCGATGGTGCCGTCTGCCACCGCAGTGGTTACCTGCCGGTAGCGTTTCACGATGCAGTCGCCTGCTGCAAAAACACCGGGGAGACTGGTTTTCATCGACTCATCCACCACAATCTCACCCCGCTCATTCAGCTTCACGATTCCTTCCAGATCCCCGTGTATTGGGTATGTATCCAATAAAGATAAAGACTCCGTCGACCTTCATGGAGGAACGTCTTGCCTGTTGGTAAATGTTCAATGGCTGACCTCCTGAAGTGCACCCTCTCCTGTAAAGGAGCGCAGTTCGGACTCCATGATGAATTCGATTTTCGGATTCGCCTTGGCCTGGTCGATGGCATGCTGAAAGGCCTGGAAATGATCAAACTGGTGCACGATGGTCACCTTGCTGGCATAGCTGGGTCAGGGCCACAGCCTCTTCCAGGGCCGAGTTTCCGCCTCCCACCACGATCACTTCTTTGCCGGTAAAGAAATCACCGTCACAGGTGGCACAATAGGAGATACCTTTTCCCTTGAATTCATCCTCACCGGGTATTCCCACCGGGCGGGGTCTGCCCCCGGGTGACAGGATCACCGTCCTGGCGCTGAATTCCCTGCCATCTTCCAGAACCACATGCTTGATCTCACCTTCCAGGTCATAGGATTTGATCTTCAGGTTGGATTTGATCTTGCAGCCAAAGGCCTTGGCCTGGTTTTTCATGGTATTGGCAAGCAGGTAGCCCTTGGTGGTTTCCACTCCCGGGTAATTGGCCACCTCATCGGTGAGCACCATCTGTCCGCCGATGGCTCCTTCGTTCAGGATCAGGGTTGATAATCGTGCGCGGGAGCTGTAGATTCCGGCAGTTAGGCCGGCAGCACCCCCGCCCACAATGATCACATCGAATATCTCTTCATTGCTCATGGACTAATGCTTTCCGTTAGGCACCGAAGTGTCTCGTCCAGGATGGCAGTTACCTGCTGCATGTTCTGAATGCTGCTGGTAGCGTGGGCCACTTTTCCGTTTTTGTAATACATGGTAAAGGGGAGTCCCATAAATCCACGGCAAGCAGGGTCGTTCCTGATAATTCCTGCCTCGGGTGAGTCAAAGGCCATGGTGGCAAATTTCATATTGTTCACGTTCCTCTTCAAGCTCTTCCATCACTCCGTATACAGGAATACACATGGGTCCCATGCGGCCACAGCATACCATTACATTTTCATTTTCATTGATGTATTTCTCCAGTTCAGCTGCAGTTTCAATTTCGTGCAGGCTTGTGCTTAACATTTTCATATCTGTCTTGTTTTTAAATTTCAGGCAAAGGTCCGTAATTTCATGCAAGACTGCCGCTAAAATACCGGGATGTGAGGTGACAGCTTTTTTCCTATTATTTTCCATGTTTTGACTTATCTTTGGATGTGCCAAAAGAGGAACATATCATGGGGCAGCCCGGGCAGGCAGAACGAACCTGACTGTTTTCAGCTGATTTCCAAGGAGGAGCTGGAAGCCCTCAGTGAGAACCGGACCCATGTGAGCTACCTGAAAGGGGAGACCCTCTTCAAGCAGGGTGCTTTTGCTCCCCATGTGCTGTTTATCCAGTCGGGACTGGTGAAGGTCTACCTTCAGTCCGGACCAAAAAAGGTGCAGAACCTCTGGATTGCGAGAAGTGGTGACTTCCTGGCCTTCTCGTCCATGTTCGGAGAGAAGGTATTATCACTACTCGGCCATGGCCCTGAAAGATGCCGAAGTGCTGATGATCGACAAGGAGAGCCTGAGAAAGCTTCTGAAGACCAATTCTGAGTTTGGATTTCAGGATCACCTCCAAAAATTTCCGCTCGGAGAATCACCTGATGGAAATTGTGGCCAGCCTTTCCTACAAGCAAATGAGGGGAAAGCTGGCCTCTGCCCTGATTTACCTGAGCTCGGAGGCCTTTGCCCATGAGGACATATTTGCCTATCTTAGCAGGCAGGACATCGCCGATTTTGCCTCCATTTCGGTGGAAAGCGTGATTAAGTTCCTGAAGGAATTTGAGAAGGAGGGAATCCTTGCCCTGGAGAATAAGCACATCCACATCCTGGATCCAGGTCGCCTGACCCTGATTTCCAACTAACCGGAGTAAAGCAACTACCGGTTACCGAACTTAACAGTAAAACCCACAGTCGGGAAAGCGATCATGGATACGTCCGACGTGCATCTGTATCCCAGCTCATATATTGACGGGGTATTTCCCCCGGGAAATTTACAATATAGGTCAGGCCAGCCGACCAGCTGATATAATCGCGGGCTCCTGGTAACAATCCTGATCCCCAGGATCCCATACCAGAATGTGTTTCGCTGCACAAATTCCTCCTGGATATAGTCATAACGATCAGGTTGCTGTAATACCTAGGCATATCTTGTTAAAATTGGCACTCATCACATAATTTTCCGTGAGGAGAAAGATATAAGGTGAGAGGCGGGTCATGGCTGAAAAGTTGGTCACCAGTGAGGAGGTCTGGCCCGTCAGATCATTCTCATTGGTGTACAGATAACCTGCTCCCACGGTAAAGTTTCCATTTCTCCCTCCGGTACTGAAAGTTCCATAGGCCAGGTTGCCTAGGAAATCGGATCCCCAGGTGCCCAGCATCAGCAGGTCTCCGATACCCAGGGCTGATTTATTTCCAACCGGGATGGAGAGTTTGGGTGTAAAGTAAAGGGGTAAACCAATGATCGTGGTCCCCATGCCCAATGAAAAATGTGTCAGTGATCCCATACTGGATATCATGAATCAGGAAATAGATGGTATTATAATAGGACTCTCCCTTTTTCAGGTTATAGGCAGAAGGCGCGAAGAAGTAGCGGGTATTATGTTCATCGGCATAGGCACTGTCCTTGCGGGGAGGGGGAGCTGGCTCAGGCTGCTGAGCCCTGGATTTCAGGCGCAGCAGCTGCTAGTGTAATATTTTCCGGGTTGCTGAACATATCCATAATGGCATAAGTGATCAGTAATCCCTGCTCAGAAGGAGGAGCAGATATGATTCGGCTGCCCAGGTTTTTTTCACCCAGCAGAGCTTCATTGACAATCATTCAATTTGATGATCAAGATCCTCACCGGATTTCTGAAGTACAGAGAAAAAGTACTCACAGCGTTTGGTAAAATCGACCAGCTTTGTATAAGTGATCCCTTCTTCCAGGAGTTTCTGGCTAATGATTGCTTCCAGTTCAGGGGATAGCATGCCTGACCGGTCGTCAATGGCAATTTTATCCTGGGCATTGACGACAGGATTGAAAAGAAGAGGATGGAGCAGAGGAGAAGGGAGTCTTATCATATGTGATATCTTTATACTAAAAGTAAGACAATAATAGTAAATTGCAAGATAGCACATTCAAATACTGCCTTATGAAACATTTTATCACTCCCCTGATTTTCAGCCTTGTCCTGCTGATCTCCTGTAAAAAGGAGACAGAATGCGACACGGCCGGATATGCGCTGCCCCGGAAATAATCCTCCTTTCACCTGAAGGTCCAGATATTGAGGTGTCGGCGGATTCCCTTTTCAGTTTTCTGTTTTCTTCAGTGCCGAGGCGGGCCTGAATACCTTCTCCATGAACGGTGAACCCATCCATGCTTTTACCAATGGCGAGACCGAAGCGCAGTTTGTGTTCAGCAGATATTTCTGGGAAAGTGGGAACCTGGAATTTGTGCTTCACGATCTGTGTAATCAATCCGCCAGCATCATATTGAATATGAATGTAATACACCCTTCTTACTAGTATCTCGTCCGGAGGGAAATATATATTGATTTTAGATAACTAAAACGTTGTGGGCCGTTTTTAGAATTCTTTTATATTTGTCAGGATATTTAAAAATCTACATATGCGTATTCTTGTTTGTATTAGCAATGTTCCGGATACCACCACCAAGGTGAAGTTTTCGAACGACAACACTTCCATTGATGAGAATGGGGTGCAATGGATCATCAATCCATGGGATGAACTGGCACTGACCAGGGCCATGGAGATTGAAGGAGGATGCATCCAATGCGGTTTCAAATGTGACTGTGGTTACCGTAGGAGGCCGCCGGGGCTGAACCCACCCTCAGAAAGGCACTGGCCATTGGAGCCGATGATGCCATCCGGGTGGATGCAGGTTCCGGTGATGCCTATTATGTGGCCTCACAGCTTGCCGCAGTTGTGAAAGGTGGTGATTTTGGATGCTGTTCTTTGCGGAATTGAATCCAGTGATTACAATGGTTCTGCAGTGGGTGGAATGCTGGCCGAGATTCTTGGATATTCCTTCCGTTTCGGCTGTCTCCTGCCTTAAGATTTGAAGGTGGAGAAGCAGTAATCACCCGTGATATTGATGGTGGGAAAGAGGAGGTATCTGTTCCTGCACCTTTTGTGGCCGTTGTTCAGAAGGGAATTGCCAAGGAGCCCAGGATTGCAGCCATGCGTGGAATCATGATGGCCCGGAAAAAGCCCTTGCAGGTGGTTCCTGCGGTTGAAGCTGACACCCTTACCGCTTACCAGGAGTTTGTGATGCCCGAGCCAAAGGCTCCCTGCAAAATGGTGGATGCCGATAATGTGAAGGAACTTGTGAACCTGCTTCAGAATGAAGCAAAAGTACTTTAGTACATATAGCTTAAAGTCGTAAAGTCATAAAGTCAAAATAACATAGATATGTCAGTATTAGTTTATACAGAAAACTGGGACGGGAAATTCAAGAAACTCTCCTATGAACTTGTATCCTATGCTGCCGGTGTGGCAGCTATGGCTGGTGGAAGTGTCACTGCACTCTCCATTGGGAATGTGGATCAGGATGAACTGTCAACCCTGGGTGCCTTTGGTGCATCCAGTGTCCTGAGTGCGGCGGCTGCCACCGCAGGGCCTGGATAACCAGGTTTATACAGACATTATTGCAGCTGCCATGGAAAAGACCGGTGCAAAAGTCCTGGTGATGGCCAATAACAATACAGGTAAAGCCCTGGCTCCGAGAGTGTCTGTCAAGCTGAAAGCCGGACTGGCTTCCGGTGTAACTGCCCTTCCGGAATCAGTCGACTCCACTGGTGGTAAGCAAGAAAGTATTCAGCGGTAAAGCATTTGGAAAGGTGAAGATCACTTCCGGATACTGCCATTCTTACCCTGGCTCAGAATTCCTTTGAAGTGAAGGAGACGGGTGGTTCAGCATCTGTTGAAGCCTTTGATCCGGGAGTGGATGCTGGCTGCAGCCAAAACCACCATTAAGGATGTTCAGAAGCAGGAGGGTAAACTGCTGCTTACCGATGCCGATGTGGTTGTTTCCGGAGGCAGGGGCATGAAATCGGGCGATAACTGGGGTCCCATTGAAGAGCTGGCAGAGGTACTTGGAGCAGCCACAGCCTGTTCCAGACCTGTTTCTGACGAAGGATGGCGTCCCCACGGAGAGCATACCGGACAGACCGGTAAAATCATTGCCCCCAATCTCTATATTGCCTTTGGGATCTCCGGAGCCATTCAGCACCTGGCAGGTGTAAGTTCCTCCAAGTGCATTGTTGCTGTGAATACTGATAAGGATGCACCGATTTTTGAGGCAGCTGATTACGGGATTGTTGGGGATGCACTGAAGGTGCTTCCCGAACTGATTCAGCGAAATTAAGGCTGCCAAAGCCCAGTAAGCTCAAATCTTCATATGGCAAACAGATTATTTTCCTGGCTGTATTGCTGGTCACCCTTGGTGGTATTTGCCTATACCACCCGCAGGTTTATTGGTTATTTTAAGAATCACCAAAGGCAGATTTCCCGGTAAAGCAGATCGGGCGCCGTTTCGGTGTGATGATGGAAGTGGCCATCGGGCAGACCAAGATCTTCCGAAGACCCGTAATGGGACTGCTTCATGCCCTGGTATTCTGGGGATTTCTGGTGATCCTGATTGGCAGCATCGAAATGGTCATCGATGGACTGTTCGGAACTGAGCGGGTACTGTCTTTCCTGGGTGGCTTTTATAATTTTATCATGGCTTCGGGCGATATTTTTGCCCTGATTATTGCCATTGCCATCCTGGTTTTCCTGTTCAGGAGGATTTTCCTGCATGTGAAGCGGTTTTCAGGGATCGAGATGAAACATATCTCCCACCTGGATGCAAATATTGCCCTGACCATGATCTTCCTGCTGATGGTCTCCCTGCTGGGAATGAATACCTTTTATCTGCTGTCGGCCAGGCAGGCCGGACATGAGATTGTGGGTGTTTACCCGGTAAGCAGCTATGCTTGCATGGCTGGATCGATGCAGGTGATAGCAATCACTTCTGTACCATGATTGAACTGGTGGGTACATATCGTGCTGATCTTTATGTTTGCCAACTACCTGCCCTATTCCAAGCATTTTCATGTATTCATGTCGGTTCCCAATGTTTTCCTGAGCCGGCTGGAGCCACTGGGTAAGCTGGATACCATGGAGAGTATCACCAAGGAGGTGAAGATCATGATGGATCCCGACCAGGCCTTTGCTTCGCCTCCTGAAGGAGCAGAGGCGGAGGAGGAAGTCCCTGAACGTTTTGGCGTCCTGGATGTGGAGGATGTAACCTGGAAAAGTTATCTGGATTCCCTGGCCTGTACCGAATGCGGACGTTGTACATCGGTTTGTCCGGCCAACATCACCGGGAAAAAGCTTTCACCCAGAAAGATGGTCATGGATGTCAGGGCCAGGATGAAGGAGAAGGGGCCCGGACTGGTGAAGAACGGTGCAGAATATTCAGACAATAAATCCCTGCTCAGGGATTATGTGTCGCGAGGAGGAGCTCTGGGCCTGTACCTTTGTAATGCCTGTGCCCAGGAATGTCCCATCAATATTAATCATCCTGCCATGATTGTGGGGATGAGGCGTTACCTGGTCATGGAAGAATCTGCTGCCCCGGGTGAATTGAATTCCATCTTCTCCAATATTGAAAACAATGGTGCACCCTGGCAGTTCTCCCAGGAGGACCGGATGCTGTGGGCTGAAGGCAAGGAGTTGAAGTGCCTGTGATGGCCGATCTGCTGGCCAAAGGGTGAGAAACCTGAATACCTGCTCTGGGTTGGCAGTGCAGGAGCTTTTGATGACCGTTACAAGCAGGTCTCACCGGGCCTTTGTCAAAGTGCTGAATTCACCTGGGAACCTCCTATGCGGTGCTTGGTACTGAAGAATCCTCCAGCGGAGATGTGGCCCGCAGGGCAGGGAACGAAATGCTGTTCCAGATGCAGGCCCTGATGAATATTGAAATCTTTGAAGGCTACGAAGTGAAAAAGATCCTCACCTGTGATCCCCATGCCTACAATACCTTTAAAAATGAATATCCCGATCTGGGTGGGAATTATGAGGTGATTCATCATTCCCAGTTCCTGCGTGACCGGATGGGCGATGGGACACTTTCAGTGCCTGAAGGATGCCCTGAAGGGAAAAAGATCACCTTTCACGATCCCTGTTACCTGGGAAGGGCCAACGAGGAATATAAGGCTCCCCGGCAGGTGCTGGATGCACTTTCGGCCGACAAGAATGGAGATGGGACGGAACAAGAGTTTTGCCCTTTGTTGCGGTGCCGGTGGCGGACAGATGTTCAAGGAGGCTGAGAAAGGGAGAGAAGGAAGTATTTATTGAACGGACCGAAGAAGCCCTGGAAACCGGTGCAGATATCATTGCCACAGCCTGTCCCTATTGCATGGTGATGATGACCGACGGATTAAATATAAGAACAAGGAAGAAAAGGTAAAGAATTACGATATTGCAGAACTGGTTGCAATGGCTTGGAATTATAGAAGTTAGTAGTTAGTAGTAGTAATTAGGACCTAGCTAATAACCACTAACCATACTAACAAAGTGAAGCAATAACTAACTTACGAGTAAACGAGTAAATAATTATGGAAGAGAAGAAATTAATAACCGGTGGTGAATTTCTGGTAAAAGAAACTGATCCGGCCGATGTTTTTATTCCTGAAGAATTTGATGAGGAGCAACGAATGATCGGGGAGACCTGCAAGGATTTCCTTGAAACAGAAGTATTTCCGGTGGTCGATCGCATTGATGCCCAGGAAGAGGGTCTGATGAGAGAGTCTGCTGGAAAAATCAGGTGAACTGGGACTGCTGGGAATCACCATTCCCGAAGAGTATGAAGGCTTCGGTCAGAACTTTATTACCACCATGTATGCCAGTGAAGTACTGGGTGCCGGTTACTCCTATGCAGTTGCCTATTCCTGCCATACCGGGATCGGTACCCTGCCCATTCTTTATTATGGAAATGAGGAGCAGAGGGCAAAAATACAGTACCAAACTGGCCACCGGTGAGATGATTGGGAGCCTATTGCCTGACAGAACCCGGAGCAGGATCGGATGCCAACTCGGGAACAACCAAGGCAGTTCTTTCAGAAGATGGAAAACATTATATCCTGAATGGTGCAAAGATGTGGATCACCAATGGTGGTTTTGCCGATGTGATGACCGTTTTTGCCAAGATTGACAACGACCGGGTATTGAGTGCCTTTATTGTGGAGAGTGGTTTTGAGGGAATTACCTTCAATCCCGAAGAGAAGAAGATGGGGATCAAAGGATCATCCACCCGCCAGATCTTTTTCAACGATGTGAAGGTTCCGGTGGAGAACCATGCTGGGTAAACGGGGTGAAGGATTCAGGATTGCCCTGAATATCCTGCATATGGGACGGATCAAGCTGGGAGCCAATGTGATTGGTTCTGCCAAGAAGGCCATTGACCAGTCGGTTCAGTATGCCAACGAAAGAAAGCAGTTCAACTGCCTGATCTCCCAGTTTGGTGCCATCAAGCACAAGCTGGCCGAGCAGGTGATCCGGACCTTTGCCACGGAGATGTTCTGTATACAGGGCCAGTAAGGCGACTGGATGATGCCATTAACTACATATGTGGCCAATGGGGATGATAAGGGACGGAATACCATGGAGGCCTTTAACCATTTTGCCGTTGAGGCTGCAGCCATGAAGGTATTTGGATCCGAATCGCTGGACTATGTGGTGGACGAAGGTGTTCAGATCCACGGTGGAATGGGTTTCTCAGCCGAGATGATGATCGACAAGGGTTACCGCGATTCCAGGATCAACAGGATTTTTGAAGGAACCAACGAGATCAACCGGCTTCTGCTGGTGGATGATGTCCTGAAAAGAGGGGCCAAGGGTGTTCTTCCCATTATGGAAGAGGCTGAAAAGGCCTTTGAAGAGGTGAAAGCTTCCAATGGAGCTCCTGCAGCCTGCCCGAAGGATATTTTGAAGAGAAGGATCAGTATGTGGCCAATCTTAAAAAGGTGGTCGCTGATGTTGCTGAAAGCTGTTTCGGAGAAGTTTACCAGGACACTGGTACTGGAGCAGGAGATTCTCAGCAACATCTCCGACTGCATTATCCAGGTCTATGTGGCCGAATCGGTGGTGCTTCGACTGAAAAAGATGGAAGCCATGAAAGGTGAGGAGTATAGCAAGCTTTACCGCGAAATGGCCGATGTATTTGTCTATGATGCAGCTGCCCGGATCCGCAAGTTTGCCCGGGATACGACCTACTCCTTTGCCTATGGTGAGGTTCGTGACCTGCTTGAGAAGGGAATTGCTCTCTTTACACTGGGTGGCAGGTGTGAATGTGAAGGAAGCCCGCAGAAGGATTGCCGACCAGTTGATTGAGGAGAATAAATATTGCTTCTAAAACGAAGGTCATCGAATCTTCAGAACCATATAAAATTGTAATACTTGGTGCCGGGAATGTGGCTTTACACATTTCCCGGCATCTTTATTTAGCAGGGCACCAGGTTAGCTGCATCTGGTCCAGAAGCATTGATCAAGCCCGGCAGGTGGCAGCTGCTTCAGGGAGTCTGGCCAGCTGATCATCCAGAGGAGGTCCCGGAGGACGCCGATTTCTACATTCTGGCCGTATCCGGACCGGTGCCATTGCAGAGGTGGCATCCCGCTTTTCAGGGCGGCAAGGGAATCTGGCTGCACACTGCCGGCGCAGTATCCATGGATGTGCTTGGCAGGGTATTTTGAAGAATATCGGTGTTTTCTATCCCCTTCAGACCCTTTCGTCAGAAAGGCAGATTTCCCTGGATGATACCCCCTTCCTGGTGGAAGGGAGTTCACCTGGAAGTAAGCGAGATGATTCAGACGCTGGCATCCTCCATTTCCGAAAGGGTAGTGGAGATGGATTCTGCTGACCGCCTGATCGATGCACCTGGCAGCTGTTTTTGCCAATAACTTTTCCAACCACATGGTCACGTATTGCCAGCAGATTCTGGAGGAAAAGAGGAGAGATCTATCCCTTGCTCGAAGCCCTTATTCGAGGAAACCTTTCTGAAGATCCTGGAGACTGGGTCCGGAAGAGTGCTCAGACCGGTCCTGCCGTGAGGGGTGATCAGGAAACCATGAAGAAACATCTTGAATTGCTCAAAGGAGCATCCCGAATGGGAGAAATTGTATACTTTTATAAGCCGGGATATTGAACAGATCCCGGAAATCTAACCACTGATCCAAAAATAGGAGATGACCAATTTTAAAGAAGGACTGAAAGCAGTAAAAGCATTTGCATTTGATGTGGATGGAGTATTGAGCAGTCCTGAGGTATATCTTCATCCCATCGGGAGACCTGATGCGATCCATGAATACCAAGGATGGGTATGCCCTGCAGTATGCAGTGAAAAGGGGATATCCCATTGCCATTATTACAGGAGGAACTACCGAATCGGTGGCGCTGAGGTTCAGGGGACTGGGAATTACTGATATTTACCTGGCATCCTCCTACAAGACCGATGATTTCAACGATTTCCTTTTCAAATATGATCTTAAGCCTGAGGATGTACTCTATATGGGCGATGACCTGCCCGACTATGAGGTGATGAAAAGGGCAGGAGTTCCCTGTTGTCCTGCCGATGCCGTGGAGGAGATTAAATCGGTGGCACACTATATTTCTCCCTATGCAGGAGGGAAGGGCTGTGTCAGGGATGTGATCGAACAGGTGCTCCGGCTGCATGGCCGGTGGATGGATGGTGAATCTTTTATCTGGTAAAAATAATGAGATGATCAAGCACCTGCGTTCCATATTCAGCCTTGTCAGGTTTCCCAACCTGCTGATCATTGCTGCTACCCAGTATGCCATGCGTTACCTGATCATGGAACCTCTTCTGCCCATTCAGACTTTCAGCTTCAATTTGGGAATCTTCAGTTTTTCCTGCTGGTACTTTCCACCATCTTTATTGCCGCGGCAGGATATATCATCAATGATTATTTTGATACACGGACCGATATGATCAATAAGCCGGCCCGTGTGGTGGTAGGAGTGGAGGTCAGCAGAAGGCAGGCCATGATTCTTCATGCCATGCTCAATATTATTGGAGTGGGTATTGGGGTTTACCTTGGCTTTTATATTAAACTGCCTTCCCTATCCCTTGTATTTGTGCTTGCAACCGGACTGCTCTGGTTCTATTCCACCAATTATAAAAGGCAATTTCTGGTGGGGAACCTGTCCGTCTCCTTTCTGACCGGACTGGTTCCCCTGATGGTGGTACTGTTCGAGATTCCCCTGCTGAACCGGGAGTACGGCGAGGAGATGCTGCTGCACAATGCCAGTTTCTACTTACATTTTTGCCTGGGTGGCAGGATTCAGTTTTTTTGCCTTTCTCACCACACTGATCCGTGAAGTGATCAAAGATGCAGAGGATTTTGAGGGCGATAAGGCCTACGGGATGAAAACGGTGCCCATTGTTCTGGGATCCGGCTGGACCAAGGCTATTGTGGTGACCTTGATTGCCCTTACCCTGGTGTGTATCTGATTTTCCTGCTTACTGAAGTATATACTCTTTTCGGTGGACCCGGCTGATTACTATCTCCCTTGTCTATTTTTCCTTGTTCCTGGTTCTGCCTTTTATACTCCTGGCTATCAGGGTGATCCGGGCAAAGGATAAGCGGGATTATCACCGGGCCAGCACCCTGATCAAATTGGTGATGCTATTCGGGATTCTCTATTCCGTGATGGTGTTTTACCTGGTCAATTTCAAGTATTAGCCGGTGTTGTCAGATCTTGCATCATATGAAATTTTACTGGCCTCCGGTTCCCCCAGAAGAGCTGCACTGATGAAGAACTGGGACTTCCCTTCAGGGTGGTGGAAACGGGACATAGTGATGAAGTTTATCCTGCGGGACTTGCAGGGAGGTGAAATTGCCAGATTTCTGGCAGACCATAAATCGGATGCCTATACGGAGTTCTTGTTGGAAAAGCAAATTCTGCTCACTGCCGATACCATCGTCTGGCAGGATGGGAAGGAACTGGGGAAACCCGGTGAGCAGGGAGGAGGCCATTGACATGATCCACAGCCTCTCGGGGAGAGACACACCAGGTATTTACCGGGGTCTGCTTGAGGTCTGCATAAGAAGCGAATCTAGTTTTTATGTGGTAACCGATGTGACTTTTTCCAGCCTGGAGGCTGAGGAGATTGAACTATTATGTGGACCAATTCAAGCCATTTGACAAGGCAGGAGCCTACGGAATCCAGGAATGGATCGGACATATTGCAGTGGAACGGATCGATGGCAGCTTACTTTAATGTGATGGGACTTCCTGTTCAGAGAGTATACAGTGAACTGAAAAATTTTATTGAAGTCACCTTAAACGAAATAGAGATTAATGAAAAAAGTACTGTGTGTATTCATGCTGATCCTGGTTTCCGGATCACAATACCTGAAAGGCGGAGGAGGGGATGTGGATCCCCATGCTGATTGAAAAGTATCACATTGAGGCCATGCAGGAAGCCGGATTGAGGCTGAATGCAGAAGATATTTACAGCATCAACCAGGATTGCCTGAAGGATGCCATTGTAATTTTTGGAGGAGGATGTACGGGTGAAATGATTTCGGGCGAGGGCTTGCTGCTGACCAATCATCATTGCGGGGAAGGGGCCATCCAGTCGCACAGCTCCGTTGAGAATGATTACCTGACCAATGGTTTCTGGGCCATGAGCAGGGAGGAGGAATTGCCAAACAGAGGACTGAGCGTCACCTATCTCAGGTATATGAAGGATGTGAGTCAGCAGGTATTTGACGGACTGGATCAGGGAATGGACCCACAGGAGCGTCAGCGCAGGATCGAACTGAGAACATGGGTGCGATTATCCAGGAAGCCACAAAGGGAACTCATCTTGATGCCGAGGTAAGATCCTTTTATTACGGAAATGCATACTATCTTTTTGTCTACGAGAAATTTAGGGATGTCAGGCTGGTGGGAGCACCCCCTTCGTCCATTGGAAATTTCGGGGCTGACAGGGATAACTGGATGTGGCCACGCCATACGGGAGATTTCTCACTCTTCAGGGTATATGCCAATGCAGGAAAACCAGCGCTGCCGATATACAGTCCGATAATAAACCCTACAAACCACGCAAGCACCTGGAGGTGAACCTGGGAGGGATTCAGGAGGTGATTTTACCATGATTCTTGGGCTATCCGGGTTCCACCACGCAATACCTTTATTCGGATGTGGTTCGATATATGCTTGAAACCTCTTTGCCCTTAAAAATAGGATTAAGGACCACCCGGCTTGAGATCATGGATGCACTATATGAAAACATCGGATGAGTGTCGGATCCAGTATGCCACAAATACCGAAGGGTGAGCAATGCCTGGAAAAAGTGGCAGGGGATGATCCTGGGACTGGAGCGGAACAATGTGGTGGAGCAAAAAATGGAAGGAAGAATCGGCATTCCAGCTATGGGTGAATCAGGATGGTGAACGCATCATGAAATATGGAGAGCTGCTGCAGAAATTCTCTGGTCCTGAACAGGGATATGGATGTCTATTCCCTCTCGGTGGATATGTATGATGAATCGATAATGGCCATTGAACTGTTCTCGCAGCTCCAAAGGGTCGAACGAATGATGCGCCAGGGTGCCGATCCAGGAGGCGCTCGATAAGTCAAATGGATCAGTTCTTCAAGAATTTTTATTTGCCGATTGACAGGGATATTTTTGCCGCAATGATGGAGGCCTATCAGGAGCAGATGCCCGCGGAATACTACCCGGCATTTTTCAAAAGGTTTCAAAAAAGAACAAGGGTGATTTTGGGCTGTTTGCGGAGAAGATTTATGCTGAAACACTTTTTAGTGACAGGAAGCGTTCTCAAAAATTACTGGATATCTATGCCGAGAGATTCCGAAAAGGCCCTTGCCATGCTGGAAAAGGATCCCATGACTATCTGTCTTGAAGAGTTCAGCCAGATTTATAGACCTATTTCATTGATCAGCACCGGCAGCTTGACTGGGAAGAAGAGGAACTCTACAGGACTTACATGGCCGCCCTGCTTGAGATGGCCGGTGGAAAACAGCTTTACCCGGATGCCAACCGGACCATGAGACTTACCTATGGAAGGGTGAAAGGGTACAAGCCCAGGGACGGAGTTGAATATGTATCCACGACCACAATGAAGGGGCTCATGGAGAAACAGCAGAGAGGGACATGACGATTACCTTGTTCCCGATAAGCTGATTTCACTTTACGAGGCGAAGGATTTTGGCCCTTATGGTGTGAATGGTACCATGCCGGTATGCTTCATTGCTTCCAATCATACCTCAGGAGGTAATTCCGGAAGTCCGGTTCTGGATGCCGATGGCCGGCTCATCGGGATCAATTTTGACCGGGAGTGGGAGGGAACCATGAGTGATGTGTTCTATGATCCCGACCTCTGCCGCAATATTGCCGTGGATATCCGATATGTGCTTTTTATCATCGATAAATTTGCAGGAGCCGGGTACCTGGTCGATGAGATGGATGTTATTTCCCTGATACTTTACTTGAAATATGGGTTCTGATAACCGAAAGGGCATACTATATGCCATCGCCACAGCCTCCCTGTGGGGATTTATGGCCATCGTCCTGAAGGTAATTACCAATGAACTGCCACCTGTGACGGTGGTATGGTTCAGGTTCTTTTTTGCCTTCCTGGTACTGGCTGTCTGGACCCTGATTTTCCGCCGAACCGATTTTAGGATTTTCAGACGACCTCCCTTGCTACTGTTCCTGGCAGCCCTATTTCTTGGGCTAAACTACATCGGTTTCATTTCAGGGATCAAATATGTTTCTCCATCAAGTTCGCAGGTATTCATCCAGATTGCCCCGGTGAGTTTTGCCCTTTCGGGGATTGTTATTTTCCGGGAACATGTGAACTGGAAGCACATTGTGGGCTTTATCCTGGTTCTGTCAGGGATCGGATCTGTTTTATTCAGAACAGCTGAGGGATATTGACCGGTGCAGGAGAGCACTTTACCAGGGGGATGCTGCTGGTACTGGGTGGCGGACTCTCCTGGGCAGTCTTTGCCACCCTGCAAAAGGCCCTGGTGAAAACATTCGTCCCAACCAGCTGAACCTCTTTATTTACGGATTCTGTGCCACTGGCTGCTGATTCCGCTGGTGCAATTTTCAAGCTTGCAGGGCATGCCTGCTGCCAACTGGTTCCTCCTGATCTACCTGGGACTGAATACCGTGCTGGCCTATGGTTCACTGGCCCTGGCCATCAAACTCACCGAGGCCACCCGGGTGAGTGTGATCATCACCCTGAATCCCATCATCACCTTTGTCACCATGGCCATCCTGACGCGGATGGAGGTCTCCTGGATTGAACCCGAATCCTTCTCCATGCTGAGCTTTTCTGGGAGCCCTGACTGTACTTGCCGGCGCCATCGTGGTCATCTCGGCCGGCTGGAAAAAAAAGAGGAGCCCCAGCGATTAGAACGAAGGCCACTCTTTAGCAAACTGTGAGATCGCAGGATTATTCCTTCTTTCTTCTTTTTTATCAAGTGTGGAGGTGAGCAGCATGAAAGCCCCGAAGGCGATCATGAAGAGCCCGGACCACAGGTTGATGTTGTGTCCCAGTGATTGGTCATACATTTCAGTATCACCGTTGGTAACCATTCCATGAATGGTCAGAATCATTCCCAGGATGCTGAACATCAGTCCGATCGGTATTTTTATATCTAATCCCATTGTATCTTATGTTTTATAGTATTACCAGAATATGATACTCAATGCCAATGGCCATGACACCCACGATGATGGCCATAACGCCAGGTTTCTGATACCAGTGTTTTGAATCGTCCTGTATCCTTGGGGGTCAGGGAGTAAACCAGCCCTTTCAAATCATCATCGGTTTTCAGTCTTTTTGGTTAGCAATGGTGATCACCAAGGTGAGCATACAGGGCTGCGGTAAAGGCATAGATGGCAGTCCAGAAGTTCTGTGCCATCTCACTGGGATAGGTATGAACAGCACCAAAATATCCTCCCTTTGACACCCGCTGTCGCCCCTGCAGGAAGGGTAAGTCCATGGTGGATGGCAGCTGAAATGGTTCCGCCGATCAGTCCCCAGAATGCCGCATGACCCGTGGTGCGTTTCCAGAACATACCCAGCAGGAAGGCAGCAAACAGTGGTGCATTCACAAAGGCGAAGATCAGCTGCAGGAAGTCCATCACATTGTTAAAGGACCTGGCCACATAGGCAGTCATGATACTCACCAGCACCCCTACCACCGTGGTCCATTGTCCCACCTTCAGGTAATGATTGTCGGGCTTGATTGGGCTTGATATAGCTCTGGTAGATGTCATAGGTAAATACCGTATTGAAGGCGGATACATTTCCGGCCATCCCCGACATAAAGGAGGCCATCAGGGCGGTCAGTCCCAGTCCCAGAACCCCTACAGGCATATATTTCATCAGCAGCACCGGGATCACCTTGTCGAAATCGGTGATCATGGTACCCTCCTTAAGGGGCAGTTCCAGTGCACCCAATATTGGTCAGGGCCAGTGCAATCATTCCGGGAATAATGACCAGGGCCGGCAGGAACATCTTGGGAATGGCCCCGATCAGGGGTGTTTTGCGTGCAGCCGATCATGGAACCTGCAGCCATGGCACGCTGTACCACCAGGAAGTTGGTACACCAGTAGCCAAAGGACAGCACGAAACCAAGTCCCACCAGAACCCCGAACCATTCAACACCCATGGGATTGGCATCGGCACTTCCGGTAAATTTCCAGGTATGCATCATATTCTTCGGGAAGATTGGCCTTCAGGCCTTCCCATCCTCCGATATCTGTCAAGTCCGATAATCACCAGCGGAGCAAAGCCGATCACAATCAGGAAGAACTGCAGCACCTCGTTGTAAATGGCCGAAGTAAGTCCTCCCAGTACCATGTATACAAGAACGATCATTGCTGAAATAAAGAGGTAAAAATCAAATTCCCCGATATGTATGCCCAGGAAGTTCCAGTCGATCTGCAGAGGCAGGATCACCTGTGCCAGCAAGGCCAGGGCATACATGGAGATACCGGATGCAAAAACAGTCATGATGGCAAAGGCAAAGGCATTGAAGCCCCTGGTTTTCTCATCAAACCTGAGTTTGAGGTATTCGGGTACCGAGCGGGCTTTTGATCCATAATAGAAAGGCATCATAAAAATGGCCAGGAAGATCATGGCCGGAATGGCACCGATCCAGTAAAAGTGGACGGTCATCATTCCGTATTTGGCGCCTGAGGCTGCCATGCCGATCACCTCGAGGGCACCAAGGTTGGCAGAGATGAAGGCCAGTCCGGTTACCCAGGCAGGCAAGGATCGTCCTGCTTCAAGGAAGGCAGAGGCATCTTTCATATACCTTCTCAGTGCCCAGCCAATTCCAAGAACAAAGACAAAGTAGATCAGGATGATCGCCCAGTCAATTGTCCCCAGTGAAAATGTAGTTTGCATAAAGATCAGTTTAGTTAGGTTTAAGCAGCTTAAAAGTATAAACTATAATGATAATTCATATCTCAAGATAATTTTGATTGGTACTTTTGTACCAGATTTGGCAATGCATCTATTGAAATTTGACAGCTTTTGAATTCATTCTAAATAAAGAAGGGTACTTGAAGTTTTCTGATTAAGTGTTAATATTACACTTAAGATTTACTAACATTTACTAACATTTCTAACATTTCTAACTTCATCTAACTTCACTAACTCTTCTAACTAACTTACTAACTTTTCTAACTCCACCTAACCACTATGGCAACACTCGACTGGATTGTACTCGGACTCTTTTGCCTTGGCCTGGTAGGAATCATTTTCTGGGTTCTGAAGAAAAAGGATAAGGATACCTCCGACTATTTCCTGGCCGGCAGGGATGCCACCTGGATCGCCATCGGGGCATCGATCTTTGCTTCCAATATTGGTTCGGAACACCTGGTGGGACTGGCCGGAGCAGGTGCTGAAAGCGGTATGGCCTTTGCGCACTGGGAGATGCATGGCTGGATGATCCTGTTACTGGGATGGCTCTTTGTTCCCTTTTATGCCAGGAGTGGTGTTTTTACCATGCCCGAATTTCTTGAAGAAGCGATATAATTCACAATCCCGGTCATTTCTCTCCATCATTTCCCTGGTGAGTTATATCCTCACCAAGGTGGCCGTTACCGTTTATGCCGGAGGTGTGGTTTTTAAGGATGTATTCAATATTGAATATGTGACCATCTTTAACCAGCAGATCGATTTTTTCTGGGTCAGTGCCATCGGACTGGTGGTCATTACCGGACTCTATACGGTGTTTGGGGGGATGAAAGCAGTCCTTTATACTTCAATTCTGCAAACCCCCATTCTCCTGGCCGGTTCCATTGCCATCCTGGTGATTGGACTGACCCAGCTGGGTGGATGGGCCAACCTGATGGAGATTGTCAGGGCCACCGATGTGACCTATCTGAATGATGCCGGAGAGGTGATTTACCGATCCACCACGACAGCATGGCCAGTCTGATGCGTTCGCCCAAGGATCCGCAATATCCCTGGACCGGCGTGATCCTGGGTTCTGCCATTATTGGATTCTGGTACTGGTGTACCGACCAGTTTATCGTGCAGCGGGTCTTGTCGGGCCGGGACCAGAAACAGGCCAGGAGAGGAACCATTTTTGGTGCTTACCTGAAACTCACTCCTGTGTTCCTTTTCCTGATTCCGGGGATGATCGCCTTTGCCCTGAAACAGCAGGGAATCATGGATTTTGCCACCAATGATGCTGCCTTTTCCACCCTGGTAAAGGATCTGCTCCCAAAGGGATTTACAGGGATCGTGGTGGGAGGGATCCTGGCTGCACTGATGAGTTCCCTGGCATCCCTGTTTAATTCCTCCTCCATGCTCTTTACGGTGGATTTTTATCAAAAAGATCAAACCAGATGCCATCTGAAAAACACTACGTGATCGTGGGACAGATGGCCACTGTGGTTATTGTGATCCTGGGGATCCTCTGGATCCCGGTAATGAAAGATATCGGAAAGGTACTTGTATGAATACCTGCAGGATGTTCAGTCACTGCTGGCTCCGGGCATTGCTGCGGTATTCCTGCTGGGGATCCTTTCCAAAAGAACCACTCCATCAGCCGGATTTATCGGTCTGGTGGTGGGTTTCGCACTGGGAATGCTGCGCCTTGGACTGAATATCTATTATGGGGATACGGTGGTGGATGGCTTTATCTACAGATCTGATCATTGCTCCCAACTGGCTGCACTATGAAATTGCACTCTTTCTAATTGTCATTGCCCTGATGATTATGGTCAGTTTCTTTACCAAAGCCAGGGATCCGGCAAAGATACAGGGACTCTACTTCGGTTCGGCCACTGCAGAACAACGGGCCATTACAAGGGCCAGCTGGAATAAATGGGATCTGATCAATTCGGCCATCATCATTGCGTTTATCATTGCATTTTATATCTATTTCTGGTAATCTGGGAATGGACGATTCATGGCATCAGAAAACAAATATTACGCTGAACATCCAACATTTCATGTGGCCGTGGACTGCATCATTTTCGGATTTGACGAGGGTGAGCTGAAGCTACTGATTCACAAACGGCAGTTTGAACCGGCCAAGGGAGAGTGGTCCCTTTTCGGGGGATTTGTGAAGGCAGGATGAGAGCCTGGAGGATGCTGCCAACAGGATCCTTTTTGAACTGACCGGTCTGGAGAAGATCTATATGGAGGAGCTTGCAGACCTATGGAGAGATTGAACGGGATCCGGCGGGGAGGGTCATTTCCGTGGCCTATTATGCCCTGATCCCTGCCCACAAGTATTCTGGAGGAGTATTCCAGACAATATGGAGCTACCTGGGTGAGCCTGAAAGAACTGCCCGACCTGATCATGGATCATAATTCTATGGTGGAAAGGGCATTACGCAGGCTTCGGAGGAGAACGGCCTCCCAACCCATTGGTTTTGAGCTGCTGCCCAGGGAATTTACCATTCCCCAGCTTCAGTCGCTCTATGAAGCCATCTACCAGACGAAGCTGGATAAAAGGAATTTCCGGAAGAAAATCTTCTCCATGGATGTGCTTGATTAAACTGGAAGAAAAGGATAAGAGCAGCTCCAGGAAGGGAGCCTTTCTCTACAGGTTTGATAAGAAGAAAGTATAAGAAACTGGTGGATGGAGGATACAACTTTACCATGTAGAATGGTAGCAGCTGTAAGTCAATAAGTTAAAAGTTAGTATAAGTCAAAAAAAAGTGAAAGTATGATAAAAGATTTGAAGACGTTGGAAGCCTGGTTTGTAACCGGCAGTCAGCACCTGTACGGAGAGGAAACCCTGAAACAGGTGGATCAGGATTCCAGGGAGATTGCCGGAGCCCTGGACCAGAGCAGTGCCATTCCGGTAAAGATTGTGTTTAAACCGGTACTAACCACTCCGGAGGCCATCCTGGCGCTTTGCCGGGAGGCCAATAATGCAGCCGGAGTGTATTGGACTGATCACCTGGATGCATACCTTTTCTCCTGCGAAAATGTGGATTGCCGGACTGAAATCCTCTCAACAACCTTTTATGCATCTGCATACCCAGTTTAACCGGGATATCCCATGGGATTCCATCGATATGGATTTTATGAATCTGAACCAGTCTGCCCATGGAGGAAGGGAGTTTGGTTTTATAGGATCACGGCTGCGAATTGAACGAAAAGTGGTGGTGGGACACTGGGCCAATCCGGAGGTTCAGGCAAAAGTGGGTGTCTGGACTCAGGGCTGCTGCAGCCTGGCATGACTGGCAGGGAGGAAAGGTGGCCCGTTTTGGCGACAACATGCGTGAGGTGGCGGTGACCGAAGGAAATAAGGTATCGGCACAGATTCAGTTTGGATATTCGGTTTCGGGTTATGGAGTGGGTGACCTGGTGGAGCAGTGTTAAAGCAGGTCACGATACTGAGATCAAGGAGTTGCTGGAGATATATGAGGACTCATACAAGTTGCCCTCTGAAGCCCGGAAGGGGGAAGCTTCGCAGGGCTCTTGAAGGAGGCTGCCCGCATTGAAAAGGGCATGAGCATTTTCCTGGAAGAAGGTGGTTTTTCTGCCTTCACCACCACCTTTGAAGACCTGCACGGGCTTATCCAGCTACCCGGACTGGCCGTTCAGCGCCTGATGGCAGATGGTTATGGATTTGGTGCTGAAGGAGACTGGAAAACCGCTGCCCTGGTTAGGGCCATGAAGGTAATGGCCATGGGACTTGAAGGAGGTACTTCCTTTATGGAAGATTATACCTATCACCTCCATCCCGATGGAATGAAAGTGCTGGGGGCACATATGCTGGAGGTTTGTCCCTCCATTGCAGAAGGGAAAGCCAGCCTGGAGGTTCATCCCCTGGGAATTGGAGGGAAGGCCGATCCGGCCAGACTGGTTTTTGATGTGGCATCCGGTCCGGGAGTCAATGCCTCCATCATGGACATGGGCAACCGATTCCGGTTGCTGGTGAATCCCTGTGATGTGGTTCCGGCCGATGCACCCCTGCCCAATCTGCCTGTGGCCAGGGTGGTATGGCAACCCTATCCCAATCTTGAAGTGGCAGCCGGTGCCTGGATCCTGGCAGGAGGAGCCCATCATACCGGATTCAGCATGGCTGTGACCAAAGAACACCTGGAAGATTTTGCAGAAATTGCCGGAATCGAATATCTGCTGATTGACGAGTGATACCACCATCTCCTCCATTAAAAAGGAGTTGCGGTGGAATGATCTTTATTATCACCTGGCCAGAGGATTGTAATACTTAAACCGATATGAATATGCTTGAACATTTAAAGGAAAAGGTACTGGAAGCCAATCTGGACCTGGTCAGACACCACCTGGTGATTTTTACCTGGGGGAATGTCAGTGAGCGGGATCCGGAAACAGGTCACATTGTGATCAAACCCTCGGGTGTTCCCTACGACAGAATGAACCGCTGAACAGATGGTGGTGCTGGATGCGGACGGGAACAGATTGAGGGAGAGCTGAAACCCTCCTCAGATGCACCCACCCATCTGGTGCTTTACCAACATTTTAAGGGAATTGGTGGAGTGGTGCATACCCATTCTGAGTGGGCCACTTCCTGGGCCCAGGCAGGGAAGTCCTGCCACCTTACGGAACCACCCATGCTGACTATTTCTATGGAGAGATCCCCTGTACCAGGCCGCTGACCCAGGAAGAAGTGGAAGGGGATTACGAGGGAAATACAGGGAAGGTGATTGTGGAAACCTTCCGAGGCACTGGATTACAGAGCATGCCCGGAGTGCTGGTGCATGGTCATGGTCCCTTTACCTGGGGAGTGGATGGCATGGATGCCGTCCACAATGCGGTGGTGCTGGAAGAGGTGGCCAAGATGGCCTTCCGTACAGAGGTGCTCGGAAATCAGGAGCCCATTGAACAGTTTCTGCTGGATAAGCATTATCAGCGAAAGCACGGAAAGGATGCCTACTATGGCCAGGAATAACAGACTTTTAACTTTACAACTTTACACTTTATAACTTTATGACTTTATACCATTGGAGTGGATTACGGAACCGATTCGGTTCGGGCCCTGGTGGTGGATACCCAGACCGGAGAAGAGATGGGGACCCATGTATTTGAATATCCCCGCTGGAAAGAAGGTATATATTGTGATCCGGCCAGGAATCAGTTCCGGCAGCATCCCCTGGATTACCTGGAGGGACTGGAAGTTTCCATCGTGGAGGCCCTGAAAAATTGTCCAGCCGGGGTGGCAGAAAAGGTGGTGGGAATCTCGGTGGATACCACCGGTTCCACACCGGTTGCTGTGAACCGGGAGGGAACACCCCTATCGCTGACTCCCGGGTTTTGAGGAGAATCCCAATGCCATGTTTGTGCTCTGGAAGGATCATACGGCCTTGAAGGAGGCCGATGAGATCAATGACCTGGCACGCTCCTGGGGCGGGGAGGATTTTACCAAATATGAAGGGGGGATCTACAGTTCCGAGTGGTTCTGGGCCAAGGTTCTGCATGTACTTCGGGAGGATGCACGCTGTACGTGAAAAGGCCTGGTCCTGGGTGGAGCATTGCGACTGGATCCCGGCACTGCTGGTGGGGGATACCGATCCTCTGAAACTGAAGCGAAGCCGGTGTGCTGCCGGACATAAGGCCATGTGGCATGAAAGTTTTGATGGTCTGCCCGACGAGGATTTCCTGGTGAAACTGGATCCTTTGCTGGGTGGACTGAAGGAACGCTTGTTCAGTGATACCTATACCTGTGATGTGAAGGTGGGAACCCTGAGTGAGGAATGGGCCGAGAAACTGGGATCTGCCAGCACAGTGGTCAGTGTTGGTGCCGGTGCCTTTGATGCCCATCTGGGTGCCCTGGGAGCAGAGATTCGAACCCTACTACCTGAGCAAGGTGATGGGAACCTCCACCTGCGATATGCTGATTGCCCCTGCCGATGAGGTGGGGGATAAGCTGGTGGGTGGAATCTGCGGACAGGTGGATGGATCCATTGTTCCCGGTATGGTGGGACTGGAAGCAGGTCAGTCGGCCTTTGGGGATATTTATGCCTGGTTCAGGAAGGTGCTTGATGTGGCCCGTTGAGAATGTGGTTGCAAGCATGGAGGGAATTGGATGAAGACGACCAGGGAGAAGATCAGGCAGGAGACGTGCCGACAGGATGATTGCCGAGCTCAGTGAGGCTGCTGAAAAGATAGATCCTGCTGAATCCATCCTTGCTGGCCCTGGACTGGATGAATGGCCGCAGGACCCCGGATGCCAACCAGAACCTGAAAGGTGCCATTATGGGGCTTACCCTGGGTTCGGATGCCCCGGGCATTTTCAGGGCGCTGGTGGAATCCACTGCCTTTGGTGCCAAGATGATCGTGGACCGTTTTGTGGAAGAAGGCGTCCGAATCGACGGAGTGATTGCCCTGGGAGGTGTGGCCAAAAAGTCACCCCTGGTGATGCAGATCGTTGCCGATGTACTGAATAAGCCCATAAAGGTGGCCCGCTCGGAACAGGCTGTGGCCCTGGGATCTGCCATGGCTGCTGCTGTGGTTGCAGGCGTTCATCCATACCATTCCCGAGGCCCAGGCGGCCATGGGAGGGGGTTTTGAAACCGAATACCATCCCGATCCGGCCATGGTGAGAAAGTATACAGAATCCTGTTTGAGCAGTACAAACGCTTTGGAAAATTCGTTGAAACTGAGAGCCTAGCAGTTGGCCCGAACAGTTTGTATATTTGTACATTGGAATAAGCAGCTATTTTTTAATGCGCATATTAATTTTCATATTTTCGATTCTTGTTGTCTGTCCAGCTTGCTGCTTGCGCAGTCGGCTGAGGATGAGGTGATTCGCTTGAAGCAATCCATGGCTGTCAGAGACAGAGGAGCTGTTTTGCCCCAGACGATCACTGAAATGAGCTCAGTGCAGAGGAGAATCCGTGCAGAAAGAGGATGTAAACCCGGACACTGGAACTTTTGTGTGGGAACCAGCTTTTCCTATATGCAGGGCTATGGTTCCGGGATGAGGCTTCTATGCGGCTCCGACCTATACCCTGCCTCTGAATGAGCGGTGGGCCCTGCACGGAGGAGTGATGGCCTCCCATTATCAGGGTCTGGGTAGCTATGCCCATGCCGGGACCTGAGTTCCAGGCACCAACTACTTATTCAAGCCTGGCAGTTTTTGCTGCAGCCTCCTATCAAATGAGTGACAGGCTGATTTTGCATGGTTCGGCGTCTAAACAACCTGACTTCCTATCCCCTTATCCCATTTACCCCCTATGCCATGGATAATATTTCCCTGGGAGCCACCTATAAACTTGGGAGATAATATTACCATTGGGGCCTCCGTCCATATGAACCAGGGCACGGATACTACAATGGCTACCACCCTTCGGCGGAGCTCCTTTGGAGGATCCCATGCTCACCTTTTGGCTGGTAGCAATGGCGGTCCTTCTTGCCTCCCTGGCCCCGGTCTTTATCATTCTATTTTATATCTATTTCAGGGATAAGTATGAGAAGGAACCCTTGGTCTTGCTGGTCAAAGCACTGCTGTGGGTATGCTGACCGTGATTCCGATTATTTTTGTGGAGCGCTTCCTGATGGGTATCATGCCACCATTGGGAAGGATTGGCAGCAGCAGCCTACCATGCCTTTGTGGTGGCAGGAATCACCGAAGAGCTATTTAAGTTTCTGGCCCTCTACCTGCTGATATGGAAGAGTCCCAGTTTCAATGAGAAGTTTGACGGGATCGTATATGCTGTTTTTGTTTCCCTGGGTTTTGCCGCAGTTGAGAATGTGATGTATGTGATGGATGGTGGATTTGCAAACCGCAGTTGCTCAGGGCCCTCACCGCGGTTCCTGCCCATGCCATCTTCGGGATTACCATGGGTTACTATTTGGGGATTGCCCACTATGTACAGGAGCTGAAAAGAGATATCTGCTGCAGGGCCATTTTGGTCCCCATTGTGCTGCATGGCATTTACGATTTTATCCTGATGGTGGAGATCGGCTGGTTGCTGCTACTTGTTTGTTCCCTATGTGATTTACTCTATATCATGGCCGGATGCAAGAAGATGAAAATCCTTTCCGATGCATCCATTTTCAAACCCTGGAAGAGGAGACCTAGATCATATCCTTGCCTGTTTTAGGTCATACTCAGGCGCGGATTCCGGACCATTTTTATTATACTTCGGGTAAACCCTAAAACCATATCATGTACGATTCAATAATTCCCTCAGCCGATACCATACCGGTTCACTGGCTATGGTTCGAAGTGCTGCTGATTGTCACCTTTTTCATTCACATGGTCCTGATGAATTTCCTGCTGGGCGGAAGTCTGCTAACCGTATGGGACCTGCTTACCGGGAAATCTGGAGAAGAAAGCATCTGGCAGCATTCCCACCCTGGTGGCCCTGACTGTCAATTTTGGTGTGCCACCGCTTCTTTTTGTCCAGGTACTTTACGGGCATCTCTTCTATTCCAGTTCGGTGATGCTGGCGGTGCCCTGGATCCTGGTAATTCCCATTCTGATCCTGGCCTATTATGGGGCCTATATTTTTGTAAAAAAGGCAGATAAGGCACCCGTATGGTCAAAGGGAGCCCTGGTGTTTACTTCCCTTTTCCTGCTTTATATTGCCTTTGTTTTTGTGAATAACAACACCCTGGCCATTCAGCCCGATCGCTGGGGGATCTACTTTGAAAATCCGGGTGGATGGAACCTGAACCTGGGTGAACCAACCCTCTGGCCCAGGTACCTGCATTTTGTGCTTGGCGGCCCTGGCCATTGGAGCACTGGGAAGAGCCATCTACTTACAGTTACTCCAAAATGGATGCGAGGAAAAACAAAGCTCCAGATCAAAGCGCAACCTGAAGATATTCGGATGGATCACCATCATCCAGCTGGGAGTGGGAACCTGGTTCTGGCTTACCATGCCGGAGGCAGTCTGGAAGACCTTTATGGGAGGATCCCTGTTTGCCACCATCCTGATGGTGAGTCGGCTGGATCGGTGCCCTGTTGATCCTTCACAGCTCCTTTACCGGACGGCTTAACTCTGCCATGATTCCTGGGAGGACTTCAGATGCTGGTGATGGTCATTGTCCGCGACCTGGCCCGGGCTGCTTACCTGAACGAGGTTTTCAGTCCCTCGCAGCTGGAGAATGTGAGAGAGCTTTCCCCCCTGATCGCCTTTCTGCTGGTCTTTGTGGTTGGACTCTGATTGCCCTTTACTATATGATCCGCCTGATTTTCAAACCTAAAACCCAGCAATCATGAACTATCCGGTCTGGTTCCTCCCCAATACGGAGGTGGATTACTGATCGCCATCATTGCAATCTTGCATGTGGTCATTTCGCACCTGGCTGTGGGTGGAGGCTTGTTCCTGGTGCTGACCGAACGAAAGGCTGTGCTTACAAAGAACTCGGCTCTGCTGGAATATGTAAGGAAACATACCTGGTTCTTCCTGCTGCTCACCATGGTATTCGGCGGGATGAGCGGGGTGGGTATATGGTTTATCATTTCCCTGGTCAATCCGGCTGCCACCTCCTCACTGATTCACACTTTTGTCTTTGGATGGGCCATCGAATGGGTCTTCTTTATCGGCGAGATTGTAGCCCTGTTGATCTACCACTATCGCTTTGGAAAGATGGATCATAAATCGCATATGATTCTGGGTTGGCTCTATTTTATTTTTGCATGGCTCAGCCTCTTTATCATCAACGGGATTCTTGGTTTTATGCTCACTCCCGGGAAGTGGATTGAAACCGGGAACTTCTGGCATGGATTCTTCAATCCCAGCTTTCTTCCTTCGCTGATTTTCAGAACCAGCATTTCACTGATCATTGCCGGGGTATTCGGACTGGTGACCGGATCCTGGCTCGACGATGCGGAAACCAGGAATCAAGTCTTCAGGCTCTGTGCAAAGTGGATGTATATTCCCTTGGCTAGTGCTGGTACTGACAGGTATATACTATACCCGGGTAATCAGCGATGAGTCCTTTGAAAATCTGTTTCACTTTAACCGGGAGGGCTCACCCTTTATTACCCTTTTGTTGATCAGTTCAATCCTGCTTGTTCGGATTGGGTCTATTTACCCTGGTAAGGACACCGCAAAGATTGCAGAAAGTAGGAGCCCTTGTCCTGGTGGTCATCTGTTTTGCCTGGATGGCCGGATTTGAATACATGCGTGAGATTGCCAGGAAACCCTTTGTTTTGTACGGACATATGTATTCCAACGGGATCTCTCCGGACAGATCTGGACCTGATTAAGCAGGAGGGATTCCTAAGCCATGCAAAGTGGACCAGGGTGAAGGAGGTGACAGACGAAAATCTGCTGGAAGCCGGGGCTGAAATTTTCAGGCTTCAGTGTATGGCCTGTCATACCCTGGATGGATATAACGGGGTGATGAATAAATCGGACCGACTGACCGAAAGGGGACTGGAGGCCTTGATTACCGGGATGGGAAAGGTAAATTCATATATGCCACCCTTTGCCGGGACCGGTGAAGAGAAGAAGGCTGTGGCAGCATATATTTACAGGGAGGTGCTGGGAAAATCCACAGAACCGCTTACCACCTCATGAAGCCCCTGATCTGCCCCTGGAAATTCCGCCTTTTAATCCTGCCAGCGATGAATATGTGCTTCTGGTCTGGAACGACCTGGGGATGCACTGTATTTCCGACAATGAGAAGTACTTCTCCTTTCTGCCACCGGCCAACACCTTAAATGCCCAGCTTTTTAAAAGGGGCGAAAAACCGCAGCTGGTAACTGCCGGTGTAACCATGGAGTATGAGGTTGAGGAAGGATTTCGAAATCCGCAGAATCACTCCATGTTCTGGGATTACGATACCCAGATTTTCGGAGTTGACCTGCCGGAAGGAACGGGCCTGATGGGTAAGGGTGTCACCGGAACCATGGAGTTCGAGGGTTCAGTCTGGGCTGCACATCTGATTCCGGTGGTGCCCTATAAGGATGATGGTACATTTAATCCCTACCCTGTGTTTACCATTATAGCCAGAGATGAAGCCACGGGTGAGGTGCTGGCGATGACCAAAGCAGTGGCTCCCACCTCCACTGAAATGGGATGCCGGAATTGCCATGAAGGAGGATGGGCCTGGAATAATGTTATCGGGTATGGCCGATCTGACTGCCGAAAATATCCTGAAGGCCCATGACCGGTATAACGGAACCACTCTGCTGGAGGATGCCCTGGAATGGAAATCCTGCACTATGCCAGTCCTGTCATGCCGATCCGGCATGTGATGGCACCAGGAAAGCCGGGTGTTCTGAACTTTTCATCGGCCATTCACGGATTTCATGCCAACCTGCTCTCGCGGGATGGACCATGAAGCATGCAACATGTGTCATCCCAGTCGACCCGAAGGCAATACCAGCTTGTTTCAGGGGCAGGCACAGCGAGGTGGGAGTCAATTGTACCGAGTGTCACGGAACCCTGGAGGACCATGCCCTGGGATTGCTTGCAAACCAGGGCAGATATTGAAGCTGCCAGCAGGCTGTCCAGGGGACTGGAACCGGTATATGCTAGCTTCAAAGGAAGAGATTAAACCCAGGATGCCCTGGCTGATGGAACCCGATTGCCGTTCCTGTCACACCAATTTTAATATCTTTGAGGATGGTTTTGAGGGTACTGCCTTTAATAAGTGGGTTCCCGGATTTGAAGCCCTGTATCGCAACAGGACCGATAATCATGGGGTGATGTGCATTGCCTGTCATGGATCGACCCATGCGGTATATGGTGCATATAATAAATACGGACTGCAGCGGGATAATCAGCAACCTCTGCAATACCAGGGACTGGCCGGAACCATTGGCACCCATGAACAGTGTATGGTCTGTCACAAGAAGAGATGGATACCAACGGGCATCACCGGAACATGGTGAACAGAGAGCTCCCTGCAATGTTGTAGAATAAGAATATGATACTAGAATGATCACAAATCATGAGTCTTGTCATGCTATTGCGGATGCTCCTTACTGTTTGGATGTAACACCAGATAAGATAGGTACATCCCAGTGGGAACTTTCCATGCCGAAAGTGAACGATTCTGGGAGGTGGTTCCCCGGGAGGCCGTGGTGGAGCGAATCGGGATCACTTTTGAATTTACCGAGGGACCGGCCTGGCATCCCGATGGATATCCTGATTTTCAGTGATATTCCGGCAAACACCATATACAGGTGGACCGGGCAAGAAGTTTGTGGTTTTCCGTGAATCCAAGCAATCATGCCAACGGATTGCTGTGCCCTGACGGGATGGATCGGTGCTTGCCTGTGAACATGGTTCCAGGAGCATTACCAGGATTCTCCCGAAGGGAAACTGACATACCCTGGTCGATAGTTATCAGGGGAAAAGACTGAACAGTCCCAATGATCTTTGCAGGTCATGCCCGGGGACCATCTATTTTACCGATCCTCCCTGGGGATTGGCCGGACTGAAACGAAGATCCGGAAAAGGAGCTGCCATTCAACGGGGTTTTCAGCTGGAACAATGGCGAGGTGACACTGATCGACAGCACCCTCTCCTGGCCCAACGGCATCGCCCTTTCACCTGATGAGCACTATCTTTATGTGGCCAATATGGAAGGTCAATCCAGGATTCGGAGAAGTCAGTGCCGAGGTATTCTGGATGAGATACGACCTGGATCGAGATGGGAGAAGTGGTGAAGAAGAACGTTATTTTTCCAGGCCCAGGATACTCTCTCTGCCGGGAGGACCCGACGGAATGAAGGTGGACAGAAAGGGGAACCTTTTTGTGACAGGTCCGGGTGGAATCCTGGTGATTGCACCTGAAGGGGAACATCTGGGGACCATCGGGCTTCCTCTTCCTGCCATCCAACCTGGCCTTTGGACCCAGGGAGAAGGAACTTTATGTTACCGCAAGATCAACATCGTAAGGATCAACTTAAAGTAGCGACTTAATAGAAGAAGCTGAATGTATAAACCTTCGAATCATATACTGGTAATTTTTGGTGCTTCGGGCGACCTGACCAGGCAGGAAGCTGATTCCTGCCCTGGGGGAGTTGCAGAAGCTGGACCTTCTGCCCGAGAAATTTGCAGTGCTGGGTATTGGAAGAAGCTGCTTATACTGATGAGTCCTACCGGGAGATGATTGCAGCTCACCTGGAGGAGCAGAATGCAGGTGGTGGACATGCTCTATTATCATTCCATGGATCCTGAAGACGGAGGATTATCCTGAGCTTGGTCAAACGACTTGGAGAAGCTGACCAGTGCAACTGGAGATTGATCCCAATTATATCTTTTACCTGGCCACACCACCTTCGCTTTATGGGATCATCCCCGGCAGTCTTGCTGGTATCGGGCTTGCTTCGGAGGAGAACGGGATTCTGGAGAAGGATCATCATTGAAAAACCTTTTGGGACGGATTATCAATCGGCCCAGGGATCTGAATACAAATCTGCTTAAACAGCTGCAGGAGCACCAGATTTACCGGATCGATCATTACCTGGGAAAGGAGACTGTACAGAATGTGCTGGTAACCCGTTTTTCAAACGGGATTTTTGAACCCCTCTGGAACCGGAATTTTGTACATCATGTGGAGATCACCTCTTCGGAAAGCCTGGGAGTTGGAACCAGGGGAGGGTATTACGACCATTCCGGGGCCCTCAGGGATATGCTGCAGAACCACCTGCTTCAACTGGTGGGACTGGTGGCCATGGAACCTCCCACCGTGATCAATTCCGATGCCATCCGGAATGAAGTCCTGAAGGTATTCCAGTCCTTTCGGCCCATTAAAGGGAGATGACATTGAGAAACAGGTGATCAGGGGACAGTACATGGCCTCACATGTGAGTGGGGAAAGCATGGTGGGCTACCGGGAAGAGGAGGGAGTTCCGGAGGATAGCCGGACAGAGACCTTTGTGGCCATGAAATTGTTTATTGATAACTGGAGATGGGGAGGAGTTCCCTTTTATATCCGAACCGGTAAAAGACTTCCCACCAGGGTCACCGAGATCGTGGTTCATTTTAATCCCTCTCCCCATACCCTGTTTTGCGTCAGCGGGGGAACTGGGCAACAGGAACCAGCTGGTAATCCGGATCCAACCCGATGAAGGAATCCTGCTGAAATTCGGAATGAAGGTGCAGGGAGCCGGATTCAAGGTACAGGAGGCGAATATGGATTTTCATTATAAAGATTTGACCGACAGCTATATACCTGAAGCATACCAGCGACTGTTGCTGGATTGCATGCAGGGAGACAGTACCCTCTATACCCGGGGTGATGCAGTGGAGGCCGCCTGGCAGTTTGTGGATCCCATCCTGAAGGCCTGGGAGAGACGATCCTGACATTCCCCTTCATGGCTATCCCTGTGGAACCTGGGGCCCGGAGATGGCAGACCAGATGATTGAAGGTGATGATTATACCTGGCGTTATCCATGTAAAAACCTGGCCGATGACGGTCTATATTGTGAATTGTAATGGAGAGAAGAAGACATTATATCTATCCCGATATGGATACGCTGGTTGCAGCTTTTGTCTGTGATGTAAATCGTTTCCTCGACGAGACCAGCAATGAAGAGAAAACCGCATGCATATTGCCCTTTCGGGAGGATCAACTCCCCTGGCCAGTTTTCAGGCAACTGGCTGGTCAGACCTGCCCGGAGGACTGGGAACATGTTCATCTTTACTGGGGAGATGAGCGCTGTGTCCCGGCCGAGCACCAGGAGAGCAATTATGGCAATGCAAAGGAGTTACTGCTGGATCCCCTGGGACTTTCCACAGGACAGAATTCACCGCATCAGGGGAGAGGCGGATCCGGAGCGGAGGCTGAACGTTATGGCAGGGTGCTGTTGGAACGGCTTCCCGATCGAGAATGGATTTCCTGTATTTGACTGGATCTGGCTGGGTCTGGGTGAAGATGGTCATACGGCATCCATCTTTCCTGACCAGATTGAACTGTGGAACTCCGAGCGCACCCTGTGTCGGTTGCCAGTCATCCCGAGTACGGGTCAGAAAAGGATCACCCTGACAGGCGGAGTGATCAATGCGGCCAGGCGGGTCTCCTTTCTTGCTGGCCGGTAAGTGAGAAAGCTCGACCATCATCAATGAGATTGTCATGAAGGAAGGGAACTACATGGAATATCCTGCCTTTTATGTGGCTCCGGACTCCGGAAACCTGGAATGGTATCTGGATCAGGATGCCGCCAACCTGCTGTAAGCATGGATCATTCATATACCATTGAGATAGGCCAGGATACCTTCACACGCCGACTGGATCCAGCTGGATCCCTTCAAAGCCTACCGGGAACGTTTGTAATCAAGATCCATCCACTGATTTACCTGGATGGTAATTCCCTGGGGCGCCTGCCTGCAGAGACCGTGAAATACCTGGAGAATGCCATCAGGGAGCAATGGGGAGAGCGGCTGATACGGAGCTGGAACGAAGGATGGTACCAGCAGAGCATGCGGCTGGGAAAGAAGATCGCCCAGATTATTGGGGCCCGTCCCGATGAAGTGATCCTTTCCGATTCTACCTCGGTCAATCTCTATAAACTTGCCTATGGAGCCCTGAAGCTCCAGGAGGGAAGGAGCTGAAATTATTTCAGATGATATGAACTTTCCCTTCGATCTCTATGTCCTTCAGGGACTGGTCAAACAATTTGGGAACAAGCATACCCTGCGGCTGCTAAAATCGTCCGATGGGATCTCGTCCGATATGACCGAACTATTAAGGATGTTTAGCCAGCAGACCGCCCTGGTCAGCCTGTCCCATGTGACCTTCAAAAGTGCCTATATGTATGATATGGAGAAGGTCACCGAACTGGCTCACATGCATGGTGCCACTGGTTCTGTGGGATCTGAGTCATTCGGTGGGTGCGGTTCCCGTCAGCCTGAAAAAGGCCAATGCTGACCTGGCAGTGGGGTGTACCTACAAATACCTGAACGGCGGACCGGGTTCTCCTGCCTTTCTTTATGTGAGAAGGGATCTGCAGGAGAAAATGGATGAATCCCATTCAGGGATGGTTCGGAGAGAAGAATCCCTTTGATTTTAAACTGAACTACCGGATCGTCCGACGGGATCCGGAAATTCCTGACCGGAACTCCCCCGGTGCTTTCCGTATCGGGACTGGAACCTGCCCTGGATATGGTCCTGGAGGCTGGCATTGGTGCCATCAGGCAGAAAAGCATGGCACAGAGTGAATACCTGATTCATCTGGCATCCAAGTGGCTTGTACGGGGCGGATTCAGGCTGGGATCACCCGAATTCACTGAAAAAAGAGGTTCACATATTTCCCTGAAACATGCAGAGGCTTATCGGATCTGCAAAGCCTTGCTGGATCCGGAAGTGGGGGAGGATGTGGTGGTGCCCGATTTCAGGGAGCCCAATAATATCCGTTTTGGGATCACTCCCCTTTACACCTCTTTTGAGGAGATTTTCCTGGCTGTGGAGAAGTTGAGGATGATCATGGAGCAGAAAATCTATGAGCATTATCCTGTGACCCGGGGAAACGTCACATAATACCATTTCAAATGAGCAAAATTGTTGTGCTGGGAGCCGGCCTGGTGGGAAAGGCCATTGCCATTGATCTCAGAAGAAGCGGACACCAGCTTACCTCGAGTGGACCTGGACGCAGCCTGTTCTGGACGGATCTCTGCAGGAATCATGGAGTCGCGGTCGTACAGGCTGATTTCACAGGTGATCACCTAAGCGAGATCGTTAAGGAAGCCGACCTGGTGGTGGGAGCCACGCTCCGGCGCTTTTGGATATGGCGTTATGGAGCGGGTCATCGGGGCGGGTAAGAACATGGTGGATATCTCCTTTTGCCCTGAGGATTTTATGCAGCTTGATGGACTGGCCAGAGAAAGGGGCATCACCGTGGTTGCTGACATGGGGCGTTGCCCCCGGCAATGTGCAATGCCATCCTGGGTTATCATGATGCCAGGATGGAGGTGGATTCCTATCGTTGCTTGGTGGGAGGACTGCCCGTTGAACGGGAATGGCCACTGGAGTATAAAAGTTCCTGGTCACCCATGGATTGTATCGAGGAGTATGTACGGCCTGCCCGATTCCGGGTGAAAGGGTGCAAATGTGACCCGCTCTGCCTTATCTGATCTGGAAACTGTTGATTTTGATGTGATCGGAACGCTGGAAGCCTGGAATTCAGATGGATTGCGCTCACTGCTTGATTCTTTTCCTCATATCCCCAATATGGTGGAGAAGACCCTTCGCTACCCGGGCACTGTGGAGTTCCTGAAGGTTTTACGCGAACTGGGATATTTTAACACAGAAGCAGTGGACGTGAAGGGGACCATGGTCCGGCCGGTGGATCTGACAGCTGCCCTTTTATTTCCCCGTTTCAAGTTGGCCAAAGGGGAGGGCGAATTTACCGTGATGAGGATCGAGATTAAGGGAAAAGAGGATGGCAGGGAAAAACACTATTCCTATGATCTGTATGATGAGTATCAGGCGGATACCGATACGCTGTCCATGGCTCGCACCACTGGTTATACCTCCACCGGAGTGGCCGGACTCATCCTGGATGGTATCCTTACTGAACCTGGGGTGATTCCACCTGGAAAAGGTAGCCGTGGATGAACGCGCCTTTCGCTACCTGCTGAATCACCTTGAAAACGGGTGTTTCTTACCAGCGTCAATCTTCTTATTAAGAACGATTCTAAATAACAATTCATTCATTTTGCGTTTGCAACTTATTGCCAGAATATTGGTTTGTGTAATAAACCCATGATCGATGGCTTCCCTAAATAAATTTTCCGGTGTGCTCGGCAAAGCAAGAGCAGCCCACCTCTTACGCAGGGCCACCTTTGGACCCACCCGTCAGGAGATTGACCAATTCGCTACGCCTGACTGCAGACCAGGCCCTGGCCCTGTTGCTGGATGACAGTGCTGAAAATCCGCTCCCTCCGGTTGATCCGGCCACGGGCTGCCACCTGGGTGGATCCCGCGGGTGTGGCTCATGCCCAGCCGGACTGCGGAGCAGGATGACACTGTTCCGCTATTTCCAGTCCTGGCACATGGATGTGATGCGCCAGGCTCCCCCTAACCCTGAAGGAACGGCTTACCTGGTTCTTATCATACCCACCTGCCTGCCCGGTGGACCGAGATTCAATCCAGTGAAGCCATCTATTATCAGAATGCTCTTTTCCGGCACTATGCCTATGGCAGTTTCAAGGAGCTTTTCAAGAAGATCTGTGTGGACAATGCCATGCTCAGCTACCTGGATGGCTATTCCAACAGGTACCGTTCACCCAATGAGAATTTTGCCAGGGAGATGTTTGAACTTTACAGCATCGGTAAAGGGCACTCAGGTGGAGGAAGGAGATTATACCAACTATACGGAGGATGATATCAAGGAGGCCACCCGGGTGCTCACCGGCTGGATGATCGATGAAACCTTCTCCTTCCTGGATCCGGATACAGGATCTGCCCACCGGGAAAGATGCGAAGCCAGCATGGCTGGGGATGGAGCCGAAGCCGTGGAACTGGCCACTGAGCATGATCCTGGAGTAAAAACCTTTACCGGATAAATTTGGGGGGAAGAGCATTCAGCCTGCTGTAATTGTCGGTGGCTACCCCACGGTGGAAGCGGCCTACGGCGAACTGGATGACATGATCGAAATGATTTTTGCGCAGGAGGAAACCGGGCGTTTCATTGCCAGGAAACTCTACCGCTTTTTTGTATATCATTTTATCACCGAGGAGGCTGAAAAGGATATCATTGGACCCCTTGCCCAGATCTTGATCGACAATGATTACAGCATCGTTGAAGCCCTGAAGGTACTCCTGGAGAGCGATCATTTCTTTGACAATGACGATGCGGTGAAGGAGAACGATAATATGGGCGCCCTGATTAAATCGCCGGTGGATGTTTTCTGCGGACTTTTCAGGAGCTTTGAGATTGAGTTTCCCGACCGCAACAGCGATCCAACATCCTTCTACACAGACATGGGATTTGTGGTCTGACCGCCTGGTGGACCAGGGGCTCAATTTTTATGAGCCCTTTGAGGTGGCAGGCTATCCGGCCTATCACCAGATTCCGGGCTATAACCGGAACTGGATCACCACCTATGCCCTGGCACACCGCTACCAGACGGGTGATTTGCTGATGGAGCCACCCGGAGGAGAAAATCCCCTGTCCATCTACCTGGATGTTGTGGACTGGGTGGAAAATTCGGGTGATGTAAGCGATCCTTCCGATGCCGTGGAGATTATGGATGTGCTGGTCTGAAAATCTTACTGGCAGTCACCCTGACCCAGGAGCGCTATCGACTATTTTCTCTACACGGTCTTTCTTGATTATCCTGAAAATCATGACTATGCCCTTGGATTGTGGACACAGGAGTGGAATGATTACCAGAGCTCATCCAACGATGAAACGGTAAGGATGCTGCTGGAACGGCTTGTTTCCAAATTGATTCAAACCCCTGAATTTCAACTATACTAGCAAGCGATGAAGAGAAGACATTTTATACGGAATATGGCCTGGAAGTGCGGCCGGTCTGACACTGGGCGGAATTCCCCTGAACCTGCTGGCTGCAAACAGCGCTTTGAAGCAGATGGCTGCAGCCAGCAGCAACGATAATGTGCTGATCTTTATCCAGCTTCATGGAGGGAACGACGGACTGAATACCCTGATTCCCATCTCACAGTATACAGATTACTACAACCTGAGGCCCAATATTGCCATACGGGAGAGCGGAACCCGGAGCTATATTGATGTGGATCCAAGATGTGGATGACGCGGTGAGGGTGGGACTGCATCCCGATATGCGTGGCTTTCAAGGAGATGTACGATGAGGGAAAGGTAGCCATCATTCAGAATGTGGGTTATCCCGATATGAACCTTTCCCATTTCAGGGGAAGGGATGTGGTGTTTATGGGAGGCGATGAATCGCGTGATCATGATTATCATTCGGGTTGGATGGGACGTTACCTGGATAATATCTACCCGGGTTATCCGGATGCCTATCCCAGCCAATCCATGGAGGATCCCCTGGGGATCGAACTGAGCGGAACCCTTTCCCTGGCTTTTCACCGGGAGAATGGCATTCCCATCGGTCTGAACATCGGGAATCCCGAACAGTTTTACAAGCTGATTAACAGTGTGGGAGTGGATCCTCCCATTGCATTTCCCTGAAAGTCATGCCGGCGAAGAACTCCGGTACATCATGGATTTTGAAAAGAAATCCAACCAGTATGCCGGAAGATTGAAAGATGTGTATGATGCAGGCAGCAACTCATCTGTGGAGTACCGGGAAAACTATCCCTATGCATCGCCTGCACGGGCCAATAACCTGGCCAGCCAGCTGAAGCTGATTGCCAGGCTTGCTGAACGGAGGGATCAAAACAAAGATCTTCCTCTGCCGCATCGGTGGCTTTGATACCCATGGCGAACAGGTGCTGGAGGGTGATTCCAGTGAGGGCCTGCATGCATCACTTGCTTTATAATATGTCCACTGCCGTGCAGGATTTCTACACCGATCTGAACAACCTGGGCATCGATCAAAAGGTATTGTCCATCACCTTTACTGAATTTGGACGAAGGGCCATACTCCAATGAGAGTTACGGGACCGATCACGGAACAGCTACTCCGGTATTTGTTTTTGGAACCAAACTGAACAATGGGATCTATGGTGAGAATCCACTGCTTGGAGCCGGATGATCTTCACAATGGAAACCTGGTTTACGACATTGACTACCGGCAGGATCTATACCTCCATTATCCAGGACTGGTTTGAAGGAGATAATCAGGCCCTGATTGATACCGGCTTTGCAGAGTGGGTGGATCAGAAGATACCCATCGTTCACACCACCGGGATCCCGCGAGCATTAGTCCGGGGAAAAATCCCAATTCACTACAGATCTTTCCCCAATCCGGTTTCGGACCTGGCCCAGCTTCAGTTTATGCTTTCCCGAAGAGGTGAAGTGAACCTTCATGTCATTGACAGTTCCGGACGCACTGTGAAAAGCTTCTCAGTAGGAAGGAATTTATGGTCCCAATACCACCTCCATGGATGTATCCGGACTGCGTGCGGGCATGTACCACCTGCTGCTCATTCAGAAGGGGACAAGGATCACAGAAAGCTTTATAAAACTGTAGACGCCTTACTCCTTCGGGAGGGAAAGAATAATTCGGCCGTTTCCTTAAAGAGAACAGGACGCCTGTATTTTCCCAGGAGGTGTATTCCTGCTAAAATGGCTATGCCATTATCGTCGGTCTGAATCACATCGGCCACCTCCACACGCTGATCGAAGGTCCTGTGGATGGTGGAGATGAGGCTGTCGGAATCCATGGCATACTGGTAAATCACAATGGAGTTGGCATTGGTCTGTGAGACAAAAAGGGCATAGCTTACACCATCCTTTGTGATGGAAGTGGATACTACCGGTGCCTTGTAGGTTAATTCATAAAGCTGTTCGGCCTCAAAATCCTTGATGCTCTGACTGGTAGAAACATCTACCTATGGTGTCGGGCACGATGTAATTATTCCCCTCATAATAGCCGGTGAGACCGAAAACGGAACCCGATTTGTGGATCACTGAGCTGATGGCCTCATCGGTCTGGAAGGAGAAGATATCGCCGCTGTGGTTCAGGGAGGAAATATCCAGGAAGACGGTACGAAGGGTATAGTTATAGAAGCAGGAGAGATAATAGCCCTGGGCAGCATCAGTGGTGTATTCACCCATAAAGAAGGGGAAATTCTCGCCCGTTTTGTTCAGGTGCCTTTGAATCATGCCAGTTCCAGGTCGGCATTGACAGCTAGCTTATTACTTCGAACCAGATCAAAATTGCTGATTGTATTTGGAGATCCAGGAGGAGCGGGAGACAAAATCATAACCCAGTACCAGAAGGTTTCCCTGCTTATCATTGTAGGCATAAAGGGGCATGGTCATCTCTAGATCGTGCTGCCCGGTGACATCACCCGATGAAGGGGTCCACCAAGATTGCAAAAGCATTCAACTGGGGATCCATGGCCACAAACATGGCAGAGCTTCCTCTGAGGATCAGATCGGAAGCAGGAGCCAGCCAGTCGTAGGTCTGGACCATTCTACCACTCCTGCTGCATTGGTTCGGGCCATGTAGGTTCCGGGATACTCAATATCGGATGTTTCGTCCTTCACCGCCGAAATAAACAGGTAGCCTCCATCCGAAATTTGTGACTACACTTTCAGGGTAAAAGGCGAGCGTCTCCTCCGGGGTGTTGTAAATCTTCAGGAATCCATCTCCTGGCCTACCTCCTTCTGATTGATGTCACACCCGTAGGATGCTAAAAGCAGCAGAAATACATAAGTTATAATTCTTTTCATAAGATCAGTAATAACATTCCACAGCACCGGTTCGTTTCTGTTTCTGAAGGGAGAAGAGGAGGGACAGGCTCACCTGAAGGTTGTTTAGCAAAATATCATCCTGGGCAAAAGTGGTCCCGTTTCCGGTTTCATAGCGATCACTTTTACTGGTGATATTGTTCAGTCCGCTGAGGTAGCCCACATTCAAATCAAGGATGATGTACCTGAGATCGATGTAGGTCCCTGCCACAGCTCCGGCAGTAAGCTTGGTTGGTATAAAACTCTTGCTGGAGGGATCATTGGATCCCAGCATTACTGCTGTATGCAAAAGTAAGTCCGGCATAGGGTCTGAATCTCTGCAGATCCACATTATACCTTGCTTCCACGGGCACTGTAAGATATCTCAGCAGGTAGGGGGAGGACTGCTCAATGGTCTCCTCGGTAAAGATCACGTTGTTGTTCTTGCTGAAACGAAAAGTGTAGGTTCCGGGTTTGAGTGCGACCACAAGGAATTTATTGTACCATTCCAGCTGCACAAAATACTGATTGCCAATATTCTCAAACATGCCGGAATAGCTGTTTTCATACTCCGCCCCGCTGAGGTCCTCAAATACATTATAGGATTCCAGAACCCTGATATTGGCCATGTTCACACCACCTCCAAATCCGATTCTCAGTTGATCCAGAAAATTTGTCTGCTGTGCCCTGCCGGTCATGCTTATCAGCATCAATCCGACAAGTAATACCATGGTCTTTATCCGGGTCATATTTACCTAAACGGTTATTGGGGCAAATAGTTGCATCGATCTCAAAAGGTCACTGAATTTTTAGTAAATTTCCTCGATCAAAAAAAAACAAAAATGGGAAAGGATAGATTGAAAATTATCCACAGGTGCCGTCTGGGAGGAGATCGTTGGATATTCAAGGGCTGTGAGGGTCGGGAACCTGATCGAAGTTTCGGGTACCATTGCACTGGACAAGGATGGAAAGTCCGTAGCGGTGGGTGATCCCTACGGCAGACCATCCAGATCATCAGTATTGCCCGCAAGGTGCTGGAGGAAGCCGGGAGCGGACTGGAGGATGTGATCCGGACCAGGATCTATGTCACGGACATCAGCATGTGGGAGGAAATTGGAAGGGCCCATGGTGAGCTTGTTCAGGAAGATAAAGCCAGCCACCAGTCCATGGTTGAGGTTTCAAGACTGATTCGTCCCGAATCGCTGGTTGAAATTGAATTCACCGCCATTGTTGATGCAAGATACAAACAAAGTGGCCCTTAGTTATGAAATATTCTATCCGACTTATCCTTCCTGTTTCTCTCCTGTCTCTTCTTGCTGTCCTGCGGGCACACTGAAGCAGAAAAATCCGACCATCAACTGGCCATCCGGGTCAGGCACGATACCAAACGGTCGTGGGATGCATACAGGGAATATGCCCGGGGCAAGGATGTGCTGCTTCCGCTGAGTAAGTCTGGCAAAAATTGGTACGATCAGACCCTGAACATATCATCCATCGATGCTTTCAGCACCCTGGTGCTTACCGGGCTGACCGGTGATGCGGACCAGGTAGTCAGGTATGTGGCCGATTCAGTTGAATTTTAACAAGGATTTTAAAGCCAAGGTATTCGAGGTGAATATCAGGGTGCTGGGAGGATTGCTCTCCATGTACCAGTTGTCGGGTGATCCGGAGATTCTTGAAAAGGCAGTGGATTTCGGAGATCGGCTGATGCCTGCCTTTCAATCTGCCACCGGTATTCCCTACTACTGGGTAAACCTTGAGACAGGTCTGGCCGGAGGAAGCAGGGTAAATGTGGCAGAGGCCGGCACCTACCTGCTGGAGATGGGAATGCTCAGCTATTTTACAGGAGATCCGGCTTATTACCAGGCAGCCAAAGGATCCAGCCGGGCCATTTTCGATCGCCGGTCGGAAATCGGACTGGTGGGGGAGGTGATTGATGTTGAAAGCGGCGAGTGGATCAATCCCAGCTCTCACATCTGTGCAGGAACCGATTCCTACTATGAATACCTCTACAAGGGATGGCTGCTCTTTGGTGATCCTGAACTGAAGGAGATGTGGGATGTGAGCATTGAAGCGGTGCTGAAGTATCTTCCCGAAGAGGTGGATGGCAGGGTCTGGTATGGCCGGGTAAATATGTACAGCGGTGAACGCACAAGTTCGGTGGTGACCCTCTGGGATGCTTTTATGCCTGCACTGCTGGCCGTTTCAGGGCATTTGAGTGAGGCTGCAGATCTCCAGGAGAGCTGGGACTGGCTCTGGAACAAAAACGGACTGGAGCCCATGATCTATGACTATAGAAGCGATTCCATCCTGAATCCCGAATATGACCTGAATCCCGAAATTATTGAGTCGGCCTGGTACCTCTGGGAGCTCACCGGGGAGGAGCGCTATATGGATATGCTCAAAGGCTATTATGCCGATTTACTGGAATATTGCTCCACCGATCTTGCTTTTACGGCCATGCAGAATGTGGTCTCAAAAGAGCAACGTGACTACATGGCCACCTACTTCCTGGCCGAAACCCTCAAGTATTTCTACCTGGCCTTTGCCGGCCAGGAGATGTATACCCTGGAAACGGTGGTCTTCAGTACCGAGGCCCATCCCTATATAAAGGCAGCCCTTGATCCGGAGAAAGTCAGGGAGCACCTGGGCATTGAATAATGGATGACTAAATCTGAGAGCATAACAGGGGATTGTTTTTCAAACAATTCCTGCTGATTCTTCAAAATTAAATATTAGATTTATAGAGCTATCTAATAGAAAATGAATCAGCTTCGCCAGGACGTTTTTGAAGAGATCAGGGAGAAAGCCACTCCGGATAAGGCCGAGTGGTGGAACCAGTATTTGAAGGGTGAGATCCCCTTCCTGGGGGTGGGAACCCCGGAAATCAGGAAGGTATTTCTGAACCGCGACCGGGAGATCTGCTTTTGAGGATCTTGCCATGAATCGGCAGGTGTCCCTTGTGAACGGACTCATGAGGGGGAAATTTGCCGAAGAAAAGCTGGCAGCCATTCTCTATGTTCAGCTTTTCTGGCTGGAGAGGATGAAAGGTAGTTTCCTGATCAACCTGATCACCGACTGGTTTGATGAACGCTATATTTATGATTGGAATACCACTGACTGGCTCTGCGTACAGGATTCTTACCCCGCTGGTTGACTCGGGTGATCCCCAGGTGATATGGAAGCTGAAGCAATGGAACCGGGATCCTTATATCTGGAAGGCCCGTGCCTCGCTGGTTGCTTTTGCCCAGTGCCAGGTATATTACCCAATATTCAAAGGAGATTGCCCAGTTCTCAGACATCCTGATCAGGCGGAAAGAACGCTTTGCCAAAACTGCTGTGGGCTGGGTGCTTCGTGAATATTCCAAGCATGATCCGGAGTTTGTGCTCGAACTTCCTGAGCAAACATGTGAAGTATACTTCCGCGGAGGTGAAACGGAATGCCCTGAAGTATTACAGAGAAGGAATCCAAAAAATAGTCCACAAAACCAATAATGAAAAATCCTGTCTACCCTGTTGTTATTCGGATGTCTTATGAGTCTGAACTGCTGTCAGTCCAGCCCAGGATGCATGAAGGCGAGTTTAAGCTTTTACCGCTTCCCCAAATTGTCGAAATTAATGGTAGTAGCGACGCTTTCGGTAAAGGATATCACTACTATTTCAGTCATGATGGCAGTGAGCTCCCGGTGGTGGGAGAGATGCTTGCTGACCTTAAACCTTCCGAAAATAAATCTGCTGCCCAGGTGCTGTTTAAAACAGATCCGTCCTTGACATTAAAGGCTGAAGGCTATACCCTGGAGATTGAGCGTAAGAGGATTGTCATTACGCGGGAAAGACAGGGCCGGATTGCTCTATGGCTTTATGACCCTGGAGCAACTTATGATCGATGCCTCGGACCAGGGAGTAAACCTACCTCTTTGCAGCATAGAGGATTACCCCGGGCTTGCCTACCGGGCCATTCACCTGGATGTGAAACATCACCTGGAGAAGCTGGATTATTATTATGAGCTGATGGACCAGCTGGCCCATTACAAGGTCAATGCCATTATAGCCGAAGTGGAAGATAAGCTGGCTTATGAGCGACAGCCACTTGTGGGATCGGAAGATGCCCTGAGCATGGAGGAGTGGAAAGAACTCAGTGACTATGCCCTGGAAAGGAACATCGAGATCAGTCCCCTGGTCCAGGGCCTGGGACATGCCTCCTTCATTCTTAAACATGAAGAGTATGCTGATTTACGGGATGATCCGGATAGTGACTGGGCTTTTAATCCACTGAATCCCCGTACCTATGATGTTCAGTTCGACCTTTACAGGGATGCCATTAAAGCGATGCCTCACGGCAGGTACCTGCATGTGGGCGGAGATGAGGTGCATACCACAGGCAGGGGCAGTGGGCAAGAGTGAACTTGAACTTCAACTGACCTGGTTGAACAAAGGTGTGTAGCTTTGCAGAAGAACAGGGACAGGATTCCCATCTTCTGGGATGATATGCCCATCAAATATGCGGGCCTGTACAGTCCCATGTTCAATACAAAGTATGAGCCGGGATGAGGTGGACAGCCTGTGGGCTGAGAATGAGCATAAACTGCTTGAATATCTTGATCTTTTCCCTAAAAACTGCATTTACATGCGCTGGAACTACAGCTCACCCCAGGCAGAAGGAAACATCAAGGCCATGGAATGGTTTTCGGAGCATGGATTGCAGGTAATGGGTGCCACGGCAGGGCAGACACGCTGGGTATCTAATGCCCCAGAACGAAAGCAATATGGAAAATATCAGGTCCTTTGTCAGTGAGTTCCATTGAACAAGGGATTGATGGACTTCTGCTGACCCTGTGGGATGATGACTCACCCCATTTTGAACTTTATAAAAGAGGTATCCTGGCCTTTGCAGAGTATAGCTGGAGTGGCGAAAAGCGGGACAGGGATGAAATTAAAGCTGCCTACCGCCAGCGGGAGTATGGCTATCTCCTGGCCGGGGAGGAGTATGCATTTGTGGATCAGCTGGAGAAGATGGCAGCCTGGTGGAATACCTCTCTTGTTGAAGGGAAGGAGTCGAAATGCCCTTAGGAGCATGGAGGATCCCGTTGTCTGAGGGGATTATTGATATGCCTTCGCCGGATCAGAAGGGTGCATGGTCGGAAATGCATGAAGAAAGGATCAGCACTGCCAGGAAGGTGATCGAGGATAGTGAGTCTGTGGCAGCCACCCTGGTACGTGATGAAGCAGGAAGCCCTTCGAAATGAATACAGGCTTGATGTTTACTCACAGGTGAATGAATCTGATCCGCTTCTCAGCCCAGTGCACTGCTTGCCTTACATGCCTACGATGTTGCCGGAAGTGAGAAGGAGGAAAAGGAAGCCCTCAGGGTGATTGCCGCTCTTCCCGGAAGTTAAGAATAATCAGGAATGAGTTGGAGCAGGTATATGGACAAACTCGTATTCTAAGCAAACCCGATGGATACATACTTGACCAGGACCACCATCAGCACCTTGCAAATCAGACCCTCTCTTTTGATTGGCTCTACACGGCCGAGCTTTATTTTCTGGAAAAAACAGTACAAGAAATCCTTCTGAAATAAGAATACCATGAAAAATGCAGATTAAGCTTTTAATGGCGGGCGTTCTGTGCATGTGCACTTTGATTTCCCATGGGACAGCAAAAGGTAAACCTTGCCAAAGCCCTGAAGAAAAACCAGATTGAAGCAGTAAACAGGACCATTCACCCCATTCGATAAAACCCTGGAAGCAGTGGAGATGAATGCTGCTGAAGGCGGTGGGCTGGGCATTGTCAAGGAAGTCGAATTTGAAACCGGCACCATTGAGGTGGAAGTTGCTGGGAGAGAATAATCCGGGTAAAAGCTTTATTGGCATCGCTTTTAACATCCAGGACGATGAGACCTATGAGGCCGTTTATTTTCGTCCCTTTAACTTTGTTGCCTCCGAGCAGATCCGAAAGGAGCACATGGTTCAGTACATCCGTCATCCCCTGTATACATGGTATAAGCTCAGAGAAGAGCGCACCGGCGAATTTGAAAATGAAATATCTGTTCCCCCTGACCCGGACGACTGGTTCAATGCAAAAATTGTAGTGTCCGAAAAATCGGTTCAGGTCTATGTAAACGATCTTCCCGAAGCTGTTTTGAAGGTGGACAGGCTGGTACTTCCCGGATCCTCAAACATTGGGCTCTGGACCGGCAATGGCTCTTCCGGAAGATACAGGAATCTTGTGATTACAGAGAAATAGCATCCAGCTATTTTAACTGCGCTTGCTGAATATCCCCAAAACCTTTCTGTGTATAAAGGCTATCATTTATTTTCCTAGTGAAACATATCAGTAAAATCCGGCTTTCCTGAATAATCCTGGAGTTGGATGAGGCTCAATAAAAGGTAAAGGTCAAATGGATAATAGAGGATGATATTTTTGTGATTCGAAAGTTTGTCGTTTTGCATTTCTTTAATTAATTTCATCTCGAAAAAAATAATGTAAAGTTTTCCGATTCTTTTGATAAATTGTACCCTAACAGAGAGAAAATGAATAGATTATATTCCCGTTTATGGCTGTATCGTTTTTTTTAGCTCCGGGCTGATTCTTCGCCTGTAGCTCTTCCCATCAGGATGGAGAATGATTTAAAACTGGGGACATTCGGAGCATTTTATTCAAAAATTAACTCCGGGGAGGAATTTGAAACTTACTCCCGCACTGGTGAATATGCTGATATTGTGGTGGACCTGGGGAGAGGCGGTGCTAAATTTGTTTTCTGGCGAGGCTCCAGTTTTCTTCCCTACCTGGAGACCGGGAAGGGCAGGTGGTTTGTTGAAGAGCTAATTCCCAGGAAAGGTGATGGAACTCAAAGCGGCCCGACCGGATCAATACATATACCCATGTGAAGATTATTGAAAGCGGACCCGAACAGGTGGTGATCCATTGGCGTTATCTGCCGGAATTTTCCGGTTTTAATCCGCATGAGGGTGTAAGGCAACAAAATTCGTGGATGAGTATTTTATAATTATTGCCTGATGGGAAAGTAATCCGCACCATCAGGCAGGGGACTGAGAAAACGGATCTTTGGAATGACCCTGAAAATTGCATCACCCAGACCTTTACACTAAAACCATCCGGGATAAGGAATATGGTAAACAGTGAGCCTGCTTCCTCAGTACTTTCAGTCGCCGGTTAAAGGCTCCGATATCATCACTGAAGTGGTGAAAGAACCCCTTGCATGGTGGAAATTTGATGAGGCCAAAGGGGATGTGACTAGCGGAAAGTATGGGAGGACAGCTGAGTGAGATACATGGTCACAAAAGCCTTTGGAAAAAAGGCATATCCGGCACAGCACTTCAGTTTGACGGATACAACTCATTCCTGGCCCTGCCGAATTCTTTTGCCCCGGAAATTACAGGCGGGATTACCTTGGAAGCCTGGATTGCCATTGGTGCCTATCCGTGGAACTGGACTCCAATCGTCCAGCAGGGCGATGATGAGGGATATTTCCTTGGAGTGAATGCTTACGGACAGGCCGGATTTAAACTGATGACAGGGGAGAAGTGGGAGGAATGATTTCGGATATCAGTCTGGAAAGAGGCAAGTGGTATCATGTATACGGAATCGTATGATATGGAGTCGGGCTCCATGAGTATCTATGTGGATGGGAAGCAGGAAGGGCAAAAGATCCTGAAACCGCGAGCTGTGAGGATGGCAGATGCGGATATTAAAATTGGGAAGGGGATGAATCGAAGACCCACAAACCCTGTCAGGGCAAATACTTTCTCGGACTCCTATGGATTTGATGGATTGATCGATGAGGTGAAAATATACAATTCAGGCATTGTCTTCCACGGAAGTAATGGAGGGCCTACTCCCTTTACGGACTTTCACTGGAAAATAAGGGAAAGTGCTGATATGAAGCAAAGAAGCCTGCCACTATTCAACATACGCCACAGAAATTCGGAGCCACCTATTCCAGGCTCGACTTTTATGAAACCTGGGATAACCTTTGGAGGTTCAGCGAACATCCCGATGTACTGGTCTCTTTTGATGAATTGCCCACCCATTTTGTGTTCTGGCGGGGGACCAGCTATATACCCATGATGGTCAATGAAAAAGGTCAGTGGTACAGCAATGAATTTAATGAAACATGGGGGACTTCGGGGGGGCAGGGATGCCAGGAGCCCATGTCTGATAAGGAGAGCTATACCAATCATGCCCGCATTATTGAAAACACAGATGCACGGGTTGTGGTGCACTGGAGGTATCCGCTGCTGGATGTACTTCATGTTTTTGCCAATGTGGATGAAGAGACCGGGCTGGGGAGACTGGAGTGATTGGTATTTCTACATATATCCCGATGGTGTTGCAGTGAAAAAGATGCAACTTTGGACCCATGGCAAAAGGAATCATGAGTGGCAGGAGTCCATGGCCATTTTTGGCCCCAACCAGCATCCCGAAGCAGATTATTGAAACGGATGTGGCATTGACAATGGTAAGTCTTGACGGTGAGGAAGTTCAGTACAGCTGGATTGAGGGGCCACCGCCCAATGTGGATTTGCCTGAGGGGAAAGTGATTCAGCATGTCAATTATAAATCTGAATATGATCCCATCACCATTGGTAATTTTGTCGGATCGAATGTCTATGGCGGCGAGCTCACTCCCTATGCTGTGTTTCCCACCTGGAATCATTGGCCGGTGGCGCAGATGCCTTCAGATGGGAGGTATGCCATTTTCCCCGATCGAACTGCTCATAGTTCTCTGACTCATGTGTAAATTACCCACTTATGCTGAGGATTTTGCAGAACGTCCCTATCAGCAGAAAATCCTGATGGAGGGGATGCTGAACGAAAAGCCCGCCGACCTGATCCCACTGGCCTCATCCTGGCTCAATCCTCCGGGTCTGGTTGCCTTGAGTGGTTGTGAGAGTAGTGGATATGACAGATCTCAGCGGGCTTTCCTGGTTTCAGCCCTGGAGAAAAAGTTATCCTTAAGGGTTGAAGCCACAACTGAAAGTCCCATCGTGAATCCCTGTTTTGTGATTAAAAACTGGAGAACTGAATTCAGAAGCCAGGCTGTTCATTAATGGTAAATTGCTTCCCGTCGGGACCGAAGCCAGACAGGGAATAATCAGGGATACAGATGGTAGCTGGACCCTGGTTGTATGGTTCAGGATGGAGGCTACAGATGCCATGGAATTTGGATTTGAGAGTTAATAGGAACTACTAGAACAGCAGGAATAATCAAAATGATGAGATGAGAAAACTGATTTCTTTGCTTTTTTTTAATTTAATCCTTGATGATTGTAGCTGTGGGCTGCACTTCAGACCAGGGACAAAGAGAAGGCAGGGAATGAGGTAAAAAGAGTCGGTATGGTCATCAAGCTTAACCCAGACTTTATCGATGAATATAAGGCAGCTGCATTCCGACACAAATGCAGGGGTGAGGGACCTGCTTAGAGAAGCCAATATGCATAATTTCTCAATTTTCCTGATCCAGTTAGAAGACGGGAATTGGTATGAGTTTGGTTACTATGAATACACCGGAAAAGATTTTGAAACCGATATGGAGAATACTGGCAAATCATCCCCGTAACATTGAATGGCTCAAGGTGTGCGATCCCATGCAGATCCCCCTGGATGGCTACACTGGATGGGCAGAGATGGAACAGGTATATTACAACAAATAAAGTTCATCAAAGCAATTAGATAAATGAAAGAGATTGGAATATTAAACAGGGACCTGGCATCGGTTCTTTCCAAACAGGGTCATGGTGACCTTCTGATGGTGAGCCGATGCTGGCTTTGCCATTCCCTCGGATGTGGATGGTAATTGATATCTCGCTGTCCGAAAATGTACCGATGGTATTGGATGTGCTGGGTGAACTGAGGAAATTCTTTTCCGTGGAGAAGATGTACATGTCCGATGAGACCAGGGATATCAGTACGAGCCATTTTAATAAGGTCTCCGGGGCCTTTGGTTCCGGCGTTGAAGTTGAAACATTACCTCATGCTGATTTAAAGAAGATGAGCCGGGAAGTAAAAGCGGTCATCCGGACAGGTGATTTTACTGCCTATGGCAATGTGATCCTGGTATCGGGAGCTGGTGATCGCTGGTATGTTGAAAATGTAATTAATTAAATCTAAACAAGAAGATGGATCTGAACATTGATACAATTGATCTGATTATTATTGTCGTTTACCTTGTGGGCATCCTGCTGATCGGGATTTTTTCAGTTCGCTTGAAAAGTATGACCAGTGAAGGCTATTTCCTGGCTGGCCGTGGACTGGGTTGGGTGATGGTTGGAGCTGCACTTTTTGCTTCCAATATTTCCACCATACACCTGGTTGGCCTGGCTGCTTCAGGCTATAACGAGGGATTGGTATGGGGTAATTTTGAATGGCTGGCATCGATCACCCTTATTCTGCTCGGACTGGTATTTGCGCCATTTTATTTTAAAAGCAAAATATCCACCCTTCCCGAATTCCTGGAAAAACGATATGGTTCCACAGCCAGAACCATTCTGGCCATTATTGCCATCATAGGTGCACTTTTTGTTCATATAGGAATGAGCCTTTATGCAGGTGCGGTGGTCTTCAATGCATTTTTCGGGATCAATGTTTTTACTTCCATCCTGGTGATTTCGGTGATCACCACCATCTACACAGTATTGGGAGGACTAAAGGCTGTGGTGGTTACCGAGAGTATACAGACCGTCATCCTCATTGTGGGGGCGATCGTTCTCACAGGATTTGCCATTGCTGCCCTTCCGGAAAATGGGGTGACCAGCCTGGCTGAACTGAAGGCCCAACTTGAAGCCCGGGCAGCTAAATATGTTGCATACCAGAGAGAGCCTGGGAATGCTGGGCGAGGGAGGATTTGAATCGGGATTGACCTGGTATGCCTGTTTGCTGGGTTATCCCATTCTTGGATTATGGTACTGGTGTTCCGACCAGACCATTGTTCAGCGGGTACTTGGGTGCAAAAAACCAGCATGCTGCTCAGATGGGACCTATATTTGCCGGATTCCTGAAAATTCTGCCCGTATTTATTCTGGTTTTCCCGGGAGTTATCGCATATGTATTGTTTAAGGATATCATAGGAACTGATGCAAACCAGGCCCTCCCGGTGATGATCAACCAATTGCTTCCCACAGGCCTGAAAGGCATTATGGCAGCTACCCTGCTGGCGGCACTGATGAGTACCATTGCTGCTGCCCTGAACAGTTCAGCCACACTGGTAGCCGTTGATATTGTAAAGAGGATAAGACCTTCCACAACGGACAAACAGCAAATAAAATATGGGCGTATGGCTGCAGTTGTGGTGATGCTCCTGGCCATGGCCTGGTCCACACAGGGTGATAAATTCTCCAGTATTTTTGAGGCCATCAACAAGATTGCTGCTGCCATAGCACCTCCGGTTGCCACTGTTTTTCTTTTCGGGGTCTTCTCCAAAAGAGGGACCAACCAGGCAGCTATTGTTACCCTGGTATCGGGACTGGTACTTGGAATTACAGCATTTTGTCTTGATTTCGAACCCATCAGTGGACACATGTATATTACCCGGGGATTGGGTATCCCATTTATGATGCAGGCCTGGTGGTTATTTGTGATCTGCACCGTGATCTATTTTGCTGTAAGCTACATCACTCCACCACCCTCGGCAGAAGTTATTGAAAACTATACCTGGGAAAGCCCGCTTTCAGTGATCACCAAGGGTAAATTCAAAGGTGTAAAAGATGTAAGGCTTTGGGCCGGCATCCTTGTTATAACACTTGTAGTTATGTACATGATTTTTTAACCGAAGCAAATATAAAGAGATGAGACAAGCGATTATGACTGCTCCCGGTGAGATTGAATTCAGGGAGATTCCCAAACCTGAATCTCTTGAAGCCGGGGAGGTATTGCTAAAGATTGAGCGAATTGGTGTTTGTGGCAGTGATATTCATGTATTCCACGGGGAGCATCCTGCCACACCATATCCGGTTGTACAGGGACATGAGTATTCTGCAATTGTGCATGCAGTGGGAAGTGGAGTAAAAGCTGTTAGTCCCGGGATGAAGGCAACTGCCTGGCCCCAGCTGGTTTGCGGGAAATGCGGGCCATGCAAGCGAGGCCAGTACAATGCATGCCAGGAACTGAAGGTACAGGGATTTCAGGCGCCTGGAGTGGCCCAGGACTACTTTATTGTCCCCGAAGAACAGGATTATTCCCCTGCCCGATTCCATGAGCCTTGACCAGGGGGCCTTTGTTGAGCCTGCTGCTGTGGGAGCTCATTCAACCAGCCGGACCACAGGAATTGCAGGAAAAAACGTGGTGGTATCCGGTGCGGGAACCATTGGTAACCTGGTGGCACAGTTTGCCAGTGCCCGTGGCGCTGCAAAGGTGCTGATAACTGATGTCAGTGACTACAGGCTGGAGATTGCCCGGGAATGTGGAATTGAAGGGGTTTTAAATGTGGCAAAAACTCCTTTTGAAGAGGGGGCAAAAGCCTTCTTTGGAAATGAAGGATTCCAGGTAGGATTTGAGGCAGCAGGAGTGGAAGCTTCACTGGATGCCCTGATGGCCAATGTTGAAAAGGGAGGTGATATTGTGATCCTTGGAGTCTATTCGGAAAATCCAAGGGTAAACATGTATTTCCTGGGTGAGCACGAGCTGAATGTTTTTGGTTCGATGATGTACCGGAAAGGAGGATTATGAAGAAGCTGTGAAGATGATCGATTCCGGAAAGATCAAAACTGCTCCCCTGATCTCAAAGCACTTTAGTTTTGAAGCATACCTGGATGCCTATCAATACATTGAAAAGCAGGGAGATAAGTCAATGAAAGTATTAATAGACCTATAGATTCTCCATTCTATGAGAGGTCAGCAAAAAATAGTTGCCGGTATTGGTGAATTGCTTTGGGATATACTTCCCGGAAGGGAAACAGTTGGGGGGAGCCCCCTGTAATTTTGCATATCATGCTCATCAGGCCGGCTGTGAGGCCTTTGTGATCAGTGCTGTTGGATGTGATCAGGAGGGTGAAGAAATCTTGAAAGTCATGGATCAACTGCAACTGAATACATCCTTCGTTCAGTCAACCCCCCAATATCCCACCGGTACTGTATCAGTTAAACTGGACCCTGCCGGAGTCCCCGATTATACCATTCACCAGAATGTGGCATGGGATTATATTAGCATGGGGAGGTGTTCTGGAATCGCTGGCGCATGACGTCGATGCGGTATGTTTTGGAAGCCTGGCTCAGAGAAATGCTGTTTCCAAAGAGACCATATGGAGATTTCTTAAGGCCACAAAGCCCGATTGTCTCAGGGTCTTTGATATTAACCTGCGTCAGTCCTTCTATACAGCGGGAAGATATTGTTTACTCGCTTGAAATGGCCAACGTT
>CAVQUO010000020.1:0-12427 GCA_963716765.1 uncultured Bacteroidota bacterium | reverse complement strand
AGGTAGCCGGTAAAAAAAATGTGGATCTGAGGATAGTTATCGCAAGCAAGGGTCAGATGGAAGTGGGAAACCAGGGCCTGGCAGTGAACAATCTGCACATTGCAGAACGATCAAAAGTTACCTTGCTGGAGCACTTTACAAACTTCTCTGATGATACGGCCAGGATGGCTGATGATTTTGTCGATGCGATTGCGGTTTCGCATTCAAAGGATGTAATCGACCTTCAGTATCATTTGGACTATCCCGGAATAGACCTTTTGAATGAAAATAATCCCGATCCTCCATCCATAAGGTCTTTTAACTATGGTGTTGCACGGGTTCCCTATATCGTGCTCGATGGAGGTTTCAGTTCGGATTATCGTTTTAGTTTTTCGGACCTGAAAAATGGTTCCCTGGGGGATCATCTGCGACTGGCCACCCTGGAGACCCCGGCTTTTGATATTGAGCTGACGGTAGATTGGAATATGACCAGGCTTGAGGCCAGTACAACGGTTACCTGCCTGGCCGATCGATACGATGATAATATTCAACTCTTCCTGGTGGTTTTTGAAAGCTCGGTGACCACCTACATCGGGGGCAATGGAGATACCCACTTCAGGAATGTGGTGCTGGATATGTTGCCAACCTCGACCGGAAAACTGCTTGGTGACAACTGGCGCATGGGTAATACCGATACCCGCATCAATACCTGGGACTACAAGCCCTATGTTGAAGACGTAAATGACCTGGCTGTAGTGGCCTTCCTGCAGGATCGAACCAGCAAACGGATCCTTCAGGTTGCAGTGGACTATAGGGATAAGACGGTTGGTGTGCCCGATCAGTTATCTCCATTGCGAAATCTCACTTTATATCCCAATCCCGCCGATCAAATAATCTATGTGAACCTGGGATCCGAAAGTGAGGCTCCCGGAAGAATAGAGTTGCTGGAAATCAGTGGGAGAGCAGTGCTTACAGAGCCCCTTCCGGCCGGGTACCAGGTGTACCAGGTGGGTATTGAGCATCTGAACCCCGGAATGTACCTCCTGCGCTGGGTCGAGGGCAACCAGGTCAGGGGCGTGAGCAAGTTTGTGAAGATGCGTTAACCACTGGAATTTTCAAGGGAAAAGCTATCTTTAACAAAAGATAAATCCCCACTGCGATGAAAACCAACAGAAGAAGTTTTTTAAAAAATGGGGGAGCAGCCCTTGCCTCTGCTGCCCTTCTAAGTTCAATTCCCGTGAATATGTTAGCAGCAGGCGCTTCCGCCAGGAAGCGCTCCTTCGGCTTCCAGGTGTGGACCATTAAGGATAAGCTCAACGCCGATTTTGCCGGAACCCTCAATGAGATGGCTGCCATGGGTTATTCCGAGGTGGAAATGTGTTCACCACTGGGCTATCTGAGTTCGGGATTTGAACCGCTTCACAAAATGACAAATTCAGAAATGAGGGGGATCATTAATCGGTCCGGCTTAAAATGCACCAGTTCTCACTTTAATTTGGGTGAATTGCGCGATAGCCTCGATAACCGGATCCAGTGGGCCTCCGACATGGGAATGAAACAAATGGTGTGTGCTTCATTCTGGCTGGCCAAGGATGCCTCCATGGATGACTATCGCAAGGCGGCTCAGGAGCTTAACGAAATAGGAGCAAAAACCAAGGCTGCCGGGAAGCAGATGGTCTTTCACAACCACCACATGGAGTTTGAAAAGAGGGATGGCAAATTGATCTATGATGTATTGCTTGAAGAATTTGATCCCGACATGGTGAAGATGCAGTTCCAGGTGGCAGTATTTAATATCGGGTACAAGGCGGCCGATTATTTCAGGGCCTATCCGGGACGCTTCATCTCTGCCCACCTGTCTGACTGGTCGGCTGAAAAGGACGCGCAGGTAGCCATAGGACAGGGCGATATCGATTGGGACGATTTTTTCAATGCTTCCAAAAAAGGTGGCGTAAAAAACATCTACGTGGAGATGGATCCTGTCACCTTTCCTGAAAGTGCGGCTTTTCTGAAGGGATCTAAATAATAGATCCCTTCCAAAGTTCTTTCAAGAAATCTGAAATGGGGAAACTTTCAACTCCCCGAGTAAGCCTTTTGTATGGTTCATTTGAGACGGCAATCTTTCTCGAATTGGGATACTCTTCCCCAAATGCTTTAAGACCTTTAAAATGATGAGAGTGGATCTCTTTTGATGATTTGATTTCAATGGCAACTGCTGCATCTCCTAGGATTGCATCCACCTCCAGACCTGATGCCGTCCGCCAATAACTTATTCCGGGCTCAATATTATTATAATTGCAATAGGCATATAACTCCTGAATAACAAACTGTTCGAAGGCCCTTCCATATTCGGGCGATCCTTGTTCCAGCTTTCTTCTCCTTAATAAATAGTTTGTTATACCCACATCGAAATAATAGAACCTGGGAGCCTGAATTACTCTTCGTTTTATTACTTTTTTATATGCCGGTATCATATACCCGATCATCGTGTCTTCAAGAATTGAAAAGTACTCCTTAATAGTAGGGCCACTTACACCACATTCCGAGGCAATATTATTGTAGTTCAGCATTTCTCCGGATGAAACAGCAGCAATCTCCAGGAATCGGGCAAACGTTCAAATTGTTCTCCCTTTAGTAAGTCGGAATACCTGCAATTGGGAAATAGTTTCTTTAGTAAAGTACTCTTGCCAGCCTGTCTTGCTCCCCAGAGAAAAACGGAATCGTCTTGAACATCTTCAATACTGAGAAATCGAGTATACATAAAGTTAAACTTTATATTATCATGATAAAGTAAAGTAACTATTTACAAATAGATATCTTTAAATGCTTATATAGAGCATATTACATAAATATTATGCTGTTAAAAGAAAAATAAATTAAAAGAAAAAAATTATGCTTGAGACTGTCTCTGCATGTCGTAACTTTATGGAATGGAAGCAAAACACATTTCTGACCGACGGGATTTCATAAAAAAGGCTGCGCTTCTTACCGGAGGGGTAAGTCTTGCCGGCAACTCCCTGCTTTCAATGCCTTCTCATGCTCGTGCACGCAGTAAGCAGAATCCCCTGCCCAAGTGGAAGGGATTTAACTTGCTGGACTTCTTTTCACCAAATCCAAGAACAGGGAACAGGGGAACTACCGAGGAAGATCTTAAATGGATGTCGGACTGGGGTTTTGACTTTGTAAGAATCCCCATGGCTTATCCATCCTACCTGGAGTTTGACCGCAGCAGGGATATCACACCTGATGAGGTATATCAGATTAATGAAAAGGCCCTTGATCGGGTTGACAGACTGGTGTTCCTGGCGCATAAATATCATATGCATGTGAGCCTGAACCTGCATCGGGCACCCGGATATTGCATCAATGCAGGCTTTCATGAGCCCTATAATCTCTGGCAGGATGAGGCTGCACAGGAGGCCTTCTACTGGCACTGGGGCATGTGGGCACAGCGCTATAAAGATATCTCCCGGGAAATAATCTCTTTCGATCTGCTGAACGAACCGGCCATGATCGACGACATGAATAACCAGCATGCAAGCAAAAACAGGGTCCCGGGCGAAATCTATGCGAAAGTGGCCGAACAGGCAGCCAAAACCATCTGGAAGGAGAATCCCGATCACCTGGTGATTGCCGACGGGAATGAGGTGGGTTCCAAAGTCATCCCCGAAATTGCTCATCTGCCCATTGCACAGAGTTGCCGGGGTTACTATCCCCACATCATTTCACACTATAAGGCTCCCTGGGCCATGAAGGATTTTGATAATCTCCCACCACTGAAGTATCCCGGACAGGTGGGAGATCAATACCTGAGCAGGCAGATGCTGGAGGATTTTTATGAGCCCTGGATCGATCTGGCCAAGTCAGGTACGGGGGTCCATTGTGGTGAGTGTGGCTGCTATACTGAAACCCCCCATGACGTTTTTCTGGCCTGGTTTGGAGACGTGGTGGATATACTGGGCTCCAACGGAATCGGTTTTGCCCTCTGGAATTTCAGGGGCTCTTTTGGCATCCTGGATTCGGGCAGAAAGGATGTGGACTATGAAGACTGGCAAGGTCACAAGCTGGACCGGAAATTGCTGGATCTGATCAGAAAAACTTGAAAGAGCTGAATCATTCATACGGATCTTGGTGCCTTCTGGCCGGAGCAGCAGAAGGACTGGGTGAAGCCTGGTCCATCGCCCTGGCAAAAAGAGGCATGAATATTATCATGGTGGATCATCAGAATGATATAATGCAGGCTCTGGGCGATCAGCTGGAGGAGAAATACGGGATTCAAACCCGAAGGCTTTTTCTAGATCTTGCCGAAAAAGGGAGCGTGACCGAGATCATGGATGTTGTGAAGGATACCTCCTGCAGGTTTTTGGTCTATAATGCTGCGTACAGCAGGGTGAAAAGATTTGAAGATCATACCCCGGAGGATCTGGACTCCTACCTGGGCGTGAATACCAGCGCGCCCATTCACCTGGTGCATGCCATGGTGAAGCAGCATGCTGAAAACCCCGGGCAAAAAAAGGGTATCATTTTAATGGCCTCCCTTGCAGGTCTGTGGGGAGCCCAACTTCTTGGACCCTATGGGGCAACGAAGGCATTTAATATTCTGTTGGCCGAAGCACTTCACCACGAATTAAAAGCTCAAAATTTTGATGTGATGGCCTGTGTGGCGGGAGCCACATCCACCCCGGCCTACCTTGGGACAAATCCTCAGTATGGCAGAATCCGGCCTTCAGTGATGGCCCCGGGGCAGGTGGCAGAGGAAGCCCTGGAAGCCCTGGGTAAAAAGGCCCTCTATATTCCGGGATGGAACAATAAGTTTACCTCTTTCCTGCTTACCAGGATCCTTTCAAGAAGAACAAGTAGCAACTTGTTTAATCGTACCACGGGTAGGATGTATCCCCAGGCCTGATTGGTGTTTTCAGGCTTTTACGCCAAAGGGTTTGGCCCATTTAATGAGGAGGGGCATGATGAATACGTCCGCAAGGTAGGCTGCTGAAAGTCCGGCGCTGGTCAGAATTCCCATATTTACAGTGCTTTTTATATCAGATATGGTAAAAACCAGGAAGGTGACCGAGAGGATGATGGTGGTTTTTGTGATGGCCATCCCCACTTCCTTATAGGCATTTGCCAATCCTTTTTGAAAGCTGTTGCATTTGGTAATATTCGTCTTTAAGGATGAGATGAAATGAATGGTATCATCCACTGCCAGGCCAAGGATCAGGGGGGCCACTGTCATGGTCACAAATTCCAGGGGGATCTTTGCAAATCCCACAATGCCACCACATACGATGACTGGAAATACATTTGGAAACATGGCAAGCAATCCCAGTTTAACACTACTGAAACAGATCATCAGCAGCAGGGTGATCAGGATCAGTGAAATCCCGATTGACCTCACCAGTCCCCGGGTAATGTACTGGTTCATCAGAGCCATCTGGTAGGTTGAGCCGCTTAAAAAATGATCTTTCGATGTGGGAAAATGTTGTGCCACCAGAGCGTCGATCTGATGAATATTGTTCTGAATTTCTTTGGAGGAAAAATCCGACATCTCGATGAATATTCTGGCTGTGGAATAGTCTTCAGTGACCCAGGAGTAAAGCAGGTCCATGTCGTAGTCTTCGAGTGAGATAGAACAACCAGTCTAAAATAGCCTGCTTTTTCGGGGTGAGGTAAAACGCTTTGTCCCCGTCATATTGTGACAAATTAATTTTACTTGTTAATTGCAAAACCGAAGTGGTCCTCTTCACCAGGGGAAGCGAGTTTATATCCTCCTGCAGGGCTTCCAGCTGGCATACAAAAACAGAGTCCTTAAACCAATCGGCCTCACCCACAATGGTCAGGTCCATAAACTCGTTGGAGGCAATGTCCGAGTGCTTGATTTTCACCTGATCCTTCATATGATCAAGTTTGGTACCCATCATTTTTTCGGCATTAAAGTCAATTTTCACCTTCGAAGTACCATATAATCCGGCAATGGTAATTCCGGCAAAAATGACCACAAGCAGGGTCTGATACCTGATATTGTATTTTGAAATGATGTCAAAGAATAGATCAAAACCGAGCTTTTTATCATCTTTTTTCGGAACTGGCTTTCCGTCTTTGCCCCAGGAAAGAACAATGGGGACAAACAGCATGGAAAGGATATATACCACAAAGATGGAAGCGGCCGAGACCAGGCCCACCCATATGATGGGTTTTACCTGAACAAAAACGAAGGAGAGTAAAGCGCTTATGGTGGTAATTGCGGTAAACAATATGGGCCTCGAGGTACGCCCTATGGCGTATACTGCAGAGAATTTTCTATGGCCTGTTTTATCGAAGTTTAATTTGAAAAAGTGATTGATGTGGACCACATTCCCAATACTGACTCCCATGGTAAGCAGGATGGGGACCGATATAAAGGCTGAATCGGCCGACAGACCCAGCCATCCCAATGCCCCAAAAACCATGGCCGGGGCAAGGGAGATCAGGGATAGGGTGGCTAAAATTGCCTGCCAGCGCCGGAAGATGATGATGCAAAGAATCAGGGCGATCACTGCTCCAAGTATCATGATCTTGCTCAGATCATTCAACATTTCGGCTTTCTTACGAAAGGCGTAGACCGAGGACCCCACTGCTGTGATGCTCATCTCCCTGTCGCACTTGATGACTGAAATGGTAGAATAAACCAAGTCGCCCAATTCAAACTCATTGGGAATCTCCTCCACTCCATCAAAACTTAAGGGAACCATGATCCAGGCCTCTTTTCTGCTTTCGGAAAAAAGCAAGCCTGAAAGGGAAGGGTCATTTACGATGCCTGAGCTAATGTTTTCCTGGTCCGACAGGTTTGAGACCAGCAATCCTTCCCGGTCAAATTTATAGCCATCCCGGCCCAGCTCCCTGTAGGTAAGATTCGCTATGGAATAAATACTTTCAACGTAGGGAATATGGGCTTTTATGCTGTCTCCTATTTCATTGAGCTTTTCCAGCGAAGCTTTGGAGAATACATCTTCACTTTCAAAGAGAACACCAATAAAATTGGTCTTACCAAAAATTTCCTCAAAACGTTCCTGGTGTTCTATGGCCTCGTCTCCTTCAATGAAGTAGTCGGCGATTTCAACCGTAACATCCATTTTCAGAAAGCCCGGGACAGAGAGAATTAATAAGGCAATGATTGCGGCAAAAACAGTTATTCTATATTTCAGAACACGATTCGCAAATTCCATTCTTCTTCCTGTTTAAGCTCTTTTAAACCTTTCCTGATAGCTAAGGATGGTCGTTTCCATCCAGTTAGCCACATGATCGGCCATCTTTTGAAGCTCCTCCTTGGGTAACTCATGATTATCCGTCAGGGGAGGTGGCATTAAAGGATCCCCAAAAACACAGATCATTTTTACCCAGTGCTTCGACATCTCTTTCCCGAATATTCTGCGTCGTTTCAGTACATAAACAATGGGGATCAGCGGTGCCTGATGATAGCAGGCCTGCTGAAAACCTCCCAGTCTGAAACGATAAATCTTCTGGCTTAAATATACTAAATTGCCCTCGGGCATAAACAATACGTGCTTTTTCCTCTTCAGTACACTTCCCACCGAGGAGGTAATCATTTTCAGGCCGGACGGTGAAGCAGGAATGGGAAAACAATTGACCAGCCAGAGCGCAGTTCGTGCGATGGGGACCTCAAAATTCCGTTGAACCACCGAAATATACAATCGCCTGGGCCACAATATTACACTGGCATAGGCTGTATCCAGGTAGTGACAGTGATTGCTCATTACAATACAGCCTTTTTTGCGCATCAGCTTCCTGACCTTTTTTCGTCCAACCACCTTTAAACCATAGTAGAAAACGGAAGCAAGCCATAGCAAAAATGCCACAAGAGCGGTAAAGGGAACCGACAATAAAAGAAACCACCACTGGGTATAAATGAAGCGATAGGGCTTTTGGAAATCGATGGGTTTTGAGTTCTTAACCTCTATGATCTCTTCTGCCGGAATCTCGGGTCTCTCAATGTTTTTTGCCATATCAAGCTCTTGGAATGATCATATCTTCATCAAAAGAGGACCAATCTTCTCCCCCTTTGGAAGGATGCCATTGGGTTGAAAATGTGATTTAATCACATCCTTATACAGCTGCTCTTTTGCATCGATGGATTGACCTATCCGATATTTTTCTGCACACTCCAGGGTGGGTTTCTTCAGCCTGGCAAGCTCGACCCTGTTCTCATACCAAAAATCGATCCGGGCAGTCATTTCTTCAATATTCCCACTTTTAAAAAGAAAACGATCGTCCAGGGCAAACTGGGAAGCTGCGCTGTTGGGAGAATCTTCGATGAGACAGGGTAATCCGCATCCAATGGCCTCAAGACAGGAGCGGCTTTCCAGTTCGATGCCCGATGAATGAATGTATAAATCTGCTGTATTCAGAAATAGCAACTTTTCTTCCTCGGAAATGAATCGGATCATGGGTTCCACGGGAAGCTCTTTTCCTCTTTCAATGAGCCGGGCCGTGGTTTCACCTTTTCCGCAAAGCAGCAGTTTTATCTTCTCTTTGTATTTTGATTTGAGAAGGGCATCAATGAGCGTCTCCTGCTTCTTCTCCATGGCATGGCGTCCCACGTTCATTAAAACAAAATGATCGCCGAAAAAATCAGGTCGTTTCTGACTTTCCATGGGGACAAATTCCCTGGGGATCCCATTGGAGATCACCCTGAAATGAGCATTACTTCCCTTGGATTTAATAAGATCAGCAGCAAATTCCGAGGGACAGTGGATGGCATCCACCCGGTTGAACAGCTCATAGTTAAACCAGCTGTTAAAGAATTTATCCATGCTTTTGTTGTCCTTGCCCATGGCCCCGGTCATGTTCTGGGACTGGATGTGACAGGCTCCCATGACAGGGATATTCATCTCCCTGGCTACCCTCACAGCGTTCCTGGCCATAAAATAGGGGAAGAGTAATTTCAACCACATCGGCTCCTTTAAATGCTTTTCGGTAAACCTTCTTTTTCCCCACGCCAAAAAGGAAGTTCATGTTTTTCATGGCCTCCTTTACTCCCGGCATATAAAAACCCGGCACCGTACTTACGGTACCGTTAAAATTAGAAGCTTCCTCTCCGGCGGTTGTTACCAGGGATACTTCATGTCCTCTTTCCTGCAGCTCCTTTGCAAGTGTGTGAGTGACTACAATGCAGCCATTTCCCTTATTCCAGCTGTCGATCACCAAGACTATTTTCATATATTTTTGTTTTTGAAATACATCATGTACAAGACTTCCATTGCGTCGACTGGACTTATCGATTCTGTATTTTTCTGCACTTTTTAGTACGGCCCCCTTCAGTCCGGGAAGCTCGGCCCTGTGTTCATACCAGTAATCAATCTTTTTGGTCATTTCATTCCTTGCCATTGGATCGTGAAAAGAAAACGGTCATCCAGGGCAAACTGGGAAGAGGCGCTGTGTGGGCGTCTTCAATGAGACAGGGTGTTCCAGAACCCACTGCTTCCAGGCAGGTGCGACTTTCCAGTTCCACTCCGGAGGCGTGAACATATAAATCGCAGGTATTATAGAAGAGGTGCTTTTCCTCCTCCGAGATATATTTTATGAGGGGTTCCACAGGCAGCTCCTTGCCTCTCTCTATAAGTTTTTTTGTATCCTCACCCCTGCCGCAGATGAGTAAGAGAATCTGCTCTTTATATTTTGACTGAAGGACCGCATCAATGATGGACTCCTGTCTTTTTTCCATGGCATGGCGTCCGATGTTCAGAATCACAAATTTGTCCCCAAAGAAATCAGGCCGCCGGGCATTTTCCATGGGAACAAACTCCCTGGGAATCCCATTGGAGACAACCCTGAGGTGTGCTTTGCATCCTTTGGATTTTAAAAGATCAGCAGCATGCTGTGAGGGGCAATGTATGGCAGGTACCCTGTTGAATAACTGAAAGTTGAACCAGGTGTTGAATAAATAGTCCAGGGTATGATTGTCTTTTCCCATGGCACCGGTCAGATTCTGGGATTGAATATGAGCGGCTCCCATCACCGGGATTTTCATTCTTTTTGCAACATTGGCAGCATTTCGGGACATAAAAAAGGGAAATACAATGTGTATCAGATCTGCTCCTTTAAATGCTTTCCGGTACTTCTTTTCTGGCCCATACCCACCCCAAACTTGAAGCCCATGCTTTCCAGGGATTCCCTGATACCGGGCAGATACATACCTGCCACTTCAGTCACCTTCCCATTAAACTTTGAAGCAGCCTCGCCGGCAGTTGTAACCAGGGAAATCTCATGTCCCCTGTCCTGCAACTCTTTTACCAGGGTATGAGTGACTACAACGCCCCCGTTTCCTTTATTCCAGGCATCAATTACAATAACAATTTTCATAGGTATTCACTCTATAGTGTTAGTGATCAAAAATGAATGTTGAGGTGGGTGAAAGTATGGCCCGCTTTCACAGCCACCCATACAAAGGCCTAAGGCCACAGTGGATTATTGTGTCATAAATTTGATTATCACGAGAAAGTTAGCGTCGCTAAAATACGTATTTGAATGATATCTGGTAGCAGATGTGGCGTAATATTTGACTTCCTAAGCCGTTTTTGCAAGAGAATGTTTATTTTATTAAATATGGTAGCACTGTTCCTAATTTCAGGTCTGCCCTTTATGCTGCTGAAGAAGAGGGTGATAAGAGTCTGAATCCGTCTGTCCATAGGATGTATGCTAAATCATGCTACCAGCAATGCAGACGGGCTTTGAAAACGGGAGTTTTGAGCCAGGCTGGAGCAATTTCCATTTGCCAGATCATCCCCATTGAATGAAAGGCAGATCATTCTTAATAATCCTCGTCGTAGTTGTCGTTTTCCGACAGGTACTCTATATCAGCATGTTCGTCGGCGTACTTCTCCTTGACTTCATCCTTCAGGATGCCATCATCGTCATAATCTGAATCATCCTCAATGATCTGGATGGCCCTTTTATAGGACATCCGGATCATATAAATCTTATCATCTGTTTCAAAGGGCAGGGCATATACGGTTTCATTATCCTTGTTCCTATATTCAATCAGATGCTGACTGAAGCCTTCGGGATAAACCAGCTTGATTTGCTCCTGAATCTCCTGACCTACCTTTTCGAAATCCTTTATAACTCTTAACTTATTTGTTCCCATACAATGAATAATGGAATATCAATTTAATAAATATGCCAATTGCATGATATATTTGATCGACATTTATTTCTTTTATTTTACAAATTTTGCATTCTCAAGGTACTCAAGGCTCTTCTGTACACTCTCCAGAGGAGTGTAACTGTAATCTTCCACTTCCACGATGATGTGCTTCATGCCCGCCTTCTTTTTTGCTGCAAAAATAGGCTCAAAGTCCATTACACCACTGGCTCCAACTTCCTTTTTATCCTTGATATGCCAAATCTCGAAGCGTCCGGGATACTTTGTGAAGTAATCTACCGCATTCTTGCCACCCACCATAATCCAGTAGAGATCCAGTTGAAACATCACCTTCTTGGGATCGGTATTCTGAAGCATGTAATCGTAGCGGACAACGCCATCCACCTCTCCAAATTCCTTGTCGTGGTTGTGGTAGCCAAAACGAATACCTTTGGCATTACACTTTTCCCCAACGGCATTAAAATAGTCGCAATAACGTTTCAGGTCTTCAAGGGATCCATAGCCTTTCCCATCCATGGAGGGCTGAACAATATATTTTACACCAGCGGCATTGTGGGCATCAATACACACATCCCACCATTTCATGGTCTCGTCCCAGGTATTTGCATCGGGAAGAGGATGTCCGGTGTGGGAGGACAGGAAGTTCAACCCGTTTTTATTCGCTAATTCTTTGAATTCCACCGGGTCCATCCCATAGAATTTTCCATCGCTGTAACTGGCCGCCTCCACAAAGGTATATCCCATCTCGCCCACTGCAGCAACGGTTGCTGCTGCATCTTTACCCATATCTTCTTTAACCGACCACAACTGCAGGCCGATATCCTTTTTGGACTGTGCACTTAATGAAATGGCCACAAAAGCAACCATTGCAAGAAGCAGGCTTCTTTTTACTACTATTTTCATCTCTTCGTATTTTGTAATTAGGGTTTTAAAAATTTCCGAAACTTACACATATTTTTTACCCGCAAAGTCTTTTTTTGCATTTTTTTATCCGAATGTTGCACTTCTTATTTATATGTGGAATCGTGTAATGCACTTCAGGTATTCATTGGAATCTATGTATCCGGCTCCCATCTGCTTTATATTCCCAAAGGATTAAATCTATTTGTAATGATCAAAATTTGAGCTGTAATTATTGGAATAACTTTTATGGTGGCCTTGATAGGACTTACATGGGTTGTTCAGGCTGGTCAGTATGAAAGGGTGGAATATCAGGGTAGAATGATTGTAGTTCCTGTAATCATGATCTTTTTTTCCATGGCAGGTGCAACATTCGGCATGAGTGAATCG
>CAVQUO010000019.1:0-153145 GCA_963716765.1 uncultured Bacteroidota bacterium | reverse complement strand
CAGGATTATTTGAAATGAATACAATTTTGTTCCTATCCATAACAATCATAATAATACTTGCACCGATCTTATTTGGTGTCAGGCTATGGGTGAAAGAACAAATAAACGATAAATAATCTCAATGAATATTTATGGATTCGCAGTCATCGGCTTTCTTAGTATTTTAATATTTAATCCTTTTTGCACCGACCATCCTTCCCTGTCTGTGAGACTGATGAAAAAATGATAATCCCCGGGATCGAACTCACCGTTGGCATCTGAAAGCGGAATAGGGATGCTTTCATTTACGGTATATTCCTTGGATCCGCTGGGGATATCAAAATCCATAATAGCATGGAAGGGATTCACAGGTTCTTTTAGGGGATCCAGTATACAGCTTGCCAGTTCGGTGCTGTGTGCATGATGGTCGAAGTTGTGGTGTATCTCAAGGCTGTAAGATCCCAGTTCCACATTATCTGTGAATCGGACCTTCCATGTAAAGGTTTCACCCAGATAAAGTGTGTCGCAGCTCACCGGGAAAGCGTCTTCTAGTGAAAGATCGACGACAGGTTTCTGGTCGTCGATTTCCACCGGATTGCATGCTGCAGTAAAAAGAAGAAAGCTGATAGCAATATTTAGGATTCTCATTTTAGCAGGCTTTTGTTATTTCGTTTCAGGTGCCAGGATCTCAACCTCCTCTTCAAAGACTGTCTGGTATCCCTCCATATCCGTCACCGAAAAATGAAAGTGATAGTCTCCTGTTTCCGCATATGTGGGAACCTCAATATGTTTGTGGAATTCGGTATTCCTGAGGCCAGAGAATTCAGTGTAGACCGAATCGAATTCCCATTCCTCATCAATGAGAAGGATCTTTGCGGACTTCTTATGGTCCCCCTCAGGATGTAATGTGACCTCGATACGGTCGATCTTGTTCTCTGCAAGGACCTCTGCATCCATGTGTAATTCATCTCCTGCCACTGCTGTTTTGCTGTTCTCATAACCCAGTTCGTGGAAGTCTATTTCCGGCTTAGCTCCTGCCTTTTCGCAGGAAGCTGCCATGGTGGCAAGGATAACTACGGCAATGATTGTTCTTATTTTCATATCTGTAATGTTTAAATGATTTATTGTTTCTTGTTTTTTCTATTCAACTCATTGGAAAATGGTATTGTAATGTTCACGATAAAATTCCTGCCTGCTTCAGGCACGTTGATCAGCCTGTAATAGCTGGTGTGGTCTAAGTAAATGCTGTTCAGCAGATTTTGTACCTGGAAGCTGACAGACACATAGTGGTTCTTGAAAGGGATTCTGCCACCCATGCCGAGGTTTATAAGCTGATATCCCGGGGTGGGTGATTCAGGAGGAACAATCAGGTTCTGCATTGCCACCAGTCGCAGGTCCATCGAGAAATAGGGTTGCACCAGCTTCCAGATCTGATCCCTGTTATATTTCAGATGCAACAGGAGTGAGGCAGGAGGAGAAAAGGGCAGGGTAAATCCTTCTTTTTCACCTGAAAGTTGCCGGGAATAGATGTACTCCCCGATCAGTCCCAGTTTTAAGGACTTCAGCAAGAGATAATGTGCATGTATTTCACCCCCGTAGCGCAACACCTTGCTCTGGGTATAGTAGAACACCTGGTTTCCGTTCCCATATAGCCTGTCGTGTTTATAGCTGGGGTTGAGATAAATATAGTTGGCAAAATAGCTGAGGAAAGGACTGAAGCCAACAGCAAAACGCTGCGAGTGCCATTCCATTCCCGCATCGAGCTGGTAAGCGCTTTCGGGTGTAAGGCCGGGATCACCAAGTTCATAGCTGAAATGATGATAGTTCACTCCGTTGGCCCCCAGTTCTTTTGCAATTGGCATACGGAAGCTCTTACCGGCATTGGCCTTGAAGCTGAAATGTTCAAGATTCAGGTTGTAACCAAAAGACCAACTCAGGTTTGAAAATGAGCGCTCTGTTTGTCCGGCTCTTTCCACGTAGACCCAGGTCGTATCTCCATCAGGATAGTCGGGACTGGGGAACCAATCCTGGTATTCTTTAATGGCAATATGGCCAAAATCGTATCTCAAGCCTGCACTGATCAGGCTGTGGGCTGCGATCTTCTTTTTCAGGATCAGGAAGGCTCCCGCGCTAAACTGCTCAAAGGCCGGGATAATAAATCCTCTTCCATCGATCCGGTTGTCCTGATATTCGGCCTGGATACCCGAGATGATCTTCAAGTCCTCTCCCATAAGTAATGTAGAACGGATATTCCCTGAATAGGTAAACTTTTCGAATTGACGCTCCAGGTCCGATGGAAAGGAAAGCGTATCGGGGAAGACGGGTGGCATGTAGCCATGACTGACATACTCGCTCCATTCCTGCATGAAGTTCCTCTGAAATCCAAATTCTGCCTCAAGCGTGTGACGTTCTTTTCTCCAGACAGATTGGTTAATAAGCTTCCAGTGACTCACCCAATGATAAGGATATTGGATATCGCGAGACGACTGATCGTGCAGATCCGTATCCACCATGCGAGGTTCCTGACCATGGGCATTGGCAAAGAAACCGTTCTTGTTTTGCAGCTGGCTGACAAAAAGTCGATTTGAAAAACCATTTTTCAGGTAGGCAATTTCCAGGTGCAATGCTCCCTCTTTTCCAGCAGTATTCCTGAGGTGATTTTCATATAACGGGGCCCTGTAGGAATAAATATCCACACTATCGACAGGTACTTTGTAATCGCCGTAATCTAAATAGGTGGCCCGCAAACGGACATAAAGCTTATCTGCCCTTGCATAAAGCCCCAGGGATCCACCCAGAAGATTATTATTCGTCCTGGCGCTCAGATCCACCGTTCCTCCCCAGGTATTTGCTTCCGGCACTCCGGTTTGATTCAGCTTGATTACTCCGCCGATCGCATCAGAACCGTACATCATTGATGATGGGCCTTTGATAACCTCAACCTGGTCGATGGCATATTGATCCACTTCCAGTCCGTGATCACTTCCCCATTGCTGCCCTTCATGCTTGATCCCATTTTCAACAACAACAACACGATTAAAACTCAATCCCCGGATAACCGGTTTGGATTGACCTGCACCAATACCGAAGGCATTCACCCCGGGCAACCTGTCCAGGGATTTCATCAGGCTTCCACCCTGGTTCTGTTTCAGGAACTCATCATTTACCACTTCCAGGCTTAAGGTTTCCTCTCGATTCCTGATCTTTGTTAAATCCCCTTCAATCACGACCTCCTGCAGGTTTTGAACAGAAGGCTTCATCCGGATGTGCCTGACCAGGTTTCCTTTCAGATACAGGGTGTCAATATACTTTTCATATCCCATGTATGAAACGAGCAGCACACAGGTTCCGGGTTGAAGACCGGCTATGAAGTACCTGCCGTCTTCAGCACTGATTATTCCAGTATTACCCGGACTGACCACAATGGACGCACCGGGCAATGGAAGCCCTGCTTCATCGGATACAATGCCGGTGATGCTATAGGGTTTCTGGCCGAATGAAGGTGGCAGGCAGCATAAAATGCCCGCCCACAAAAACAGCACGTACTTCATTAAAATATTAAAGAAAAAGGATGAATACTGATCGGATCTTTGGGATGCCCGGATCAGGCAATGGGTGGTGCGCGCGGACTTTTCTGAGAATAAGCAGATTTATATACTTCTCCCGAGAAGGTAAGTGTTATCTGCTCACAGCTGGGCATGGTGGCAAGGGCCAGCTCTGCCGAAGAGGGAAGATCCTGGATCAGAAATTCATAATCACAGATCGGACAGGGTTCCGGGCTGTGGTATATGTGAGCTGATTCAGCAGCATGATCAGGCTGCTGCTGATCGTTATGTTTCTCACAGCTGTGCAGAATTTGCACCTGGTCATGATGGTGACCCTGATGTATGGGTTGATACACCATAGGGAACAGGAGGAACCCTATCATATAAACCGCCATATGTCTGCACCAGGTTTTCATACCAAAATATAAAGATAGGGAAAATGGCATATAATAAAAAAGCCAGCAATTCCTGCTTGGATTTGTTGTGTAAGCTATTGTTTTCCAAATCCATGGAAACCCGTATAAATTTTCATTCAGCTCTAATTGTAATTCTTGTACCTATAGCTTAAATTTGTTTATCAGTAAAAGAGAATAAATCTCATTGGAAATCAATTCAACATGGCAATTAGTATTGGTCAGATCAAGGATAAACTGGTTGAAAAAGGCCTGAAAGTCACCCCACAGAGAATTGCCATCCTGGAGGCAATATACACGCTGAATAATCATCCGACTGCTGAAATGATCATGGATTATATTAAGGATACTCATCCGGGTATTGCATCGGGAACCATATATAAAGTACTCGATGTTTTAATTGAGAACCAGCTTATCAAAAGGGTGAAAACAGAAAAGGATATTATGAGATATGATGGGATTCTGGAGAATCATCATCATTTATACTGCTCTGAATCCGAGGAGATAAAAGATTATATGAATGAGGATCTTGATCAGCTGCTGACAGACTTTTTTAAAAAAAATGGAATTGAGAATTTCGAAGATAGAGGAAATAAAGCTTCAGATAAACGGAAAATTCCTTAAAATCAAGAAGAGAAAAAAATAAATCTGAATCATACAAACATGTAATACAAATAAAATAAAATGGAACACAGAAAACATCAAGGTACCTCAAACCGTGACTGGTGGCCAAATCAATTGAATTTGAACATTCTTCGCCAGCACTCTTCCCGTGTCCAATCCGATGGATGAGGAATTTCAACTATGCTGAGGAGTTCAAGACCCTCGACCTGGATGCAGTGAAGAAAGACATCTTCGATCTGATGACCACATCCCAGGACTGGTGGCCGGCCGACTACGGTCACTATGGGCCGCTCTTCATCCGGATGGCATGGCACAGTGCAGGTACTTACCGCATCTCTGATGGCCGTGGTGGCGGGGGTACCGGGAACCAGCGTTTTGCACCGCTCAACAGCTGGCCTGACAATGTGAACCTGGACAAGGCACGTTTGCTGCTCTGGCCGGTCAAAAAGAAATACGGCAAGAAAATTTCCTGGGCCGACCTGATGATCCTCGCCGGAAACTGCGCCCTGGAGTCGATGGGCTTTAAGACCTTTGGTTTCGGTGGCGGACGTGAAGATATCTGGGAGCCTGAGCAGGATATCTACTGGGGTTCTGAAGGTGAATGGCTTGGAGATAAGCGTTACTCCGGTGACCGGGAACTAGAAAATCCCCTTGGCGCTGTTCAGATGGGTCTGATCTATGTGAATCCGGAAGGTCCGAACGGTGAACCAAGTGCGCTTGCTGCAGGCAAAGACATTCGCGAGACCTTTGCCCGCATGGCGATGAATGACGAAGAAACCGTCGCGTTGATTGCCGGTGGACACACCTTCGGCAAAACACATGGTGCAGGTGATGCGGCCCATGTTGGTCCGGAACCTGAAGCTGCACCCATTGAGGAGCAGGGCCTCGGCTGGAAGAGCAGCTTCGGCAGCGGCAAGGGCGGTGACACGATCACCAGCGGCCTGGAAGGTGCATGGACACCAACTCCGACCAAGTGGGACAATAGCTTCTTCGAAACCCTGTTCGGCTACGACTGGGACCTGGTGAAGAGCCCTGCAGGTGCCTGGCAATGGATTCCAACCGATCCGGCAGCTGCGGATGCTGTGCCTGATGCACACGATCCATCGAAACGGCATGCACCCATTATGCTTACAACGGATCTTGCCCTGAGGATGGATCCTGATCTATGAACCGATCTCCAGGCGCTTTCTATGAGAATCCGGATGAGTTTGCAGATGCATTTGCACGTGCCTGGTTCAAATTGACACATCGCGATATGGGTCCACGTACACGCTATCTTGGTCCGGAAGTACCTGAGGAAGAGCTGATCTGGCAGGATCCTGTCCCGCCTGTTACCCATGAACTGATCAATGATCAGGATATTGCAGCACTTGAAGGATAAAATCCTTGCTTCAGGACTGTCTGTGTCTCAGCTGGTATCCACTGCCTGGGCTTCAGCATCCACATTTCCGTGGTTCTGATATGCGTGGTGGTGCGAACGGTGCACGCATTCGTCTTGCTCCCCAGAAGGATTGGGAAGTCAACAACCCGGTTCAACTGGCGAAAGTGCTGAAGACCCTTGAAGGAATCCAAAAAGAGTTCAACAATGCTCAGTCAGGCGGCAAGATGGTTTCACTGGCCGATCTGATCGTTTTGGGTGGATGTGCAGGTGTTGAGCAGGCAGCAAAGAATGCCGGTCATGATGTGAAAGTGCCATTTACTCCGGGACGAACCGATGCTCTCGCAAGAGCAAACCGATGTGTATCATTTGCTGTTCTGGAACCCATTGCAGACGGTTTCCGCAACTACAAGAAGAGCCAAGATACGCTAGCAAGTGCAGAGGAAATGCTGGTTGACCGGGCGCAGCTCCTTAACCCTGAGCGCACCTGAGATGACGGTTCTCCTTGGTGGCATGCGTGTCCTGAATACAAACTTTGATCAGTCCAAGCATGGTGTTTTCACCGATCGTCCAGAGGTACTTACCAACGATTTCTTTCTGAATCTGCTCGATTTGGGTACAACCTGGAAAGCGACTTCGGAGAGCGAAGAATTGTTTGAGGGTCATGATCGTGCGACCGGTGAACTCAAGTGGACCGGCACCCGTGTCGACCTCATTTTCGGTTCGAATTCAGAACTCCGGGCACTTGCTGAAGTATATGGAAGCGAAGACTCTCAGGAAAAATTTGTGCAGGACTTTGTTGCGGCATGGACCAAGGTGATGAACCTGGATCGCTTCGACCTTGCCAGATAAAAGAAGGCTGATATATAATTATCAGTTCAGACTATAAACAAACATAAATCATGGAAAAATTAACAAAGATTTCACATTGTATATATACGTCATGAATATTTGTGACGTATATTTACGTCATTAAAAACACGAAAAATCATGGTAAAGTCGAAAACAGAATTGTTTGAACCTGAAATACAGCACTGTGCTGAACTTTTTAAAGCCCTGGCACACCCGGCACGAATAGCCATTTTAAAATATCTGGCTGAAACAAAGACGTGCATTACCGGGGACATTTCAGAAGAACTCCCCCTGAGCAGGTCAACAGTAAACCAACACCTTGCTGAATTGAAGAAAGCAGGACTGATCCAGGGGCATATCGAAGGGAACAATACCAAATACTGTCTGAAACTTGACGGATTAAATCACTTCAAAAGTATTTCGTCGGACCTGTTTGCACAGTTGGAAGTGCCGGATAATTTGAATTGTTAAAACTCAAAATATGAAAATACTAATCTTATGTACAGGAAATAGTTGTCGTAGCCAGATGGCAGAAGGATTCCTGAAATCATTTGATAATAATCTAAATGTTTATAGTGCCGGAACGTCCCCTGCTGATGCGGTCCATCCGAAAGCGATCCTTGTGATGGCAGAAGAAGGGATTGATCTAAGTTCGCACAAGCCTAAGATGGTAGATGAATTCCTGAAGGAGCCCTTTGATTATGTTATTACGGTATGTGGTGATGCAAAAGAGAACTGTCCGGTGTTTATAGGAGATGTGATAAAGCGCATGCATATTGGGTTTGAAGATCCTGCAAAAGCCACAGGATCGGCGGAGGAGATACTTCATGAATTTAGAAGGATCAGGGACGAAATTAAAGAGGAGTTTTATTCATTTTATAAGGAAAAATTGCAGAACTAATGGCTTCAAAAAGAAAAAGACTCTCTTTCCTGGACAGGTATCTTACCATCTGGATTTTTACAGCCATGCTGATCGGAGTCCTTTCGGGACATTTCTTTCCACAGATTGCAGGATTTTGGAATGGCATGAGCAGGGGAACAACAAATATCCCCATAGCCATCGGATTGATTGTAATGATGTACCCACCCCTTGCCAAGGTGAGATATGAAGAACTGAAGGATGTCTTTCGTAACCGCAAAGTGTTGGTACTATCATTAGTACAGAACTGGATCATTGGTCCGGTATTGATGTTTGTATTAGCCATCGTTTTTCTGCGGGACTATCCACATTATATGGCAGGATTGATCCTGATCGGGCTGGCAAGATGCATTGCAATGGTGATTGTCTGGAATGACCTTGCTAAAGGAGATAATGAATATGCTGCAGGTTTAGTGGCATTCAACTCAATTTTTCAGGTACTTTTCTTTTCCCTGTATGCCTATGTTTTTATTACCCTATTGCCAAAATGGTTCGGACTGGAATCCTTCGAAGTGGATATCACCATTGGCGAGATTGCTATAAGTGTCTTCATTTATCTGGGGATTCCCTTTATTGCGGGATTTCTGACCAGATACATTCTAATAAGGGTTAAGAATAAAGAATGGTATCACAGTAAATTTATTCCCAAGATTAATCCCCTGACTCTGATCGCATTGCTCTTCACCATTATTGTTATGTTCTCCCTGAAGGGTGAATATATTGTAAAAATACCTTTGGATGTGGTGAGGATCGCCATCCCCTTGATCATCTATTTTGTGGTCATGTTCTTTATTTCCTTCTTTATGGGGAAACGAATCGGGGCAGATTATCCCAAGACCACTACCATTGCCTTTACTTCAGCCAGCAACAATTTTGAACTGGCAATTGCAGTGGCTGTAGCAGTTTTCGGGATCAATTCGGGAGAAGCCTTTGCAGCAGTAATCGGTCCGCTTGTTGAAGTTCCTGTACTGATACTTTTGGTTAATGTTGCATTGAAATTTCAGAAGAAGTACTTTGCTCCCTCCTTGATCAACTAGTTGAGACGAACTGTGCAAATTGAACAGTTGATATCTACCATCTTCTTTGCTCAAACCAAAGAAAGGGGATTGTTGTTTTTTTCGCCCGTATTTCTACAAATCAGTGTAAATCTTTGGAAAGCCAAATAAGAAATCTATAATCAGGGGGTCGCTACTAATCAACTTATTAGGCTGAGAGAATAATACCAGTACGTGCTACGTTATATAGCAGTGATTGTAGTTATGAAAGTATTTTTTAAAGCCAAAAACAGAATTATTATTTTAATTGTCTGTATGTCAATTACTTACTACATTTTGTTCCAAACAACTTTATCCTGAACCTTCGTTTCTGAATATTGAAAGCCAAACTGAAAAGAATAAGCTCAAAGATTTCATGGACGCAGGTTATGAAAAGGTGATCAATACGCACAATACAAACGCTGATGAAATCATTAAAACCGCTCAAAAATACCTTGGTGTACCCCATTGTATGGGTGGAACAACTATGAAATGCATGGATTGCTCCGGATTATTGCTTACGGTTTTTGCTAATTACAACATTCAGCTGCCCCATAACTCGGAAGAACAGGCCAGGTATGGAAAAATAATAAGCCGGAATGGATGAACTTATAAAAGGGGATCTGGTCTTTTTTATCAGAACATATAAAACAAACAGGTTAATCACGCATTCGGGTATTTATATCGGCAATAATAAATTTATCCATACTTCGACTTCAAATGGAGTCACCATCACTTCACTAAACGATCCCTGGTGGAAAGAAAAGTTTATTTTCGGGACAAGGGTTTTTAATTAATTTTCGTATTTGCCTGATTTGGAAGAAGTAAACATTACCAATCAAGCAGTCTTCTTTCTCCCTCGAGCTTTTTAATGTCGGATATTTCCTGGGTAAGCTCAAGGACCCCCCTGTAGCTCCCTGATTCATTCCGGAGGGCGAAATATTGTATATGGACATATTGATCCTTCATTTTAATCCAGAAGCTTGCTTTATTCTTTTCTCCATTTCTGAAGGATTGAATGATTTTTTCAACCACATGAATGCTTTCCGGTGGATGACAGTTGTGGACATCCCGGCCAATAATCGCTTTGGTTCTGGGGAAAATTCTGTGTTCCGGCGTTGAGAAGAAGCGAACCTTATCGTGTTCATCCACGTAGGTGAGATCCAGAGGCAGGTGGTTTAATATCAATAAAATTTGTTCCGGAGAAAGTGCCCCTGTAAGCAAATTTACCAGTTCCGGGTTAGCCGATGATTCTAAGACAGTGCCCCCGGTTCCGCCAGGTTGGAAGAAGGGATATCCAAGTTCGGCTGCCTGCTGGTTCAGGTAAGCCATTTCTTCACCAGTCAGGGCAGAAAGAAGATAGGGAAACAGGATATGCTCCTCCCGGAATTTGATGCTTAGCATATTAAAAAAAATGTCACCGATGTTCCGGTTGAATACATTTGTATCTTTTATCCGGCCCCTTAATTGTTCCACCACTTCTTTGATGTTTTTTCGGATGTCGTCGTGGAAGGACCACATGATCCTGATACATCTGTGTTCGGCCAGACTGTTTTCTATGGCTGGGAACAGGACATTCTCTTTGATTACATAATACGCGGAAAATTCTTCAAGCCTCTCGAAGGACTGGATCAGTTGCTTTTTGATCTCCTCATCATCCGTTTGTTTCAAATATGATTTGTAAACAGGACGAATGCTGTCCAGGATCTGTTTCATTTCCTGATTATTTCGTGCCATGTTACCAAGGAAGGAATCGGGTTCAGGCTGAATACGATCGAAATTGGCTATGGTCTGATGAAATATATTCAGGACCTTGTTGGACAGAGCTTTCAGGGTTATAATGGGATGGCCCTGGCCAATCAGTTCATCAAATAGATAGATGAAGTCTGTGGGGCTTACCGTGCTGATGAATTTTTTGTTATCCCGGATGAAATCCCTTGCATTTCCGGTCCTCAGGATGAGATCGGATAATTCCAGGAGCTTTGTAAGCCGGTGATCCCTGTTGGTGGTAAAATCCGACATCCGCCTGGCTATCTTAGAAAATATACATAGAATTCGTCTTCGGCCACTTCATTGATCCAGTGCTGGTATTCAAGCCCGATGGCCTTGTCAAGGAGCGGTGCGGGGATGAAAGGAGCATGGATTTCCAGGATCTCTCCTTCCTTCAGCTTTTTTAGCGCGGACAACACTTCGTGAACCGGCTGTTCTCCGGCGTTCAGCATATCACTGATATCAATTGAACCACCCACAGCGCTCGCGGAAAACCATTCCGGAGTTTCGAAATTGTAGCTGGCCCCTTCCCCGCTGAAATGCTCCTGTATTTGTTGTCCGGCTGCCTCGCGAAGCGTATTTACCAGTTCCTCCACCTTTAAACCACCTATAATGGCGGCCTGACTCAGTGTGGTTACACGGGCAATGGTTTTTCTCAACAGGGGATTTTTCAGTTTCTTAAACTGGGGAGCGGCGAGTATAAGCTTTTCCTCGAGCTCGGGGTAGGCTTCCAGCAAATCATGAATCTTTGTTTTTGGTGTTATAATTAAGGATTCCATATTATACCTCTTTTTCTTTTCCGTAGGACAGGATACGTTGTTCCCCTTCAAGGGACCGGGCCCCGGTAAGGTCCTGTGATACCTCCAGCGTACCAAGATATTCTCCGTTCTCGTCCCTCAGTGCGTAATATTCAATAAGAATAAACTTGCCCTTCATCTGAATCCAGAAGGGAGCATGTGAGGCCTTCCCGGATTTAAAATCTTCCAGTATCTTTTCAACGATGTCGACGCTTCCGGGGGGGTGACAGTGACGGACATCCCGGTTAATGATCGATCTGCTCCGGGGAAAGATTCTGTGCGATCCCTGGGTGAAGTACTTTACTTTATCATCCTTGTCAACAAAGGTCATATCCAGGGGGATGGTATTTAGATATGGCCAAAATCTCTTTGGCGGTAAAACTACCGGAGGGCAGTTGAATGGTCCCGTCTCCCTTTTTTCCGGTTTCCATTTCGGGCAGGTTTTCAAATCCTTCCGGTTTCCATTCGATTTGTGGGTCATATAAGGTGAATCCGAATTCCAGGGTTTGCTTGATGTATGTTCCACCAGTCCTCCTCAGTGATCATATCCATGGCCATGGGGAAGAGGATCTCCTCTTCTTTCTGCACCATGTCAACCAGGGCTTTTACCACCGGGAAATAGATCAGATCCAGTGATTCAAGAAGGTCGTTTTTCTGTAATTCAGCTTCATTCAGAAGGGCAATGCAGCCCTTTAACTGCTCCCTGATCTCATCATGTTTTCCCCACATTACCTTCGGTGGGCCGGTAATTTCTTTTTTTTCCAGGTAGGGGAAAACCAGGTACTCCTTGCGTTGGTAATGCTTGTCCACATCCATCAGATCGTTAAAGCATGCCAGGAGTACATTTCTGAAATTCGGGAAATTTTCTTCAGGTACCTTGTGCAGTGAATCCAGAAGGTCCCTGGTTTTTCTACATACTTTCTTAAGTTCCAGGTTTTCCTTTCTGAATACATCCACAGGGTGACCTTTGGGTATTTCTTTGGAGCCAGACTGGTCCACGTGGCCTTCCAGCACTTCTCCATGAATGTCACATAGTTTCAGCACTTCCGATTCGGGTAAACCTTCGCTGATAAGTTCCTGCTCCACTTCCACCACCTCACCATAGGGTACCGATTGCAGGGTATCGACCAGTTCTTTCCTGACCTGTTCAGGAGACTCCCCGTCATGGAGCTTAAGGATCAATTCTTTCAGGCGTTTTTTGCGGAACCTGGAGTTGTCTATTAACTCACTCATAATATATTATCGTTTAATTCAGTTCACTGTTATTTTGACCGGTTCAGAACGGCATGACCCTGGCTTATTTTTAAGGCCAGAGAGCTCACAGTTTCTGAATGGGCCATCTTTAACAATTCTGCTCGAAGTGTTACGTATCTGTCATGAATGGGACACGGGTTTTCATCATTGCAGTTTTTTAAGCCAAATCCACATTGAGTAAATAAACCATCCCCCTCCATTATAAAAATGACCTGGTAAAGGGACAGATCGGAATTATTGTCGGTGAAAAAGAATCCACCTCCACGGCCTTTCATGGATTCCAGGATCCGCCGGGAGGTGAGTTGGTGCAGAATTTTGGCAGTAAAGGCGGTGGGAGCCTCAATTTCCTGCGCAATTTCTGCCACACCGGGACGCAATTCTTTCCAGTTCTGAAGTTGCACGTATATCAATGCTCTGATGGCGTATTCTGTACTTTTTGTGAGCATGTATTTATGAATTATCGACTATTGTTTTTTCTAGTTTTATGGCCTTGGGAAAAAGAACATTGTTCTCAAGGTGGATATGCCTGTGTAAATCCTTTTCAAATTCATCCAGGGTTTTGTAAGTAACCTCAAAGGTATTACATCCATCCGGGGGTACCTCATATCCCTTTGTAATTTCTGACAGTTTCATAAACCTTTCTCCTTCCACCTGGTGTTCAGCTTCCATTTGATTGATGGCTGAAGAGGCCAGGCCAATATTGTCAGGCCGGACACCACCTTCAATGCGATATTTTTCCATCTGACGAATATTTGGGAACAGGATAAGTTCTTCCTTTTTCATGTGTGCTGACAGATTTGCCGCAGCTTCCATAAACGAAGCATGCACCTCCTGCAACTCAGGATGATTTTCACCATGTACATCCACTAATTTTTGAAGTTTTTGTTGGAGGAAGGGCATGGCTTCCATTACATAGGTGTGATGTGTCTTAACAATATAGTCGCATAATCCTGCTAATGAAAGGGATTCGATAAAATTAGAATCCTGGTCTTCCTTTTGCATGGCAGCTTTAAGTTCGGCTAATAGATTGCTGGTTTCGATTCCTTCTTTTTCAGCAGCTTCTTCCAGGCTGATGTTCCCACCGCAACAGAAATCAATGTGATTTGCTTCAAAGATCCGGGCTGTTGAAAAATTATGTCTGACGATCTCTCCAACTTTTGTATTCGTTATTAATTTCCATCATTTTATGTTTTAATGTTTCAGCAAAGATATAAAATTGATAAAAAGATAAAAAGGTCATTTTATAATTAAATAATATTTTGCAATATTCCTGCCTGTTTGTGTAAGCTTTTACCCTGCGATGAGTAAATAAGGTAATCCCTAGAAACCAACTGGTTTAGCACTTCAATCCGATTCTGGATGAACACGGAATAAATTAAATATTTGTACCTTAGTTATTAATTGTAAACCAGTGTCAGAATGAGCTTATACATAAAAGTTATTTTGTTTGTGCTTATTTACATGGCCCCCATTGAGGGACAGCAGAGCAAATTTCCACCCTGCAGTACTCCAATGGATTGGGATCGTGTTATGGTGACTGATTCTCCATTGCCCGATGGCGCAAAGAAATTCCTGATCGTAAGCAACCGGCTCAACAATACTGATGCTCAGGAGGAAGAGGCCTTCTCAAATGAGATGTCAGAATTCAGAAAGGTGAGCTATTTGATTGCCGCATGTGATGGCGAAAAGTGGCTTTTAAAAGAGGTGGATGATTTTATGTCCGGGATGACAAGCATTGATAATGGACGTGATATTTTGCTATTTGTGCACGGACATGGCAAGTCGATGCCTGCAGTACTTACAAGGGGTAACCAGATCGTTGACAAATATGATATTTCAATGATTCTTTTCGACTGGCCCTCTTATAACTCCAATTTTAATAAGTCGCTATCCAGGGTAAGAAGGTGTGGTGAAAACTATTACAACCTCTTGCTTCAATTGCAGGAATACAGGAGCTCTTATATGCAGCCCGGACAACACCTGAGTATGATGCTGCACAGCCTGGGGAATTATTTTCTCACACATCTGGTCGTTAACGGTAATAACCAGTACATGGATGATAAAATCTTCGATAACATCATCATGAATTCTGCAGCTGTGCGGTCGAAGGAGCATGGCGGGGTCATTTCACAGATTGGAATACAGGAGAATCTGTATGTGATCTTCAACAAAAATGATAAGGTATTGAGGGGTGCCCATCTACTTACTGCTGGCAAGATGCTTGGAAATCTGGTTATTGAACCTCTTGCCACCGGAGCCACTTACATTGATTTTACCCGTGTGGCCGGATCAGAGCACACATATTTTGCCGGCTACCATCAGTTTGAGTTTGACCTGCCGGCTTTTGACCAGGTTTTTAATACTGCCATCCACGGTGGGAAGGTTGACCTGTCCGACAAAAGGATGTTTTCCCGGGATGGAAGTTTGCCCATATGGAGTGTAAACACCCAGGATTAAAAATTTTGTTCCTATTGGCCAGCTATTCGGGACTTCTTATTTGTTGAATAGGTGGAAATCTAATATTTGAAAATAACAGATTAAACCAGTTTAAGATATTAATTTTGATCATGAATAGAGCGGCAATAATATTACTAAGTATGTTGAGCTTTCTGTCCTGTAAATCAACACAAAATCTATCTACAGTTGAAATCGTAGATATAGAGAAATATACAGGACAATGGTACGAAATAGCAAGGCTTCCTAACAGTTTTGAAAAAGGACTTGGAATGTGTAACTGCTAACTACACGCTTAAAAAGAACGGAAAAATAGAAGTTCTAAATAAAGGATATTCCATAAAAGACACGGAAAAGTTAATACAGCTAAAGGTACAGCCTGGGTGCCAAATACTGATTATCCCGGAAGATTGAAGGTTAGCTTTTTTTGGCCTTTTGCGGGTAACTATTACATTATTTCACTGGATGAAGAATATAATTACGCCCTGGTTGGAGATCCATCAAGAAAATATTTATGGATACTTTCAAGAAGTAAAATTCTGGAGGATACCATCTATTCCAAACTTTTGGATATTGCCAAAACCAATGGATTTGACACTGACAGTATTATCAAAGTGAATCAAGATTGCCAATAATTAGAGTAGTGTAGATGGCGACCGTTTTAATAACCGGAGGAAAAGGACTTATTGGGAATCATCTTTGCAAGAGATTGCAGGAAAGAGGATATGAAATTGCCATTCTAAGCAGAACCAGGAGCAAAGAGGAACTAATACGAACCTACATTTGGGACATAGACAAATTTGAAATTGATAAAGAGGCCATTGCTTCTGCTGACTATATTATACACCTTTCAGGGACAAGTATTGGGGCGAAAAGATGGACCACTAAAAGAAAGCAACAAATTATTGAAAGCAGAATCAAATCAGGACAATTGATTTTCGATGAAGTAAGAAAACAGAATAAGAAATCTGAAAGCTTTCATATCAGCATCAGCAATAGGATATTATGGCGCAATTACATCCAATAGAATATTTAGTGAAACAGATCCCCCCGGAGATGACTTTCTTGGTCAGACCTGCAGAGAATGGGAAAATGCGGCCGACAGATTTAAGGATGTTGGAATAAGAACGGTCAAAATAAGGACAGGTATTGTTCTGACAAAACGGGGAGGAGCATTATCAAAAATGCATGATCCCAATAAAAACAGGTTTTGGTGCTGCAATTGGCACCGGAAAACAATATTTACCATGGATACACATTGACGATCTGTGCGACATTTACATCAAAGCAATTGAAGATGCACAAATGATTGGTGCATATAATGCAGTAGCACCTGAACACATTACAAATAAGGCATTTACGCAATCATTGGCTAAAACTCTAAAAAGGACGCTTTGGTTCCCGAATATTCCTGCTTTTGTCATGAAATTAATATATGGCAAAATGTCTGAGATCCTTTTACAAGGGAGCAGGGTTTCATCTGAAAAAATTCAGGCAGCAGGATACAAGTTTCTATTTCCCACTCTTGAAAGTGCATTAAAACAGTTACTGCATTAATCATAATCATGTTCAGAATATGGGACTTTATAAGATATTTCATCCGGAAATGTTTCAAGGGCACTTGAAAAAGAAGAACTACTTCGAGGGTTGGTTCTTAAAACATTGTTCAACAGATCAGGGTCACGTAATTTCTGTTATTCCCGGGATCGCTCTGAATTCAAATGATTCCCATGCTTTCATTCAAATCATTGATGGCATATCAGGTGAAACACATTACATCTCCTACCCTGTGGAAACCTTTCAGTGGGATCGCAGAAATTTTAAAATTCAGGTTGGACATTCCAGTTTTTCCCTGGAGGGAATCAGTCTGAATATTGAAAATGAATCGACTAAAACTGTACAGGGAAAGTGGATTATATCAATCCTGTCAGGTATCCGGGCACCATATTATCTCCTGGTATCATGGGTTGGTATTCTTATGTGCCTTTTATGGAGTGTTATCATGGCATTGTTTCTGCCAATCATGATTTAGATGGGAATCATTGACCCTTAACCATGAAGAAATAAACTTTTCAGGTGGGAAAGGCTATATTGAAAAAGACTGGGGGACCTCCTTTCCTGAAGCCTGGATATGGCTCCAATGCAATAATTTTTCAACAAGAGATGCTTCATTATTTATTTCCATCGCTAAAATCCCCTGGCTCGGAAAGTTTTTCATGGGATTTATAGCTTTTTTGTACCTGGATGGCAAGTTTTATCAGTTCAGCACCTATAATCACTCCAAAATTTCCAATGTATCTTTTAAGGGGGAGACTCTATCTATTGAGATGAAACATAAATCGCACACGCTGAAAACCAAGGTTATAAAAAACAGGACGGGTGAGCTGAAGGCCCCGGCATCGGGAAAGATGTCGCGTAGAATTAAAGAAAGCAATGATTCCGTGGTTGAAGTTTCCCTATCAGAAAATAACCACGCAGTCATTTTCCATGAAACCGGGCAAAGGGCCGGACTTGAAATCATGGAAGAAATCTTTGATTATATTTGAGATTTTAGGTACCTCGAACTATTTTTAGCTTGCATTGTTTTACGTTATCATGGTGAGAAAAGGAAAACCAGCTCTGCTTCTATTGACCGTACTTATTTTGTGTAACGCCTGTTCCAAGCCCTTGGAATGGCCAGAGTCTCCTTTGTATAATTTCGAACAGGGAGATTCAAATACAACACAGCCGACAGACCTGGAAAGTGCCCGGAAAGCAATTGTGGGTCATTATGCACATTATGATGTGGTGGCATACGAAGACACAACCACCAGAACCACCATGCGGACTTTTATTATTTCTTACGGATTTACTGATTTTTACCTGGAAGATGGAAAGCTAATGCAGTCTGACCGATTTGTGCATGCTGAACAAAAACTAAGTAGAAAGAATGCTCAATCAGTATTCAGCGACGAAGCCGTCCAGGCCATTAAACCCAGGGTTCAGGAAGTTGAATTGTCCTTAAAAGATGGAAGATGGCATATTTACCGGCCGGCAACACCAAGCCTCCTGGGAATAAAAGGAGATCCCTTAAAACCCTTATCGACAGATCCCAATGATCCCAATTTGACAGATCCTGATCAGGACGGTCATCCCGGAGTTACCGTTCAGATCAGTGTGGGAAAATTTTTCAAAGGTGAGATCTATATAACACGAAGAGAAATATTCAGCAATTACTTGACACTGAACAATAACGGCACCTTGAGTGGATACGTTGTTGACAGATCGGAGCAATTCGTTGTTGGAGCTTCAAAAAAAATATTGAATCAGGAATCCAATTCGATTCAGCATCCTGATCCGGGACTGAGTCCGGTCTTGTTGGTTCCGGTCGACCCAAACATAGATACTCTCGAGGAACTTATGCAGATAAGAGATGAGATCTTCCCCGAAGAACCTGAATTCTATTCAGGATCACAAGCATTGAAATTATGAGTGACAGAGCCATTGAAATGATAGAAGTCGACAACTGCCATTAAATGCTGAAAGCATAAAAGAATTATGGTCGAAAACCTATAATACGGAAGGAAAACCCGACTGGTCACATATCCTTCCCTATTACGATGAGGATATCTATTTCAGGGATTCCATTCAGGAGCTTCAGGGAATGGAAGAATTTAAGGCCATGACCGAGCGACTTACAGATCGCTCAAATGATTTAACAATGAATATTGTCAGGACCGCCCAGCAGGATAAGGACATCTTTATTGAATGGGAAATGACCATTAAATTTAAAAAAAATCCCAAGTTCCGTATTATATGGTTCCAGCCGTGTAACCCTTAATGATGAAGGAAAGATCATTGAACAACGGGACTATTACGATCTCTGGGGAGATATATTCGACAATATTCCAAGGTTTGGAAAGGCTTACAGGAGGTTTATGAGAAGGAAATTTGGCTGAGAATACATGAAGTTTATGAAGCTACCTAAATATTTCAAAGAGTATGAGGTGTCCAACATCTCGGCCATGATCAAAAACAACCGGCGGGATCCGAAGATCTGTACAGATGACTTTAAGGATCGGCTGGTGGTGATCAGTGGTGCCACATCAGGGATAGGGTACCTGACAGCCAGGAAATTCGCTTCTCAGGGAGCCAGTCTCCTGTGCATAAACCGGAACGAAGAAAAGAGTGCGGCCCTGAAAGAGGAGATCGAAAAGGAATTTGGCGTCAGCTGTGAGTATATCCTTGCTGACCTGAGTGTTATGGCAGATGTTCGGCGTGCAGCTGAAGAACTTCAAAAGATCGACATTCCCGATTGACGTACTGGTACATAATGCGGGAGTGTATCGCACCAAAAGGGAGCTGACCCCTGAAGGATTTGACAAGGTTTTTATGGTAAATCACCTTGCTTCATTTATGATCAACATCCTCCTGAGTGAGAAGCTTAAATCCCAGGAAAAAGCAAGAATCATCCTGGTCAATTCCGAAGGTCATCGCTTTGCTGCCTGGGGATTGCGACTGGATGATTTGAACTGGGAGAAACGCCGTTATTCCGGGTTGAAAAGCTATGGTTCGGCCAAGCTGGCCCAACTTCAAACCATGCTTGTATTTGATGAGTATTTCAGGGATTCGGGAGTGACCATAAATGCCATGCATCCGGGTGCTGTCAGATCGGAGACCGGAAAGGAAAACGGTGCTTTTTACCGCTGGGTAAAAAGGAATTTTTACGATAAGATGCTGAGGCCTACGGAAATAGCCTCAGAGTCGATCTACTACCTTGGGGTTTCCAGTGAAATGGAAGGAGTAAGCGGAAAGTTCTTTAACCTGACCACAGAGGAAGAACCTGCACCTCCGGCCCTGGACAAAGAAGCTGCGCATGAAATATGGGCAAAAAGCGTGGAAATGACTGAAGTACAGGATATAATCCAGAAATGATGAAGCTGTATGGCTGAAAAGAAATACCATACAATAGTCGTTGGAGGAGGGATGGCCGGACTGACCTGTGCGGCCTATCTCGCAAAGGAGGGTCGGAGCGTTCTGCTGATTGAGAAGAACCGGGAATGTGGAGGTCTTGTGAATTCTTTTTCGCGGGACGGTTTTCAATTTGAAGCCGGTGTCAGGGCTCTTGAAAATGCGGGGATCATTTTCCCCATGTTAAAGGAACTGGGCATTGAGCTCGATGTCGTTAAAAGTCCTGTATCTGTGGGTGTGGAGAATGAGATCCTGCATATCGAAGACATCAACAGTTTAACAGAATACAGGAACCTGCTGAAGAAAATCTATCCGGAAAGTGAAGCCGAAATCGATCATGTCATTAAGATCATCCGGAAGGTCATGAAAAACATGGATGTGCTCTATGGTATAGAGAATCCCAATTTCAAAGACCTGAGGCGCGACAGGACCTATCTGTTTAAAGAACTTCTTCCCTGGTTGCCAAAATTCTTACTTACCATCGGAAAGATCAACCGGATGAACATGCCGGTAGAACCCTACCTCGAAAAGATTATTAAAAATCCTTCCCTGAGAGACATTATCTCCCAGCATTTTTTTAAAAATACCCCCACATTTTTTGCGCTGAGCTACTTCTCCCTCTACCTTGATTATTTCTATCCCAGGGGAGGAGTGGGCAAGCTGGCCGAGGCCGTGGAAAACAGATTCCTTGAATTGGGGGGCGAAATTAAGCGTGAAACGATCATTGAAAGGGTATTGGCCAGGAACACAGGGTAACGGACCAGAACAATGTGAGCTATACCTATGAAAATCTTGTCTGGGCAGCTGACCTGAAGACCTTTTACAGGATCACGGATACAGAAGGGTTTCTCCGCTAAGATCCGGTCGAAATTCGAAAATACGAAAAGCCGCTTGCTGGAAAAACGGGGAGGGGATTCGGTTTTTACGCTTTATGTTGAAGTGGATGAACCCTTGGACAGTTTTAAGAAAATTGCCAATGGACACTTCTTTTATTCTCCTTCAAAACAAGGATTGGGAGAAACCCACTGGAGCGAGCTCAATAGGATTTTAAAGGCACCCGGGGAACTGGATAAGCCCCGGATTTTGAGCTGGCTCGATAAATTTCTTGCCCTGAATACCTACGAGATTTCCATTCCGGCCCTGAAAGATCCTGATCTGGCACCAGAAGGCAAGACAGGCCTGATTATCAGCATACTTGCTGAATATGATCTGTTTAAAATGATCGCTGAAGCAGGCTGGTACAAGGAGTTTATTGCTGAAATGGAAGATCGCATCATCAAGGTACTTGCCGATTCGGTCTATCCCATGCTAAAGGATAAGGTAATGGCCCGTTTTTCATTTTCACCCCTGAGCTATGCGAACAGGGTTGGCAGTTCAGAAGGGGCGATTACCGGGTGGTCTTTCCAGGAACCCGTTCCGGTGATCAATAAAATCCAGGCCGCAAACCGGGCAGTCGTAACACCCCATACCTTCCATCTATCAGGCAGGACAATGGACCTATAGTCCGGCCGGAGTACCCATGTCCATTCTTACCGGCAAACTGGCTGCACGCAGGATCTTAAACATTAACAGCTTCAGGAGAACGGAATCCTACAAAATGAGAATAAGGAATATTGCAATTAGTATAGAAACAGCAATTCCAACAGAGAGCTGTTTTACGATGGTCCTGGCGGAGAATGTTTTAAATTCTTCAGAGTCTGCCAGTTCGTTATACTTAGCTGATCAAATCATTACGGTCCTTTACAGTAGTATAGCAACCCGGGCTGTCAGCAATATAGTGCTGGGCAAAAGGAAAACAGACTACCTTGCTGATTTCCGGTTCTGCCAATCCCGGGAAAAGTGTGTTTTCGATTATGCGAATATCTTCCGGTGGAATATCCAGGGCTTCATCAACTTCAGCCGGATCAAATATCACGGCAAAAGGATTATCATCACCATCTGCAAGATTCCTTACTGTAACCGATTGAGGTATTCCCCATGAGCCAGAGCCTTTGATCCAGTTTGCGCATCTTTCCCTTTTTGATGCTGCCTGTTAAGCTGAAGCTTGTCTGTTTGTTTTGTTTTCCTGAATATCCAGAAAGACTTCTCCCTTTGAACTGGTTGTGAAAACTGCCTTTTTGCAATTTGGATCAGCAATACCCTTTGAAGGCAGGGCAATTAGGGTATTGCTCAATATATCGATGAAAATAAAAGACAAAAGTCCGGTTTTTTTGTCTGTTGCAATGAGGTAAGACTCTTGCCTGATGCCCCAAAAAGTACTTGCACGTGTACTCAGATTGCCAATTCCCATGTAGTAATCCGGCTCGTCATCGGCAAACAATCTTAGTCTTTGCAAGCTCATAACGATCCGGCAGCATTGATTTTGCGTATTCAATATCCCTGAGCTTGAAGAACAGAAACAGACTGTAGGGTTCAATCACAAAACCTATATAGGGAGTATTTTTTGAAGCTCTGAACAGCAATCTCTTCATAATAAGCGGAGGCAACAATCCTTTGAGTTTCTGGAAGAAGAGCAGATTGCTGACTTCCATAGGATTGATTAAGCTCTCAACACCCTTTATGAATTTTTCCTCATTCTGTATTTCCATATGTCTCATGTCTCTACAATTTTCTTCATTATTGAAAAACCACTGTTTTCTTTCCATTCACGAGAATCCGGTGCTCGGCATGGTAAGAAACTGCATTGGCGAGCACAATGCGCTCCAGGTCACGACCGCGCCGAATAAGATCGCTCACGCTGTCACGGTGAGATATCCTGACAATATCCTGTTCGATAATGGGGCCTTCATCCAGGTCTTCGGTAACGTAATGACTTGTGGCCCCGATGATTTTCACTCCCCTTTCATAGGCCTGCTTATAGGGATTGCCTCCCATAAATGCCTGGTAAAAAGGAATGATGAATATTGATGATACGGTTGTGAAATTGATCCACGAAGGATTTAGTCAATACCTGCATATACCTGGCCAGCACAACAGCATCTATATGCTTATCTTTTAGGAGCTTCAATTCGGCCTGTTCCTGTGAATCCTTGTTTTCTTTGGTGATGGGAAATACATGGTAAGGTATCCGGTGATACTCTGCCATGGCTTCAAGATCAGGATGATTGGATATGATAAGAGGTATTTCATAAGCACTTTCCGATAGCCGCTGCCTCCAAAGCAGCTCCTGTAAACAATGTTCATACTTTGATACCATGACCGCCACGCGTAATTTCCTGCCGGTGAATTGGATATTCCAGTTGGCATCAAATTTCCTGCCCACGGGATTAAAGGCGTCTTTCACCTCATTCTCAGGTATTTCAAAACCCTCCATGTCCCAGTCCACCCGAAGAAAAAAAGTCTTATCAAAGCTGTCGACATGTTCATGCAGGGTAATGATGTTACCCCCATACTGGGCGATAAATCCCGTGATCATTGAAACAAGCCCTTTCTGATCAGGACTGGAGAATAGCAGGATGGCCCTGCCTGGTGAGGTTGTGCGCACAGCTCTATTTTTATCCCGTAAAAATAATGTAATTATCGGGAACCGGAATATTTGGTCTCCAAGTCTTCATGTTCGATTCATGGCCGTGACTGGCAAACATGAATAAATGAGCAGTTAAATACGCAGGAATTTTTTATAAATTCAGCACATGTTTATTCGTATTAAGGCAAGCTTTTTCATTTTTTCCTTCCTGCTGCTCTTCCTTTTCAGTCGTAACAATCCCATCGATCGATTTGCCCTGGTCAGCCGGCACAACATCTCGCTCAATCAGGCAGATGTTTTTTCCTCACTGAGTGTCGGGAATGGAGAATTTGCCTATACGGTCGACATCACCGGGATGCAAACGTTCCCGGAGGAATACGAGGCTGGAATCCCCTTGGGGACTTTGTCCAACTGGGGGTGGCATAGTATTCCTACTGACAGCAACTATATTCAGGCTGATGTCCTTGAGTATTACCAGAGTTGCAATGACAAGCTCGTGCCCTATGCCGTATTCAGCCTACCGAAGGCCGCGGGGCCTGATGCGGCAAACTGGCTGAGGGCTAACCCGACATCGCCGGCACCTTGGTTTAGTGGGGCTTTCATTGCTCAAGGCAGATGGTACAAAAGCGGCTTTGAACGAGATCGAAAACGCGAAACAGCAGCTTAATTTATGGACAGGCCTGATTGAAAGCGAATTTCAGATTGAAGAGCAGCAAGTAAAGGTCGGGACGGTCAGTCACCAGGATAAGGACCAGATCGCTGTCCGGATAAGATCCGGGTTAATCAGCTCAGATCAGTTAAAGATCAAAGTATTGATTCCCTTATGGAAAAGAGTGCCATATTTGTCCGGGGTATGATTGGGAAAGTCCGGATAAACATCAAACGACCATCATTTCTCAAACGGAAAACCAGGCTGTGCTGAAGCGCCACCTGGATAAGGAGATTTACTATGTGACCATGAGGTGGAAGGGAGAAGCAGACTCGTTCCAAGGGGCCTGCATCATTTTGAAATTGATCCATCTGAGCAAAGTGACACTTTTGAATATAGCATTCTCTTTTCTGCCTCCGAGGAGCAAGCGCTTGACCTTTTTACGGCCACTGCTCAAAACAGCGAAAGTCGCTGGGAAGGACTTCTGGTCTTCGGGAGCAGCCATTGATTTTTCCGAGTGTACCGATCCAAGAGCGGGGAGGAGCTTGTAATGCAGGGTGGTGTTGTCTCAATACCTGACCAAAATCCAGTGTAGCGGCACCTTACCTCCCCAGGAAACCGGACTGACCTTCAACAGCTGGTATGGCAAGTTTCATTTGGAAATGCATTGGTGGCACGCGGTGCATTTTGCGCTGTGGGGCAGACCTGAATACCTCGAAAAATCCATGCAATGGTATTTTAACAAGCTGGAAAATGCGGAAAAAAACAGCACAGTTGCAAGGATATGATGGCCTCAGCAGTCCTTCGTCGGTTGGAGAATTCCTGGTCTGGCAACAGCCCCACCCGATCTATTTTTCAGAATTGCTCTACAGGGCAAATCCAACAGAAAAAACGCTTCACAAATATAAGGACCTGGTGTTTGAATCGGCAGATTTTATGGCCTCCTATGCGCAGTTTGATGAGACAGATGGTTTTTATCATTTGTGTCCGCCACTGATTCCGCCCAGGAACATTTCAAGGCTACCGAGACCAGCGATCCAGCCTTTGAATTGAGCTTTTGGTATTGGGGATTAAAAAAAAGCCCAGGCCTGGCGCACACGCCTGGGTCTGCCCATCAATAAAAAGTGGCAGGAGGCATTGAGCTTTTTGGCTCCCCTTCCCGAAAATGAGCGATATTATCTGCCAACTGCAGAGTCGGACGATGCCTTTTCCAATTTTGATCATAGAAGAGATCATCCCATTGTGGTGGGAGCCTATGGATTTCTGCCCTAACCAACGAGTCAGCACTTCCAAAATGACAGATACATTCGATGAAGTACTTCGTGACTGGAATTGGGAAAGCACCTGGGGTTGGGATTATCCCTTGCTCGCCATGACCGCCACCAGGCTTTATCAAGCCGAGGATGCTGTGGATGCCTTATTTATTGAAACCAGGAAAAACACCTATCTTCCCAATGGCCATAATTTTCAGAACGACAGGTTAAAAATCTACCTCCCCGGAAATGGTGGCCTTCTATCTGCAATGGCCATGATGGCAGCCGGATTTGAAGGTCTTCTGAGATGATAAATCCCGGGTTTCCGGATAATGGTCAATGGAAGGTGAAGTGGGAAGGACTCAAACCAATACTATGACCTGCTTCAGTCTATGGCACTTTTATTGCGACTAAATCTTTCATAAGGCGTATCGGTATGCAAATACACCACAGAAAATACTTTATGTTGATCCTTGTTGCCTTTGTGATCACTTCAGCACAGGCACAAAAAAAGGACTTTTACCGGGGTTATATCATCACTCCGGAAGCAGATACCCTGGAAGGCTGGGTAAAAGACCGCTCTTCCGGAACCTTTATGAAACTTTATACACGCATACAATTTAAACCCGCTAAGGGGGCTAAAAGAAAATTGGCCCCGGAGATATCCTTGCCTACAGTGCCAATGGCCAGCTTTTTGAATCAGTCCCGGTGGTTGAGGCAAGTGAGTTTTTCAGGTTCACTTACCCTGTAAACGATGGCAATGACAAGGTCTTTTTAAAGGTCATTGCAAGAGACGAAGGATTGACCTACTATCACTGGGAATATATCGATGCAGAAAGCAACTATCTTGACTACATTCCCCTGTTCTATCGAGATGGGTTTGGTGAAATGGTCAGGGTTACACAGGGTATTCTGGGAATAAAAAGGAATAAACTGAGCAGCTTATTTTTCAGATTGTCCTGATCTGGTTCAAGCCATTCAGGCAAAGCAACTTGATGGGATTTTTGAGATCTACAATTTCTATGTAGATCGTTGTGGGAAGCCCTACAGATAGATTTTAACAAGTATTTAACGTCACTCATGTTGACATGAAATATATTCATGTCTATATTTGTGACATGAAAACAATTGAGAAGAAGCGATCCTACCATATGTCAGCCAGGGCTGATCAGGTTGCCAGAAACGATCAGAAGATCATGGATGCTGTGGCCGATTTATGGCTGGAGCTTCCATTACCAGAGCTTACCCTGGAAAAAGTGGCAGCACGATCCGGAGTTACGGTCCGTACCATTCTCAGAAAATATGGTTCGAAAGAAGGCCTGATAAAAAGCCTTATCGAGAACGATGGTGGCCGCTTCACAAATAATCGCATGCTGGTCACACCCGGTGATTTGCCCGGAATTCTTGATGCGCTGCTGGAAGAATATGAACTGATGGGTGATGCAATTATTCGCACCCTAACCGTGGAATACGAATTCCCTTCCACCTCAGTGATCCTGGAAAAAGCAAGGTCGATTCACCGGGCGTGGTGCGTATTAGTATTTAGTCCCTTTCTCCCTGACCAATCATCAGATCATTTTGAAATTGTACTGTCGTCCTATATTGCTGCCACAGAGTTTTACCTCTGGAAGCTGATGCGAAAGGACCTTGGAAAGTCACCCGAACAGACCCGGCAAATTTTTCTATACACCCTCGAAAGTCTTGCAAACCAAAGTTTAACCAAAAGAACAGAATCATGAAAAAGCAAGCAAGTTTATTATTTGTGACGATCGATGGAGGAGGAAATCTCCCTCCTGTACTGGGACTTGCCAGGAGGCTTTCTGAAAGGGGTCACCGGGTTTCGGTACTTTCTGAACCATGCATGGAAGAAGTGATTTCAGGAATGGGATTTGAATTCATTGCTTTCCAGCAGTATTTTACACGAAAGGACCGTAGTGTGGATATTTTTAAGGATTCGAATGTATCAGCGGTGAAAAATCCGGTACTTGAAAAAATTGTTTTCGGACCGGCAAAGATTATGGCAGAAGAAAGCATGAGGGCCATCCGTCTGTGCCAGGCCGACCTGATGGTGGCCGACTGCCTGCTTCCAACTGCTCTGATTGCTGCTGAGGCGGCTGAAATACCCGGCGTGCTGGCTTTCCACATGCCCGAATACTTTCCCGGTACCAACCGGCCCCCGGGAATGTTCGGCCTGAAACCCGGAAAAGGAAGCCTGGGACACCTGCGTGACAGGTTCCTGACCAGGCTTTTTAATATGAAGATCGATCATTTCCTACCCAGGATCAATGAAATCCGCAAGCAATGGGACCTGCCTCCCCTGGAAAGCACAAGCGATCTGATCCATGGTGCAGATCTGCGCCTGATTCAAACCCTGGAGCACTTTCGATTTCCCCATAGAACCCAGACCCGCCAATGTGCGCTATACCGGACCTGTCCTTGATGATCCCGACTGGACCGGAACGTGGATAAATCCCTGGTCGGTGGATGATCCGAGGCCTTTGATTGTGATTTCACTCTCTTCCACTTTTCAGGACCAGCACAAGACCATCCAGGCCGCCATTGATGCCTTAAAGGACCAGGATCTCAGAGGCCTTGTCACGCTTGGACCTGCCCTGGCGAAGGATCTCTTTGATGTGCCCGACAACGTTTTCGTTGTTTCCTCCGCTCCGCACTCACAGGTTTTTCCCCTGGCCGATATGGTGATTACCCACGCAGGACATGGGACCTTAATGAAGGCGCTTTCACACGGCTTGCCTTTAGTATGCCTGCCCATGGGGAGGGATCAGAATGACAATGCAGCGAAAGTCGCATTCCATGGATGTGGAATTTCGCTAAGCGCCAAGGCCGGAACACAAAAGATTCAGAAAGCAGTGTTGCGCATTCTTGCGCATTCACAATTCAGGCAGCACGCGGGGCAATTTAAACTAGAGATTCACTCCCTTGAGCACGATCATCATATTTACCAGGAATTGGAAGATCTTATTGGTCCCGCAAACAAACACGAAAAAAAAGCAGTAATGGAGGAGATTCTAAACTAAGCCCCTGACTTTATTTCTTTAACATAACCACCCAGTCTTTTCCGTCCGCCTCAGGAGCCTGACCCAGGTCAACTTCGGAACCTGCAGTAAGGGATTTAACACTTCCCTTCTGCAGGGTCCCACCTGTGCGGGGATTGTACCACATTACGTTCATTTTACCCTCGGCTGCGGACAGGTTTACCTTTGCTGTCCCTTTCTTCAGATAAAAAACATAGATTTCACCGGCTTTGGCAAAGGCATAGTCTCCTTCGTTTTCAACCAGGGCATCGTGGCTTTCCATTTCCCAGTAAGGGATTTCATTGTCGCTGAAGAAGTCCAGGGCAATCTTTCCCTGGTCCCAGAATAAATCCCTGGAGGCATAATCCTCGCATGTGAGATCACTGTGTGCATGCTGGTAACCAAAGTACCATTCAGTACCCCATCCACCAGCCATGAAAGTACCCCAGAGTCCGTTCATGCGGGCATTGTCGTGATCCGGATCTTCCGCATCCGGCAGGAGAGAGTGCTGTGCATCACCAGGCTCATCGCAGGCAACCGCCCATTGTTTCCCTGCCTTCTTCGATTCATTGATCCACTTCAGTACAGCCCCATGTACATTGCTAAAATCAGGTTTGTTTGTCTGAACCGATGGACCGGTCAGGTAACAATCCGGTCCCAGCAAATCGTAAAAGGGATTCCCGTTGTGGATCACGATGTGGTGTTTGTAGGGATCATGTTCTCCAAAATAGGCAGCCATTGATTTACGCTGCCAGGTAAACTGAGGAGGGGTGGGATTGTTTTTTGCCCAATCGCCATTTTCTTCACCCAGGTTCCAGTTCAAGGCCAGGTGATGTCCAAAACGTGCCATCAATTCGCGGTAATAAAGTTTGGTGTTTGCGCCCACGCCTCCATTGTCCAGTAAGCCCTGGTTTTCAACTTCAGTTAATTTGAAATGCAAAAACATACCCAGCTGGTCGGCATGCTCAAACAAAACCTCCCACTGATCCAGTTTGGAGCAGTCCATTCTGTCCCAGGTTTCATAATCGATGTACATAAAAACGTTCTTATCATCTCCTTCAATATTGTTCGTGAGGAAGGAGAATGCATTCATGCCCTTTGAAGCCAGGTAGTTGACAGCCCCGATAATATCTTTACCTTTCCCATCCTTCCAGGTGGGGTCACCTTCCTTCCAGTGCTGTTCATGGGCCTCCCAGGACTTGATCATTTGATCGTTAATGCCATCGGTTTTGAAAGTGCCATCAAATTCTTCATAGGACAACATGTTCTCGGGTGCATCGGAACCCACCTTCAGAAAATATTCACCTGTTCCGGCAAATTTAAGGTAGCGCTCACCTACATACTCCAGCATTCCTTTACTTCTGAAGTCTCTGCCGCTTTTATCGGTGGCTGATATGCTGAATGTACCGGAGGATTGATCCATAAAACCACCGCTGACTCCCGTACCTTCTTTATCGCTGACTGCAACAAAGTTTCCTTTCCGGAAATCAACCTTGTAGGTCCAGCTTCCTTCTTCATCGGGGGCAAAATGCACCCGCCATTTGTTCCCTTTTTCAGCCGAGGTATTTCCTGCATTTCCATCGGCTGCAAAATATCCGGGCACCAGATGTTCCTTGCCGCTGGCCTGGTGACTGAAAAGCACGTTGAAACGATAATTCATAAAGGGATTAAAGTCATCCTGTCTCCGAAGTTGCCGGCCCGTCGAAGGTCAGGGTTACCTTGTGCCACATCTTTAATTCACCGGTAATGGCCGGCCATACATTCACGGTGGCTGCTTCTTCACCGGCCCTGACATTTTTATCAATGGCTTTTAAAACCTCTTCGCTGGTCCCGGGGGGAGTTAAGGCCACCCCGGCCCATCGTGCCCGGCTATATCCACTGCCATCTTTGGTCCCGACTTTTGCATGAACGCTGATCTTATCTCCTTTTTTGATGCTGACATCCTTCCACACCTGGCAGTATTTTGCAGCCTCCTCGGAAGTTTTCGAGCTCAGGGGTGTTTTGTAGGATCCTACCTCCTCCTCGTTTATCAGGAAGGTAAATTCCGATGCACCATCGTTCTCACCCACACCCAGGAAAACCACATCAAAGGTTCCGTCCATTGCTTCATAGGTAGTTGAAGAACCAGCCTCCTTATGAGCCCCAGGATTGATGGCCAGCCAGTTATTATCCACATAGAAATTTGTGCCCTCAATGGGGAAGGCAGTGGCCTTGAACACCCTTACTCCAGCCACACTCATACCGACTGCTGCAGTCATGCTTCTCCTTGAGGCAAGATCTTCTTCGACCACAGGAAATGGCGCGGGGAGCGTGCCTTTTTTCACTTTTACCTCAGGACCAACACTGGCAGGGGGAACATAAGCTTTATCATTGCTCATGATAAACTTATCGAATTCAAAACCATCTTCACGCAGACTGAAGGTAATTTCATGCTCTCCTTTTTTATCAATATCCAGGTAGATCAGGTAGGGCTCACCACAATGTACCGCCTCGGTGCGCTGTTTGCTTTCCCAGTGCCAGCTCATTTTATTTTCGCACCATTGCATACGCTGTCCTGTCTCCGGCCACTGGCCATCCAGTCCCACGTGAATTCCGTTGTCCTCAGCACCGGTGCTGAAGGCACGCACCCACACATAATAGCGCCCGGGATTGTTAAAATGGACCTTGTAATGCACGATGGCCATTTTACCGGGCTCGTTGCTGAAGTTTACACCACCTGTTATTACATCGGCGTGTGTAACCCGGGTGTCGGGTAAAATCTCGATGTAGGAATAATTACTTGCCCCCTCGCAATGGGGATCATCATCATCACGACCCACCTTAGGCCACACATCCTTGCTGTACATATACCACTGCCGCACTTCCGTCTTGCTTTGCTTATAGAAGTACTCGGCTTCAACGGCCACCAGGCCGTCAATTTCCTCAAATACAAGATCCTCATCTACAATGGGATCGGTTTGAGCATTTAACAGGGTTGTAAAGGCAAATAAAATCAGGGTGATGCCTGTGAAGAATTTGGGGCTTGTTTTCATAAAGTCAGTTTCTAAGGAAGGTCTAAAATAGTGACTTTATTCAAATAAAAAAGGCCTGCCTTTGAGGGCAAGCCTTTTGGATTTATATGGTAGTATTCCCGCCTAAGGCAGCAATACCTTGTCGATCACATGTACTACACCATTTGTACCCTGAATGTCTACTGCTGAAACTTCGGAATCATCATTGATGGTAACCATTTCGGACAATGAAATTTTAATGTTTCCATTTAAGGTTGGAACATCACCGTTAGTGAGGTCTTTGGAAAGTACGTTTCCAGCAACCACGTGATATTGCAGAATCGGTAACAGTGCTTCTGCTGAGAGATCTTCAATTCCATTGACGCCCAGGTCGGCAAATAGTTTGTTGAAAGCCTCATCGGTCGGGGCAAAAATGGTAAAGGGTCCTTCAGCGCTCAGTGTTTCGACCAGACCTGCTTTAACTACAGCCTCTACCAGCTTGGAAAAGTTGCTGTTGTTAATGGCGATGTCAACCACTGAAGTGGGGGTCAGAACACCATCAATCACATGGATAACACCATTACTGGTTTCAACATCAGCAGTAGTTACTGATACAGATCCGTTGAGCATAACGCCACCATCTACCTTAACAAAGATGCTGACAGGCTTGTTTTCCATGGCTGCATAAATGGTATTTACATAACCAGTCTCAAGACTGCCTGACATTACCTTTGATCCTACAACATGATACTTAAGGATGGGCATCAGGGCCTCAGCTGTCAGATCCTCAAAGGCAACATCGATGGATTCAAGAAAGGCTGCAAAGGCATCGTTGGTAGGAGCGAAAACGGTGTAGGCTCCTTCCATCATGAAGGTGCTGGCAAGATTGGTTTTTGCCAGGGCAGCTACCAGTGAACTGAAATCTTCAAGTCCCATGGCTGCATCCAGGATGCTCTGGTTGTTGATGGGCAGGATCACCTGATCAATCACATGAATCACACCATTTGTTCCCACGATGTCGGTGGCAACTACTTTGGCAGAACCATTGAGCATCACACCCATGTCGGAAACTTCAACAACGATTTCAGGATCGGATGCATTCAAAGAGGATACAATACCGCTTGAAATCTCATCGGAATAAACCGGGCTACCCAGACACATGATAAAGTAAAATGGGTGTCAGATCTGAAGGAATATCTCCTTCAAGTGCTCCAAAAGCCTCATCGGTGGGGGCAAAAACGGTGAATGTTCCGCTGGCATCAGACAAGGTTTCTGCCAGACCGGCACCTACCACTGCAGATACAAGGGTTTCAAAGTTTCCGTTCTGAACAGCAAGGTCCACAACAGTAGGAGGCAGAATCACTGCATCAATGGCATGGATTACCCCGTTGGTGGCTTCAATGTCAGCACTGGTTACATTTGCTGAACCATTAATTGAAACGCCCATATCTGTACCGATATACATGGAAACCGTACGTCCCTGTGCAGGGCTCAAAGATGAATAATAGCCATCTGAAATCATGGCTGAGCTCATGGTCTCACCCAATACGTGGTAAAGAAGGATGGGTTTCAGGGTTTCGGCCGGAATATCCTGAATACCACTCACACCCAGTTTAGTAAAAAGGGCAGAGAATGCGTTGTTGTCAGGTGCAAAAACAGTAAAGCTTCCTTCACCATTCAGTGTGTTAACCAAATCGGTTTTAATGAGGGCTTCAACTAAAATGCTGAAATCCTTCATTGCTGGAAGCAATGGCTGCAATTGAAGTACTTTCTTCTGGCATTTGCTCAGGTACAGTATCGTCTTCCTTATCACATGAGGAGAAAAACAGAATACCTGATAAAAGGGTTAGTGTAATAATCGAATTTAATTTTTTCATGACGGTTTGTTTAATGATTTGTTTGAAAGGTTAAACGCAATAGAGGATAAAATGTTTAACAAATATTCTAAAATATTAAACAGAAATACTGCTATTTGTAGATACACGACCTTAAAATATGCATTTAAGTATCAGTAAATGAGCAGTTAAGCTGAAGTTTGGCAGTTGTGGACAGCTTGAATTATTTAACATTTCTTTAACAGTCGCTTCTGAGGCATCATTCCAATCATAAGGAATCAATTCATTTGTTAAATGACCAGGAAAAGTATCATTTTGTGATCCTTGATTTCCAGTGCAATAGCATATAATGTTTAGAATATAGTGTTAAAAGTTAAACAAAAAGACGCGCAATGTGTTTAATAATCGACATTAAAAATTAAACAAGAAATCATGAAAGCACAAACACAAATTTTGAAATTCAGAAGTCCTATCATAGCCATCACTAAATCACTATTCGTGATGCTAATGATTTTTTCTACCGGCAGCATTTTTGCCCAATCTACAGTTGTTGATATTGTCGTAAACAGTGACGACCACAACACACTTGAAGCCGCTGTGATTGCCGCTGAACTCGCGGATGATCTGGCTGGTGAGGGTCCGTTTGCTGTCTTTGCTCCAACCGATGAAGCCTTTGCGGCGCTTCCCGAAGGTACTGTATCAACCTTGCTTGAAGATCCCACAGGCGATCTGGCACAAATACTCTTATATCACGTGGTTGGATCCAAGGTAATGTCTACCGATCTGGTAAACGGAAAATCGGTCTCGATGCTTAATGGCAGCAATGCCACTATCTCTTTTAAGGAAGGTAGTTTTTATGTTGACAATGCTAAAATTACAGTAGTTGATATTAAGGCTGATAATGGGGTAGTACATGTTATTGATGCGGTAATTATTCCTGCGCCAGCAGCAGCCACTGCTAATGAAGGATGTTCGAGCAGCAAGCTGGCTAAAAACTAGTACTGCGGACGATTGAGATAAATTTAAAGGGGGCTGTGTCGATTGATACAGCTCCTTTTTTTTGTAAAAGAAATCTTACCTGGGCATCATCTTCACTGTGGAGCTTTGATTTCCTGTTTCCACTCTTCCGATACAGATGCCCAGCGGCAGATCGCTGAAGTTAAGTTTTAGTTACAATTCCATTAAGTTGCAATTAACCTCACATCTATTTCGCTCCAGAAATATCCCTTAAAACCTTCTATTTCAAAGGCTTAATAAACACGCTTCCTTGTTCTAAAAAGTCCCGGTTTGAGGTATATGTTACTCTAACATTGACTTAACATTATCGTAAGATTTGCCTTCTACTTTTGGCCATGTAATCGGAAACCAAAATTTTGAAACAAACAAATCGATAATGAAAAATTCACTTAACATCTTTACGATTTTGGCCCTTATGGCTTTTCTCACTCTTTCTTGTGATAATAGCGATCCTGAGCCAGGAAATCCGGATGAGACAGAAGTACTCGTATTATCAAATATCAGTGAGGATACCACCTGGGAAACAGGTAAAATTTATACACTCGGAAGCAGAATTTCAGTCCTTCCAGGTGTAACACTGACCATTGAGCCAGGAGTTATTATTAAAGGCGAAGCAGGATCGGGGGCGAATGCTACAGCCCTTGTAATTTCCAGGGGAGCAAAAATTATGGCCGAGGGCACTGCCTCACAGCCCATTATTTTCACATCCATTGCTGACGAAATTGAGCCCGGTGATATTGCAAGCCCGAACCTGGACCCCACCCTGAACGGATTATGGGGTGGTCTCATTGTTCTGGGTTATGCTCCCATTTCTGCAGATGCTGAATCAGTACAGATTGAAGGGATCCCTCCTTCAGATCAGAATGGCTTGTACGGTGGAACTGATGCGGCTGACAATTCGGGCGTTATTAAATATATCTCCATCCGTCACGGTGGTGCCAACATCGGAGAAGGCAACGAAATCAACGGCCTTACCCTGGGTGGTGTTGGTTCTGGCACCAGGATTGAATATGTGGAGATTGTATCCAACCAGGATGACGGAATCGAATGGTTTGGTGGATCCGTAAACGTAAGTAATGTGGTGGTATGGAATACAGGTGATGATGCCATCGATACGGACCAGGCCTGGTCAGGTACACTGGATAACTTCGCCATCATCAATCCCGGAGACGAGTGTTTCGAGCTTGACGGAGGCGAAGGCTCTTTCTCTGAAACGCACACCATTAAGAACGGAACTGTATATGCCGGAGAAGCTGAAGGACTGGCTGACCTGGATAACAACGGAGAAGCGGGAACCATAGGAAACTCAGATGTGAATATGAAGAACATCTATTTTACTGATATGATGTTAGGACAGGACTTCGATGACAATCCTGCAGATCTTATTGCCTCTGACCTGGAAGCAACACTCCCTTCCGATACCCTTGCTCTTACTGACTTCTTCAAAAAAGGAGCTGATGCTTATGTAACAGAAGTTGCTGATGGAGCAAATACTGTGGGTGCAGATCTTAGTAAACTCAGAGACTGGTCCTGGGCCGGCGTTTCAGGTGCCTTGTAGTAGTAGTATTAATAATTGAATCTATATCGGAAGCACGTAGTTTTTGAACTATGTGCTTTTGGTAGTTTAACAGATAATTACTTTTTATCAGAGAATGCGACGTTTATTATTTCAGATTCTTCTCTTGATTGGCTCCTCTTACCTTGCATATTCGCAACAGGGCAGCATCCGTGGAATTGTATTTGACGGAGGAACGGGAGAATACCTCCCCGGGGTAACCATATTTGCAGAAGGCACTTCAAGCGGTACCATTACCGACCTGGATGGAAAGTTCAATTTAAATGTGCCGGCGGGAACCTACAGCCTGAGGATTTCCTTTATCTCCTATGAAACGCTGCAGGTGACCGGTGTGGAAGTTAGAGCTGGTGAAGTAACCAGTCTGGGAGAGCTTAATCTTGAAGAAGCAAGTATCTCACTCCAGGAGGTTACCATTACAGCGAAGACCATCACAAATACAGAAGCCGCCATTGTGTCCATGAAACACAAATCGCCCAATGTACTGGACGGGATTTCTGAAGGAAGTATTAAAAGAATAGGAGAATCCGATGCGGCCGGGGCCATGAAACGAATCACAGGCGTTTCAGTTTCCGGGGGAAAATATGTGTATGTAAGGGGACTGGGTGACCGATATACCAAATCCCTCCTGAATGGAGTTGACATCCCGGGACTGGACCCGGACAAAAATACAACGCAGATGGATATTTTTCCCACTGCGGTCATCAATAACATTATCGTTCACAAATCATTCAGCGCCGAACTTCCGGCAGATTTTACCGGCGGAGCAGTTGACATTGAAATCAAGGACTTTCCTGAAAAAAAACATGGGAGCGTTTCCTTAGGCATAGGCTACAATGCAAATTCGCATTTTAATAAGGACTACCTCACTTACGAGGGAGGAAAGACCGATTTTCTGGGTTTCGATGATGGAACAAGGGCCATCCCGGCCACCAAAGATATTCCCCAGTTTGCTCAGGCAGTGGGTAATCCCGATGGAGAAGCCGGTACCCGTTACAGGGAGATCCTTGGAGCGTTTAATCCAAACATGGCAGCCTTGCAGCAGATGAGCCTTGCCGATGTAAGCCTGGGCTTCAGCTACGGGAATCAAAAGCCAGGAGAAAAACGCACTTTCGGTTACAACTTTGCCGTGAACTATAAGAATGAGACCGATTTCTATAAAGATGCCGAATACGGAAGATATGGCCTGTCCACGCCTGATGTTTATGAAATGGAACGCAGGGAGTATCAAAAAGGCAACTACGGGGAAAATAACGTATTATTGAGCGGACTGGTCGGACTGGCTCTCAAGTCGGACAAATCAAAATACAGGTTGAACATGCTTGTGATTCAGAATGGAGAATCAAAAGCCGGGGTCTTCGACTTTATTGGATCCGACCAGGGCTCAGACTTTAACGCCTTCCAGCATGGCCTGGATTACAGTCAGCGCACCTTTGCCAATATCTTCCTGGATGGTACTCACAACAAGCAGGATAAGGGTTGGAGAATCAACTGGAAAGTTGCAAGTACCTACTCTGCGCTCAAGGATCCCGATGTTCGTTTTCACGCGATACGAAATAACGATGATGGATCTTACAGGATTGGCACCGAGGTTGGATTTCCCGAAAGAATCTGGCGGAACCTTGACGAAATAAGTACAACAGGTGCGGTGGATGCGACCAAAAACTTCATCTTGCTCGAAAATGCCTCCAAATTGCATTTTGGTGTCCTGGCTACTTATAAATTCAGGGACTACATTATCTATAATTATGCCATTAATCCCAGGGGAGACTACCCCTTGACCGGAGATCCAAATGAATTGTTTTTTGAGGAAAACCTCTGGCCCAGAAACGGGCAGGTGGGTGTGGGTACCACTTATGAAACGCCCTTTATCCCCAATAATCCCAATGAATACAACGCAAACTCTTTAAATGCAGCAGGATATATTTCAGCTGAACTGGCGTTTACATCCAAATTTAAGGCCATTCTCGGACTGAGGGTGGAAAACTACACACAGCGTTATACCGGATTCGATCAATTGAAGGAAAATGTCCTGAACAATGATGTGGTCCTCGACGACCTGGGCTTTTTTCCATCGTTCAACCTGCTCTACGCGGTCACGGACAGGCAAAACCTGAGGGTGACCTATACACAGACCATTGCCAGACCCTCTTTCAAGGAATTATCCTTTGCCGAGATCTATGATCCCATCAGCGGGATTACCTTCATCGGAGGATTTCATCCTGATGGAGATGCTGTAAGGGGCACCGTTTACTGGTCAGGTGACCTGGTCTCTACGGATATTCAGAACTTCGACCTGCGCTGGGAATGGTTTGGAACCGGTGGACAAATGCTCTCTGTAAGTGGATTCTATAAAATGTTTAAAAATCCCATCGAGATTGTCCAGTATACCAAGCAGGTGGGTGCCTTTCAGCCCCGGAATGTGGGGGACGGCCAGTCCCTTGGTGCAGAATTTGAGCTAAGGCAGAACCTTGGGTTCATCACACAATCACTTAAGTCCTGGCGGATCAACGCCAACCTGACCTATAATAGTTCCAGCATACAAATGAGTGAAACCGAATACAAGTCCAGGGTGGACAATGCCAGGGAGGGCGAGATAATCGGAGAATACAGAACCATGGCCGGTATGGCTCCCTATCTTGTGAATGCAGGGCTTTATTACACCGGAGGTAACAGAAGGTTTCGCCGAGCGCCTGGAAGGTGGACTCTATTACAATGTACAGGGTCCAACCCTGACTTTTGTGGGTGCGGCAGACAGACCGGACATCTATACAAATCCCTTTCACAGCCTAAATTTCAATGCCTTTCTCAAGCTGGGGAAAGAGCAGAAATTGGTCCTGGGTCTGAAGATCGAGAACCTCTTGAACCAGAATATCGAGCTGGTTTACAAATCCTATCAGGCCACCGATCAGTATTTTGAGTACCGATCTCCGGGGATACTAACCCGAATTAAGATCAGTTATAGCTTCTGACCACAAATTAATGATAACGTAATTGCATCTTAATCATTTTGTAACATGCAGCATCTACTTTTGAGACATGTCAGAAAAGACACGCATATTGATCGTGGATGATGAACCCGATATCGTCGAGTTCCTTTCATTTAATTTCGAAAGGGAAGGCTTTTCTGTTAGAAGCAGCCAGTAATGGGATCGAAGCAATTGAGGTGGCCATGGAATTCAATCCACGGCTTATTATCATGGACTTGATGATGCCGGAGATGGACGGAATAGAAGCCTGCCAGATTATCAGGCAAAATGCAGTAATCGTATGACCCCATTATTGTATTGCTGACTGCCCGGGGTGAAGATTATTCCCAGATCGCCGGTTTTGATGCAGGAGCAGATGATTATGTAGTCAAACCCATCAGTCCCAAGGTCATGATTGCCAGGATGAAGGCCCTGATGAAACTGAAAGAAGGTAAAAGTTCTTCTTCCATTGCAAAATCAGATGCAGAAAATAGCCTGACAATCAACAGGGAGTACTATTCAGTATTCAAAAACAACCAGGAGATTCAGTTGCCCCGTAAGGAGTTTGAAATTCTTTCTTTCATGGCTGAAAAACCTAACCGCTTATTCAGCAGGGAAGAGATTTTTAATCACATCTGGGGATCCGATACCATTGTGGGCGAGCGCACCATGGATGTTTATATCAGGAAAATACGAAGCAAGATCGGAGACAACTACATCAGAACCATAAAAGGAGTGGGATACAAATTTGTTCAGTAAAAAAATTTATAAAAATTAAAAGAAGACAAAGATGAAAAAATTATTAGTATTATTGGCTCTTGCCCTCAGCTATCACCAGTGCCACGGGCCAGTGAGCCGGAAGTCGAACCTGCAGCTGCTGCAGCAACAATTCTTATCGGAGGAAAGGTATGTGACGTGGTTACCGGTGAAGCACTGGTTGGTGTAAGCCTGAAGATCAAGGGCAGTGATAAAAAAACATATACAGATCTGGATGGGAATTTCAGGATCGAGGGAGTTGCTCCAGGAACATATGATATAGACGTAGACTATGTTTCTTACAAGAACATCACCCTGAAGCAGGTTGCTTCCTCCTCTTCGAGCCTGAATCTGAAAGTTGAACTGGAGGCTGTTCCCCTCCCCTTATAGGGGCTCCCTGTTTTTATGATTACAGAATGAAACTCAGAAAGAGCTTACCCCTACCATTTTACTTTTATTCATTGGGGCTGCGCTTTCGGCACAGGTGGAGATTGATGAAGAGGGACTTTATTACGATGCCAACGGCCAGCTCTATACAGGAACCTATATAGAGTTTTATAGCAACGGAAACCGGAGGATTGAATTATCACTGAATGAAGGCCTGATAGATGGCACGGTTACCCTCTACTTTGATCATGGGGGTAAAAGAGAGATCCGCTCATACAAGATGGGAATGATGGATGGTACCTGGATCACCTGGAATGAGGAGGGTATCAAAATTGCCCAGGCTTCTTACCTGGATAATCTGAAAGCACGGTGATTGGTTTATCTGGGATGATGAGGGCACCCTGCGTTTCGAAATGCATTACACCAGGTGGTTTGAAATCCGGAATATGGCGAATGTTTAATGAGAAAGGGGAGCTGGTTTCGGAGGAAAATAAAGGGCAGGGTTCCGAATCCTGACATCAGGCATAAAGTAACAATAACTTAACATTCCCTTAATGGAATCGTAATGATATTAGGGTTCTTTTGTCATCGAACAAAAACTCATAATGATGAAATTACAGAATCCTATTATTAAGCCTTGATTGGCCTGTTTATTGGAGGAACATCTTTTTCTCAGGAAGCACAGGAAGAAGAAGTCTTTGAACCTTACGGAAAACCGATCCTGAGGATTTATACCAACTACCACAGTACCTGGTCAGGTGGTGAAGTGGATAAGGTATTTCGAGATTCAGCGGGCCTACCTGGGATACCAGCACCAGTTCAGTAAAACCATTTCCGGACAGCTGATCCTGGATGTGGGTGATCCGAGCTTTGGTAACTTCCAGATGACTGCCTACCTGAAGAATGCCTATATGCAGTATAAAAAGGACAAGCTGACCGTCAAGATGGGTATGATCGGCCTGTACCAGTACAAACTGCAGGAAGACCTGTGGGGAGGACGCTATTTTTATAAGTCCTTCATGGATGAACACAAGTTTGGACCCAGTGCCGACCTGGGTGCATTTGTGAAATATGATTTCCATAAGATGGTGAGTGCGGACTTTACCATTGCCAATGGTGAAGGATACAAAAAACTGGAATCGGATTCCATATTAAAAGTACAGCTTGGGAGCAACGGTCAGGCCGCTCAAAGGACTGGATCTCCGTGTCTCCTACGATTACATGGGAAAGGATGCTGCCCAGCAAACCCTGGCCCTGTATGCCGGTTACAGCGACAATGAATTTGCGTTTAGGCGCAGAATACAACTACCAGATGAATCATAAAATGAATGCAGCGGAGGATCTGTCGGGTGTCTCTGTTTATGGTTCCTACCAAATGAAAAAAGTGAGGTTCATTGGTCGTTATGATCAATCTCTCTTCTCCAAGGATCGGGACAGAAACAGATCCATGGAATTATGCAAAGGATGGTCAACTGTTCATAGCGGGTGTTGAATTTAACCCGGTGAAGGGGATTATGGTCACGCCCAACTACCAGGGATGGATCAGCCGGCAGACGGAGGTCCAATGTCTAATTCAGCCTACCTTAGTCTTGAAATAAGATTTTAATCCAATATAAAAATTATTAACATGAAAAACTTAGTATTAATAGTAGCAACAGCCCTCTTTCTGGCTTCCTGCGGTGGCGGCAGCCCGGAAAGCAAAGCAGGCAAAAAAGAGTCAGGTTCGGTCAGCATTACTGCTGCAGGAGCCACCTTCCCTCTTCCTTTTTATAACCTTGCCATCAAGAATTACACGGAGAACACCGGAACCCAGATCACCTATGGTGGTGTGGGATCCGGCGGTGGCATCAGGAGCCTGAAAGACATGGTGGTTGATTTTGGTGCAACAGATGCTTACCTTGAGGCAGAACAAGAAGGCGAAATGCCTGCAGAAATTGTGCATATTCCCACCTGTATCGGGGCTGTGGTAATTGCCTATAACCTTCCCGGGAGTTGAAGGACTGAAACTATCCAATGAGAACCTTCAGGATATCTTTATGGGGAAGATCACCAACTGGAACGATGCCAGGATAAAGGCAACCAATCCTGGTCTTAATCTTCCCGACCTGGCCGTAACAGTGGTTCAGCGTTCAGATGGAAGTGGAACCACCTATATCTTCTCCGATTTTATGAGTAAAATCAGTACCGAGTGGGAAGCTGAAGTGGGCAGGGGCAAATCACTTGCAGTGGCCTGTGGGTATTGGTGCAAAAGGTAATCCCGGTGTAGCCGGAACCATTAAGCAAACAGAAGGAGCCGTGGGATATATCGGTTCAGAATTTGCATTTGCACAGAAAATTCCCTTTGCCACAGGTTGAAAACAGTGCAGGAAACTATGTGCTTCCCAGCCTTGAATCCATCAGTGCTGCTGCCCAGGGTGACATTCCCGCGGACACAAAAGTGATGCTGACCTGCTCATCCGATCCGGAAGCTTATCCCATCAGTGGATTTACCTGGATCATTCTCTATAAGGAACAGAATTATAACAAGAGGTCCCTGGCCCAGGCCGAGGAGACATTGAATTTCCTGTCCTGGATCATTGAAAAAGATGCCCAGGCCCTTGCCCAGCAGGTAAACTATGCCCCGCTTCCTGCAAAAACAGTGGCTCAGGCAAAAGCAATTCTGGCTTCGGTGGAATATGACGGAACAGCCCGTTTTGAAATAATAAACTATGAATCCATCAAGAGATGTTTAAAAGTGAGAGAATTGTCAAAATCATATTATTTCTTGCTTCTTTAATTGTCATATTAATTACAGCAGGAATGGTGCTATCCTTAATGAATGGCTCCATTCCTGTTTTTAAGGAGTTTGGTTTAAGGTTTATCGTTTCTTCCGAGTGGAATCCCACAGAAGGGACGAGAGGCCTATGGTGCCCTGCCTTTTATTGCCGGGACCGTGATGACTTCGCTGATAGCCATTATTCTCTGTTTTCCCCTGGCCTTTTCCACCTCCCTCTTTATCGGAGAATATTACCGGGGAACACGGATGTGCCAGTATTATCGGCACAATGGTTGACATGCTGGCAGGAATTCCTTCCATTGTATACGGACTCTGGGGCTTTTATGTGCTCAGGCCGCTGATCGTAGACCTGGGACTGAGTTCACAGGGATTCAGCATTTTTACTGCCGGAGTGGTGCTGGCCATCATGATCATTCCCTATGCCACCTCCACTTACCAGCGAAATCATTAAAATGGTCTCCCACGGATCTGAAGGAGGCTGCCTATTCGCTGGGAGCAACCAGGCGAGAAGTGATCTTCAATGTCATTGTTCCCAATGCACGATCGGGAATTTTCACAAGCTATGTACTGGCCTTTGGCAGGGCCCTGGGGGAGACCATGGCGGTAACCATGCTGATTGGAAATGCAAACATTATTCCCAAAAGCATCTTTGAAAGCGGAAATACCATGGCCAGTGTCATTGCCAACCAGTTTGGTGAGGCAGACGGATTAAAGCTCAGTGCCCTGATTGCCATCGGACTGCTTGCTGTTTGTAATCACCGGGATCATCAATGGCATCGGCAAACTGATCATTAAAAAGTATAACAGCCTGATGGGAAAGCAGGTAAAACATAAGCTAGAGAGAGATAAGGGCGTGAACAGGCGCATCCTGAGAGAATCGTCTGTTTACAGGGGGGTGTGGTCGTTCTTTCCATGGTGACCATCTCCCCGATTATTCTGATAATATATAAGCTGGTAGCCAAAGGTTACAGGCAGATCAACCTTGATTTTTTCACAAAGAAGGCCCCGGACACCTATGAAGCCATGGTGGCTGTCGGAGCAGGTGAAATCATTCCCGGAGGAATCCTGAACGGGATCACAGGAACCCTTTTCATGGTACTTATTGCCTCCCTAATGGCCATCCCCGTGGGACTGCTGATCGGTATATTTCTGTATGACCAGAAATCGAAAAGATATGCCGGTATTGTCAGGGATATTGTGGATATCCTCCAGGGTGTTCCTTCCATTGTACTGGGACTGATTGCCTATTTCTGGGTGGTGAAGAATATTACCCATGGATTTTCGGCCCTGGCGGGAAGTACTGCCCTGGCCATCATGATGCTGCCCCTGATCATCCGTTCCACCGAGGAGACCCTGAAAATGATTCCTGAAACCATCAGGGAGGCAGGATTTGCCCTGGGTGTTCCCTATCATAAAATTATTCTGAGGGTATTGATTCCTTCCGGACTCAGCGGCTTGCTCACAGGAATCCTGCTGGCCATATCCAGGATCATCGGCGAGACAGCTCCCCTGATGCTGACAGCACTGGGAAGCATGGAGGTGAATTTTAATATGGCTAAACCCACCAGTGCCGTACCCTTGCTGATCTGGGAATTTTACAACGATCCGAACATGGTTGACCTGATCTGGTCATCCTCCCTGTTCCTGATGATGATTGTGCTGTTCCTGAACCTGGTGTCGAAGCAAATTATTGCGAAAAGAAGTTAAAAATGAGTGAATTAATAAAACATATTACAGATCCTGTACTTGAGATAAGGAATCTTTCGGTGGCCTACAACAAGGATAAAACGGCAGTTACCAAGGTAAGTGCCGGGATCAAAAGAAACAGGGTTACAGCCATCATGGGACCTTCGGGTTGCGGCAAGAGCACCCTGCTCAGGGCCATTAACAGGATGCATGACCTTTATCCCAATATTGAGATTGACGGGGATATTTTTCTCAACGGAGAAGATACCTCTGAAATGTCAACCATCATGCTGAGGCGCAAAATCGGCATGGTATTCCAGCGACCCAATCCCTTTCCCACCATGAGCATTTACGACAATGTAATTGCCGGGTATAAGCTCAACGGAATACGCTTAAGAAAAGTGATAAAAATGATATTGTGGAGAAATCGCTGCACGATGTGGCCCTGTGGGATGAGGTAAAGGATTCCCTGACCAAAAAGGGAACCTTTCTTTCGGGAGGACAGCAGCAACGGCTTTGTATTGCACGGGCACTGGCTTTTAATCCCGATGTCATCCTGCTGGATGAACCCACTTCTGCCCTTGATCCGGTTGCCACTAAAAAGGTGGAAGAGCTGCTGATACAACTGAAGGAGCACTATACCATCCTGCTGGTTACCCATAACATGTCCCAGGCTGCCCGTATTTCAGATTATTCCATGTTCATGTATCTTGGAGAATTGATTGAATACGGGAAAACAAAGGAGATGTTCATTAATCCGGTGGATAAGCGGACAGAAGAATATCTGACCGGAAAATTTAGTTAATTGCATAAATAAAAGAGGATGACAACAAATAAAGATCTGGCAATCCAGAAAATTGAGAAGGAGTTTGAGAAACTTTCAAACCTGATCCTTGAGCAACTCCAGTTGCTCGATGAGATCTTTGAGAAAAGAAAGACCGGAAAGCAGGGTGAGATCTTTGAGCGTCTTACAAAGAATGAACAGAAGATTGACAAATACGAGGTCAAACTGGATGAAAGCATCATCAAGGCCATTGTCCTCTATCAGCCCATGGCCAGTGACCTGAGGCGCCTGTTTGCCATCTATCACATGACCATCAACCTGGAAAGGGTTGGCGATCTTGTGAACAAGATTGCCTGTACCTTTATGGAGATTAATGATTCCAATCTGGTGGATGAATCAGCTCAAGCACTTCACAATATGCTGAAGATCACCTCCAAAATGGTAAACCGAGCGCTTCTCTCCTTCATAAACAATGATCAGGAGTTTGCCTCATGGACCATCATGAAGGATGCGTCTTTTGATGAGATGAATCAAAAACTTCTTAAGAAGGCCATCAAAGCAGCCGGATTGCCAAAGAAGAGCCAGGATATCTTGAACAACCTGTTCGATGTGCGATCCATCATTGCCTCCATTGAACGCATTGGCGACCATGCCACAAATATTGCAGAAGCATCTGTTTATGCCATTTCCGGATCCAATATCAGGCATCAGGATCCAACAAATGAATAATATAGTAGTATCTTTTGAAGGCAAGCCCTTATCAGATAAACAGGAACATGACAGATTACAAAATATTGATAGTCGACGATGAGGAGGACCTCTGCGAAATCCTTCAGTTTAACCTGGAAGGTGAGGGGTATTCACACTGAAGTGGCCTATTCGGCCGAGGAAGCCCTGAAAAAAGATCTGCGATCCTTTGACCTGATTTTGCTGGATGTGATGATGGGTAAAATGTCGGGATTTAAGCTTGCCAAGCTGATGCGTAAAGAGATGGGGCTGACCATGCCCATCATTTTTATTACAGCAAAAACAGCAGAAGATGATCTGCTCACCGGATTTAACCTGGGAGGGGACGATTACATTACCAAACCCTTTTCGGTTAAAGAGGTCATTGTGAGGGTAAAGGCCGTACTCAAAAGGGGCCAGCTTCAGGATTTGGAAGAAGAATGACACCATTACAATAGATGAGCTTGAACTGAACCTTAAGAAAAGGAAACTGAAAATTGGTAAGAAGGAAATAGAGCTCACCAAGAAAGAGTTTGAAATTCTGACTTTATTGCTTCAGAGGGAAGGCTATATTATGTCCAGAGAGGATATCCTTAAACGGGTATGGGATGAGCATACCATTGTTGCTGAACGAACCATTGATGTGCATATGGCACGCCTCAGGAAAAAGCTGGGTGCCTACGGAAAATATATTAAGAACAAAGCCGGGATATGGATATACCTTCGAAAGAAACAGTTAAATATTTGAACCTGTTATGTTACCAAAAATGAGCATCAGACGAAAGCTATTTATATCTTTTTCAGTCATTTTCATCATGTTTACCATTCTGGTACTCCTATTCCAGTATCAGCGGGAAAAAGATTTCAGGACAGGCCAGCTGGAAAATACCCTGGATAACATTACCGAGCTGACTCATCAATTTATCGCTGAAAATGCGATTTCAGAAAGCGGGTACTTTCAGGATGATCGATTCCCTGGTGAAAATCCTTCCCGGACCCGGAGACCAGGGTCACGGTGATCAGTCCCACAGGTATTGGTTTTGTATGACAGCGAGGTCAGCGATTTTGAACAGATGGAAAACCATCTGCAACGTCCTGAAATACAGAGTGTCAGTGGCTGCTGATTATCGGTGCAAACATCGGAAGTCAGCCACCACCGGCAGAAGCTATTACTATTATGCCAAATTCTATACCGACTACTTTGTAAGAACAGCAGCCCTGTATGATGTAAGGATGAAGGATTTCCTTCATGTGGAAAAGCTCTTTATTTTTTACCTCATTCTGCTCTTCCTGGTCGTTTCTGCCATCCTTCAGATTCATCACCAGGCGATTTTCGGATACGATCACCAAGCTGAAAGATTTTGCCATACAGGCTCAGCAGCGGAGAGGAGATCAGGGAGACCATTGAATTTCCCAATGATGAGCTGGGCACCATTGGCAGCCAGATCACCTCCATCTATAAGGAACTGAACGAAGCCAAGGAGAATCTTGATGTTGAGAAGAACAAACTTTTCAGCCATTTAAGTGCACTCAATGAGGGGATCGCTTTTTTCTCTTCCGATAAGAAAAAGGTGCTTGCCAACAACCACTTTATTCAGAACCTGAACCTCTTATACGACAAAGCGACCGTATCGGCAGAGAAGATTTTTGAAATCAAAGCAGCTGGAACCGATCCATCAGTTTATTGATCAGCAATTGAAGAGAACCGAGCTTATAAAAACCGGTGAGTTGCCCATGATGGATATGGATCTTCAGAAAAATAACAGGTATTTCAATGTGAAGTGTGTTTTCTTCCAGGATAAGAGTTTTGAAATTGTGATATCCGATACCACGAAGCTTGAGAAGCGAAGGATGATCAAGCAGCAAATGACCTCGAATATAGCACATGAACTGAAAACACCGGTATCCTCTGTGATGGGTTACCTGGAAACCCTTCAGCACAACAATCTTGATCCTGAGAAAAAGAAATATTTTATCGATAAAGCCCATGCCCAGGCCAAAAGACTCTCCGACCTGATTGAAGACATCTCCACGCTGAATAAAATTGAGGAAGCAGGTGAGAATTTTGCCTTTGAATCAGTTAAAAATCAGGAAAATTGTGGAGGAAGTGGAAGAACATTTAAAACAGAGGCTCGATGAGAAACACATCAAGGTGAATGTGGATCTTTCAAAGAAACTGGAAATTCAGGGAAATGAGTCACTCCTCTTTTCAGTCTTTTATAACCTGTTTGATAATGTGATCAAATACGGCGGTGATCATATAGAGATCAATCTTTCCAACTACCTGGAGGATAAGAAATACTTATTATTTTTCCTTTGCCAATACAGGGAACAAGATTGATGAGAAGCACCTCTCCCGCATTTTTGAGCGTTTTTACCGGATCGATGACGGGCGGTCGAGGAAAACCGGCGGAACCGGCCTTGGCCTGGCCATTGTGAAAAATGCCATCCAGCTTCACCACGGTGAGATCTCTGCCAGGAAATATAAAGACGGGGGGGTTGAATTCCTGTTTTCACTGGCCAAAGGTTGATAGGCTAAATGACTGATTAAGTTTTACCTTTGCACAGCATGAAGGTAACAGGATTTTCATTTATCAAAAACGCAGTCAGATTTGATTTTCCCATTGCGGAAGCCATCAAATCGGTTCTTCCCATTTGTGATGATTTTGTAATCGCTGTCGGCGAGTGTGAAGATGGCACCCTTGATCTGATCAAAGGTATTGATCAAAACAAAATCACGATTATTCCTACCCTTTGGAACGAGGAGCTAAGGGAGGGAGGACGGACCTTTGCCCTGGAAACCGATAAGGCACTTGCTCAGATTCCCGAAGATTCCGATTGGGCTTTTTATATCCAGGGTGACGAGGTGATTCACGAGAAATACCTGGATACGGTTTATGAAAATATGAAACGTTATAAGGATGATCCCACAGTGGATGGGCTCCTTTTTAAATACCTGCATTTTTATGGGTCCTATGATTATGTGGGTGCTTCATCAAACTGGTATAAAAACGAGATCAGGGTCATCAAAAATGATAAATCCATCTATTCTTACAGGGACGCCCAGGGATTTAGAAAAGGGGACGATGAGAAATTAACTGTGAAGCCTATCGATGCTTACATCTATCACTACGGTTGGGTCAGGGAGCCAAAGGCCATGCAGCAAAAACGAAAAGCCTTTGTGAAATTTTACAGAGAAGATAATCTAAAAGATGCCGCTTCATTTCAGGGCGATCGCTACGACTATGAAAAGCACGTTCGGGAGCTGGCACCATTCAAGGGTGATCATCCGGCGATTATGAAGGAGAGAATCGCCACGTATTAACTGGAAATTTGATTACGATATTTCCTTCAGAAAAAGAAGCCTGAAAGACTGGGCTAAAAACATTGTCTACAAAGCTATTTGGGCTTGACCTTAACTACAGGAATTATAAAATAGTGTAGGTTCCTCCTTCGTATTAGAGCTATTTATGATCTGCATAGCGCCACCAGGCCATGGTCCCAAATAGCCCGGCAAGAACAGTGAAAAATATAGAGAAAGTAACTGATAAATCCAGGTGATGGAATCGCTTCTCCGGCCACTCCGCTAAACAATGCGGGAAGCGCCCAGGGAAACCAGAAGGAAAGGGCGGGAAGCCCCACAAACATAAGCTGGGTCAATATCAGGATCAGGATCACAAAACTGATGGGCAGCATATATCCCCGCCCTGCACTGGCCACCAGGGCCACTGGGTGTAATAAGCAGGGAATTGAGCAGGGCACACAGCAAGTACAGTTTCAGGAAGGAGAAAAATTCCGCGGAGGATCCATCCGGGTATTCCAGTTACCAGCCCGGTGAGCAGGGCCGCAACAAGGACCGTGAGCGAAAGTATGATGCTCCATACCAGTAATATGATCATCTTGGATACAACAATGGTCGATCGGCGAACCGGCAGGGCAAGGATATCTTTAATGGCCCTGTCGGAAAATTCCCTGCCAAAAACCCAGCTGGTAATAATCCCGGATCCAATGACGCCGACGGTGAGGATAATCTGTATCAGCAAATCGTAAAAAGCCTTCCAGTCGGATCCTCCCAGGAAGGAGGTTTTCATGCTGATGGTTGATGAACGGTTTGCAATTTCCGGATGCATGGAGAGGAACATAAACAATCCCATCATGATCCCGATGAAAATAAAGAAAGCAATGGAAATGGGAAATATCTTTGTCCGCCTGACTTTCAGCATTTCCACCCAGAGTGCTGCCTTAAGCTCTTTCATGATTGCCCTGTTGTTGGTTTGAATAATCCTGAAAAAATAATGCTCAAGATCCTCTTCTTCCACCACTATTTTTTTGGGAGCCAGTTCATGGGATGCCAGCAATGCAGAAATCTTTTCGGGCCTGGAGATGGCAGACCTTTTCCTGTAATTCAAGGGATCCATCGGGCAGATAAGCAGGACCAAATCCCTGGCTGCTCAAAAGTTCAGAGGCCTTTTTGTTATCAGGTGGTATTCACATGAAGGGCCCTGTACCTGGAGTTTTTCAGCTGATCCACATCCGATTCACGGATCATATGGCCCTCGTGGATAATCCCGATACGGGTGGCAAGCCGGGATATCTCACCCAGGATATGACTGGAAATAAATATGGTTACCCCATGGTTCTCGGCAAGGTCCATAAGCAGTTCCCTGATCTGGACAATCCCTGAAGGATCAAGTCCATTGGCCGGTTCATCCAGAATGAGCAGATCGGGATGATGGATCATTGCTTTGGCAATACCCAGACGTTGTGCATTCCCGAGAGAAAGGTTTTTTACCTTGGTATTTCTGTATGGACCAAGAAAAAGTTTATCCATGATTTCGGTTAGCAGCTTTGGATCCTTTAAAAACCTGAGCCGGCGAAAAATCTCCAGGTTTTCCTGGACTGTAAGTTCAGGATAGGAATAAGGTATCTCCACCATGTGACCCACATTATTCCATATGTCCATATTCCCTGGATCCACTTTTTTACCAAAAAGGAAGGCTTTTCCCCTGGTGGGCCTGATCATTCCCAGCAGCATCCGGATGGTGGTGGTCTTGCCTGCACCGTTTAATCCGAGGAAGCCGTAGATTTCCCCCTGTTTTATCTGCAGATTTACAGCCTCTGCGGCATGTACCTCTCCATAATGCTTGGTTAGGTCTTCAGTTTGGATCACATGAGCTCATCATTGATTAGTCTATCAGGATTTCAGGGTTTCATAAAAATTATCCCACAGGGAAGCAAGTCTTTTGTCAAGATCTGAAGTGTTGCTTTCCATGGTGAGATTCATGGTAAGACCGTCGCTCGTAAACAAGAAGATCTGGGCAATCTGCTCATCGGTGAGGGGGGATTGAATCTCGCCCGTGGACCTGGCGGTTTTTATAACCTCGATCCATGCTTTCCTTTCCTTCTCGATGATAGGCTTCCATTTGTGATCTGAATTCCGGGAAAAGTTTAAAAGCATCAAAAAGCAGGGCAAAAAAATTCAAGTTGATAAAGTCTTCACCATCATCTTTTTCCTTGCTCAGGAACTGAAATCGGAGGGTATTTAATTGTTCAGCATTGGCCTGGTAAAAGTGTTGCAGAGAATCATTGGGGAGCTGTTTAAAATCATATTCCAGGATGGCCGCAAAGAAATAGTCAATGATCTCATAAAACAACTTTTCCTTGCTTTCAAAATAATGGTAAAATGCCCCTTTGGATAAACCGGTTTCCCTGACAATCTCTTTCATGGTTACCTCCTTGAAATTCTTCTGAAGGAAGAGTTTCAGTGAAACCATCAGGATGTGTGTTTTGGTATCTGACATAAACCGACCGTTTGGTATGTAAATATATGATTTATTTCTGATCTGCACAAACAGGACTTGTGCCTTGTGTAAATGAAGAAGGATGATTACTTTGTGTAGATGGGATCCATCTCAGAAGCCCTAAGAATTTCGCTCCCTTTGGCGGTGGCAATCGCTGCCAGTCCCGGAGCAATTATTGGCATGATTATCCTGCTTATGACCCGGCGGCCCAAAACCAATGCTTATGGCTATCTGACCGGATGGATCCTTGGTTTAATGTTGGTCGGTATCATCTTCTTACACCGTCCGGCACTATACGATTCCACAGGAGAACCATCTGTAATTTTAGGTTGGGTTCGGATTATTCTGGGCGGCACTATTTTTTTTACGGGCTTGTTTATGTTAAAGAAGGTAATAAGCAGAGAGAATCTGGAAGCATCTCCAAAATGGGCCAGGAATGTGGATTCCTTTGGCTTTTTACAAGCAATGATTGTTGGTTTTTTTTTTGCAGCCCCCAATGTGAAGAACGCTTCCATGGTTAGCACCGCTGCGGCATCCATAGGGAATGTGGGTCTTAAATCTTCTCAGGAAATGAGTGTACTAATCTTGTTTTGCCTGGCCGCTACCCTTGGTGTACTGGTACCACCCCTGACCTTCCTTCTGTTCAGAGCTAAAGCCGAGCATGTTTTTGGCAAAATGAAGGTTTGGCTGATCAGGTATCGAGCCCTGATTTTATTTGTAATCTGTATTGTTTTTGGTGGCTTGTTTATTTACCAGGGCATTCGTATTGTATCTTCCCTTTAGTCAAAGAGAGATGATAATATCTTCATTTATCGGATCGGTTAAAATTCGCTCAAGTGCCACCAGGCGGGCATTGGTGTGATAGGTGATATCGCTCACGTCCCAGTCCTCTATGAGTTTTAAATCGCTGGTTTTACTGCTGAGCAGCAAAATCTGACCGTCAACTTCAATTTTTGCTGTGAGGGTATACTTCCCGTTTCCAGCAGGAAATTTGTCAATCCAGTGCAGATGAACACTTTTTGAAAGGAGGCTTTCCGGGATAGCTTCCTTAAGTTCCAGGTAAGTAATCCCTGATTGTTGAGAGGAGATGGAGCCCATTGTCGGATTGTTGGTTTTAAGAACATTGACCTAAGTTAATAAGAAACTATTTAATTTCTTAGATTTGGGGTGTCATCCCGGCCTAATATAAATTCAGGAAAGATGCGTCAGACACTAAATTTGATTTTGCTGCTCTTGATTGTTGGTCCAGTGATTGGGGCTTACGGTCAGGCAAATTATAGAGAGGGGCGGGTAATTACCGCCCAGAATGATACCCTTTATGGACTGATCAAGGATGGCTTTATGCCTAGGAATTCAAGGGTATGTATCTTCAAGGAGAATAAAAAAGCAAAGGCGGTCAAATACGATCCCAATGCCATTAAATCATATCAAATTCATGAGGGGAAAGTATTATGCGGCAAAGGATGTAAGTGTAAAAGGAAAAATTAAGCGGGTTTTCACCCTGGTGCTTGTAGAAGGTGAGCTGAGTCTCTACCATCAGACGAAAGACAAAGAGTTTTCCTATTACCTGGAAACAGATAGTGGAGAGCTCATTCCTCTGGTAAACAGGGACAGGAATTTTAAGGGACAATCAGATTGGATTTATAAGGGATATACCACCTATAATGAAGCCAAAATTCCTATCTACAAGGATACGCTGTATGATTTTTTCAGCGACACCAAAAGGGTGCAGGACCAGGTTTATAATGTCAGGTATAACTCCAAAGCCTTCATGTATATCACCAAGGCTTATCTTCATGAAACTTGTAAGGGGAGTGACTGTATCACCTATGAAAGCAAATTGAACACGACCAGGGAAAGATTTGGTGCCTTTACCGGGGTTTTTATGTCGAAGATTTATTTCGAAGATTCCGGAGCTGAATCCTATGTGAAGGCCACCGTACCCATCGGACTTTTTTACACCCTTCCTCTCTCATTTTTACATGAGCGTCTCACCTTTCAGAACGAATTGATTTACCGCATGCTGGAATACAATGAACTTTATAACCCTCCCAATGAGACCCAGTATACCAAGCTGAGGTGGGATGTGGTTGGCATTCCGCTGTCTATACAGTACAATACATCTTTTAACAGGGTTTCTCCTACCATTGGATTTGGAAAAGAGATTGGATTTGTGGTTAATTCTGATATTGTGGCGGTTACCGAAGGTAAATTTCCAGAAGATGACCCCATTGTGACCAGTAATGAATTTATCTACAGATTTCAGAAGGGGGGCTGGTTCCTGGACCTTGGATGCGACTATAAATTAAATAACAAGATCTCACTCTTCTCAAATCTCAGGATACAATACTATCAAAATAAGGTAATTAGTGATCAGTATGAGAATCAGCTAACCTTTAAGATTGCCGAGGGAACGCGCTTCGATACTTTCTCCGCTGCCCTGCATTTGGGAGTGAGGTTCTAATGCTTACTACGATATAGCTGCATGAAGTTTGGATACAATTCATCCCTCATATAGCTGAAGTTGGGCTCAATCTTCAAGAGCTTTTCGTAAGTGATTTTAGCCATTTTAAAATCTTCGGTCTTTTCGTAACTCTGACCCAGAATCATCAATACATTCAGATATAATCCAGTTGTGGTGAAGGGTTTCGGGTTTATTTTCCATGAGACGGATCGCTTTTTTGTAGGCTTCCAGGGCTTTCGTCCTTAGACCCCCCAAAGGCTTTTGGCATGTAAAAAAGCGCATTCCCCTCTTCAATCCACCCTTGCGCACTGCTCCGGACCGTATTTCAATGGCCAGATCGATATTATCCATACTTTTCTGTCCCAGGAAGGGAGCCTTCACCGGGTTTAATCCAATTTTATATCCATAAAAAGCACCCTTGTATGCATACCAATCGGATTCTTCAGGATACTTGGCCATAAGCTCGTCGATGATCTAATCGGCCTCTTCAACATATTGCCTGGCTTTATTCTTGGGACCCTCTTCCATAAGCTAGCCTGAATATCCATAATAGAAATTGACCAATTCCCCAAGCTGTGCATCAGAAAGAGATGCTTTCCTGCCGTAAAGTTCCACTATAACCTGGTCCCAATCATCCATTTGATCATTGATAAGAGCCTGGTAAACCCTCTCCTTCGGACTTTTCTGGGCCTGAAGGGTCCCAAAACTCCAAAGGGAAAGCCAGATGATGGCTAAATACCTAAAACATTTCTTCCTTTCCATATTAACCTACGGGTGATACGATTATAAATGGCATTTGCAATAATAGCAAGGAAAATGATTTGTTGGGGGATCAGCAACAATAAATTTTGAAAAATTGCCTGACGACTTGCCAGGGAAATATTGATTCGCATTATCAGGACCAGAAGGGAATAAGCAATCCAGGCACTCAGGGGTAAATATAAGACCACCATAAACGGAGCAACACTAATCAGAAGGGCATAAAAAACAGTCAGGGGAATGCTATTGCCAAAAAAGAGGAAGATATTTTTTGAAAACCCGTTAATAGCCTCTCCAAGACTGTTATACATCCTGCAGGAGATGTTCTCTTTTCCCAGGAGGGTGTCCACTGAAGCTCCTTCCTGTTTTAAAAAACGGATGATGGCCACATCTTCCACTTTGTGGCCCTTGAAGCGCTGGTGAAACTGGTGTTTTTTGTAGACCTTCGATGGGAACAGCATGAACTGACCATTGGCTGCTGCCAGGGAGGGCTTATTACTTTAGCGGATCAGCGGCAGAGGGAGCAGTGAAAGAAGTATCCAGTTCATCAGAGGAACGGAAATCTTTTCCCCAAAGCTTTTCATCTTCTGAACCGGAAAAATAGAGAGCAGGGCCAAATCCTTTTTAAGCATCCAGGACAGGGCCTCCTCCAACAGGGCTCCTTTCACCCTCACATCTGCATCCATAAAAAGAAAGTAATCTCCCCTTGCACTCAGGGAGAGTTGATGACAGGCATGGTTTTTTCCAGTGAAGCCTTCAGGCAGGGTTGTCCCTGATAAACAGTCTGATGCGGGAATCCTTTTCATGAAAGGCCTGAACCATTGACCTTGTATCATCGCTTGAATGATCATCGTAGACTAAGATTTCCAGATGATCAAAGGATAGGCCTGCAAGGTCTGAAAGGATATTCCGAATGTTCCTTTCCTCATTACGTGCAGGAATCAGAACAGACACAAGGGCTTTCTGATCGGCCGATGTTAGGGGCAGATAGTGCCTGGAAAGCAAGTTCACCAGTGATATTATAAAATTGAGCCCCGTCAGACCCAGGATGAACCATGCAAAATAGATCACGCTTCTTTCTGTTTAGCAATGCAGTTGGCAAAAAATTTATTGTAGGCAGTCTTCTATAACTTCCCTGTTTGGCTGATTTCCAAGCTCGGGTTGTTCGTAGTACATATAGAGACTGGGCCGGGCCTCAGAATAGTACTCAATCATATTGGCAATGAAGAGGATGCGAGTAGATCCTGAGCTTCTTTTCAAGATCGCTTCAACTCCCTTTTCAAAATGAAAGGGGAAGCGGTATTTGGTTTCAATGAGGCCCTGGGGAAAAATCAGGACCATATTATCCGGATCATTCAACAGGCTTGCTGCGTGATTGATACTTTCAATCATTTCCCTGGGGTTTTTACTGATTGAAAAACCACCGCTTTTATTGAGGAACATGCGTTGTTTCAATTGTTCCTCCAACATCATATAAAAGAAGCGCTTGTGGATTCTCTTCAGATTAAGGTATTGGACCATGAAGCCGTCCCAAAAACTGAAATGGTTGGCAATAACCAGGAGGGGACTATCGGTCTCTTTCAGTTCACCCTGGATGTGGACCGATTTAAAATGTCTATTGATCCGCATTGTTAAGTACCAGCTGATGAATTTCACATATCGCTTTATATATCTGGCCCTGATCATCTAGGTATTGATTAACGTGGAGACAGCAATTACGCAAAAAAAGAGGAATCTGGATTAAGAAGAGGTAACGATGCAGGTTTATTTTTAATGGCCGGAGCAAGCCATTGCAAAATGGTGTGTAAGACCAGCCGCAAGCAAAAACCACATGATGAAATTCCGGATCCCGGGATAAGGGGTATCCCACGACCACATATTCATGACCGGGGCCACATATTCAAGGATTAAATCGTAGCCGACCATCAAAAGAGACCCGGACAGAATCCTGCTTAATCTATTTGTAAAATGGTGATTTACAATCGCAGCTGAACAATAGATCAGGATCAGCCAATTCAGTCCGATCAGGATGGGGGTATTCAGAATCTTGGGTCCTAATGCCGGGCCATACTGGCATAGGATCCAAAAAGGTACCCTGTATTGACCCCGATGATTTCAATTACAAGGGTTATGCTGAAAACCACCACAAAGGCGAGACCCAGTTTTAAGGACCACTCTTTTTGAAAAACCAGGACTGCACCGAAGGAAAGAATCAGCGACCAGGGTGTTAATGTGCTGAAAAGAGTCCTGGTTCCATTCCATCAAAAACAGGAGTGTGCCCACGGAATAAGTAGAGGATCAGAATTCCGATGAGTACTTGAGGTTTTTGGCGCAGGTTATCCAGGGTCATTTCCTTTAGGTTTAGAAAGTTAATATGGGTTTGATTTCACGATCTGCTATGGTGGCACTGGCCAGGCAAAGGGGGATCCCTCCTCCCGGATGGACACTTCCACCTACAAAGTAAAGATTTTCCAGGGTATTATGTTTGAAAGAGTGACGCAGAAAGGCTGAATACTTGGAATTTGAATGATTGCTGTAAAGAGCCCCCTTCCAGCTCATGGTCCTTTTTTCAATGGTCTGTGGTGACTCGATCTGTTCAAATTCAATGAAATCCTCAATGGAATCTTCAGCAAACGGTTTATTTTTCGGATAATATTCTGACGGGCTTCAGCAATGATCTGCTCCCAATCCTGGCCCGTATCGGGTGGTACATTAATCATCACAAACCAGTTTTCACAATGGTCCGGAGCATCTGAAGGGACAAGTTTAGAACTGATGTATATGTATACCGTGGGATCGGAAAAGACCGATCTCTTTTTCAAAAATATGTTGAAATTCGGCCCTGTAGTTTTCTGAAAAGAGGATATTATGCAAGCCCAGTGCAGGGAAATTTTCCCCTGATGCCCCAGTAGAAAATCAGGGCTGAGGATGAAAGATTCACATCATCCATCTTTATGGATGCTGGATCCGGGCAAGAGATTTTTATAGAGATAATTGACATCCACATCCGAAACAATCAGATCATAGGGATGCACCTCGTTTTCTGAACCATCAAGCCTGTGGCTTTTCTCCCCTCCACGATGATTTTTTCGACCTTTTTGGAAAACGCAAAGCGTCACGCCTCAGTCCCTTGCCAGTAACTCCAGGCTGAGGCCAGGGAACGCATGCCCTTGGAAGGGAAATAGGCTCCCATATTATGTTCCAGATGGGAAATTACATTCAGGGTTGCCGGAGCCAGAAAGGGATTTGAACCATTATAGGTGGCATACCTGTCGAACAACTGAATCACCCGGTGATCCCTGAATCGTTCTGGAAATTCTTCGATGCATGCTTGTAAAGGCATCCACCTTATAAAAGAGCAGGATGCCTTTCAGGATCCGGCTATGGAAATAGTTGCGAATTTTATGCAGGGAGTTGAAAAGAAAAATATCTGCCGTCAAGTCATACTGTTCCCGGCTCTTTTTTAAATGATTGAGCACCTTGCCGGCAGGTTCCCCGGTTTGTTCTTCAATCTCAGAAGCGAATTTTTCGGGCTTCGCTGAAGGCCCTGATTTTTAAGCCATCCTCGTAAAAGTAATTGCAGATGACCTCGAGCCTGGAGTAGTGGAAATAGTCCTCCCGTTTTTTTCCCGCCAGTTCGAATAATTCGTCAGTAAGTTCCGGAAGCGTTAAGAGGGATGGCCCGGTATCGAAGCGATATCCCCCGGCTTTAATTTCAGCAATTTTTCCTCCCGAGTGCTCATTTTGTTCATATACGGTCACCTTGTATCCCTTCAGGGCCAGGCGTGTGGCCATGGCCAATCCTCCTACCCCCGAACCGATAACTGCTGCTTTCATTCGGAATCCGTGTTTTTTGCCTCAGGGCACGGCTTCGGAAAGTCTCCATCAGGAAGTAGTTAAGAAGCATCAGGGTCATGCCATAAAAAATATCTTCAAAGGGAATGGTTCCCAGGCGAATCCCAAGATTTTCATAGATCATTATACCACACCACCTGCTCTTCAATGAAACTGCCGGTGAGAATGCCGTTCACAAGACCGAATGGAATCAGGATGACCAGGAATAGCTACAATAGAACCTGCGCAGAATTTCTGGTTTTCTGTAGTAGCACCAGGCCTGATTAAAAGGGCTGATGCAAGGAAATTCACTGCAGTGTAAGTCTTTCTGATGTAAATCAGGGCTACAGATGATCAGCACAGCCATCAGGATGAATGAGAGAATCCTGGCCTGAGTGGCTGCTGAGTCGAAAATTCGGGAAATAGGATTCAAATACCTGGAGGGTAAAAATGCTTGCATAGGGTACCGTGATAAAAAACAGGAACTCTTCCAGGGGCAGACCCAACAGGATGATGTGCGCATGATATCGTTCATTAAAGCCCCATACCCCCTGGGCGGTAAAAATGACATCCCAAATGATAAAAAGGCCATGGTAATTAACATGGCCGGGATCAGATACCTCCAGGAGGTATAGAAATGGACCCTTTTGTCGAAGCTTAAAACCAGGGGTATGCTGATGGTTAATATATTGATAAGGAGGTATAAAGACATTATGACTTTTCAGTTCCATCTTTAAATATTTGAGCGGAAAACCAGCAGCCGAAACACTCTCCGTCCTCGCTGGTGTGATGAACGTGGTGCATTCCGTGGGCCCTGCGCAAAGCCCTGAAGTAACATTGCCCCTGATCCTGAGTTTGATTCGCTGGTGAAACAAACGTCGTGGATCATAAAATAAGTGGCCCGTACAAGAATTCCAATGCCGCGGCAATCAGAGAGGGATGGAATAAATGACCCGAATATAAGCCAGCATGGCCGGTACAGCAAAAATGATAAAGAATGCATCATTCTTTTCAAAAAAAGAATTCCTGCTGGTAGCCGGGAGCGTGGTGGTCGGCATGTAGAAACCAGCCAAAACCATGCATCACATATTTGTGGGCAAACCATGCAACAAACTCCATGAAGAAGTAGCTGCCAACAGGACAAGAATAAACATCAGTCGTATCGTTTCAGAAATCCTGCTTTATACCTAAGGTATGATTTAAATAACAACCACATCTTTAAATTGTTATTCACCCGGATCCTGGATTGCATGATTTTTTCGGGTTTTTTCCGTCTGATGACTTTAGCAATTGTTTATAGTATACATAGGCCACATATACCGCCAGCCTGGAGGAGTCGGGTAATTTCCGGATGCCTGTGAATGCATTATCAAAATCCTGCGTAATCTCCTTCACGATGGCATTTTTTGTCTTCTGGTCGAGGTGTTGGAAATCAACATCCGGGAAATAGCTGCGCTCGAGAATTTCCATGTCATTCTTCAAATCCCTGAGAAAGTTGACCTTTTGGAAGGCCGATCCCAGGTTCATGGCTGTCTCTTTGAGCTTTTCATAAAGCTCCGTTTCACCATTCACAAACACCTTCAGGCACATCAATCCCACCACATCGGCCGATCCGTAAATATAGGCCTTGTACTCCTCCGTAGTTTTTATAATCCTTCTTTTCCAGGTCCATACGCATGCTTTTCAGGAAGGCATCGATCAGGTCCCGGTCGATATGATAAGTATATACCGTTTGCTGGAAGGCATTTAGGTAGGGATTGGTACTAATCCTGTTTTCCAAGCGCCTCATCCAGATTTCGTTCAAAATTATCCAGTAGTTTTGCCTGGGGGTAATCGTGGAAGGTGTCCACAATTTCATCTGCCACCCTGACAAATGAGTAGATGGCATAAATGGCCTTCCGTTGCTCCAGGGGAAGCAGGCTGGCCGCGTTTGAAAACGAGGTGCTGTAAGCCTCTGTCAGGGCTTTGCTTGAATCGTATGATATTTGATCAAAAAGGTCTTTCATGATTGCTTGCTTTGATCTTCCACGATCATTTTGGATACAACATTCCCGGAGATCAGGCTGGGTGGTACACCCGGCCCCGGCACGGTCAGCTGGCCTGTAAAGTAAAGGCCCTTCACTTTTTTACTTTTCATTTTTGGTCTCAGAAAGGCGGTTTGACTGAGGATATTTGCCAGTCCGTATGCATTTCCCTTATAGGAGTTATAGTCCTTGATAAAGTCATTTACACAGTAGGATTTTTTTACGATGATATGATCCCTGATGCGCTGGTCGGTGAGATTTTCGAAGCGATCCATGATTTTATGAAAGTACATCTCCCTGGTCTCTTCCGTATCCTCCAGACCAGGGGCCAGGGGAACCAGAAAGATCAGGGCCTCTTTTCCTTCCGGAGCCACCGAAGGGATCTGTAATACTTGGAATACTGCCATAAAAAAGCGGGGCTTCGGGCCATTCAGGCTGGTCATATATGGAGACAGCGTGTTTATCAAAGGAGGTGTCAAAGAACAGGGTATGATGACTCACATTTTTTATTTTTTTGTTCACTCCCAAGGAAGAACATCAGGGCAGAGGGTGCAAAGGTTTTGTTCTCCCAGTATTTTTCTGAATAAGCTCGTTCCGATGCCTCTAAGAAGCATTTCCGTATGATGGTAGTCTGCTCCGCTTACCACCAGATCTGATTTGATTTGCTTTCCATCCACCTTTATTCCAAGGGCATGCTTTCCCTCCACTGTAATTTCCTCAACCGGAGCATTGGTATGCAGGATCACACCCAGTTCCCTGGCCAGTTTTTCAATGCCCTCGATGACCGAATACATCCCCCCTGTAGGATGCCAGGTTCCCAGTCCAAAATCGGCATAGTTCATGAAACTGTAAAAGGCAGGAATATCGGAAGGTTTGGCCCCCAGGAAGAGAACGGGAAATTCAATGATCTGTCTTAAGCTGTGGGTCTTTAAAGCTGTTGGTTGCCAGCTGACTGATACTTTTGATGAAATAGTCCCAATTTTGGGATGGTCTTTCGGGAGACCAGCTCAAGGGGAGATTTCCCGGGCTTGTAAACCACATCATTTACGGCCACATCATAATTATATGCTGCACTGGAGAGCAGTTTTTTCAGTTGCTTTCCTGCTCCGGGTTCCCTGGCCTCAAACACCTTGATGATTTCTTCGGGGGTGCCGGGAATGGTGATGGAATCCTCCCTGTGAGAAAACCACTTTGTAGGCAGGATCAAGCTTTTCCAGTTGATAATAGTCGGAGGGTTTTTTACCGAAATCACTGAAAAATTTCTCAAATACATCGGGCATCCAGTACCAGGTTGGTCCGATATCAAAGGTAAATCCGGCCTCCTTATATTGCCTGGCACGTCCTCCAATGGTCGCATTCTTTTCAAACACCTCCACCTGGAATCCGGCTTTGGCCAGGTAGCATGCAGCTGAGAGTGAGGAAAATCCACCACCAATGACGGATACGCTTTTCATTTTATTGCTAATATTAACGTATTCATGTGTAACATACAGAAGCTTAACAATACTGTTCGATAATTGTTTAACTAATAAACCGGGATATTAAACAGCCTTGATTGTTTTTAAAATCTTATCTTGTCTAAGGATGTCTGGAAAGATCCATACAGGCTATTTTAAAAGCAGACTACGGCGAGCTCATAGTCGGGTCTTTTGAGCATAAGCTCTGTCTTTGCGACTGGCGTTACCGGAAAATGCGGTCGTCCATCGACCAGCGGATGACAGGCAGGTCTAGGGGCCCTTTATGTGGAGGAGGAGTCAGAAATCCTGATTGACAAGACCCGTAAGCAACTTTCAGCCATATTTTGCAGGTGAACAAACCCGCTTCGATCTTCCCCTGCTGATGGTGGGTAGTGAATTTCAAAAAAAGGTTTGGCGACTCCTTGCTGGAAATTCCCTACGGGAAAACCGAAAGCTATCTGGATTGTCTGAAAAAACTGGGAGATGAAAAGGCTATCAGGGCCGTTGCTTCGGCCAATGGGGCAAATGCCATCTCCATCGTCGTTCCCTGCCACAGAATCATAGGGAGTAAGGGGAGCTTAAGCGGCTATGCCGGTGGACTGGCCACCAAGCGAAAATTGCTCCACCTGGAGAAGGCCCTTGCACAGGGTGAGCTGTTTTGATCAGGATTGACAGAATGGACTTGAATGGTCTTCTGCTCCTCTTCACTAAGCGTGTAAGATATTTTTCTCAAAACCTTTATTGGCCCACAAAAATTCATTAACAGCCGTTTCGAAGGTATCCGACCACGAGATGTCCAGGTCGGAATAGATCCTTTTCATTACCCCGACAGCATCCTTTTCAAGCTCTTCGAAGCGAACTTCTGTGAAGGGATTTTCCAGTTTCTGACTGCATTCTGCCACATGATCCAGGTATGAGTGCAAAACTGATGCAGTCTCGGAGACAGAAGGACTTGTCCATCCCTTTTTCAGCTTATTCTGCTGCGGCTACAATGTTCCACATCCTGATGGTGGAGGGAACCACCACCAGGGGATCGCGGGTGATGTGGATGAACTCTGGCCCCCGGGAACATTTCGGCCAGCAGCTCCATGCGCATGGTATGGTAGGGGTTCTTGGAGACAATCTGTTTACCCTCCTGCAGGGTGATTTTCCTGTAGAAAGTTAGCAGGTTTTTTTTCCAGATCTCCAGTTTTTTCCCTGAAGGAATATAGTGCTCATACCCCCTCAGGAAATAAGCATCCCCCGATGGAAAGATTAGTTTTTCCAGCGGACTTACAGAGCCCATACGGATCAGGGCAAACTCATCCTCCTGGGCTTGCTGGGGCGTGAGGGGTACATTATCCATGGGGCGGGTTTTTGACATGGCCTTTTCCAGGATGGGGAGATAATACTTTGTGCTGAAAAGGAAGTGGTCGGGGATGGTGGTCTGAACCATGGTTGGTGCAGTGAATTGCGGGTCGAGATTGAAAAGCTGTTGAAGCAGGGTAGTCCCGGTTCTCCAGTGGCCGATAATAAACAGGGGTGGCTTTGTGATGCTGGTCTCCCGGATCTTTTTCGCGTAGTTCTTTTTTTCGGCCAGGATCAGGACTGATGAGATCAGGGAATTCATAAACAGCATCATGAACCTGGCCAGGTATACGGGGAAGAGCGAGATCCCGTTTCGAAAGATCAGCCTCATCAGGACAGAGAACCTGATTCCCAGTATGATGGTGAAAATCTTCATGTGAATATTGAAAAAGCCGGTCAGGATTCTTCCTGCTCCTGGTGTTGGGATTGAATAAATTCCGCGATCGTGTCCACCGTATTCACAATAAGCCTGGCGTGATTCTGGTCGCGAATATTCACTTCAAATTTTTTTTGTATGGCAACGACCACCTCTAAAACATCGATGGAATCGATGGTAAGGGTGTTTTCTCCGCTTAGTAGTGATATGTCGGTACTGATTTCTTCGGGCTGAATATCGTCAATATTCAGTGTTTCCAGAATCAGCTTTCTCGACTCTCAATTTTAATTTCATCTAGATTCATAGCTTCCTCGAAGATCAGAAAAAAATCTGTATTCCTGATCAGCGTTATTACGAATTAACTCTCCCAACTCAGTCAGCTTCTCCTTTCCCAGCTCTCGTTTCTTGGCGATCCTGGAGGCAAAAAGAGAAATATTTCTCCAGTCATCTCCAATCTCCATCATTCGCCTTGCGTAATCATTAAAGACAGGCTCATTGAGAATAGTTGCAGCTTCCCTCAGAAAGGAGGCATAAATATAACGGAATCCTGCTCCCCCGGTTCCCTGGTCCTCCAGCATGGTGGTAATCATAAATACATTATGTGCAAGTTGTTCTTCGTTCCTTGCGTATTTGGGCCATTCGGAGATTTTATCTCCAAAGCGCCTGATCCCTTTTACCCCCAGGAAGGGCATGGGAATTTTAAGCATGTTGAAGACTGTTTTTTTTATGCCCTGTCTGATCCCTTTTTCCAGGGGAATTTGCCCGGGTATCTTCACCGGGTAGAACATGAGTCCTTTGGGTGCCATGCTTCCCCTGGCAAAGCGGCCCTTCCGAAGCGAATCGCGATGCAATCTGGCAATGCTGGGGTGATAGGCATCGCTGACGATGTAGTGATCATCTTCCTTCCCGATCACCACGATGTAGTGTACATTGATATGCACCCGGTGCCAGGGCGGGAAAAAATCCATGAAGAAGAAATCGACCTGTAATCCTACAGGGATATTCTGTTCAAGGAGAGCATCCAGCTCTATTTCTGCCTTTTCCGGATCGTTGAACTTCTTTTTGAAAAAGACCACCCCTGTATTTTTGGAGAAGTTGTCAAGGATCTTCCCTGGTCTGATACGGGAAAAGATGGTTGGGAACTCTCTCATGGGTGTTTTCATATAGCCAAAAAAGATGGCACTGGAGAGGCCGAAAACAAGAGGTTCGGAAATCTCCAGACCCTTGTGATTAACCATGTTTCTAACGGCACCTGATTCACAGTGTGCGGCCATGCTGTGTTTATAGGGGATCGTGCTCAAGCGTTATTCTTTTCCGGATTAGTAATCACAAGCAGTGGATTCTCAGTCAGCTCCTGGCTGATGGTCAGGGCCATTTTTCTGGCGGCCTCGGCATTGTAACCCATGTTCCATGTTCCATCTTGTTTGGTGGCGACAATCTGAAAAAAGTTGGCCACCGGGATGTTAAATACATCGGCATATTTATGAAGCTCTTCAACCGTGGCTTTTCCGAAGTGCCTGTAGTTGAGGTGACGCCTGACTTTTCTTTTAGCCAGGCCGGTTCTTGAGGCCAGCTCGGCAGTCGTTAGTTCCTGCAACTCTTTGAATCGCATGATAGGACTGATCTCACGTTTAACGAGCTTCCCGAACAGCTCTTTTTCAAGACTACCCCATATCTGGTGAAAATCGGCCAGATGGTTCTTCGTCATGTATGAGCCGGAGAGAACCGGCCCAATGGAATCGTCTTCCTTCTCAGCGTAAACAATCAATTGGTGATCCTCAAATTCGATTTTTATTTCTTTCTCTTTCATCTAGGAGCGTTTACTTATGGACGAATAAGATATGGCTAATGATAATATAAAAAAAGCAATAAGCAGGGAAAAGTGCTTTAGAACCATGCCCATCCCTGCATCCCGGGCAAAGATGTTAAAGTAGGCATCGGAACCCCATCGCATGGGGGAGATGAAACTGATTTTACTGACCAGCTCGGGCATCATATAACTGGGCACAAAGATACCGCCCAGAATGGCCAGAATGACTACCAGGACCGATCCAATGGGCGCTGCCTGATTAAAGGTCGAAGACAGAGATCCGATCAGCATTCCGAATCCTATGGCTGCCAGGGCTGAAGCAAAGGTGATGGCCATCAAGGCGCCAAGGTTTACATCCAGGGAGAGAGGAGGTAAAACACTGATTTGAGGAAGGAGGTACACCCCGATGGCCAGCATCACGAAAAACTGGGTCAGGCAGACCAGCAGGAAAACGCTTATCTTTCCCAGAAGCAGTGTAAGCCAGCTTACTGGCAGTGTCAAAATCCGGTCCCTGGTCCCTTGCTGCTTCTCATGCAGGATGCTCCCCGCCAGTGGGATCACAATGAAAAACATGGCAAAGAGGATGAAGGCGGGAACGTTATTGTTCACGATGTTGTACTCAAGCATAAATTCACTCCCTCCGGCAATCCCTTCGCTTATCTGGATCAGATCTTGGTCAAAAGGACTGTTAATATTTACCTGCAGCGCCTCCTGAAGGGCCTCGAGGTAAAGATCAGTTGCAGCCAATTCAATCATTCTTTGCAGGGAGTAGGACATGATCTCCTTGTATAGTTTCATCATGGCCGGGTCGTACAAGAGTTTGATCCCTATCAGTTTATGAATTGATGCAGAGTCCATTAGCTCCAAATCATAGGCCTGGTTCCAGGCCAGTTCCTCCAAAATTTCTGTGGAGCTGTCGGGAATCACGACCAATACCTGGTGTTTGCCTGTGTAGACCATTTTCTCAGCCTCTGAGAGAGATTCCACCACCGTCAGGTGAATTTTTGGTTCTTGCTTCAGCTTCTCCTCAATGGAAGATCCCAGGGAGGATGCATCCGAATTGAAAAGCAACACTTTTGAGGCGCTGTCCAGTCCGGTCATCACCTTTTCCTGGGTAAGGGTGATCACAAGCAACATCAATGCGGGCATCAGGAACAGTAGGCCCAGTCCGGGCAGGTCACGTACCACCTGGAGAAACTCCTTTTTTACTATGGCGAAATATTTACCCATCTCTAATCCCTCAGATCCCTTCCTGTAAGGTTTAAGAATACTTCTCCCAGGTCTGTACACCCGGGTTCAGAAGCGATTAATTCTTCCGGATTCCCTTTTTTTAAGATGATACCGTGATCAATGATCCCTACCCTGTCACAGAGAATCTCTGCCTCTTTCATGTAGTGGGTGGTATAGATGAGGGTGGCACCCTCCCGGTTCAGCCCGGAAAGGAATTCGAAGATCATGGATCGAAGTTGGGGATCAACTCCCAGGGTAGGTTCATCCAGTAAAATTAATTGGGGTTGGTGGATCACCCCGGCCACCAGGTTGACCCTGCGTTTGATTCCACCCGAACATTTGGAAACAGGCTTGTTGCGATGTTCCCCCAGATTAAAGAGTTTGATGTAGACCTTTGTTCTCTCTTTTAATTTTTTCCCGGGAATGCCATGCAGTCGTCCAAAATAGAGAATGTTCTCTTCTACAGTGAGCGAAGCGTAGAGTGCGATTTCCTGTGGCACCAGCCCAATTTTTCGCTTCAGATCTCTTTGAATATAATTCAGGCTTTGCCCAAAAAGCTCCACTTTTCCACCGGAGGGAGTAAGAATTCCACAAAGGATGGATATCAATGTGGATTTCCCGGCAGCATTGGGTCCCAGCAATCCAAAAAACGTTCCTTTTTCGATGGTCAGATCCACCCCTTTCAGGGCCTCGTCCGGTGATCCTCTGTAGGTCTTTCTAAGCTGCTCAATATGAATAATGCGATTCACTCTCAGCGAAAGTAGCGAAAAACCTTTCAAATGTTGGCATGATTTGGAAAAGCTCCTTATCTTCCGACTCCTGAGGCCAATGCTGCGTATATGAAAACAAGAAACGATCTGGATCTCCCTTCTTATCCTCCTCTTTTTTTTGTAAGGATTACCCAGAATATTCGACTTTTTTTCCTGAGAATGAATCGTCGCTTTACGCATCCCAATGTGGTTATGTGGGAGATGGCCCATAACATGTGGCTTGCAGCGGGTATCAGCGTGGCTGCAGAACTGGGTATTGCCGACCTGGTGAAGAATGGACCCAGGAGTATTGATGATCTGGCCGATCAAACAAACACTCATTCGGATTCTCTTTACAGGGTTTTGCGTATGCTTGCCTCACAGGGAATCTTCAAAGAGATAAAGGGCCGGCGTTTTGAAACAACTTCCCTGGCTGTACCCCTGCAGGATGACCAGATCCGTTACCTAGTGTTGATCCATCTGAACCGAAATCAGTTCAGGGTATTCGGGGAATTAATGGAGAGTGTACGCACCGGAAAAACTGTTTTGAATGAGCATTCAGGCAGAGCCCTGTTTGATCACATCGGAAATGATGAGCAAAGAAATGAGTGGTTTAATAAGGCGATGACCAGCGCATCAAAGATGCAGCTTCCCGCCCTGCTTTCAGCCTTTCCATACAGGCACTACAGGAATATTATGGATATCGGGGGGGGAGAGGGTCTGTTTCTGGCCAGCGTATTAAGCAGGGCTCCAAAAAGCAGGGGAGTGATTTTTGACCTGCCCGGAGCGATGTCCCGCGCCAAAGGTATTATTGAGAGCCACGCATTGGACGGACGCATGGAGGCCCAGGAAGGTGATTTTTTTGATGGTGTCCCGGCTGACGGGGACCTCTACATCCTGAAGAGTGTGTTGCACGACTGGGATGACAACTCATGCTTGAAAATTCTTGGGAATGTGTTTGAGGCTATGGATCAGAAATCCCGGCTCCTGGTCATTGAGTCGGTTCTTGATGAAGGAAACCATCCCTCCTTTGGAAAAATGACCGATATCCTGATGATGGTTAACGCAGGAGGAAGGGAGAGGACCCTTACTCAGTGGGAAACCTTACTGCGGGCTTCGGGATTTAAAAACCGGAAAATCCACCCCACCATCACCCATCACAGCATCATCGAAGCAGAGAAGATTTAACATTTCTTTAGCTTTATAGTGAGCGTCTTAGGGTGCGGAGAAACGCTTTTTGTCTATTTTTATTCTCGGATTAATTTAAACTAAGAAGATGAGAGAAGTGATGTTGATTGTACACCTGCTGGGCCTTGTGATGGGGGTAGGGACAAGTTTTGCCTTTTTTTTCCTGGGAAAAAGGGCAGCGAAACTGGAGGGCGCAGAAGCCTCTAAATTTATTGTCAATACGCTCTCCCTTGGTACCATGGGGCATATAGGACTCTCCATGCTCGTTATTTCCGGGGGATATCTGATGACTCCCTACTGGGGAATTCTACCCACAAATCCCCTGCTGATAGCCAAACTTTTACTGGTGGTTTTACTGATCGTGATGATCATTGTGATGGGTATGGCTTCCCGGAAGGCAAAAAAAGGCGACCTCTCTGGTTTAAAGATGGTCCGGAAGCTGGGACCCATTGCCTTGCTCACGGGGATTACCATTATGTCCCTGGCTGTCCTTGTGTTTCATTAGATTGTTTCCTTGGGGCAACTTGCCTATATTTGTCTCCGCTAACTAAAATTTTCGGATATGTGGAAGACTGTTCTTGCCCTTTTGGTGACCATCCTTGTCATTCCTTTTATTGCTTTCAGATTTGATGATCCCTTAAATGTGCTGCAGAGCGCTACGCTTACCAGGGTCGTAGTCATCTACCTGATCGCTGCAGTTTTATGTTTCCTGGTGAGTACAATTGCCAATAATTACAGTCAGGTCGATAAGCTGTGGAGTATCATGCCACTGGCCTATACCTGGGTGGTAGCCTGGGAATGCGGGGTTTGAGCCAAGGCTTGTTCTGATGGCAGTATTGGTTAGTATTTGGGGAATCAGGCTGAGCTATAACTTCTCCCGTCGCGGTGGTTACTCCATCCGCTTCTGGACCGGTGAAGAGGACTACCGCTGGGCGGTACTGAGGGCAAAGCCAGAGTTTGCTGCCAAATGGAAATGGATCCTTTTTAACCTCCTTTTTATCTCCCTGTACCAGATGGGTTTGATCCTGCTGATGACTCTTGCCGGCAGTTCGAAGCATGGGTGGAGGACCAATCACTTTTGCAGACGGGATCCTTGCTGTTCTGCTGATCGGCTTTAGTCTTGGTAGAATCTGATCGCGGATCAACAACAGTGGAATTTCCATAAGCAGAAGTCGCTTCTTTTGGAAAAGGGTGGCGCGCTTCCTGAAAAATATAAAAAAGGCTTTATTGATTCCGGACTTTGGGGAGTGGTTCGACACCCCAACTATGCAGCGGAGCAGGCCATCTGGATCGTTTTCTATTTTTTCAGTGTGGCGGCCACGGGGCAGTGGATCAACTGGTCGGTGATGGGTGCCATCCTGCTGGTGCTGCTCTTCTTGGGAAGCAGCAATTTCAGTGAATCCATCTCATCAGGGAAGTACCCCGGCTACAAGGATTACATAAAAAGGGTCCCCCGATTTATTCCCTGGTTTAGCAAGCAAGAAAAGTAACAGAAAAGGCTTTTTTATAAACGATGATCCCTTTCAGGGCTAATGATTTTTTGATTAAATTAGTAATCGGCAAAATCTTGCCTCTTTGTTGTATTAGCACAACCCCAACATGCTTAACCGAATCATTAATTTGAGCATTAAGAACAAGCTGATTATCATTCTGCTGACCCTCTTCATTGCCGGCTTTGGTGTGTTTTCAATTCTTCAGATTCCCCTTGGTGCAGTTCCCGATATCACCAACAACCAGGTGCAGGTGATCACCACCTCCACCAATCTTTCCACCCAGGATGTGGAACAATTTATCACCTACCCGGTGGAGCTGGAAATGTCAAATCTTCCCGGGGTGACTGAGATCCGGTCCATTTCCAAATTCGGACTTTCGGTGGTGACCATTGTGTTTGAAGACAAGATTGGGAACCTATCTGCCCCGCCAGCTGATTGCTGAAAAGATCAAAGCGGCCTCGGCCAATATTCCCGAAGGATTCGGGACCCCTGAAATGGGTCCCATTACCACCGGACTGGGAGAGATATACCAGTACATTCTGGATACAAAACCCGGATATGAGGATAAGTATTCCATCATGGAACTGCGCACCATCCAGGATTGGGTGGTGAAACGGCAGCTTTCAGGAATTCCGGGTGTGGTGGAAGTGAATACCTGGGGTGGGTTTCTGAAGCAATATGAAGTGGCCATCAATCCGGAAAGGATCAAGGGGATGGGAATTTCCCTGCTGGAAGTGTTTGAAGCCATTGAGCAGAACAACAGTGTGGCGGGTGGTGCCTACATTGAAAAGCAGAACCAGAGTTATTTTATCAGGGGTGACGGACTGGTTACCTCCCTTGAGGACCTGGAGAATGTGGTTGTAACCAATATTGATGGAGTTCCCATCCTGGTCAGGGATATTGCCACAGGTGCGTTTTGGCAGTGCCAACCGTTTTGGAGCCATCACGGCCAATGGTGAAGGAGAAAAGGTGCTGGGACAGATCATGATGCTGAAGGATGCCAATTCCAACAAGGTGATTGATGCAGTAAAAGAGCGGGTGGCTGAAGTTCAGGAAACCCTTCCCGAAGGGGTTTTTATCAATCCGATCCTGGAAAGAAGCGAACTGATTGGAAAAACCTCCCTGACCGTATTGGAAAACCTTCTCTTTGGATGTCTAATTGTCTTTCTTATTGTGGTGCTTCTGCTGGGAAACCTGCGTTCAGGTCTGGTCATTGCCTCCATTATTCCGCTTTCCCTGCTCTTTACCATTTCGATGATGTACATATTTGGGATCGATGCCAACCTGATGAGCCTGGGAGCACTCGACTTTGGGATCATCATTGACGGAGCGGTGATCATCGTTGAATTTATTGCCATTCGGCTTACCATGAGCAGGGATGAGCTGAAGGATAAAAGCGGGGATGAGAAGCAGACCGTGATGGACCGGATCACCTTTGAGGGTGCATCAAAAATGATGAATTCAGCCATTTTCGGACAGGTGATTATTCTGATTGTTTTTATTCCCGTGCTTTCACTGAGCGGGGTGGAGGGGAAAATGTTCCGGCCCATGGCACTCTCCTTCAGCTTTGCACTGCTGGGGGCCATGTTTTTTGGACTTACCTGGTTGCCGGTTGCCTCTGCCCTATTCCTGCGGCCTGAAAAAGAGAAACAGTTTGCCCTGACACGTTTTATCATGAAGTTGTTTTATCGCTCCTATGATCCGGTGATCCGCTGGTCCTATGATCATAAAGGGGTGATCTTTGGCATTGGCGCTTGCTTCCCTGGTCTTTACAGGGGTGATTTTTTCCAGAATGGGAGGAGAATTTGTACCCACCCTGGATGAAGGTGATTTTGTGATCCAGCCCGTATTAAAGACCGGTACCTCCCTTTCAAAAACCGTAGAACTGACCACCCGAATGGAAAACATCCTGATTGACCAATTTCCCGAGGTGGATCAGATTGTTTGCCGGATCGGGGCTGCAGAAGTTCCCACCGATCCCATGTCCATGGAGGAGATTGATATGATCATCAAACTGAATCCCAAAGAAACTGGGTTTCGGCAGAAAGCAAGGAGGAACTGGCCAACCGTTTTAAGGAAGCACTGACAGTGATCCCGGGCATCGATTATGAATTTACCCAACCCATTGAGATGCGTTTCAATGAACTGATCACCGGAGTGCGGGCCGACCTGGCCATTAAAATTTTTGGAGAAGACCTGGATATCCTGGCTGAAAAGGCCCAGGAGGTAAAGCGACTGATTGCCGGTGTACCCGGTGCTGCAGATATAATCCTGGAAAAGACTGCGGGATTGCCCCAGATGAGTGTGAAATACAAACGGAAGAAGGTGGCTTATTATGGGCTTTCCATTGAGACTTTGAACAGCTATCTGACCATGGCATTTGGGGGTGCAGTAGCCGGAATGGTATTTGAAGGAGAGAAACGATTTGACCTGGTGGTGCGCTTGCAGCCCGAATACCGAAACGATATTGAACATATCCGAAACCTGCCGGTGGCCTTGCCTAATGGAATGCAGGTTCCTTTGAGTGAACTGGCAGATATTGAATATTCAACAGGTCCGGCAAAAATATCCAGGGATAATACCCGCAGAAGGGTGGTGGTAAGTGTGAATGTGCGAAACCGTGACCTGGAATCGGTGGTGAAAGATATTGAGGCCATCCTGAGCCAGAACCTGGAGTTGCCAGCAGGTTACTATATCGATTACGGCGGTCAGTTTGAAAACCTTCGGAACGCCATCAAAGAGACTGAAACTTGCTGTTCCCATCGCCCTGCTTGCTGATCTTTATTTTCCTGCATTTTGCTTTCAGTTCATTTAAGGAGGCAGCCCTGATTTTCACAGCAGTTCCCCTCTCCATTGTGGGAGGTGTTTTCCTGCTCTGGATCAGGGGAATGCCCTTCAGTATTTCGGCCGGAATTGGTTTTATTGCCCTGTTTGGTGTGGCGGTACTGAATGGGATTGTGCTGATTGAACATTTGAAAGAATTGAAGAAACAGGGAATTACTGATATGCGTGAAAGGGTACTGAAAGGAACCCGCGAACGCCTGCGACCTGTATTGCTTACAGCCGGAGCTGCAGCACTGGGATTTCTGCCCATGGCCATCTCCACTTCAGCCGGAGCAGAAGTTCAGCGTCCGCTGGCTACCGTGGTCATCGGCGGACTGGTCACTTCCACCCTGCTTACCATGCTGGCACTTCCCCTGTTGTATGCTGTGGTGGATGATATTAAGGGAATCCGCCTGTGGCCTCCCGGAATCAAGAGGCACAAAGTCGTCTCCCTTGATCCTTTTGCTCTTGCTTCCCTCGGCATGGCCTTTTCCCAGGCCAATGGCTCCTCAAATGTTGAGCCTGCCCCTGTTCACCTTGGCGGAAGTGCTGGATATTGCCTATCAAAATAACAGTGAACTGGAGGCTTATCGATTAAAGGCTGAAGAGAGCAAGGCGCTTATCAAAACAGCTTTTAACATCGATAAAACCTCCGTCTACTATAGCTATGATGAGAACAACATTGCTGCAAACGACTATCCCATAGGGGTATTTGGTGGTGAACAGCGCTTCGATTTTCCCATCGGTCTATTTTGCCCGAAAAAGGGCAAATACCCTGGCCTATGATATGTCGCGTGAATGAGTTTGAAGGAAAGAAGAAACAACTAAGCCGTGATCTGTCCAAGGCTTATTATAAATTGGCTTATTTACAGAACAGGCACAAGGTATATCATCAGGTTGACAGCCTCTATGCCAGGGTTTCGGATGCAGCGAAAATCAGTCATGAAGGGGAGCCCTTTCCTATCTTGAAATGCTCAATGCACAATTATCGAGGAGGTTCACCTCTTGCTGATTCAGATGCAACACGATATTGATATCGCCAGGGAGAATCTGGCGACCTTGATGAATTACGATAGTATTTTTATGATTCCAACAGAGCCTATGGAACTGCTGTTGGTACAGGTCGATAGTCTTGGATCGGATCCCGGATATCTCTACTGGCAGAATGCCAGGGTTAATGCAGGGTGAAGAGCTGAAGGCTGAGAAAAACATGTTGCTTCCCGATATTACCCTGGGCTATTTTAACGGTACAAACAACTATGCGGGTGCACAGCATTACCAGGGATTTGAAGTGGGACTGGGAATACCCCTTTTTTTTGGAGAGCAACGGGCAAAGGTGAATGCAAAAAAATTGCCATGGAGGCAACGGACAATCTTCAGAATCACTATACCCGTCAGTATAATAACAGGGTGAGTGAACTGAAAGCAGGATTGGAGAAATACGAGGAGGCCATTGAGAATTATGAGCAAACAGGAAAAAACCTTGCTGCCGAATTGATCCGTTCATCAAAGTTGAGCTATCTGGCAGGTGAGATCGATTTTTTCAGGTTTGCCATTAGCGTGGATCGTGCTGTCGAAATTGAAATGAATCACCTTGAGAACCTCTATAACTATAACGATCTGGTACTTGAGATCAACTATCTGACACTTGAGAATTAATAAAAAGCTATGAAGACTGCAAAGCTATTCCTAATCATTCCGGCCCTTATCTTCATGCACGCCTGCCATGGGGGAGGTGGGTCAGAAGTATCTCTGGCAGAAGAAACCGAGGGCAGCCCATCGGGGGAGATAACCTTAAGCAGGGCGCAATTTGATGCATCGGGCATGAAAACGGGCAGGCCCACGCCCATGATGTTCAGCGATGAGATCAGCGCAAACGGGATGATTGGATCTACACTTTATGGTCGGGCAAAGATCAACACCCTGATACCAGGCCGAATCAGTGGACCTCAATTTTACCATTGGGGATCAGGTGGAGAAAGGGGAGGTGCTTTTTTCACTGGAGAGTCATGAAATTATATTGCTTCAACAGGAGTATGCAGAGGTGGTTCAACAGCTGCAATTGCTTTCATCCGACTACGAGAGGCTGAAAGCTCTTTCTGAGGAAAAGATTGTTGCCCAGAAAGATTTTCTTAAAATAGAAAGTGAATACAGGACCATGCAGGCTAGAGCTGAAGGGCTGAAGGCCCGTTTAAGTATGATTAACATTGACCCGGAGGGGGTGGAAAAAGGAGAAATTTTTCCGGTGCTGTCTGTTGTTTCCCCCATCAGAGGGGTGGTCACAAGGCAGGACCTGGTTTTGGGACAGTATGTTGAACCCCAGGTAACGGTAATGGAGGTGGTCGATACCCGAAAGCTTCAATTAAATATCATGGTTTTTGAAAGTGACCTGGCAGGCTTGACTCCTGGCCAGACGGTGAAGTTCCATGCACCCGGTCAGGAGAATCGTGTATTCGAAGCCACCTTAAGCCACATTGGTAAGTCCGTTGATTTGCAGTCCAAAACGGTCAGTTGCATTGCCCGGGTGGGTTCAGAAGACAGGGGGGAATTTGTGAACAATCTATTTGTGGAGACCCGTATTGTAACCTGCCAGCGTGAGGCCATGGCCATTCCGGAGAGTGCCTTGATCAGAGAGCCCGACAGGGATTTTGTCTGGGTCAAGTTAGGGGAAACCGAAAATCAGATCACTTTCAGGAAAATTCCGGTGCAAACAGGTGTTACCCGGAATGGCCATACTGAAATTCTTGAAGAAGGATTGTCGGAGATCCTTCTGGAAGGGGCCTATAATTTGACAACGGGGGATTGAATAAGTCCAATTTAAAGTGGCTCTGATCATTCAGGATTCGTCAAGCCCCTGAAGAGTTCACTTATAGCCTGATCGTGACCGTGGTCCCCCTGCCGGGGCTTGATTCCATATCTATCCTGCCATTGTGAAACTGAACATATATTATTCTATATTCATAATATTGATGTGCTTAATGTTTTATAAATCAGTGATTAAACCTTGGCTGGCAGAATCTGGCATCCTATTGGCACGAAAGGATCAAAGACCTTTATTATGATTTTCTCTTACTTTAAATACGCCTTCCGCAACCTCGTTAAACAAAGGGGACGAGCACTGATTAATCTGTTTGGACTCTCATTTGGCATTGCAGTGGTGATTATTATATATCTCTATAGTTCCTGGGAGCTTAGTTATAATAATTTTCACGAAAGAAACGACCGGATCTACAGGATGTATTCCAGTGCTGATCGGGCCAACGGAGAAAAGCTACATTCTCCTTTCCAGTCCGGTGGTATGGCTTTTGCACTAAAGGAGAAGGTTCCGGGTATTGAGCAGACCTGCAGGCTGAAATCAAACGAAGCCTGGATTGGAATCATGGATAAGTTGTTCCAGGAAGATATAGGTTTTGTAGATTCTACTTTTTTTGACATTTTCAGTTTCGAAATCCTTGCCGGAGATAAAGAAACCCCACTTTCCAAAATCAAAAGTGTGGTATTAACCGAAACTGTTGCCCGAAAAATCTTCGGTGATTCCCTGGTTAGTTATAATGATGTCATTGGCAAAAGCATTGAATTTCCGGAGGAGCCACCTTTTGATCAATATGAACTTACTGCAGTCATTGCAGATCCTCCGAAAAATTCATCCTTCAAGTGGAGTGTACTGATTCCCTATGTTAATTCCCGATCCTATCCCCGCAGTAACGATTTTTCGGGCGATACATACATCTATGTGATGTTGGATGAGACCAACGATTTACGGAGGCTTGAAGAGACCTCACAGACCCTGGTGGAGGAATTTCATGGTGAAAGGCTGGAAGGAATGGTCCAGGTGGGCTATTTGTCTGCAGAGCATCATTTCACCTATCATTTTAAAAAATTCAAAGACCTCTATCTTGGATCGGAAGGCTTTGAGGGAGATTACGAGCATACCGGGAATAAAAAATCCATCTATATTCTCTCCAGTATTGCTTTACTGATCCTGTTGATTGCCTGTTTTAACTATGTGATGATTTCCATTGGAGCCGCGCTGAACCGCATTCGAGATTTTGGCATCATGAATGTGGTTGGTGCCAGCCGATGGCAAATCCTGGCCCAATTTATCATTGAATCATTTGTCCTGACAATGATCTCCCTGTTGATGGGTATCATCCTGGCCGAGCAATTACTCCCCCTGTTTAACCGCGTGTCTCAGGGCGATCTTGAGTTTGCCCTATACAGTGAAGGAAGAAATTTCGTCTTTCTGGCCCTGATTATGCTCTTTATTGTGATAAGTACCAGCCTGTATATTGGCTTATACCTGCTCCGGAAAAGTCATGCCCTTCACTTTTTAAAAAAAGAGATGTTATCTGTACGTCGCAACGGAGTGGCGAGGATCTCGGTAGTGCTGCAGTTTTTTATTGCGATTGTTTTACTCGTTTCTGGTGGCGTAATCCTTAAACAGTTGAATTTTATGATAAACCGGGACGTGGGTTTCGATAGGGACAAGGTCGTGGTCATCCCGGTTGATTTTTCTTTGGATAAGGTAGAAACCCTGAAGGAAAAGATCCTGGAGTCGCCCCATGTAAAAAGCGTTTCCATGAGTGACCGCAGTTTTACCTCAGGAAGCAGTTCACAGGGTCTGCAGAATAAAGAGGGCGAGCTTACCCTGGTCCGCTTCCTCAGGGTTGATGCAGATTATATTCAAACCCTGGGACTGGAGTTGACTGAAGGCCGGAACTTCTTTCAGGGTGTGCCAATCGATAGTAACAACAATGTGCTTGTTAACGAAACCCTTGTCAGGAATTTGAGACTTGAGGACCCCATCGGTGAGCAAATTGAACTTAATTCGGAGGGCTCTGATGTGATGACTGTTATCGGGGTGGTAAAAGATTTTCATTTTGACCCCATGCACAGGGAGATTGATGGGCTTATGATGCATGTTTCTCCCCGCAACAGCATCTGGTATATGTTTGTCAGAACCGACCCTGATGTGGGTGCTGTCCTTGAACATTCGGAAAAGGTCTGGAAAGAAGTGGTTCCTGAATTTTCATGGGATTATAGCTTTTTATCTGACCTCCTGGAATCGCAATACAGGGGTGAGGACCGTTGGAGCCGGATCGTGGCTTATGCGGCCATAATCGCCATCCTGCTCTCCTGCCTTGGATTGATGGGAATCAGCGGATTGCTGGTGGCCCGCCGGTTTAAAGAAGTTGGAATCCGCAAGGCCCATGGTGCAAAAGTGTCGCAGATTATAGTTCTTTTAAATATTGAGTTACTGAAGTGGGTATTGGTCGCATATCTGCTGGCCTGTCCTGCTTCATGGTTTATAATGAGGCGCTGGCTACAGGATTTCGCTTTTCGCACCCAGCTTTCATGGTGGATCTTTGTCCTGGCTGGACTGGCAGCCATCCTTATTTCCATATTTACAATCACCCTTCAGATTTACAGGGTGGCCAGGCAAAATCCTGTCAATGCGCTAAGGTACGAATAGACATCGACACACTCTTATCTGAAATCCAGGTTGAAAGAGAGGAAAAAACTTCTTCCGGGGGCATGAATCGGAAGGGCAGCCGGGCCCCTCGCTGAGCGATTCAGGTGTTCATAATAGGACTTATCCAGGAGGTTATTTACCCCGGCCCTTATCCCCACCAGTTTATGAACCTGAATTGAGAGGCCTAGATCGATGAGGCCAAAGGAGGGAGAGACAGTCTCCCCAAATTCAGCTGATATTCTAGACTGTTCAAGCACATATCGAAAGGTGATGTAGGGGCTCAGCCTGTCTTTCAAATAAGATCCCGAAAGGTGGTAACGAAGATCCAGTGGTGCAATTTCCGGCAGCGCTTCATCTCTCTCCAGGTCCTGACCATAGGTATAGGCCACACTGAACTGGTGGTGTATACCGGCAAAAAGCTGCTGACCCCATGTAAGCTCAAAGCCTGTTTTAAATGCCTTATTCATGTTGATATATTGCCTTACACCCGGACTGCTTGGAAGCCTTGGGCTCAGGGTAGTGTCGATCCTTGAGGAAATATGGTCCTGCAGGTAGGCGGCAAAGAGGTCAAGCCGGAGGAGTGTACCAGCCGATCTCCACTGCAGGTTCAGATCAGCCTGGTTGTTGATTTCCGGAGCCAGCATGGGATTACCTATCATTTCGTAGGGATCCTGTCCCACAGGAAAATAATTAATAAACCTTTCGGTCAGACTACCACTGCGTTTGGCCCGCCCAAGCCACAGTCCCATGGAGAAATGATCTCCCAGCGCTTTGGTTCCGCCCACACTGATTCCCGGGTTGATCTGGGTGGTGCGGGTTTCCGGGTAAAGATCAGAAAAGCCCTGGTCGGGATCGCGAATGTCGGAGATATTGAGGCCCATCCTGCCGGAAATCACCCACCTGATCCCAAGGCCCTGAAGGTGGTATTCAGCAAAGAGTCCCGACCGGGTGATCTGTCCATCCTGCCAAACATTGTCGTTTACAGAATTTCCTGCATTTGGGCCCATGAGAAATTCCCTTACCCGCGTGCCCTCTGCATTTTCAACACGAAAATCCAGGCCCGTGTAAAGCCGGGAAGACTGAAAGCTCCAGGTACCTTCCGTCCGTCCCCCATAGTTGTTTGTGGTCGCATGGGTTTCAGCATTGACGGTGCGAGGATCCAGGTTTTTTTCAAGGTTGTCCATGAGGTGCTTGACAAAAGATCCATATAAGGATGTTTTCCAGGAACGCAGATTTTGATTTTGAAATACCACCCCATGTTCTACATTAAACAGCCAGGTGTCATCATCCCTAAGATCCATGGGCAGGGCTGCAAAATCGGCATCACGTGCCAGGTTCCTGGTGGCTGAAATTTTCAAAGTTTGCCTGTCGGTGAGCTTGAGTCCCAGCTGCGTCCCAAAACTACCCCGCAGGAAATCTGCAGGAACAGACACCCCGTCTCCCGTTGTATAATCATTGCCCTGTGACCAGGCGGCAAAGAGCCCAAGGTTATATTTCTTCCCGCTCATGCCGAGCAAAGCTTCGCTACGAATCACCTGGCCATTGCTCTCATAGCCTCCGGATAACCTTCCATAAACGTGTTCCTGCTCCGTAAAGGCAGGCGCAACCGGAATGAAGTTAATGGTAGCTCCGAAAGAGCAGCCGTACCTGAGGGCATGGGGCCCTTTCAGTACCTCGATCCGCTGGATCATGTTAGGTGCCATCTGGCTGGTGGGAGGATCCATACGGTTTGGGCAGGCAGCCGAGGCAGTCTGTGCTCCGTTGATAACCACGTTGAGCTGATCATATTTGAATCCTCGGAAAACGGGGTCAAAACCATAGGACCCGCTTTTCCGGATGCCATTTATTCCGCTTACCTGGGTGAGCAGTGCCCCTCCGTCATGGGCCATCTGGTCAGGGTAATCAAGGTCCAGACTCTCCACCTCACTGGCTTTTGGATGAAGGGCGATGACGGTTGCCGGATAGAGGCTGATGGTGTCTGAAAGGGATGTGCCCGATTGCGGAGTTTGGGCCAAAAGTGAAAACAAGGGTAATAGTGCCGGCACCAGGAAGCTTGTCCTGATCCCCCTGAAAGGGATAGTTTTATTCATGATAATTGTGTGTTGGGCTTGGTCTATGAAAGTTAGTCATTCTATTTTTTATTTTCCAGAGAAGGGAGGGAAAACCTGTATTTTATACGATAAAGGGGCGAGAACTTAAAAATAAGTTTGTAGAACTAAAAAATAAGTTATATGTTTGTTGTGTGCAAACTAAAAAAGGTGATCATATGGTAACCCTGACCAAAGCGGAAGAACGGATTATGCAAATACTGTGGGATCTCAAACGAGGATTTATCAAGGATATCCAGGAGCACTTTCCCGATCCACAGCCCCCTTACAATACCATCTCGACCATTGTAAGGGTGCTTGTGAAAAAGGAGATCGTCTCCTATAAAACCTATGGAGGATCCTATCAGTATTTTCCCTTAATTACCAGGGAAGAGTACCGGAGTGAACAGATGGGCCGCCTGATGAAGAACTATTTCGGTAATTCTCTGAAGGAGGTGGTGAATTTCTTTTCGGAGAAGAAGGACCTGGATGTGGATGAGCTGGATGAGGCCATGAGGATGCTGGAAGATCTGAAAAAGCAGAAGGGAAAAGTAAGAACTTCAGTCATGGTACACTTCATGATATACCTCCTGGAGACAGGCATCTGCCTGTCCCTGCTCTACCTGGCCTACTGGTTGTTTCTCAGGAAGGAGACCTACTTTAATTTCAACCGGATTTTCCTGGTAGGTAGCATTGCACTTTCCTTGACTGTTCCGCTCATTACACTTGAATATTGGGATATCCGGGGGAAGTTCCCTGGAACATACTGCTTCTGGAATCGTGAAGGTTCGGGATAGTTACGAGGAGATGATCCGGTATATCAATGCCGATTTTGGAACAGAACCGGGGGCGAGGCACTTCAGGAAGCTGGTAGTGGAGATGGAATCCGGGAGAGAGCTCCAGATGGCAGAAGGAGGCATGGAACCATTGGCCTAGCGATGCAGATCCAGCGGCAGCTACCCAGAAGAAATATTTCCTTTTCAGAAATATTTTATTGATTATATATATAGGTGGGGTGGTCTACTTTTTAGCCAGGTTTGTATACCTGGTCATCCGACTCTACCTGCTGGCCAAACGAAACAGGGTTACCCGGCAGGATGGATTCCGGATGGTCGAGATCGAAGAGCAGATCTCTCCATTCTCCTTTTTCCGCTTTTTGTTTATTAACCACGGATCATTTAATGATCCTGAATTACACCAGGTGCTGGAGCATGAAAAGGCACATATCAGGCAAAGGCACACCATGGATCATCTGTTTGCACACTCACTTGCCGTTTTCCAGTGGTTTAATCCCATTGCATGGCAAATCAGGAAAGGCCCTGAAAACCACCCATGAGTATATTGCCGACCGGCAGGTCATTGACAGGGGAGTTGAACGGACTGATTATCAGTCCTTATTACTGAAACAGGTGATCGGGTATCACTCTGTTGAACTGGTAAACAACTTCAATTTAAAACCCATTAAAAAACGAATAGCCATGATGAATAAAAATAAATCGGGTCTGCCCGCACGCTTCAAAGCGGCACTGGTGGCACCCTTCGCCATACTCGTATTTTTCCTTTTTGCAGATTTTACGCTGAAAGGAAGCAGTGCTTCCTCTGATCCGGTAAAAGAGCTTTCGGGCTTGTGGATTAAACAAAGCAAAGACGATTTTAGCCCTGCACTTCTTATTCAGAAGGATCAGATTTCCTATAAAGAAGGCCTGGAGATACGTAACTATTTTCTGCAAGTTGAAGAAGTGGGGACTGGTACCTTTCCCAAAGAGAGGGGACCCCGGGAGTAAGTTTGAAATATGAGACAAAGGGGGATGAACTGACCATCTGGTGGAACGATAGCAGGGGAACAAAATATCGCAAATCCAAAGCAGACAATACCCTGGATGATTTACTTGAAGGTCAGGATCTGGATTTACCCTATATTTCTCAATACCGCTTGCTTGATGAAAAGATGCTTTTCAGGATCTGTTATGGAAATGATGCCGGAGGAGGTACACGCCTGACTTTTAACGGTGCCAGCTTTACTCTCGAGGACCTTGAGGCTCTGGTAAATAAGGAGAAAGGAAAACTAAGTAAGCTTGACCAGAATTCCATGACAGCGGTATTCCTTATTGACAGGAACATTCCCATGGTCCTGGTGGATCAAATAAGGCAGGAACTCAGAAGAATAAATGCACTTCACATTGCAGAAGGAGGCTATCCCCATGGAGACCTGAATCTATCTCCCCTGCTCTACAATGCTGTAGGTTTGCCCAGGCTATCTGCCTCCGATGAATGCAAAGGTTCTGGAAAAGGAAGAAGTTGAAAAAAATGGAGGAAGTGTTCATATCATTGACCTTTCTGCCAGAAATACCACATCCAAGGGATGTGGATCAGAACCTGCAGAAATTTATCGGTGATAAGCGGGATGGCAAATATGTGATTTCACTGGAGTATGATGGAACCATACCCTATGGACAGTATGTGGAAACGGTGGATATGATATACAAGGTTGTCTATTCCTTCCGAAAGGATCTGGCCATGGAGAAGTACGGAGCCCCTACGATCAAGCTGGGTGATGAACTCCAGCGTGAGATTGCGCAAGGTCTATCCCATGGCCCTCTCCGAAAGCATGAAGTAAAAACAGGTTTTCTGTGTTGCAATAAATTCGGGGGATGCTCATTATGGAGTGAGCATCCCTTGTAGTTTGCTAGCGTATTGGCTGCGCCGAGCTAAAGCGTTGTCTGCGCCGAGCTTAAGGTTGTCTGCGCCGAGCTAAAGGTTGGCTGCGCCGACAGCGATTCCGCATCCTTGTTTCGCAGCGTTGTTTCGCAGCGATGCGCCGATAGGTGCGTCCGAACGAAAGGGACATAAAATATCTACTTATTAGCTTAATAAGCTAATAAGTAGATAAATAAAAACCCATTAAAAGATATTTAGTATCTGAATATTCACTAATATGGTTAATAATTGGATAAAAAAATCTTATTCTGTTTTAATTCGTTCATTGTTTGGAAGTGGTTGGCTGTGCAGCCTACTCCTAACGGTGGAATGTTCAATTAAACCTGATCTCCTAAAGGTATATTTTCAATAAGGCTGCCTCCAGAAGCAGTCGATCTCTCCTGAACTCCAAAAGCTTGAGCTGATTCCGGAAGTGAAAATCCGAGGCATAAAAGTACTCGGTAAGAGAAATCTCCCCGTTTTCGAGGGAGAGGGCAAGTAAGTCCATTGTATTGCCTGTCTCCAGTGCCGCTTCCAGATTCTGAATTCTGTAAGTCCAGGTTATCGAGCTGATTTAGCATTTGCTCTACCTCCTTCTCAAGCTGAAGAGTGAAACGTCTGAACATCAGCTTCAGCAAAAATCACCTCCGATTTGGCATTTTTGATGGTGTTGCTGTTTTCCCAGAGGGGAACCGTGATGCCGATCTGAAAACCTTTAAATTTTAAGTCCAGCACCGATTCAGAGTAGTAACCGGCGGAGAGCTTTGGAAGATTCTGACCTACCATGACATTCTTTTCTTCCCTTTTTAATTCAAGCTCGTTGCTGGTAAAGCAGCAGGTCCGGACTCTGCAGGTAGGCATTTAGAATAGAATCCCTGATGATAAGCTGTATTAGGAGGCAAGTGTTGTCTCAGGGATCTCCAGATCACTTCCGCCGGTAAGCTCCCTGACAGACAGCTGGTTGTTCAGTGATCATCGACCGGATTTGCTCAAATTCGCTCTCCAGGGTAACCAGGTGCAGGGTGGACTGGTTGAGGGCGAGTTGTCCCTCTTCCCCGGCTTCAACCTTCTGCCGAAAACCTTCATGGATGGCCCGGGCCTGTGAAAGCCTCTCCTCCAGCAGGACCTGCTGACGATTCAGGTAGATTCTTTCAATCAAAAGTTGCCTGGCCAGCAGAAAGCACTTCCTGCCTGGTTAGCAGTACTCCAGTTCGGCCTGGCTGTCCCTGATCTTCCTTACCCTTGACCGGTGGATATAGGTGGTGGGAAAATCCACCTCCTGACTGACACTGAAATCAATACGGTTCCCCATCTCGCCGGGATTGCCGAAACAGGTAGCCAAATTCCACTTCCGGATTGGGTGGTGTATTCCCGGTACCGGCCCTGAGGAGTGCTACCTGGTAGGCCTCCCGGGCAGCCCGGAGGGTTGGATTGTTCTCCAGCACCAGTTTCATATAGGGCTCATCCTGGATCTTATCCTGATCGGGTTGTGACCGGAGGAGAGCATGGGGCTGACCATAATTATCAGCAATGCCGGTATATGCATTTTTATTCATTGCTTTCGTTTTTCAAGTATGTAATAAACCGATGGAATTACCATCAGGTTGAGCAGGGTGGAGGTTACCAGTCCACCCAGGATCACAATGGCCATGGGGCTCTGGATCTCGTTGCCAGGTTTATCTCCTGCCAGGGCCAGGGGAATAAGGGCCAGGGCCGAAGCCAGGGCGGTCATCAGGATGGGATTGAGCCTGTCGGCCGATCCTTTGATGATGGTCTCTTTCAGGTCCTACCTCCCTGTGCGCAAGCTGACTGTAACGGGAAACCAGAAGAATTCCATTCCGGGTGGCAATCCCGAAGAGGGTAATAAATCCGATGATGGATGGAATGCTTACCACCTGGAGGTAAGCTGGATGGCCACCACTCCTCCGATCAGGGCCAGGGGAAGGTTCAGCAGAATCACTCCGGCCAGTTTTCCGCTTTTAAATTCCTGGAAGAGGATCACGAAGATGACCAGGATGGCCAGCAGGGAGGTGATCAGCAGGGTGAGTGAGGCACGCTGGGCACTTTCAAACTGTCCTCCGTACTCAAGCCTGTATCCTTCAGGCAGTTCCACCTGTGTAGTAGATGTGTTCCTGGATTTCATGTCACCACACTTCCCAGGTCACGACCGGCAGTATTGGCAGAGATCACCAGTTTGCGCTGTACATTTTCCCGGTTGATGGTATTGGGACCGTACTGGAAATCACATCGGCCACATAACTCAGGGGTATCTTATGGCCATCATAGGTATCAATCAGGGTGTTTCGGATGGCCTCCTTGCTGTTCCGAAGGGTTCATCATACCGGACCACCAGGTCGAAGTTGAGGTTGTCATCATATACTTCGGCATATTTTCTTCCCGGCAATGGCAGTTTCCACAAATTCGGAAAGTTTATTCTGGGAGATCCCATAACGGGCCAGCATTTCCCGGCGGGGCCTGATCTGTATCTGGGGAATCTCCACCAGTTGTTCCACATTCAGGTCCACCAGACCCGGAACATCCCGGCAATTTCTCCCTGGATCTCATTGGCCAGCCGGTACATGGTTCCCAGGTCGGTTCCAAATAGTTTGATGGCAATGCTGGCCCGGGTTCCGGATAGCATATGATCGATGCGGTGACCCAGGGGCTGACCGATATTCAGGTTGATTCCCTCGAACGTGGCAAGTCTTTCCCTCACCTCTTCCATAAAATCTTCATGATCCCGGTTTGCCAGTTCGATAGGGTACATCAATCTCAGCCGAATTGGATCCCCCGTGACTGTGTTCATTCAATTCGGCACGTCCGGTGCGGCGGCTCACATATTTCACTTCAGGGATCTGCATCAGCTCAGCATCGATCTGATCCATAAACTGGTTACTCTCTTCCAGCGAGAGCTCCCGGGAGGGTCACGGCGGTGATGGTCAGTGTCCCTTCATTAAATTCCGGCAGGAAAGAATTTCCGAAGCGGAAAAAGAGGAACAGGGCCAGCACAAACAGGCCCAGTGAACCGGCAAGAACCGGAATCCTGCATTTGAAGAATGGTTTTCAGGGCCTTTTCATACCAGTGTATTTAATTTCTGAACCAGCCTGTTTCCTCCCCGTTCATCCCTGGTCAGCTGTGATTTGGAGGTGAGCAGGTAAGAAGACAGAACCGGGGTCAGGGTCAGGGCCACCAGCAGGGAGGCCAGCAGGGATACAATAAAGGTGATTCCCAGGGGCTTCAGCATGCGCCCTTCCATTCCCGACAGGAAAAAGAGGGGAATAAAGGCAACAATGATGATCAGGGTGGCCTGGACAATGGAGGAACGGATCTCCACGGAGGCCTTGTAGATCACCTTCAGGGCAGCCTCCTGTCTCCTTGTCGGCTTTCCGGTGATTCTGTTTCAAACGTTTCAACACATTCTCCACATCAATGATGGCATCATCCACCAGGGCCCCGATGGCAATGGCCATTCCTCCCAGCGACATGGTATTGATGGTAAGTCCAAGCAGTTTCAGGGTGATCAGCGAAAGCATCAGAGAAAGGGGAATGGCAATCAGGGAGATCAGCTGTGGTTCGCACATTCAGCAGAAAGAGAAAGAGGATGAGCGTCACAAACAAACCTCCCTCCAGCAGTACCCGGAATACATTGTTGACAGCTGTATTGATGAAATCGGCCTGCCTGAAGATGGAGGAATTGACTTCCAGCGCTCCAGGAAGGGTAGTCGTCCAGATCGTGCAGGGCCTGGTCAATCTTTTCGGTTAGCTGGAGGGTATTCACTTTGGGTTGTTTCAATATGGTGAGGATCACAGCCGGTTCCCGGTCCAGGTAAGCATCACCGATCTGGTCGGGATGACCGATTTTTACCTTGGCCACATCCTCAATTTTCACCGGTTTCTCATTCCTGATCTTGATCACCGAGGTGCCAATGTCGCTCGGGATCGTTGGACCGACCGGTGGCCCTGACAATATATTCCTGTCCATACTGGTTGATAAATCCCCCTGAGGCATTGCTGTTTGTATTTTCTGCAAGTCTCAATAAGCTCCTCCAGGGAGACATCATGGTACTTCATCTTATAGGGATCGGCCAGGATCTGATACTGTTTGGGCAATCCCCCCATCACCACCACCTGGGCCACTCCGGTAACGGAAAGAAGTCTGCTGTCGAACCTGTTTGTCGGCCATGGTTCGCAGATCGAACATGGAAAGGGAATCGGAAGTAAGCGAAACCAGCATGATTTCACCCATGACCGATGTCTGGGGTGCAAGAATGGGTGCTTCAATACCTTCGGGAAGCAGGGCTGCAATGGTTGGCAGTTTTTCACTCACGATCTGCCGGGCCCTGTAAATATCTGTATCCCAATCGAATTCCACCCAGACAATGGAAAAACCATAGGAGGAACTGGAGCGCACCCTTCGGACATCGGTGGCCCCGTTCAGGGATGATTCAATGGGAAAGGTAACCAGCGTTTCCACCTCCTCGGCTGCCATGCCATGGGCATCGGTCAGCACCACCACGGTGGGAGCAGTAAGATCGGGAAATACATCGATTTCCATTTCCTTCACCGTTAACAGTCCTCCCACCAGCAGCATCAGGGAAAGGAAGATGATCAGCATCCTGTTGTCCAGGGAATATTGTATGATTCTGTTCAGCATATAGCAGTCCTTTAATGTGAATGACCGTCACCAACAGCTCCACTTACCATGGAGGCTGCTTTAATAAGCATGGGCCCCCTTGTGACAACACGCTCACCTGGTTCCAGGCCATCGATGATTTCCACCAGTTTCCCATCGTTTTGCCCTGTTACAATGGCGCGTTTCGTGTAGCTTTCACCGCTTACCTGTACATAGACATAACTTGCACCCTGTTCTTCTGAAATTGCTTCCAGGGGAATAATGGTTTTTTCCAGGGCCGTTATTGTTTTCAGATAAATTTCTGCATAAGCACCCTCAAGCAGTCGCCCGTCATTCTGCAGCTCGAAATAGACCGGGAGGTAGTGGTCATTTTCCGCAGCAGAATGTCCGGTGGCAAGGTGTCTGCCGTTCAAATTCCGAAATGGAGAAGGTCTCCCTGGGAATAGGCCAGGCGGAAATTGGCATCCTTTATCTCTCCGGCAATGAGGTGAAACTGTTGTGGAAGATCGGCCCTGAGCAGCAGAACCTTGTCCGATGAAAGGGTGAGCAAGACCTCTCCTGTTTCGATATATTCTCCCTCTGAAACATTCAATTCGTGAATGGTTCCGGAGGCGGGGGCCAATACCTGCAGTCCGTTTTCTGAAGTGCTTTCGGCCAGACTGTAATAAGCTGAGGCTGTCGGAGCGATAGCTTGCCCTTGAATCGAGAAACTGTCGGTCCGAGATGGCACCCTGCGCATGGAGCTTTTGATGACGGAGGTATTCACTCCTGCTCTTCTCCAGATTGTTGGAGGCCTGTTGGACCTGCAATTCGAAATTATTTTGGGGCAGGGTTTTACCTGAAATGGTGAAAAGAAGACTACCCTTATTCACATGCTGGCCCTGCACAAGGTTCTTATTGGCGAAACTGATAATGCCTCCGATATTGGCTGCGACCCTGTTAATCTTACCCGGAGCCGGGGTTAGCTCTCCGCTGGTAAGGATTACGGTGGATATGGAGCCTGTTTTTACCTCTGAAACCATAAATGGGCTTTTCCAGGCCTGCTCCTTCAGAAAGGAGATCTCCCCCGGGGGTGGGGCTTCATGCTGATGAAGTGCCGAAGGGTGTTTATCTTCACTTTGATGATCCTCCACATGAATGTGAGCGGAGACCGATTCTTCAGAACCATCCGATAAAATGGATACATTCAGAAAAAATGCCCCTGCCTTTTTAGGAGTAAAAGAAACATAGAAAGATGCCGGGTTGATGCGCTTCTTCAGAGCCAGCGGAAAGACCATCTATCTCAAGGGACACACTCCCGGAAGTGTAAGGTTTATATGTGTCGAGGTGAGTAAGATGCACCATGAATTCGGACTCCTCTCCAGCCTCAAGAGGCTCATGCTCAATGAAAAATTCGGTGTTTTCGCTGAATAGGGTTAGTTGGGAAGGTTCTCCTGAAAGACCATGATCATCGGCATCGGCTTGCCCGGACATATTTGGATTTTGCTGACACCCCCATGCCATAAGCAGGGTCATTGCAATCGTGTATCTGTACATAGTATCGAATATTGTTGAAATAAATCGGGCATGGGAAAAACATGGCCCGGGTATGTTTGGGAACTGAGCGGAAAAACCTAGGAAAGCACAGGGGGTCCCCTCAGGGAGAGCATTCCTTTTAACTCGGGCGAAAGAATGGGCAGTTTGAGAATAAACGCTGGTCTGGTTGAAATGCCGCAGTCAGACTCCGAGACTTATTCCCTGGCTTGCTGCCATCATTAATGAAGCCAGCCTCTCCGGCACTGGAACCTGCGATTGACTGTACTTTACAAAAGCAAGGTTGTTAAAAGTATGGCAATGGTTAGGAAAAGAATCCTCGTCCTGGTGGTCATGAGAAGTCCCGGGAAACTCCTGCTTGTCGCTGCACTCATTTGATATGGGAAAAGTGGCAGAGCTCAGATGATGGTGATGAGGTACAAGATTGTGCCCAATCAATATGGCAATATTGACCAGAAGCAAAACCGAAATGTACTTTAATCCTTTCATCTGCATGAGTTCACAAAAGTAATAAAATCTCCTTCATCTTCATAAGTCCGGTTCTGGCAACCTCCAGAGAATCTTCTTCCCAATAGCTGCGGTTGAATAGCTCAAGGGATAAACACTTTTTCACCCCCCATGTTCCTAAGGTCTGACAGGATCTGTGTCATAGGGGCGGCACCATCGCCCGGGTAAACCCTGTCAGCATCGGTTTGTTCCTCCCTGGGGATGGATGCCGGGAAGTCGTTCATGTGGAAAACTTCGATGAGTGAACCATTGATCATTTTTAATGCATCGAAACCACTTCCTCCCCGAAAAGGTGGTAAACATCAGGCAGGATCCGGGCATCGGGATCATCTGCAACCGCAGCAATCATCAGTACCTGTCCCAGGTGCCACAATACCGGGGATGATCCCCAGAATTCCAGCTGGGGCATGACACCTGTTTTTCTTCCAAGCTCAAGTAAGTGAGCATATTTTTCTCCTGCCATAAACAGATCCAGGGGCTCGATCGCCCGGAACTCCGGCCGGTGGTGCTGCAATGCGATGCAACCTATCCCGGCAAGCATGTTCATCTCCTCCTCCATCTGCGCTAATCCGGCCTCGCCTCCGGTCATCCATGGTGCAAAACCGATGGCACCTCCACCCTGAGTCCATGATCCTCAATAAACGATTTAATCTCCGAAGGTGATTCCCCGTAGCAATCGCTGCCTCCACGTCACGAACCCATACTTCGATTCCGTCATATCCGGCCTCGGAGGCAATTTCAACCTGCTTCATCAGATCGGGTTTCTGACCGCTGATTGTACTGGTGTTGAGGCAGAAGCGGAAAGGCGATTTCCCTTCTCCCGATGACAGATTCTTTTGCCAGCTTCCTCTCGTGCAAATGAGTATGGGGGAGGGCAAGCGCTGCTGAACTCAGGGTAAGGGCTGTGATGGCTTTTCTTCTGGAAATGGCTTAGTCCTTTCATGATGATGAAGATTTGGTAAATGCTGCCCTGAAGATAGCGAACAAATCATTTCATTCAGATTACATAACTTGGACTTTGATAAAATTTGTGGCATGAAGAAAAACGAAGATCACTTCCTTAATCCTATATTCAGTTGAATCCCGGAAGCCATGATTAACGGATAGTTGCACTCGATCTATTGAGAGGGGTGGCTATGGCGCGGCATCCTGATCATGAATATTCAAAGCTTTTCCATGCCTTCGGCTGCCTATATAAATCCCACAGCCTACGGGGATCTGACAGGCATCAACAAATGGGTCTGGATCATATCCCACCTGCTGGCCAGCGGAAAATTTTTGTCCGTTTTTTCCATGCTCTTTGGTGCAGGGGTCCTTATTATTTATTGAAAATGCCAGACGCAGGGGTGATCACGCAGCAAGGCTTCACTTTCGCCGCATGGCCTGGCTTCTCCTTTTCGGTCTGATGCATGGCTACCTGCTCTGGTCGGGCGATATCCTTGTTTCTTACAGTCTGTGTGGCATGGTGATCTGGTTTTTTCGAAACAAGAGTGCTGATCGTCTTTTGCGGGCTTGCGGTGATTTTTTTCCTGGTGCCCATGGTGCTGGGAATCCTCTGGGCCTATACCATGCCCTACTGGCAGGCAGAGGCTGTTGAATCCATGGAGGAAATCTGGAATCCTGATGCAGGAAGTATGGCCCTTACCCTGGAAAGAATGAGGGGAGGCTGGCCGGACCAGATGAAAGAAAGGGTTCCCCTTACCCTGTCCATGCAAACGACTGTTTTTATGTCCGAAACAGTCTGGAGGGTGATTTCCATGATGCTCCTTGGGATGTTCCTCCTGAAAAGGGAGGTCCTCACCGCCAGACTTAGCCAGTCCTTTTATATTCGGATGAGCTCTGATTGGACTTTCCTCGGGTTGGCTCTTATCGGCCGCAGGAGTATGGATGAATTTTCAAATGGGGTGGACACTAGAGTACTCCATGTTCCTTGGGGGACAGTTCAACTATGTGGGTAGCATGGCTGTGGCATTGGGTTATACAGGGCTCGTTATGCTGATTGTAAAAACGGAGCGCTTCAGATTTTTCATCAGAGCTTTCTCAGCACTTGGCCGGACTGCCTTTTCAAATTATATTATTCCAGACCCTTATCTGTACCCTGATATTTTACGGAGAAGGCCTGGGTCTGTTTGGAAGCGTGGAACGCAAAGTACCAGCTCCTGATTGTGATTGGAATTTGGATCATGCAGATGGTTCTGACCACCCTGTGGCTGAAAAGATTCCGACAGGGTCCCCTTGAGTGGCTCTGGCGCAGACTAAGCTACAGACAATAATATTTATCTCATCTCTTTTTGATTATGAACATATGTTCACTATCTTTGTGAACAATAGTTCATAACATAAGACATGTCCCCTCGAAGCAAACAATTTAGAAAAGTAATGTCTCCCCCTGTTTTAAAGGGATTTAAGCCCATTGGAGTTCCCTTCAATGATGTGGTGGTTGTCACCCTTCTGTATGAAGAGTACGAAGCCTTGAGACTTGCCGATTATTCCGGCCTGAAGCAGGAAGAGGCAGCAAAACTGATGAATGTTTCAAGGCCCACTTTTACAAGAATCTACAGCTCCTGCCTGCAGAAGCTGGCCCGTGCATTTACCGAGGGTCGGGCCATTGTGATTGAAGGAGGAGATGTGGAATTCGATAAACAATGGTACAGGTGTCATCAATGTACCACCGTATTTCATCATCCCAATGCCGAGCATCAGGAGTGTATCAGCTGCGGTTCTGAGGATATCGAGCACATCAACCAGAGCATAAGGGATTGGAAAGGTGAGAAGGTAAATTCCGGACCTGTAATGGCCCTGGAAGAGTTTTGCGAGTGTCCAAAATGTGACTACCAGGTGCTTCACCAGGCAGGAGTGCCCTGTTTTTCTTTTACCTGTCCAGATTGTAAAACTCCCTTAAACAGAAAACGTGATTAAACATCAAACCACGATCAGGGTCCGCTATGCTGAGACCGACCAGATGGGCTATGTGCACCATTCAAACTATGCCTTATACCTGGAAGAGGCAAGGATGGAACTTCTTAAATCAGTGGGAATCGATTGTGCCCAACTGGAATGCGAAGGCATTATTTTGCCAGTGGCCGAGATACGGACCCGCTTTTCTGTCCCCATTCGCTTTGGCGATACCATACGCGTGGAAACGGAGATTGTACCACCCTCGAAACCCAGCCTGGAATTTCGATACAGGATTTTTAACCAGGACAACAAACTTGTTTCCAGATCCCGTACCACACTGGTTTTTGCTGAAAAGGAGAGCGGAAAACTGCTGACCAATACGCAAAAATATTTAGAGAATGTAGTCACCCATAAACAACAATAGTGTTAATGTATAGAAATCATGAAAAAGACAGATGTTTTAGTAATTGGAGGTAGTGCAGCCGGACTTGGTGCAGCCCTGGCATCAAAATCACATTACCCCGAAAAGAGCGTGATTCTTGTGCGAAAGGAAGAGAAAGTTGCCATCCCCTGTGGAATCCCTTATATCTTCGGTACCCTTGAAAGAACAGATCAGGACATATTGCCCGACCTTGGACTCATCAATGCGGGAGTGGAGATCCTGGTCAATGAGGTTTGCTCGGTGGACGGAGAGAAAAAGACCTGCAAGTTGAAGGATGGAGAGGAGATCACCTACGATAAGCTGATCCTGGCCACAGGATCCAAACCCGTGGTTCCCGACTGGTTAAAAGGAGCCCACCTGAAAAATGTCTATACCGTTCCTAAGGACCTGGTCTACCTGGATGCCATGAAGAAAAATCTGGCACATTTGGAGCATATTGTCGTGATCGGAGCCGGTTTTATTGGCATAGAAATGTCGGATGAGTTGAAGAAGACAGGAAAAAATGTGACCCTGGTGGAGCTACAGCCCAATGTCCTTCCCCTTGCCTTTGATGCAGACCTGGCCGAAGAGGCAGAAATCATTCTGAAAGAGAGGGGAATCCATATTCTGACCGGAAAAGCTGTAAAGGAGATTATGGGTGAAGAGAAGGTGGAGGCAGTTAAGATCGAATATGGTGATGTGGTAGAGATCATTAAAGCCGATGCCGTGATCCTCTCGGTGGGTTATGAACCCAACACCCGGCTGGCCTCTACCCTGGATGTAGCCTTTAACCGTGATGGCTTCATCAAGGTAGATGAATACATGCGTACCGATCATCCCGATGTGTTTGCAGTGGGTGATTGTGCCGAGAAGCGGGATTTCTTTACCAGGAAACGTTCCAAAGCCATGCTTGCATCCATTGCATGTGCCGAAGCAAGGGTGGCAGGAATGAACCTCTTCAAACTCTCCACCCTGAAGACCATTAGCGGAACCATTGCCATCTTCTCCACGGCCTTGAACGGAACCGGGTTCGGAGCAGCAGGTCTGACCGAAACCGTTGCAAAAGACGAGGGTTTTGATATTATTACAGGCTCTTTTACCGGTGTCGACAGGCACCCCGGGTTACTGAATAATCCCCACAAACAAATTGTTAAACTGATTGCCGGTCGGGAGAACGGAGTGATCCTGGGTGGTGAAGTTGTGGGAGGATCCAGTGCTGGAGAGCTTATCAACATCATCGGATTTATTATTCAGAACAAGATGAATGTGAATGAACTGTTGACTGCCCAGATTGGTACGCATCCCATGTTGACTGCTTCACCCGCTGCCTACCCCCTCATCAAGGCGGCTGAAATGATTGCCAAAGAGTTCTGGAAAAACTAGGAAGGGTTTTATGAAACTGAGCATCTTATCTGAAGCCAAGGCCATGGACGGATTTTTATCCGAACATGGCCTTTCTTTTCTCCTGGAAGTGGACCATAAAAGCTTTCTTTTTGATACTGGAGCTTCTGATGTATTTCTCCGTAATGCACAGGTGCTGGGAATTAATCTGGATGAAGTGGAAAAAATCATTCTGAGTCACGGACACTGGGACCATGGCAACGGTTTACAGCACATCAGTGGAAAGCCATTACTGTGTCATCCCGGAAGCTTTGTAAAACGTTTTCACCGCTTTGGTGGGGAGAATATCGGAATGGCCCTGAAAAGAAACAAGCTGGAAGAGCGTTTTGATTTGCAGACAACCCACGAGCCGGTTCAAATCTCAGACCATTTGTGGTTTCTTGGTGAGGTGCCCAGGGTAAATGATTTTGAGGCTAAAACCACCAGGTACATCCTGGAGGATGTATCCCCGGATTTTATTATGGATGATTCGGGCCTTGCCTGTGTCACAGAGAAAGGTCTTATAGTGATTTCGGGCTGTGCCCATTCTGGTATATGTAATATGGTGGAACATGCAAGAAGAGTGACCGGGGTGGACAGCATCGAAGCGGTGATTGGCGGATTTCACCTCATTGCGGTAAACCATCAGTTACGAACTACCCTTGATTGCTTGAAAGAGGCGGGTGTAAAGAGGGCTTATCCCTCTCACTGCACCAAGGATCCTGCTCTTGGTCAAATACATGAAACTTTTGGGTTTAATGAAGTAAGGGCTGGAGCAAGTCTAGTGTTCTGAAAGCCATTGAAAATATTTTGTATCTTTTCCGCTTAAAATCTGACCCCATGAAAAACATCTATTTGCTGATCACGGTATCCCTCTTGCTGACGGTGGGATGTAATACAAACAAAACGCCAAAAGCCTCTGAAACAGAAAAGGGCTTCACTTTTGCCTTTCTGACTGATATTCACCTGCAACCCGAGCTTAATGCGGTAGCTGGTTTTCAGATGGCCATCGATACCATTAACCAGATCAATCCTGATTTTGTGTTAACCGGAGGAGACCTGGTCATGGATGTTCTGAACCAGACCTACGGTAGGGCTGATTCTCTTTATACCCTTTACAAGGAAGTGTCGGGTCATCTGAATATGCCGGTTTACAATACAGTTGGTAACCATGAAGTTTATGGCTGGCACCGGGATGAAGAGGGAATCGAGGAACATCCTGAATTTGGTAAAAAGATGTTTGAAAAAAAAATTGGCGAGCGCTTTTATTCCTTCGATCATAAGGATTGGCATTTTATAGTCCTGGATGCCATTTACAGGGGAGAAGACGGTCACTATATGGGAAAAATTGACGAGGAGCAAATCGACTGGCTGAAGAAGTGATTTGCAAAAAGTCGACTCTAAAACCCCGATTGCCATGAGTGTGCATATCCCATTTGTTACCTCCGCCACCCAGCTTTCAAAGGGTTCCCTTGCTGCCAATACACCGGGTGGGATTATTACAAACTCCCTTGAAGTGCTGGGCCTCTTCATGGGACACAACCTGCGACTGGTTCTGCAGGGTCACCTTCATTTTCTGGAGGATATTTATGTTCAGAACCAGATACATTTCATCACTGCCGGAGCTGTTTGCGGACGGTGGTGGAGCAATAAACCTGAAAGTCTTCCCCAGGAGGGATTCCTGCTGCTCCACTTGAATGGAGAGAATGTGAATTGGGAATATGTGGATTACGGATGGACTCCGTAAGAAATTAATTTCATACTTTTGTTTTAATCATTGGTTTCCATATACCGGCCTTGCCGGTGGAATGAAAAGGGAATACCGTTAGAATCGGTAACAGTTCCCGCTGCTGTGAATCCAGGCTAACCATTGAATGGTTTCTGAAGCAAACCACTGTTCAGAGAATCCCGGCCGGGATCAGAATGGGAAGGTTTCAGAAATCCGGACAAGTCAGAAGACCTGCCAGTGATACCTAAGTTTTTGCAGCCCGCGGTGAACGGGAAGCTGATCAACAATCTGTCTTTGGTCTCGCCTCACTATCGCCAGCTGCGAATTTTAATATGTAATATTAAAATCGTAGCAGAATGAAATTATTTTACTTTTCACTTTCAGGCCTGTTTCTGATAGCCCTCACCCTGATCCGGACAAGCCTACCTTCAGCCCGAGGCAGGGTCTGAAGGTGGCCTACTTTGCGCCGGAATCAAAATCGGTTCAGACTTTCGATGTGAACCTGCATTATTTTTATTACAACGATGGGGATACCATTTACCAGGTGGATCCCTTTATGTGCAGGAGCAAGCAATAAATATGGGAAGCCTGCCGACTATGAGGTGACGGCCTTTCCCACCTTTCTGAACATTTCTCCCGATGGTACGTCCATCTGGGCAGGCTATTCCGATCTGGCCAATGAAGATGCCAGGATTTACAGAGTGGATGTGGCAACCGGGGAATGGAAACTAATGGCCAAGAATGCCTTCGAACTGGGACCTGGTTTTCTGGAAAGACCATGTGCTGGTTTCCGGCCTGAACAGTGCAGATTTCATGACTCCCAGCGGCATCTTTTTACTGGATACCACGGGTTCGAATGCACATCGGAAGATCGTGGATGTGGGGGGAGCTCTGCCGGAATCGCCATTGATGCACCAGGGCAATCTCTATTTTGGGACCTCTTCCTTTACCGATCCCAATGCACTGTATCGCATCAGCGTGCGGCTCTGAGCGCTGTCATTGAAACTCCTGATGCAGTAGCCCTGCAACTTACCGATGCCGAAAAACTGACCGACCTGCCCATGGGGCTTTATGATTGTGACGTTGATGCAGGGGGGAATGTGTCTTCACCATGAATCTCTGGGGTGGGACCAATGTGCTTGGACAATGGAACGGAACTCAGCGGTGCAGGTGCCAATTACGATACCCTGGCCGTCTCCGCTGAATGGCTGGGCATGGTCAAATCCAGGGGAGACTATTCTATGCCCTCTACCTGGGCAACAGCCTCTTCACCCTTGGTTATGGTCAGGCCGTGGCGGATTTGCATAGCAGCGATTATCCACCGAGGGTGCTTGCTCCTCTTCCTGTAATTGCAGGTTATGAAACGGAGGCCCTGGATCCCATTGATTTATCACACTATATAAGGACCTGGATGATCCGGAGGGGATGAGCTACACAATTACTTGATGTCTGATGAATCTGTTGCCGATCTTGAGCATAAAGGTGATACCCTTTCTGGTTCCTTTGGTTTGGCCGGACAATCGAACCTGGTGATTGAAGCCACAAGTAATGGACATCAGTGTGAGCGCTTCTACCCTGGTGGGAACCTGGCCTCGGATGGAGGGTGATTTCCTGCTTTCCGACTTTGAGGATCTTAGCCTGGATCCTGAAAGTTACTGGAACGGTTCCGATGGCTCGGGAAGCTTTACCACTGGTCCGGCCCGTTTTCACAACGACTATCAATGCTGAATATTTCTCATGGAGCGGCTGGTCCCATTCAAACACCTCGGATGTGACCACCCCCGGCTTATATGAACCAATACAGTGCCATTACCGGGGCGGGTTTTGCCAGGTGGAGAGAACTGAGGGAGGAATCTACGGAGTAAGCAGCAGGTATGGACCGGTGGTGATCGATTTCCCTGAAAAGGCCCATGCCCCGGAAGGGTTTTATGTGACCAACAGCACCTATGCTGCACTTTCCATGGAGGAGGGCGACTGGGCTGCCAAGCAGTTCGGTGGTGCCGACGGTACCGATCCGGATTATTTTCAAAATGATGGTCTGGGGATTTAAGGAAAGCACTTCCACCGATACCATTGAATACTACCTGGCCGACTACCGTTTTGATGAGTCTGAAAAGGATTATATCATTAAAACCTGGCAATGGGTGGATCTTTCCTCCCTTGGAAAGGTTGACAGCCTGATGTTTGGTCTGGAGTCGTCCGACAATGGTGACTGGGGCATGAATACCCCGGCTTATTTCTGCATGGATGATCTTACTGTCCATCCCGATGCGGCTCCCTTTGTGGCCAATCCCCTGCCCGATTTTGTGATTTACAGTGATGGCAGCGATTCAGTGATTGACATAAGCGCGGTATTCTCCGATCCCGATGATGATGATGCCCTGATTATGAAGAGCCTGGTATCAGACAGTCACGAGGGTCCATTGAGGCCACCGTTTCAGGCGATAGCCTTATACTGAAGGGAACCTGCCTTTTTGGTGAAGTCATCACTACATTGATCTGGAGCTGATCCTTGTAGGGAGTCTGGGCGGACTTTCGGTCACAGATACCTTTATGGTTCAGTGTGGAAGTGTATGGGCGGAATGAGGTGATCATCCTTTCCCCGAAGTCGAAGCTCTATCCCAATCCGGGAAAGGTGAGCATTTTTACTCGATTTCAGTACAGACGAGGCCCTGGAGGTTTCTGTTTACTCATATACCGGAGCGAAGGTTTATACCCAAGCGGCCTTCGTATCCGGGGGAATGATCGATCTGAGCGCTCAGCCCGCAGGTGCCTATATCGTCAGAATAAAACATAGCAGGGGAGTGATCAGTAAAATGATTCAGATTTTATAAGGTGTTTCGAAGGATCAACATATTTGTACTTTTTGTGCTCACCATTGGAGTGGCCCAGGCTCAGTATATCTCCGAAGTACTGAGTTATATTCCGGCTCCCGGTCAGTTTATCAATAGTGCACCCTGGGGGACTCCGCAATCGGCCCAATCGATTGTGGGCGGTGTAAACGGATCCCTGAGCCTGGGGGCCTTTGGTGGCAGCGTGGTGTTTCGTTTTGAAGAGGCCGTGGAGAATCACCCCGATAATCCTTTCGGGGTCGATTTCAGCATCTTTGGCAATCCCATGGTCCAGTGGTCAGAGCCGGGTGTCGTCTTTGTGATGGAGGATGAGAACGGAAACGGGCTAGCCGATGACACCTGGTATGAGCTGGCAGGAAGTGACCATCATTTTTCCTCCACAAAGAGAAATTACAGTGTGAATTATGTGAACCCGAATCAAAGTGTCGACAGCGGATGTTCCCTGGGAGAACCAGGATGGGGACCAGGGTTGTATCAGAGCAAACTCAGTCCATCTGCAGCCCTACTATCCTCTTTCCGGATTCCTTTCCGAGGTTGGCTCGCCAGTGGCTACTTTCCTACACGGGCACCCGCCTGGAGGGAGCCGTTGATGTGGATCATCCTCCGCTATTGATTTCAGCCCGTCGGGCTTTTGGATATGCCGACAACCAGCTAAGGGGGAGTCCTCCTTACACCTCCCCCGATAATCCTTATACAGCTGAGCTTGAAAATTCGGGCGGAGATGCCTTTGATATCAGCTGGGCGGTTGATGAAAAGGGTGTTTACGTGGAGCTGGAGCATATCCATTTTGTAAAGGTCCAGAGCGGCATCCTGCACCAAGGAGGTTTCCTGGGTGAAGTTTCCACTGAGATCACCGGTGCGGTTGATGTGGCTCCTGCTCCGGGGACCTCAGGGTCTTCTGACCAGCTTGTGATTAAGGATCTTCCCCCCGAAATAGATACAACTTCGGTGCTGCTGGAGGCTTTTCTTTTCAGTTTTGGTAAGACCTGTTGAGGGCAGTACTATCAGATGGACCTGCAGTGAGGACTGGGCCTTGGTGGATGAACATCAGAGGCTGACGATGACAGGTACAGGTCCCCTGACCCTTTCGGCCTCTGTGGAAAAGCGAGCCTCAGCTCAGCGCTTCAGTTTCCACAACAGTTATACATGAGATGAGCACCTCAATGCAAGAATGGACCGGGATTACAAGTCCCCGGCTCTTTCCCAATCCAGCCGTTGAAAAGTTTTATATCCACGGGGTGGAAAACATCCCTGTTACCCTCTTTGATGCATCCGGCAGGATGACTAAGACAGATTCCCAATTACCGGGACGGCTATGGCGATTACACCGGCGAAATCTGACCCGGGAATCTATATGGTGAAACTTGGAAAAAACAAAACCGGAGCCTGGCTCAGACTTATGAAACTATAAGGTGAAAAGACGAACTCTGGTTCATACTGACAGGCCTTTTGATGGCGGTACCCCTTTTCCCTCAGGGGATCAGGGACTCCATGTTTACCATCGAAGCGGTGGAGGTTACCAGCCATGAGGCCTCTGTCAATGGAGGAGTGCCGGGGCTAAACATACGGTCCTTGATACCACCATCCTGAACGAGAAAGCCAGTCTCTCCCTTTCCGAGCTTTTGTCGGAGAACACCTCGGTATTTATTAAGAGTAATGGCCGTGGGGCCATGGCTACCGCATCCTTTCGGGGTACTGCCCCTTCCCACACCCAGGTGAGCTGGAACGGGATCTCCATCTCAAGCCCCATGCTGGGGATGGTTGATTTCTCCCTGATACCCGTATACATCATCGATGATCTTACCCTGAAACATGGAGCGGCCTCCCTTGTCGGACCGGGGTGGTGGAATTGGGGGATCCATCAATATTGAAAACAGGCCCCAGTGGGGAGAAAAGAATTCGAGTCTATCATACATCCAGGGGGTGGGGAGTTATGGCACCTTTGATGAGTATCTGCAGCTGGGTCTGGGCAAGCAATAAGATTAGAAGCAACACCCGCCTCTACCACAACCAGTCACAAAACGATTACACCTTTATCAACCGGGGAATCGGGAACCTGGACCCGGAAACGCGGCGAAGTGGTGAATCCACTGGACACCAACAAGAATGGTTCCTATTTACGCTATGGACTTGGTTCAGGAACTGTATTCTCGGCCCCATAAGAATCACCTCGTTTCGCTGATTTACTGGGGACAGTTCGGTGAACGGGCCATTCCCTGGCCCACCTCCTACGAGGGGCCCGATAATGCCAATCTGAACGAGCAGGATCAGGCCGAGTCATAAAGTGGTGGCCATGCTGGAAATATTATGCTCCCGGTGGGCAAGTTCATGCTTCGGTCAGGATATTCGGGAACACAGATGGATTATCTGCAATTGAGAAAGGTTCCCGGCCTGGGATCCATACCCGATATCTATTCTCATCAGTCAACAGAACAGTTTTCTTAATACCCTCTCCTATGACCGCGATTTGGGATCCCATCTTTCGGTGGAGGGCAAAGCTGGATATGAACCATCACGATGTATCCACCAGAGATACGGTCAGTGGGATCGGTTATCATGAGCAGCGAAATGAAATTTCCCTTTTTGCAGCCTTCCGAAAGAGTTTTGGCGAGCGGCTGAACCTGAACCTGATGCTGCGACAGGAGTGGATTGATGGTGAAAGGGTACCCTTCATTCCCTTCCTGGGAATTGATTACCGTGTCCTAAAGGGAGAGGAGCTGGTTCTAAAAGCCAGTATAGCCAGAAACTATCACCAGCCCACCCTCAATGATCTCTACTGGCAGCCCAACGGGAATCCTGATCTGCTTCCGGAGATGGGCTTCACCATGGAGGCAGGTATGGATTACCAGAAATCCTTTGGGAATCAGCATGTTAAAACCGGGCTTACCTGGTACCGCTCGCTTATTGAAAACTGGATTATGTGGATCCCTTCCTCCAGGATGAACCTGGAACCCATCAACATAAAGGAGGTGTTGAGCGCCGGGCTGGAGTATGACCTGAGTTTCCGGGGAGAGATCCGGAAATTTTCCTATGGCATTTCAGGCACCTATGCCTATACCAGTTCAAAAAACCATGGTGATCCCCTGGTCTGGGGTGATGAATCCTATGGAAAACAGCTGGTCTATATCCCCCTGCATTCCGGGAACCTGATGCTGAACCTGGGCTATCGCAATTACTTTATTACTTACCAGTATAACGCATACAGTGAAAGGTATACCACCTCCAGCAATGATCTTTCACGTCGCGACTGGCTCTATCCTTATTTTATGAATGATGTGTCTGTGGGCAGGGACGTTCAGGATAAAAAAGATGAGGCTTTCTGCCGAGTTTAAGGTCTACAATCTCTTTAATGAAACCTACCATTCGGTTCTCTACCGTCCCATGCCGGGAAGGAACTACATGGTGGTAATCAAATTCAATATTTAAGAGTGAATGCCTGCCCTTGTCCATCACTGATGCTTTTGCTGCTGAGTCTTGTCTTCCTGCATGAAGGATGATGAATTGTGGGACTTCGACCGGCTGAATGTGGAGAAGCTGCAGGGAGTATTTATCATCAATGAGGGGAATTTTACCTATGGAAATGCCTCACTTTCCTTTTATGATATGAAGAGCGGAGAGGTGCTGAATGATGTTTTTTACGCCACCAATGCACTGCCCCTGGGCGATGTGGCTCTTTCCATGACCATCAGGGACAGCCTGGCCTATGTGGTGGTGAACAACAGCGGGAGAATCTATGTAATCAACACCTCCACCTTTCAGTATGTGGGGAAAATCACCGGGCTCACCTCTCCCCGTCTACCTGCACTTTGTGAGTGATACAAAGGCTTATGTAAGCGACCTCTATGCCAGGTCCATTGCCATCATTAATCCGCTTAGCCTGGAGGTCACCGGATCCATCGATGTGAGTAATCCCGAAGGAGGCTTCCATCAGCATTCCACCGAACAGATGCTTCAGTATGGTAAATATGTCTATACCAACTGCTGGAGCTTTGATAATCAAAGTGCTGGTGATCGATTCAGAAAGGGATGAAGTGCTTGATTCCATCGAAGTAGTAAAGCAGCCCAACTCCATGGTCCTGGACCGCTATCACAACCTCTGGATCCTTAGCGATGGTGGATTTGAAGGGAGTCCATACGGATATGAAACGCCGGGCTTAATGAAAATAGAGGCCGGATCAAAGGAAGCGGTGCTGGTTCATCGCTTTGAAAATGGCGAACAGCCCACCGAATTGCACATCAATGGAAGCGGCGATACGCTTTGGTTTCTGAACCGGCACCTCTATTGCCTGCCCCTTGAGACCGGAGCTGATCCGGTGCCTGAGATTGTTTATTGAAAGTCCCTATGAGTCAGGATTTAATGGTGGATTTTATGGACTGGATATTGATCCCTCTTCTTCGGAGCTGTACATCTCCGATGCGGTGGACTTTGTCCAGCGGGGTCTGGTATACAGATTTGCTCCCAATGGTGTTCCCCTGGATACCTTCCAGGTGGGCATATCGCCGGCAGCCTTTTGTTTTAAGCCGGAATAATCTATCAAGTATCACATTCATATTGGTGATTATTTTACAGGAAAATTGTAATTTGTCCTGAAACATTATCGAAATGGCACCTATGACAATTCATCAGTACCAGAAAAAATGCTTCAAAGAGTACATCAGAGAGCATTAAGTTTCCCAAAGATACCAGCTATCTGCATGGCAATCCGGTTCGCACGGTTGTTCCCATTGAAACAGCCATTGGAAAAATCATGATCATTGGGCCCTCAGCCGGCCCCCAGGGTCTACTTTGAGAAGGATATTCCCGATGTTCCCCTTGACGACGGACTGGCCCCCTTCTCCATTGAGCCCTATTTTGATGGCTCCAGGGTAAGAAGCTCGTTTACAGGACAGGAGCTTTCAGAAGTGATCCTTGAAACCCTGGAGATTAAAAGGGAAGACTGCTGGCTTACCAGCCTGGTGAAGGTTCACCTCTTCGATGATGATACTGTGAAAAAATACCATCGCCTGGGCAAGGAGATTACCGAGAACAGATCCAAAGTACATGCACTATGCAAATAAGAGCCTGCAATGGATTCGCGATGAGATCGAGATTGCCAATCCCTATGCCATCATCCTGCTGGGTGAGCAGGTAATATCCAGCCTGCTGCTCTGTTCGGAAGAAGAGGCCCGGGAGCATATGACCGGTAAGGTGGTTGAGAAAAAAATCATCTGGAAAAACAGCAACTTCATCTGTCTGCCGCCTCCTGGCGTGATCATGGACCGTTCGGCCCGAAATCCCTGGCCACGTAAATTTGCCATCCAGATCGGACCCGTGGCCATGAAGGAGATTGAAAGGCTAAAGAATCAGCCTTCAATTTAATAGATCAAGATTTCTTCCACGTATTTCCGGATTCGCCGGGCATGGTCCACATCATCCCCATTGAGTTTCCTAAAGACCTCGGTAATCCTCGATTTTGGAGCATTTCTCATGAAGTTGTCATAATGTGACTCCCCGGCTGATAATTCAATCTTGTGGGCCAGTTCAAAGGCCCATGACCTGTTTGGCTTCTTTTTAAAATCCTCCATAGCCTTAAGGATCATCTGGTTTGATTCCTTAAGTTCTGCTACTCCCGGGGGCAAAATTCCATCGGGAATTTCCACCCTGGTAGCTTCCATCTTGTTCCACAGTTTTCAGCAGGGCCGCATGATTTTCCTCCTCAATGACCAGCTGCCACCAGAAGTCCCCATCTTCGGGAAAGAGATCGTGAAACAACAGGTAGAGTTTGGCCACATTCAATTCCAGCTGAATGGCTTCTCTAATTAACTGACTAAAGTTTTGACTCATGAATATAGGGTGATTGGCAGGTGAATATAGATAAAAATATCACGCTCGGCCCAGTATTAAGAGGCCTTTTATTAACCTGTGAGAAAGCAACAAAATGAATAATTCCCTGATCCTTCTGGCTCTCATTTCCTTAACTGGATGTGTAAAAAAACCTGAATGCTGAGCAATAGGTGCCGACTGCTGGAAATGTGGATAAAAGGTGGGTTTCTAGCTTTCACCGCGGGATTGGAATCTCAAGGATTATGGAATCCTCGGGATCAGTGTATATGAGTAAGTTATTGAGGCAATAAGTATAACAGTAAAGCCGATTTCAACAGAACACCTCCAACTTTTCAAAGAACACCTCCAACTTTTCAAAGAACAAACAAAGAGTATAGCCCTACTTGAAAATTTTGCCAGTTGTTCAATAATTGCAGAATGTAAGGTTAAGGACCAGGGTGTTTATCGAAACCCTGGGCGAAAATAAAACAGAATAGACAAAAAATATCCATTTATTAACTAATATGGTGCTTTAGGATATTAAATATCTATCGATAGATTTATATTATCTGATTATTAACTGATATGGATAATAAGTAGATAATAAATGTCCATCCCCGGGAGGATGCCTTTGATCTGCAAGATAACGGGACACCCAAAAACATCAAAATCAAAGACCTATATTACTGATTATCTATGCTTTAAAAAATCACTCCGAAAGGAGTGACGAAAACAGGAGGACTGGTATTATCAGCCTGGCAAAACTCAAAACCATAAAAAAACCGGAGATCGCCTTTGCAATATCCGGTTCTGAGGCGATTTGGATCGCCCTGTAAGAGTGATTTTAGATTCCGCTGAAGTCGACCTTGTCAAATACCAGCGAGGGCAGTCTCCAGGAACGGCTGAGATCCACATCACTTACCCACGGCAACCAGGTTATTCCAGAGCTCCTTGAAATTTCCGGTGATGTTCATCTCGGCCACGGGCTTGATCAGTTTCCCCTTTTCCACCAGGAAGCCTTCAATTCCATAGGAGAAGTCGCCCGTGGCACCGTTGTTGTTTCCACCATTAAAGCCGGTGACCAGGATGCCCCGGTCGATATCGGCCAGCAGTCCTTCCAGATCCTTGTCCCCGGCTTGAAATACCAGGTTGGTGGTGCCTACCGGAGGTGGGTTCCATTTCCAGCTTTTTGCCATAATAGGTATCGATGTAGTAGGTTTTCAGAATCCCTTTTCAACTACGGTGCGCTTTTTGGTGGCCATTCCCTCGCTGTCAAAAAGCCTGGAACCACGTCCCGAAACAATAAAGGGATCATCAATGATGCTCATTAGATCGGAGCCGATCTTTTCTCCTTTCATCCCGATCAGGAAAGATTGTTTCTGCTGGATGGAACTCCCATTAAGTGCAGAGATCAGGGGTCGCAGGGCACTGTCCGGCCATCTTGTTTTCCACGATCATGGGCATCTTTCCCGATTCGATTTTTGCCTGTCCCAGGCGATCCAGCGCCCTTTTCAGTGCCTTTTTTCCAATATCCTTCCGGATCAGCTCGATCGCTGAAAATGGCAGATTCATACCAGCCACCCTGGGGACGGGCTTCTCCATCGGTTACTGAAACTGAAGCACTCAGGGAATAATAGGAGTTTTCAGAATCCCCTTCAAAACCGTTGCTGGCCACCATCACACTGCCACTCATTCCATCACTGTAAGAGGTAGAAACAGAAATGATGCGTTCATCTGTTCCCAGCACCTCTTTTTCCAGGGCAAAGGCATCCTTCACTTTCTGCTGGGGATCCACCGATTTAAAGTCTGGATCCACAGTTTTCAGGTCGGGTCCGCCTCCTTTGTAGTAAAGTTCAGGATCGGGAAGTGTACGGAATTCATCTTCGGCCAGGTACCTGGTTCCTGCGATGGCCTCTTCGATAAATTTGCCCAGTTCCTCCTTGTTGGTAATCCTGTTGGTGGAGATGCTGGAATACTTGTTATCCACATAGAGGTTGATCCGCATGCCATTCCGGTTGGATTCCTGGAGCTTGTCGATCTTCTCATCCCTTACCTCAATCTGGCTGCTGTTGTTGTTGTATATGGAAACGCGGGCCTGCTGTGCACCATTCTGAATGGCGTGTTCCATGGCCCATTTTGCTATGCTGTATTTTTCTTCTTTGGTCATGATCAAAAATTTTCAGGATTATGCACTGGTTCCTCCCACGGTGAGTTTCTTCACCAGGACAGAGGGAAGGCCCATTCCAACAGGAACCGATTGTCCGCCTTTTCCGCAGGTCCAGGTTCCGGTGGCAGTCTTGTAATCCCCGGCAGCCATGGTAATATCGGCCAGTGCCTGGGGTCCGTTCCCGATGATATTGATGTCCTTGATGGGCTGGGTCAGTTTTCCGTTTTCGATCAGGATAACCGGATTTTACGAAGAAGGTAAAATCACCTGCCCCGATTTTCACCTGTCCGTTGCTGAAATTGTCCACATAAACCCCATAATCCACACTGGAAATGATATCGTCGGTGGTGTGGGGACCATTTTCCATATAGGTGATCCGCATCCTGGGAAGCGGAACATGTCTGAAGGATTGTCGGCGTCCATTTCCGGTGGGATCCACTCCGTAATAGCTTGGCACTGATCCGGTCGTGCAGGTAGCTTTCAAGTACCCCGTCTTTTACCAGGTAAACCTTTTTCACATCATTTCCTTCATCATCCACATTGATGGCTCCACGGTTGTTGTCCATGGTTCCGTCTTCGACGATATTGATAAAGTCTTTGGCAATGCTCTTGCCCATCTTATCGGAGAAGATGGATTCTCCTTTCCGGTTGAAATCAGCCTCAAAGGGGTGTCCCATGGCTTCATGAAGCAGGATTCCCGATCCACCCGCACCCAGAACCACCGGCAGCTCCCCGGCTTTGGGTTTTCCGGCACCAAAGAGGAAATTGGTTTTTTTGATGGCCTCCTGGGCCAGTTCTTCCACCAGATCGTCGTTCAGAAATTCAAATCCCTGGCGGATCGAACGGGCACTGTAATCATTTTCCATCTGTCCATCCTTCTCCATGACACAAACCACACCCAGGGTGGCCATGGGGCGATAGTCACAGGTGAGCAGTCCTTCGGAGCTGTAGAACATCACATAGGAAGTTTCGTCCCGCTGGAATACCCTGGCCTTGGTGACCTTTTCGTCCAGTTCAAACAGTCGGTCATTTAGCTTTCTGAACAAAGGGAATTTTCTCCTCCACGGTGGAGTTTTCCCATTTCTGGGAAACCTTATAGTAATTGGGAATCGTCTTTTTCGATGAGCTCTGCCCTGGTTGAAAGTCACCGGATCATTGGCAATGTTGGCAGCTGTTTTGGCCACCTTCAGCATGTCCTGCAAGGCTGGTGGTTTCGGTATAGGCAAAACCGGTCTGGTCGCCCTTCAGCACCCTGACTCCCACGCCGTAATCCACATTGGAGTTTGCACTGTTCACCTTTCCGTCTTCCAGGCCAAGGCTGTTGGATATGGTATGTTCGAAAAAGAGGTCGGCATAATCTCCCCCTTTGGACATGGCTTCTGCAATTACTTTTTGCAGCATCTGGGGGGTCACTTCAAAATGGTCTAAATAGCTTTTCACGTCCGGAGAGAATTTGTAGGTTCTGGCATGATGTTAACAGGGGTGGCAATACCATGGTTCCTGCCACGGCTGCACCTCCTGTTTTTATGAAACTTCGTCTTGAAAGTGTCATAAGTTTCAGATTTTGGTATTGAAGGCCCAATGTACAATTTTTCACTGGAAGAGTAATATGTGATCAATAAGTTATGGAGCAGGATTAACTATTTTTAAGAATGATTAATTGTTACATTTATCTCCGAATCACAATCAATCACTAAACATAATTTCCATGAAAACTTCATACAAATTATCTTCGTCCTGGCCTTATTCTGCTTACTTTGCAGCATGTACTCCTCAGATCGATGGATTTCCCTGTTTGACGGGGAAACCCTTGAAGGCTGGAAAGCCTCTGAGAATCCTGCTTCCTGGAAAATTGAAGAGGGAGCCCTTGTTACCGCCGGCGCACGTTCTCATCTTTTCTATACGGGGGATGTGATGGATCATAATTTCAAGAATTTTGAATTTTCGGTGGATGTGATGACCAAGCCGGATGCCAATTCGGGCATCTATATTCATACCGAATTTCAGGATGAGGGATGGCCGGCAAAAGGTTATGAATGCCAGGTAATCAACTCCAATCCGCCCACCGAGCCCGGTGACTATGTGGAGCATAAAATGACCGGCAGTATTTATGCCATCCGGAATGTCTGGAAAGCGGCGGTTCCCGATGATGAGTGGTTCAACTACCGCATCAGTGGTGCAGGGGAAAACCATCCAGACCTACATCAATGACATGCTGGCTGCTGAATATACCGAACCTGAGAAATCCTTACCGTCCTGAAGGCTTGGCCGGCCGACTGCTGGGCTCGGGCACCTTTGCTTTTCAGTGCCATGATCCGGGCAGTGTGGTGGCCTATAAAAATATCAAAGTAAAGCCCTGGCCGATGATCTGCCCACCCCCGGAACCCCGCCCGAGGATCTGGACTTTGAAAAGCAGATCATTGACCTTGCGGCACAAAATTTCCCACTGATCGATCTGCATACCCACCTGAAGGGAGGGATGACCGAGGAAGAGGCCCTGGCGCATGCCCGTAAGTATGGGTATACCTATGGCATTGCCGTGAACTGCGGACTGAAAATGGGATTTGAGTCGGATGAGGAGCTGAATACTTTTCTGGATAGCCTATGAGCCTTCTCCCTTTACCTGGTTTGCCATGCAGGCCGAGGGCAGGGAGTGGCTGGAGCTTTTCAGCCACGAGAGCCGCGAGCGTTTTGACTATGTCTTTACCGATGCCATGACCTGGACCAATGACAATGGAATACGCATGCGCCCCTGGATCCAGGAGGAGACCGAAGTGGGCGATCCCCAGGATTTCATGGATCAGCTGGTGGACCGCATTGTGAACATTGTGACCACTGAACCCATTGATATCTATGTGAATCCTACCTTCTGCCTGATGAGATCAATGACCAGTATGATGAACTCTGGACCGAAGAGCGCATGGACAGGGTGGTGGCTGCCCTGGTGGAGAGTGGAGTGGCCCTGGAGATCAACAACGGAAGGAAGATACCCAGTCCGGCCTTTTTGAAAAAGGCCAAAGAAGGCCGGGGTGAAATTTACCTTTGGGACCAACAATGTGACTGCCGAAGCCCTGGGGAGAATGGACTATGCCATCCGGATGGTCGGAGAACTGGGCCTTACTTCTCAGGACATGTGGATTCCGGGGAAATAGGCAGCTTTCATGGATCTTGAATTGACTGTCTGATATCAGCGCTTATGATAGTTAAAGGCTGTGTTAATTCCAGGATATTTAAGTGAAAAACATGTTTTTTGCTTTATCTTGAAGTCAAACTATAAATCATGGAAAAGTTTCAACTGAATCGCCGTCATTTTTTGGGGGCCCTTGCCCTGGGAACCGCTCACCTGATGTTTAAGAATCCACTCTATGGAAGCGACAGGAAGGTTTACGTCCTCTGATCCTTTACAGGCTGTAAGCCTGGGGAAAACGGGACTGAATCCCTCCCTGGTTGGATTTGGAACCGGGGTATGGGCTGGAGAACCGCACTTCCTTCCTTACCAGGCAGGAGAAAGACAAGAGCATTGCCCTGCTGAGGCATGCCTATGACAGGGGATTCAGGATGTTTGATTGTGCCGATACCTACGGTACACATGGGACTTATGGCTGAAGCCCTGAAATCCATGGACCGGGATAAGCTGATGCTTACTTCAAAAATATGGACCCGCAAAGGGGGGATTCCGGAAGATGAGCGTCCCGATGCCGATATTGTGGTGGATCGCTTCCGGAAGGAGCTGGATACCGATTATATCGACCTGGTGCAGATCCACTGCATGGTGGATGCCGACTGGACCGATCATGAGCGGAAGCAGATGGATATCCTGGAAAATCTGAAGGCCAAGGGAATCATCAGGGCCCATGGGACCTCGGTTCATTCACTGGAGGCCATGAAAACTGCCGTGAAGCGATCCCTGGGTGGATGTGCTGCATGCCCGGATCAATCCCTATGGAATTGCCATGGACAAGCCCGATCCGGCCGAAGTGGTGGAGGTGATCCACCAGATTCATGCCTCCGGGAAAGGGGTGATTGGGATGAAACTGGTGGGCAACGGGGATCTGAAGGATGAAACTGAAAAAATTGATCACAGCCTCAAGTTTGTACTGGGACTGGGCAGTGTGGATATGATGATCGTTGGATTTGAGAACGAAGCCCAGGTCGATAACTACATGGACCGTACAGAATCTGCACTGAAGGAGATCGCCTGAAGTAGCGACAAATAATTAACTTTGGGCTGATCCTGGCAATCTTGAAAAGCTTTCTGGCCCATATCATCCTCTTGTTTTTACTATCCATTGCAGGAATGGCGCAAGCGCCCCGTTTCTACATTGGATTTGACGGGATTATGGATAACAGGGAGTATTCAACACCTTATGTTCAATCATCAGACCATCTTTGGAGCCAGGATCAATCCCGGTGTTTCATTTGGATTTGATTCCATCCATTCGGTGAAGTTGGGAATCAACTATATGTATGAATTCGGAGGTGAATTCCTTGGTGTGATGCCTCAGCTCGATCTCTATTATCAGTTCAAATCGGAGCAGGTTAATTTTCTCTTTGGCTCCTTTCCCAGGAAAGATGTACTGGACTATCCCCTGATGCTTCTTACCGATACCCTGAATTACTACAGGCCCAATATGGAGGGAGCTTCGGTTTCCTACACCTGGGAATGGGGAAGTGTTCATGGATGGGTGGACTGGACTGGCAGAATCACAGCCGAAACCCGCGAAGGAATTCTTGCTGGTTTAGATGCTACCCTCCATGCCGGCTTGTTTTACCTGACTGCTATCACAACCCACTACCACCTGTCCCGTTTCGACCGATTATGATGCCTGATAACAATCTTCGGGATGACGGATCAATACTTGGGATCATCGGAGTTGACCTTTCAGAAAAACTTTGTGCTGGATGAGCTGGATATCTCATCAGGATGGGTTTCCACCTTCTGTGAGGGTCGACCTGTCCGATTCGGATACTGGACTAAGGGCTGGCTCTCACAGCTGGATGCCCGCTATGGTATTTTTGGTCTAAAAGGGACCTGCTACCTGGGTGGGGCTTCACATCTTGTTTATGGCGACCCGCTTTACCGGTCGGGAAATTACGGAAGGATTGACCTCTTCATTGTTCCCTTTAAAAACCCCCGCATCTCCTCAAAGATCGGATGGAATATTCACATGATTTCGGGCGTAGGGGTTCAACATTCCCAGCAGGTCCTGGTCAGTGTAATGCTTTAATATTGTGAATATGAAAAGAACAACAGTTATCGGCAGCGGCAGGTGGGGAAGCTTTCCTCGCATGGTATTCTGCCAGTTGTGGTCACCAAACCATGTTATACGGTAGGCCCTCATCCAAACGATTCCAAGAATTAAAGTCAACTCGCAAGAACGAGCATCTAGAACTTCCGGATACGGTTGAACTAAGTGATGATATAAATAAGGCTTTAGCCCATTCCGATTTTCTTCTCATTGCCATTTCTTCTCAGGCTTTAAGTGCTTTCTGTAAACAGCTAGCTCCGGATTTGTTGGCGGGGAAGACCATGGTTCTTTGTATGAAAGGTTTAGAACAGAATACGGGTACCCGATTGACCCGTGTAGTACAGAGAGAAACCAAGGGGGCCTGCAGGGTTGCGGTTTGGTTAGGTCCTGGTCATGTTCAGGATTTTGTGCAAGATATCCCCAATTGCATGGTAATAGATTCCGAGCATGTTGAAACGACAAATGCCCTGGTCGAAATGTACTCAAGTCCTCTGATCCGGCTATACATCGGGCAGGATTTAATCGGCAATGAGCTTGGTGCCGCAACAAAAAATGTCATTGGACTTGCCGCGGGCATGTTAGATGGACTTGAATTATCAGCACTGAAAGGGGCCCTGATGTCCCGGGGATCAAGAGAAATTTCACGATTGATCAGGGCATTGGGGGGAAATGAACAGACGGTATATGGATTGGCACATCTCGGAGATTACCAGGCCACATTGTTTTCCGAACATAGCAAAAACCGGGAGTTCGGAGAAAAGTTTGTAACAAACAGGAAATTTGAAGGACTTGCTGAAGGTGTACCCACTCTGAATGCAGTGATTCAACTCGCGAAATCTCACGATGTGGACTTGCCTATCTGCCAGGCTTTGTACAACATTATCAATCTTGGATATGATCCGAGGACTGTATTAAAGGATCTTCTGCTTCGGCCGGTAAAAAGTGAGTTGTAAACTAACCCGGCTATTTCCGTTTGAGTAGCTCATTGGCCGTATTATAACCATTAATAAAGGCCCCTGAGAAACCCCCACCCAGCTTACCCCATGCCGAGGCAATGTGGATGTTTTCCGGCAAAGCGTTCAGGTATTCCAGACTTCTTCCCGGAAGCTGTGCAAAGCCATAAACGGCTCCCTCGGGATTGAGGGTGAAGCGTTTTACACTCAGCGAGGTGGCTACTTCAACGTATTCCACTGCATCTCTGAATCCCGGGATAAACTGTTCGCAACGATCGGTAATGATATCGGCCACATCGGCTTTCATTCGCAGGTACTCTTCCCGGGTCAGGTTTCTCCCAGTCGGAAGCATAGTCAATGGCACAAACGGCCCCCACGCTTTTCCCTTCGGGAGCCAGCCTGGAATCCACCTGGCTGTAGTCCACCAGGGTGAAGCTCCGGGTACTGAAATCGCTTTGATTGTTGGGCAGGATGTCGGCCTGGGTTTTAATGGACGGATCAAACACAAAGGTGGCATAGTGTTTGTTGCCCACCTCCTTTAAGGGTTTATTGAAACCGTAATATACCGTTAACAGTGAGGCTCCGATTTTCTGGTCGGAGAGCTGAGCGGCCAGTGTTTTTGCATCTGCTTTGGAAAGCAGGTTTTCAGCCAGGGAGGGAATGGATGCGTTGACGATGATATCCGCTGCACGATCCGAGTAAGCTTAGCTTCTCTTTGCCCCGGCTTGATGTGTAGGTTACCCCCACCGGCTTTTTACCCTCATAATCGATTTGAGTGACCAGGTGTTTGAGTTTTACTTCTCCGCCATTTTCGGTGATAATATCCATCAGGGCATCGGAGAGTTTCTGTGATCCTCCCTGTATGTAGTTGGCCCTTCCTCCATAGTTACTGTTTTGGGCAGAGAGGTAATAGATACCATGAAAGGGTATAGGGATCATCATGATAGTATCCCAGGTTGCCCAGCAGGACCAGTTTCAGATCTTCATTGGTGATAATCTCATCCAGGAACTGACCGATGCTTTTTTCGGGCTGGTTTCGGTTCAGCACCATGACCCTTTTGGCATTGGCCATGTGCCAGAAATAGGCATCAATTCCTTCCTCTTCACCGGGGAAGGCTTTTTTCAAAACCACTTTGGCCTCCTCCACCTGGTGGGGGATGACGATGTCCTGCCGGCCATTGATAAAGCGGTAAAATTCCGGAAGTGTCAAGAAATTTCACCCTTTCGAGCAGCCCAAGGTCCTCAAACATCTTCATTTTCTTATCCCTGGGATAGAGCCCTTCCATTTCATGAAGGCCCACCTCCATGGTAAATTCCTTTCTTTTGAAGGTGGTGGCACATCCGCCGGGCCTGTCGTGCTGTTCCAGCAATAAGACCTTTTTTCCCTCTTTGGCCAGCTTGGCTCCAGCAGTCAGGCCTCCCAGTCCTCCTCCAATGATGATAAAATCGTATGTCATAGTCCAAGATAATTTATTTGGAGGATTTTCTTCATCCTCCTGGAATCGGATAGCGTTTGAAGGGTTTTCCCGGTCGAAGAGGTAGCGGTAAGTAATATAATGTTTTACCGATTTACATCCCACACCGATGAAAATCTTTCGCATTTTGGGATTAAAATCACCCACCCAGGAGAATTCGATTTCGGTGTAGTGGGATTTTCTGTTCAAATACCTTGACCAGTTGCAGGATGATGGCGGCTTCCACACCCATGCCCTGGAAAGCAGGGATCACACCCATTAAAACGCCCCTGGCCCGGGTCATGGTCTTCTTCTTTTTCAGGTAGAGGAATTTCAGCATGGCCGGCAAGTGTCAGCCTGCCATTCAGGTGTTTCAGGATCTGGTTCACATCGGGGTACATCAGGTAGATGGCAATGGGTTTCCCCTTGTTGTAGGCAATCCAGATAAACTCCTCGTCGATGATGGCCTTGGCCTTCTGGAGGGTTTTTTTGATGTAGGTTACCTCCAGGGGTTCAAAATTCTCCTTGAAGGAGGCCCAGGCTTCATTAAAAACAGTTACAAAATCCTCCATATACTTATCGGTCTTCTTCCACTCAAAATGTCTGAATTCATAGTCGGGTTTGCGGGAAACCCATTCCGCGATTTTTTGGAAGCGGGGAGGAAGGGGTTCTGTGATATCCAGGTGGAAGCCTTCCTGTTTGAAGTAGGTTTGAAATCCGTAGGTTTCAAACAAGTTCCTGGTAGTAGGGAAAATTGTAGGCAATCTCATAGGAGGGATGGGTGAAACCATCCACCAGCAAGTCCCCAGTATTTATCAGTTTCTCCAAAATTAATGGGTCCGTCCATGGCCTCCATGCCCCGCTCTTTTAGCCACTCCCGGGCTGTATCAAAGAGCAGGTTGGCTGCCTCCTGGTCGTTAATGCACTCAAAGAAGCCCATTCCCCCGGTGGGCTGATCGTGTTTCTGGGCTGTATTGTGGTCGATAAAGGCTGCCACCCGTCCGTTCAGCTCTCCCTGATCATCCTTCAGGATCCACCGGGTGGCTTCGCCATGTTTGAAATAGACATTCTTTTTTGGATCGAAGATCGATTCGATCTCCTTATCCAGGGGACAGACCCAGGTACCCTCATCCCTGATAGAGGATTTTGGGAACCTCAAAAAGGCCTGTCTGTCTTCCTTTGTCTCTTACCTCTTATACCCTCATACGTCCGGCTTGGTCAGATTTGTTTTTGATAGATGGAATCAAGCAGATCGGTATACTTTTCGGCCACCACCTTTCGTTTCAGTTTCAGGCTGGCCGAAAGCTCACCGCTTGCAGGTGACCATTCGTCGGATACCAGTCGGGTGCGGCTGATCCGTTCCCATTCCTGGAGTTTCTTGTTGATTTTTTTAATCTCTTCGTTAATGGCGGCATTTACCTCCGGCTGAGCGATCAGCTCCTGGTTGTTTTTGCCGTTGGGCAGTTTCTGTGCGGCCCGCCACTCTTTCAGGTATTTGAAATCGGGAACCAGCAGGGCGCTGGCAAATTTCTGATGTTCTCCCACCACCATCACCTGGTCGATGAAGGCCGATTCCTTAAGACGGTTTTCAATGAGCTGGGGAGCCACGAATTTGCCATTGGAGAGTTTAAAGATCTCTTTCTTCCGGTCGGTGATCATCAGGAATTTTCCATCTTCCAGGTGGCCCACATCGCCCGTATGGAACCATCCCTTCTCATCAAATACACTTTTGGTCTGGGCTTCATCCTTATAATAACCCAGCATCACACAGTGTCCCTTGCAAAGCACCTCACCATCATCGGCAATTTTTAGCTCCACTCCGTCGATCAGCTGTTCCCACCGTTCCCAGTTTGCAGAGTCCTTTTTCTGTCGGTTGATGGTAATGATGGGAGAGGTTTCGGTGAGGCCATACATATTGATGATCTTCAGTCCGCTGGCCCAGAAGATTCGTTCCAGCCTGGGTTGCAGAGCTGGCTCCACCGCAACCCACCAGTCTTGCATGTCCACCAAGGGCTTCCCTCCATTTACTGAAGATCAGCTTGTCAGCAATTTTAAGTTTCTGCTCGTAAAACCAGCCATTCTCACCATGGGGATTGTATTTCAGGCCCAGTTCAACAGCCCAGAAAAAGAGTCTTCTTCTTCATCCCTGTAAGGCTACGTCCCTTGGCAATCACATTGTCATAGATCTTTTCCAGGATCCTGGGTACTGCATCAAAGCCGGTGGCCTTGATCTCTTTCAGGTTGGCTGCGATGGTTCCCATGTTCTCGGCATAGTAAATACATGCACCCGAATACTGGGTCTGGTAATTCCCCAGTCTTCCTCCCACATGACAGACCGGGATGATGGCCAGGTAACGGTCCTCTTCAGTCAGTTTGAAAACTTCCGATGCAGCCAGGAAATTCTTTACCAGGTTCTCGTGTGAAAGCATCACCCCTTTGGAGCGGCCTGTGGTTCCGGAAGTATAAATGATGGATACCAGGTCGCCGGGAAGAATTTCATCGTTTGATGTCATCCAGTTTATCCCTGGTATCGGAATTTGCTTTCTTTCCCCGTTCGATCACTTCCTTCCAGTTCGTGGCTCCTTCAATCTCATCGAAGGTGAAAAAGTGTTTCACTGCTTTTATATTTTGTGAAACCGGGAAGATCAGATCATATAGTTTCTGATCTGAAACAATGACCATTTTAGCATCGGAATGTTCCAGGATATACTGCATACTCCTCGGCATTCATGGAGGTGTAAACCGGAACATGGACCACTCCGGCCATGGCCATTCCCATATCCACAAAATTCCACTGGGGCCGGTTGTTGGTAACTGTCACAATCTTATCACCCTTTTTAAAGCCCAGCTCCAGGAGTCCAAGGGCAAAGTGGTGGGCAATCTCGTTGTACTGTTCAGATGTATAGAATTTCCATTTTCCATCGATCTTTTCAGCAAGGGCCTTGTGCTTTGGAAAGGTGGTGATGTATCGTTCCAGCAGGTCGAAGTTACGTGTGGGTGTCATCATGTTTCGATTCTTTTATTTTTTTTCTGCAAGATACGAAATCTAATTCAAGCGCTTTACTTTCAGAAATAACTGGATCCGTCCCAGCAATGGGTACAGAGTTTCTCCTTGGGCAGGCCGATGGCTTCCACCAGGTCGTCCAGGTCCTGGTAGATCAGTGAATCAATTCCCAGGTTCTTTGCAATCTGATCCACCATGGCCTTGTATTTTTCCGATGGAAGGATCGGCATATGTCTCCAGGTCTCTCTCCTCACCCTCCAGCTGCTTGATGGCCTTGCGTGTGGCCAGTTCCATGGTGGAACGTGACTGGGAAAAATTCAGGAAGTTGCAGGGAAAGGTAAGAGGCGGACAGGCGATGCGCATGTGAACCTCCTTTGCTCCGGCATTTCTCAGGTCGGCTGTATTGTCTTTCAGCTGGGTTCCCCTTACAATGGAATCATCCAGGAAAACCATCTTTTTTCCTTCGATCATGGCCTTGTTTGGGATCAGTTTCATCCTGGCAACCAGGTCGCGCATATCCTGGTTCTGGGGCATGAAGCTCCTGGGCCAGGTGGGGGTATATTTTGAATAGGCCCTTTTGTAGGGCATGCCCTTTTCATTTCCATAGCCGATGGCGTGTCCAACACCCGAATCGGGTACCCCGCAAACAAAGTCAGCTTCCACAGTATCTCTTTTGGCCAGGCAGGCTCCACAGCGGTAGCGAACCTCATCCACATTGATTCCTTCATAGTAGGAGGGTGGATAACCATAATAAACCCACAGGAAGGAGCAGACCTGCATCTGTTCTCCGGCAGGCTTTCAGGACCTTGTATCCATCGGCTGTGATCTCCACAATTTCCCCAGGTCCCAGGTAATATTCAATTTCATAACCCGTATTGGGAAAGGCAGCAGGTTTCTGAAGCCACGGCATAGGATCCATCCTTTTTACCGATGATGGCAGTGGTTCTTCCCAGCTTGTCCCTGGCTGCAATAAGCCGGTCAGGGGTCAGAATCACCAGGGTGCAGGATCCTTTTACCTTGTCATAGACCCGTTCTATTCCCGACACAAAATCATCCTCCTCGCAAATCAGGTTGGCCACCACCTCGGTGGGATTTACATTGCCCTGGAAATTTTCTGTGAAATGTCTCTTTTTTTCCAGGAAGTAGCGCTCCAGCTCATCGATATTCACCATTCGGCACACCGTGGTAATGGCAAATCTGCCCATATGGGAATTGAACAGGATGGGTTGGGGATCCGTATCACTGATAATTCCCAGGCCACTGTTTCCATTGAATTTTTCCAGGTCCGGTTCAAATTTGCTGCGGAAATATCCATTTTCCAGGCTGTGGATGGATCTTCTGAATCCCTCTTCCTTGTTGTAAAAAACCATTCCTGCCCTTTTGGTTCCCAGGTGGGAATGGTAATCGGTGCCGTAAAAGACATCGTAAACGCAATCCTGCTGTGGAGATTGCTCCGAAAAAACCGCTCATTAGGTGCTTGTAGTTTTAGTGTTGTAGTTGTGCTAAAACTATGACATTTTTAAATTTGGAATGAATGCGAATTAGGAGCTCGTTTAATTTCCTTCTATTTTAAGACAAACGAGCCTGGAATCACTTCTGACAAAAATGTGATTTCCTGAAAATGCCGGATGGGCCCAGTTGACACCGTTTCTGGGATTTGGAGAGATCTTTACTGGATCGATCACTTTTACCCTGCCTTGGTCGATGTATCCTTCAGGTGTCAGTTTTCCAAGCAGCAATTCTCCGATCTCATTGAATCCCCATACCTGATCTCCCTGGGTGACAAAGTGCACATTGGCCCATCTTTCGTGGGGACCAAGGGTCAGATCTTCCCAGATACGGTCCCCGGTTTTAAGGTCCAGGCAACGGGTCTCGCCATAGGAATCAATTCCGTATACGATAGCCCTCCTTCGAATATGGGAGTGGAGATGCAGCAGTGGAGCGCATCGGTATTTCGCTCATTGCTCCCGTAACGGTGGTAAACCAGTCTGGCAGACTTCGGGGTTTCCTGGTCCAGTTCCAGTCAGGTAAGAGCCATCGAAAAAGGCACTGAGAAACAGGTAGGGAGGATCATACACAGGATCGGAAATATTCATGATCATTTTTAAAGGCTGCAGGGGGAGGGACCAGTAAATATTCCCGTAGTCGGGATCCAGCCCGGAAATGCTTGCCGGCCGGTCCAGCAAACAAGGACCTCCTTTCCTGCCTGGGTGATGAGGACAGGAGAGGAATAGGAAGCTTCATCATCCAGGGCCCGCCAGAGCTCTTCTACCGGTGTCCTTATCAAATGCCACCAGGCAGGCTCCGTCTGTTCCTCCCACCTGGACCATCAGCATATTGTTTACCATGATGGGATTGGAGGCCATTCCCCAGATGGGAATCCTGCTTTGATACTTTTCGACTGTATTGATTTTCCAGATCACCTCCCCGGTTTTGGCATCAAGACAATAAAGGTCCCCCATGGTACCCCAGGCATAGGCTTTGCCCGAATGAATCAGGACAGAGGCCCTTGGGCCGGTGGGATAGCCCACGCTGTAGGTATACCGGGTAGCTGTGAATCCACCTTGTTTCTCCATTTTCGGCATCAAAACACAGGCACCCGTTCGGATCCCTCCTTCAGGTCCATGACATAAACCAGGCCGCCGGCCACGGTGGGACCGCTGTATCCGCTTCCCACTGGTACGCTCCCATATCTTATTGACCTAGCTCGACGGTAAGGAATCGACCTTGGGACCATGATACCAGGTTCCGAGTCGATCGGGTCCCCGCCACTGGGGCCAATCAGCGCTTTGGGATGTCATCCTGGCCATGTTAAATTGATGAAAAAGTAAGGCCGGATAAAGAAAGATATCAAAATGGTAAATAGTAATCTTTCATTGGTAAGCTATAAGAGCAAGTGTTGTTTTTCCGCATTTCTCCAGCCGGCCTGTGATTCATATTTCACCATAAAAATCTTCAGATCGGCCTGAGATTCATACTCCACAAAATAAACTTTTTTATCGGCCTGAGATTCATATTCCACAAAATACCAGAGTCCGTCCTCTTTGGCCTGGGATTCATACTCCACGAAAAAGACTTTCAGATCGCATTGCGATTCATATTCCACGATGTAGACCTTTAGATCTGCCTGGGAATCGTACTTTACCTTATATACCTTCTGGCCCTGCATTACAGGGGAGAGGAGCAGGAAGAAGATGGCGATCAATGTATTTCATTTTTTTGGTCTGTTGCTTGGGAAATTCAGATCAAAAATCAAACCAAATTATTCATCCGGCCTGGCAGGCAGATTGGATTCTTTTTTTTTCCTGAAAGAGGAAGGAACCAGGTTAAAGCCCCTGATTCCGAATTTTCGGGCCAGGAGCTCCAGTCCGACCAGTGAAACGACTCCGCCGGGAAGGATCACCAGGGTGGCAAAAATGGAAAAACGACCCACATCCTTGAGTTGTTCAATGGCAGCTTTTACCTCCTCTTCGGAAGGGGGCTCGGTCCGGCCACTGAGATCCAGCTTGGCCTCAAGCATTTTAAAGAAAGAGCGGGCCATGGTTTCGGTCTCCCCGGCCTCCTTCCCGACAGCCTTCATTCCTTCGTTCAGTAGCTTGCTGGTCTTTGCTGCATATTTTTTGGCAAAGCGGTGACTCCTTGAATCCTTGATGGGAAAGTTCCAGGCCGCCTCTTTGAGTTCCTTCAGCTTATTGAGGATGGTAGATTGCTTTAGCATCTTTCAAGTCTTCAACAGGTAACTGACATACATTGTCCCGACACACAAAGATATGGGTTTTATCCTTTGAGTATCGTCCTTTAAACAGGGGAAGATCACTCTCCAGGGGTGTGGCAGCCACCACAACCTGGGGCAGGTATTCGGACTGAATCTGCGAGAGAAGAGCTGCCGGCATCGGGCCCCACCACCGCCACTTCATAAAAGGGATGGAGTTGTTTCAGAAGCAGCCTGCCCCAACCGGCAAAACCATTGGGGTACTGTGCAATTCTGGGACCCATTTGTTCCACCATTCTGGTGGAGATTTCTAGGTATTCTCTTTTCACGAGAAGGTGTCCCAGTCTGAAAAGGGCGTTTGCCATCACCGAGTTGGAAGAGGGGATCACATTGTCCTGGATCTCCTGGTGATGGGTGATCAATACTTCAGTATCGTCTGCATTGTACTGGAACATGCCGGAGGCCTCATCATAAGAATTTTTCCAGGCAGGTTTCTGTCAGTTCCCTGGCCAGATCCAGCCAGTCAGTGTCCATGCTGGATTCATAAAGGTCCAGGCAGGCCTCGATGGTAAGGGCATAATCGATGTGAAAACCGGGAATGCTTACCCTGCCTTTCTTATAGTTCCGGTAGAGAACCCTCTCCTTGCTCCACATCTTATCCCTGATCATGTGGCCGCAGTTTATGGCCATTTCAAGGTGTTTGGCCTGACCGGTTGCCCGGTAGGATTTAACCAGTCCGGAGATCATCAAGGCATTCCATGAGGTAAGGGACTTATCATCCAGTCCGGGCCGGATCCTTTCGCTTCTGGCCTCAAGCAGAATCTGGTTCCATTTAGTCGATCCTTTTCTTAAAAGCCTCCGGATCCATGCCCTGTTCACCGGCAAATTTATCCGGATCCTGGGTTCGGTAAAGAATGTAGTTCCCATGCTCCCAGAGACCAGTCTCATTGATGTTGTAGTATTCGGAAAAGAGATCAAAATCTCCTTTCAGCAAGTCCTCCAGTTCCTGCCGCTTCCAGACATAAAACTTTCCCTCCTCCCCTTCGCTGTCGGCATCCAGGGCACTAATAAAAGGAGCCATCGCTGTTGGTCATCTCCCTTTCTATAAATTCAACGCTCTGATCCACCACCCGCCTGTAATTCTCATCCCCAAATACCTGGTAGGCCATGGAATAGAGGCCAATCAGCTGGGCATTGTCATAGAGCATTTTTTCAAAATGGGGGACCTTCCAGACGGGATCCACCGAATAACGGGCAAAATCCGCCCCCAGCCTGGTCATAAATCCCTCCCCGGGCCATCATGGTCAGGGTGGTTGACACATAATCCAGAATCTCCTGGTCCTGCTGCTGGAATCCGTATTGAAGCAGAAACTCCAGGTTTACAGGCATGGGAAATTTGGGAGCTCCCTGGTGCCCTCCGTATTTGAGGTCAAACTGGCCTGACCATTTTTCCACAGCTTCAGCAAGCCCGTTTTTTGTCAGAGGATGATCCGCTTCCGGAGCTTGATAAATGGAGTTTTGCGTAATGCCCTCAGCAAGACTCTGGGCATACTGCTCGGTCTCCCCGGGGTTACTGCTGGTGGAAATCGTTGACCTGGGTCAGAGCATTCATCCATTGTTCCTTTGGAAAATAGGTTCCGCCCCAGATGGGCCTGCCATCGGGAAGGGCGATGCAGTTCAGGGGCCATCCGCCCTGCTGGTCCAGCAGGTGAACAGCGGTCATGTAGATGTGATCAATATCGGGTCGTTCCTCCCGGTCCACCTTGATGCAAACAAAATGATCATTCATTAATTGGGCCACCGTACTGTCTTCAAAACTCTCATGTTCCATCACGTGGCACCAGTGACAGGAGGAATAGCCGATGCTGACAATGATCAATTTCCCTTCCCTGGCTGGCCTTTTCCAGGGCCTCTTCTCCCCAGGGATACCAGTTTACCGGGTTGTGTGCATGCTGAAGCAGGTAGGGACTGGTCTCATTGATCAGGGCATTGGTATGGGCATGTTCTTCCATTTGGGTTCTGTTTTGAGATGAGCAGTTGTTCAGGAGAAATGTGGCGATTGTGAAGCTAAGGAGAATTGACTTGAATTGCATTTATGATCCTTACTGGTTATTAAGATGAAACAGCTTTCACCTTCATTTGTTCCCTTAGTATGTTGTGAGAAAATATACCAAGGGAAAACTTCTATCTTTGTGCTCCGGTTTTTTGAGCGAACAACTCGGCCGGTTCGTTGTCAATTGTATATTCAAAGATATTATAGATGAGTCAAAAGAAAGCAATGTTGATGATCCTCGACGGATGGGGGATTGGAAAAGGAGATAAAGCTGATGTGATCAGCCAGGTAGCCACTCCAAATATGGATCGTCTGGAGAAGGAGTATCCCTCTTCCTACCTGCTTGCCTCGGGAGAAAATGTGGGTTTGCCCGACGGACAGATGGGAAATTCTGAAGTGGGACATCTCAATATCGGGGCAGGCCGAGTGGTTTACCAGGACCTGGTGAAGATTAACATTGCCTGCCGGGATAATACCATTTTTGAAAATGAAACACTGGTTGAGGCTTTTTCCTATGCAAGAGAAAAGGGAAAGCAGGTACACTTCATGGGATTGCTTTCCGATGGCGGAGTACACTCGCTGGATGAGCACCTCTATAAGTTGTGTGATATGACCGGCCAATACGGTCTCGAAAACGTTTTTATCCATGGATTTGGAGACGGACGCGATACCGATCCCAGGAGTGGAAAGGGTTATATGGAGGAGCTTATTTCTCACTTGTCGGGTTCCAATGGTAAAGTCGCTTCCTTCATAGGTCGTTACTATGCCATGGACAGGGATAAAAGATGGGAAAGGGTAAAAGAGGCCTATGATCTTTTGGTCCACGGAAAGGGAGACGCAAGCCACAGATGTGCTGGCTGCGATCCAGGAGTCCTATGATGAAGGTGTTACCGATGAATTTGTAAAGCCTATTGTCGTTGTGAATGATGCCGGTAAGCCTCTAGGGAAACTGCAGGAGGGCGATGTTGTGGTCTTTTTTAACTTCCGGAACGACCGGGCCAAGGAGCTGACGCATTGTGCTGACCCAGCAGGATATGCCTGAACAGGGTATGAAGACCCTGCCGCTTTACTACTGTACCATGACGCCCTATGATGCTACTTTCAAGGGAATGCATGTGATTTATGACAAGGATAATGTGACCCAGACCATGGGTGAAGTGGTTTCAGAAGCAGGATTGAGTCAACTGAGAATTGCTGAAACTGAGAAATATGCTCATGTGACCTTCTTTTTCTCCGGTGGCAGGGAAGCAGAATTTGAAAATGAGAAGCGGATCCTGATAGCCTCACCCAAGGTTGCCACCTATGACCTGCAGCCAGAAATGAGTGCGTATGAGGTGAAAGATGCTGTGATCCAGTCCATTAAAGAAGATCAGCCCGACTTTATCTGTCTTAATTTTGCCAATGGCGACATGGTGGGTCATACCGGGGTATATGAATCCATCGAGAAGGCCATCACCACCGTGGATGACTGTGTGGGTCAGGTTGTTGAGGCGGCCAGGCAAAAAAATTATGACGTGATGATCATTGCAGATCACGGCAATGCAGACCACGCTTTCAACGAAGATGGTTCACCCAATACGGCCCATTCTCTGAATCCGGTTCCATGTATACTGGTCACAAATGATTACAAGAAGATCGAAGCCGGAATTCTTGCAGATGTGGCTCCCACCCTTCTTCATATCATGGACATTAAGCGGCCCTCCAGTATGACGGGGAAAGTACTGGTTTAAAGCATTGATTTTGTTCTGAGCGCCCCGGCAATGATCTCAACGATCTCCTGGGTCTCCAGGGTCATGCAATTCAGTTTAATGTCGAAGCGGGTATAGTCGGTACCTTTACCCTGAAAATAGTCCCGAAAAAGGCTCCTCTTTTTGTCGATGTTCTGGGCGTGGGACCTTGCCTGTTCAATGGAGCAATCCAGTTTTTCAGCTACCCGTATTGCCCTCCATTCCAGTGGGGCTTCCAGGAATATATGCAATGATTTGGGAATATCCCTGGTGATGGCCACCCCGCCTCTTCCGACGATAACGGCATTTCCTTCGTTGGCAAATTTTCGGATTACTTTGGCTATGGTGGTTCTGATCTTCTGGTCCGATTTGTAGTAATCCTTTGACTGCGCCAGCAGAAGGTCCTCAAGAAGCCCCCGACTCTTATAATCAAACACATGTTGGATCTGACTGGAGTCAACCTGTAGCTCCCTGGCCGATTCCATGAGGATCTCCTTACTGATCCATCGCCAGGGATGCTTTTTTAGCTGCCCTTTCTTGATGGCGTTTAGGTGTTTTGTTAAACATGAGGCAATTCCTTTGGCCGGGCATCCCAGTTCCCTGGAGATCGTTACCACTGGTCCGGGGAAGATATTTTTTGACAAATCTTCCTTATACCAGTCGGTGAGGTATTTTGACAGATCGATTTGCATGGCGGGGTGCTTTGGTTCTTTGTCAATTTACCATAATTCAGAGCCAAAGTCAAGTATTGGAGCTTTGGCTTTGGTTAATTATTGGGATATATTAACAAGCAGGCAATTGACTGACAAAGATTAGTATTGTAACTTGTCTTTAAACAACTTCTAATAGAGATGTCTCAGAGGCGCCGGAATATACCTCACTTCTGGCAAGAGCTAAAGCGCCGCAGGGTGGTCCATGTGATCACCGTCTATGCTTCAGCGTCCTTTGTGCTTATTGAACTAGTAAACAACCTTACGGAACCTCTGAATCTGCCTCCCAGGCTCTCCACCATAGTGGTGATTATTCTTGCAGTAGGATTTCCCCTGGCTGTGATCCTGGCCTGGATCTATGATCTCACACCGGAAGGAATTGAAAAAACCAAATCCGTTGAGGAGACAGTGGGACCGGAAAAGACAAAGGTTCCCAACGCCTGGCGAATTGCCACCTATGTGAGTTTTGTGGTGATTGCCGGATTGCTGACCTTTAACATAGTTGGTGGGCCAAAAGGATTACGGGCCGGGGATATACGGTCCCTGGTCATCCTTCCATTTGATAATTTCACCGGTGATGATGACCTGGAATATTTTGTGTCGGGCATGCATGCTTCCCTGATTGGGGATATGGGACAGGTGGGTGGATTGCAGGTCAAAGTCCAGGACCTCCTCCATCTGCCTTCAAGGGACATGGAGATGACCCTCCCTGAGATTGCTTCGGAGCTGGGAGTAGATGCCGCCCTGGAAACAGCCGTGATGTGCCTGGGCGATACCATCTGTATCCAGCTCAGACTGGTGAGCACCACCGGTGACGAAAAACAGCTCTGGGTGGCCGATTACAGGGAAGAGAAAAGCCAGGTCCTCAACCTCTATAACCGGATTACCAAGCAAATTGCAGAAGAGGTGATGGTTGAATTGACTCAGCGGATGAAAAACGCCGGCTGGATAAAATTCAGACAGTGGATAAGGAGGCCTATGATGCCTACCTGAGCAGTTTTGAGCTCTGGAAAGAACCCGGTAAAGAGTTCTAGATCAGGCTTATGAGTATTTAAGTCTGGCCATGAAGAAAGATCCTGAATGGGCTCCCCTGTATGCAGGGATGGCACAGATTTGGGATTCTCCGATTACAATTCGGGACTAGTTGAACCAGAAGTGGGAAGACAAATGGTCCATGAAAATATTAACAGGGCCTTTGAACTGGATCCCGACTTTCCCGATGCTTATTTCCTCAGCGGCATCATAAGCACATGGACCGACTGGGACTGGGAGAAAGGAGAAAAAGCCTTCCTGAAAGCCCTGGCCATAAATCCCAATGACGTGATGTCCCGAATCTACTATGCGCATTTACTCATATGTCTTCAGCGACCCGATGAGGCCCTGACCCAGGGACAATTGGCTGTGGAGCTGGACCCATTGAATCCGCTTCATCCTGGGATTATACTCTGGTGTTTTACGATCCACAGGTCAATTCCAAAAAGCCCTGGAGTATGCCGAAAAGGCCAGAGCCATCAGGCCGGGTTCAGGCAATGCCCAAATGAAACTGGCACTGATAGGCCTGGGAGAGGTATGATGAAGCTTTTGAATATCGAAAAACAGTCCTGACCGTGTATTTCGGGGAGGAACTTTTTCAATCCTTTGATTCGATTTTTAGAGAGGAGGGCTACTTTGCCGCAGAAAAAGAGATTGTTCGGCAGTTTGAGCTACTGGCACAGGAAAAGTATGTGTCCACCAATACCCTGGCAAGCAGACACTACGCCATTGGAGAATACAGCAAAGCCCTGGATGATCTTGAAAAAGGATACGAATTGCATGAGCCCTTTATGCCCTATCTGGCAGCTGGCGAGAATGGTTTTGTAAACTTATATGACAGCGCCCGTTTTATCGCCATTGTAAATAAGATGAATCTACCTCTTCCAGGAAAATAGAATTGAAATGATTTATGCTTGAGCTTTTATGATATATAACAGGCACGTCTGCTCATAGATTTTATTACATTTATGGCAGCTCTAAAACCAAATGAATCTATTTTTAAAAAGCATGTTAACTTAAAAACTAATAAGAATGAATAAGATTACAGTGATTGGCGCCGGAAATGTGGGCGCGACCTGTGCAAATGTGATTGCTCACAAGGACCTAGCAAAAGAGGTTGTTCTCCTTGATGTGAAAGAAGGATTGGCCGAAGGGAAAGCCCTGGATATCTGGCAGACCTCCTCCATTAATCACTTCAACACCCGTGTAACAGGATCAACCAACGATTACCTGAAAACGAAGGGATCGGGAATCGTCGTAATTACTTCGGGCATCCCCAGAAAACCCGGTATGTCACGCGACGATCTGATCAAAACCAATGCCAACATCGTCAAAGATGTAACTGAAAAGGCGATAAAGTATTCACCCGATGCGATTATTATCGTAGTTTCCAATCCCCTGGATGTGATGACCTATGCTGCCTTCCTGGCGGCCAATAAAGACCCGCATAAGGTATTCGGGATGGCAGGGATCCTTGATACGGGTCGCTACAAAGCATTTCTAGCCAGTGCTCTTGAGGTTTCTCCAACTGATATTCATGCCATGTTGTTGGGTGGACATGGCGATACCATGGTCCCACTCCCCAGGTACACATCTGTGAGTGGGATACCGGTCACTGAGTTGCTCGGCAAAGAGGTGATTGATAAAATTGTGGAAAGAACAAGGAAGGGTGGGGGCGAACTTGTAAGCCTTATGGGTACTTCCGCCTGGTATGCTCCTGGTGCTGCGGTATCCCAGATGGTGGAAGCCATTGTGGATGACCAGAAACGAATCTTCCCTGTATGTGCCTATCTGAATGGTGAATATGGCCAGAAAAATATCTATCTGGGTGTGCCTGTGAAACTGGGAAAAGGCGGGGTGGAAGAGATCATCGAGATCAGCCTGAATGCTGATGAAAAAAAGTTATTGCAGTCTTCAGTCGAAAGTGTAAAGGAAGTCATGAAGTCGCTGGATGACTTGAAACTTTTCTGATAGATTTATGTAAATATCATATTTTTAACGATTTAACTTAAATAAAATGCGTGGGTGGTTCTAATGCCACTTGCGCATTTTTTTAAGGCTTCCTTCCAAAGTGCAAAAAAATAGTGCTATATTTGCGGCCTATTCAGAAAAATTAAGCAAGTTACTATCAATAAACTAGTTAAAAATGCAGAATAAAGGCGCTATCAGGTTCTTTACGATACTTCTGGCCATCGTCAGTGTATACCAGCTCTTGTTTACTGTTTTCGCCCAGAAGGTGGAAAAAGATGCAAGTAAGTTTGCCAACGGTGATGTAAGGATTGAACGTTCGTACCTGGACTCAATGAAGGGAGAGGTTGTATACAATGTACTCTTCAAAAAATATCACCTATCAGGAGTGTAAGGAGAGGGAAGTTAACCTGGGTCTTGACCTGAAGGGTGGGATGAATGTGATCCTGGAGATCGCGGTGGAAGATATTATCAAGTCCATGGCTGCTCCGCAGTACCTGACAGATCCCGTGTTTACGGAGACCATGGCTTTGCTCATCAGAAGAAAACCAATAGCCAGGCCGATTTCGTCAACCTTTTCGCTGAGTCTTTCGAGGAGTTAAATCCAGGAGCGCAACTTGCTCAGTTTTTCATGACTCCCGAAACCAGGGGATCCATTGATTTTAACACCACCAACCAGGAAGTTGTTGAACTACCTGAAAATTAATGCCGAAGGAGCCATCGACAACTCATACAATGTATTGAGAAACCGAATCGACCGCTTTGGTGTTGTTCAGCTGAATATCCAGAAACTGGAACGCCAGGGAAGGATTCTTGTGGAACTTCCCGGTGTGAAGGAACCTGAAAGGGTTACCAAACTGCTTACCGGTACTGCCAACCTGGAATTCTGGACCACCTACCAGGCCTCTGAGGTTTGGAATTACCTGGATCAGGCCAACACTTCACTGGCTGCAATTTTAATGGCAGATGAAGTTGCTGAAAGCGATGGTGAATCTACTGAAGCCGAATTAGTTGAAGCTGCTGCCGAAGATGAATCCCTTGCTGGATATTCCTCAGGAGATCTCTGCTGGATACAACGCGGACTGGATCTGCTCACCGATCTGGATTCCACCGCGGCCTTGAGCGATCAGGAGGCCCAATTTTACCGTGAGAATCCTCTGCTTGCTGTGCTGACTCCCTACCTGGATAACCAGCGTCAGTTTATTCCCGGATCAACCGTTGGTGTTGTTCTTATTAAAGATACGGCCAAAGTCAACGAATACCTTGCGCATTCCGCAGATCAAGCAACTCTTTCCCATCCGATTTGATTTTCTGCCTGGCACTTCCAGGCCGATGGTGACAATGGGGAGTTTATCAGGCTTCATGCACTGAAAGCAACCCGTAATGCTCAACCGGTTATGGAAGGCAAATATGTAACCGATGCCAGGGTGGGAACCGATCCCTATACTGGGGAGTTTAATGTTAGCATGAACATGAATGCCGAAGGTGCTAAAAAATGGGCCAATGTAACCAGGGAGAATGTAGGACAAGTCCATTGCCATTGTGCTTGACGGACTTGGTTTACTCTGCTCCAAATGTGAATGAAGAGATCAAGGGAGGCAGCTCCTCCATATCCGGTGATTTTACTCAGGCAGATGCCGATGACCTTTCCAATATCCTGAAATCGGGTAAAATGCCTGCCCGTGCACGGGTCGAGTCCAGCGAAGTGATTGGGCCCTCACTGGGTGCCAAGTCGGTTAAGGACGGTATGAATTCCTTCATGATTGCCTTCATTGTGGTACTGGCCTATATGATTTTCTATTACAGCCGCAGGGCTGGTATGGTGGCTGATATTGCCCTGGTGGCCAACATGTTCTTTTTAATGGGTGTACTTGCATCTCTGCAGGCAGTACTGACCCTTCCGGGTATTGCAGGTATTGTACTGACCATCGGTATGTCGGTGGATGCGAACGTGCTGATTTATGAAAGGATCCGGGAGGAACTTACGGCGGGAAAGAATCTGAAGACGGCCATCAAGGACGGTTACAAGAATGCCTACTCTGCCATTTTTGATGCGCAGATTACCACCTTCCTTACCGGTTTGATTCTGTTCTTCTTCGGAACAGGCCCCATCAAAGGTTTTGCCACCACCCTGGTTATAGGTATCCTGACTTCCCTTTTCAGTGCCATTATCCTCACCAGGCTGATGTATGAAAGGATGCTGTCCAAAGGAAGGAACATCACTTTTGATACAAAGATCTCACCGCAATTTCTTTAAAAATACAAAGATCGATTTCATTGGAAAAAGGAAAATCTTCTATGTCATTTCCGGATTGGTTATTCGTTGCCGGATTGGCTCGCTGGCCACCCGCGGTCTGGACCTGGGTGTGGATTTCACAGGTGGACGTAACTATGTGATTGCCTTTCCCCAGGAGGTGGAAACCGTTGAAATTCAGGATGCACCTGGAAGAGGCCTTTGGGATGGCTCCCACCGTAATAACCTATGGGAATAAGAGTACCGTCAGGGTGACCACCAAGTATCTCATTGATGATGATCGTCCCGAGGTAGATTCTATTATTGTGGCACAGATGTTCGATGGGTTGAAGCCCTATCTTGAAAGCGATGCTGTTGCTGGATGATTTCCTGAACGGACAGGATTATATTATCAGTGCCCACAAGGTGGGTCCCACCATTGCTGATGATATTAAGCGTACGGCAGTTATTGTGGTCTTTGCCTCGCTCCTGATTATTTTCCTTTACATACTGGCCGTTTCCGCAACTGGCAATTTGGAATGGGTGCCCTGGTTGCCCTGGTGCACGATGTGTTGATCGTGTTGGGCTTTTCTCCATTCTCGATGGAATCCTGCCTTTTTCCCTGGAGCTCGACCAGTCGTTTATTGCGGCGATACTTACCGTGGTGGGTTACTCCATCAACGATACGGTGGTTGTGTTTGACCGGATCAGGGAGTATGTGGGACTGCAGAAAAGGCGTGAAAGAAAGGAGATTTTTAATACTGCTCTGAACAGCTACCCTGAGTCGTACTTTCAGTACCTCGCTGAGTACCTTCTTCGTTTTGCTGGCCATCTTTATCTTTGGTGGTGATGTGATCAGAGGATTCATCTTCGCACTGATGGTTGGTGTTGTGGTTGGTACCTACTCATCACTATTTATTGCCACCCCGGTGGTTTATGATACCATTAAAGGGGATGAAACAACCCGTGTTCTGAAGGGAGCCGTAAGAAAATAAAGTTTCCGAAATGTATATCAGGGGGTGTGGGAAGAGATCTTAAAGATAAATCCCACACCCCTTTTTGTTTCCAGGGATACGGAGGGTTCTGCCTGCAGGTATTTTCTCAGCCTGGATATAAAGACATCCATGGATCGGCCCATAAAATAGTCATTTTGTCCCCATAAATCTTCCAGGATCTGTTCCCTGGTAAGCAGGGTGTTGGGGTGTTCAATCATATATCTGAGCAGTTCCGACTCCCTGGGAGTGATCGGGTGCTTCTCCTTCCCGCTTTCAATAAGCAGTTCGTTGAAGCGGACCTGAAGCTTACCAAGCTGTACTGTCTGAATATCCTCCTTCCCGGACCGTCTGAGGATGTTGTGTATTCGGAGTACCAGCTCCTCTGCTTCGAAGGGTTTGGTAATGTAGTCATCAGCCCCAAGTTTACAGGCCCTTCAATTTGTCCTCTTTCTGGTTCTTTGCTGTCAGGAAAATGATGGGCATCCCGGGATCCAGCTTCCGGATTTCTCCAGCCAGGGTAAAACCGTCCATAACCGGCATCATCACATCCAGGATGCAAAGATCACAATGATATTTTTGGAATTGTTCCAGACCATGTTTCCCATGATGGGCACAGTGTAACAGTAAATCCTGATAGTTCAAGATATTGAGCGAGTACCTTCTGAAGATCAATGTCATCTTCAACCAGCAGTATTTCCATTTTGTATGGGTATTTGAATGATAAATTGCACGCCCTTACCTGGGGTGCTTTTTGCGGCAATAGTTCCCCCGTGGGCCTCAGTAATCTGCTTTACGTAATAGAGTCCCAGTCCCAGCCCCTTGATAACCCTCTCTTTGGACTCCTTTCCGCGATAGAATTTTTCAAAAATATGTTTGAGTTCCTCCTTTCGGATTCCGGGTCCGTTATCGGAAATAGCAATATCGAGGAATCCATTTTTCCCGGTCACCACGAGCTTGATCCTGCAAGGGTGAAAACCATATTTGACAGCATTGGACAGGATATTATTGATTGCGGTTGACATATGTACTTCATCCAGGAGGATGGAATCCGGGGCATCTCCCAGCTCCAGCTCTATCTCCAGGCCTGACCCCTCCTGCTTTAGTAGGAAGGCCTGTGCTAGCTCCCGGATCCATTTTTCCACCCTGACCTTTTGCCTCTTAAGTCTTACCTGGTCACGTTCCCAGATATTAATATCAAGGATCCTGTCGATCAACTCCGATAGGTGCCTGTTCTGCTTTTTAATGATGTGGGAAAGTTCCTCCACCATTTTTTCCTGCTGAATAACCGAACGCTTGCCCAGCGAACTGGAAGCCACTGAGATGGTGGAGAGGGGGGTTTTTAATTCGTGGGTCATGTTATTGATGAAGTCGGTTTTCATCTCGGATAATCGTTTCTGCAATAGCATGTTCCGCAGGGTGATATAAAATACGGTAAAAACAAGGAGGAGGGTGAATACCGAAAGCGAGAGGATGAGCCACATTTCATTCCAGATCATTCTGTTCCGGTTCTGGAAGTCGATGTATATATCGTAGGATATCCTGAAAAAATTGCGTTCGTGGGTATAGGATCCCGCCAGAAGGGCATCATGGGGGGGCATGGGAAGCGCCAGGCTATCGGGAAAAACTTTTTGCTCGAAACCCATGTCCACCAGGTAGAGTTCGTTTAACTGTACATGGTAGGTAAAATCAGGCTCTTCGCCCGCCTTGCGCACGAAGTCCCGGAGAAATAGTTCTGGCTCCTGGTATCCAGCCATCGATTTCTGGAATACTTCCCCGGGAGGTCCGGGAAGGGTATCCTGACTACCAAAGATGTATTCCAGGGCCAGGTTATCCAAAACGTACATCATCGAGTCGAAGGCATAGTTGAAATCCTGGCTTGTAAAGACTGCCATCCCCTTTTTCACCAAATTTCCATATCTGGCATCAAATTGCTTCTGTTTAGTGATGTAGGTATCGGTAACAAACAAATACTGCACGGCTACAAGCACCAGGAGCGCCAGGGTGGATAACAAGATGAGGATTCGACTTTTCATCCCGGTCAATTTCTGAGCTAATATAATACCTTTCAAAGCGCCTTAACCAATCGTTAACCATGCATTAACCAAATTGTACGCTTTCTGCAACTATTTTTGTAATGTGAGTAATAAGTAAAACACAAAAACATGAAAAACTTAAGACGGATTGGAATAGTATTGGCCCTGACTATTTTCTCCTTGCATAACTCTCAGGTACAGGCACAAAGTAAGGAGATACCCCCGGCCCCTCCAAAAGCTTCCCAGGAAGCTGAGCTGAAGGCCAGGAAACAGATGCTTGAGCAGCAACATGTAGAGATGAAAGAGCAGGAGATTAAGTTTAAAGAGCAACAAATCATGGCCGAAGAACTGGCCCGCTCAAGTGGATCAACCTGGTCATCTTCCAGCCCCAGGGTTGTATACCGCACTCCGGGAGAATCAGACACTTATTTTATCAGCTCATGCGATGAGGGAAACCAGAGTCAGCTTACACTGCGAAACTCCTTTAAGGGTACCTCGGATAGCTCCAGCGGGAAATTTGAAGTGGATGAATCAACGAGGAATTTCAGACTAATGATCAGGGGAAAGGTAAACTCCGGAGAGATAAAGATCAAACTTTTATACCCTGATGGAAAGGTATTCAAGGAGCAGACCATCAATTCCTCAGCTGAAGTCACCCTCACACAGTCTATCACCATTAAGGATTCAACCTCGAAGAAGTATTTTGGCTCCTGGACATACGAAGTAAAGTCGGATGAGGCTATGGGGGAATATACGCTATCCATCTCGACAAACTAAGCTTCGGGATATTCCCTGGCCTCGCTGCACCGTATGCTTCGCATCCGCTAAGGCATCGGCCAGGGAATATCCCTGCGCCCCGGAAGCCTCGCTGCACCGTATGCTTCGCATCCGCTAAGGCATCGGCCAGGGAATATCCCTGCGCCCCGGAGGCCTCGCTGCACCGTATGCTTCGCATCCGCTAAGGCATCGGCCAGGGAATATCCCTCCGCCCCGGAGGCCTCGCTGCACCGTATGCTTCGCATCCGCTAAGGCATCGGCCAGGGAATATCCCTGCGCCCCGGAAGCCTCGCTGCACCGTATGCTTCGCATCCGCTAAGGCATCGGCCAGGGAATATCCCTCCGCCCCGGAGGCCTCGCTGCACCGTATGCTTCGCATCCGCTAAGGCATCGGCCAGGGAATATCCCTGCGCCCCGGAAGCCTCGCTGCACCGTATGCTTCGCATCCGCTAAGGCATCGGCCAGGGAATATCCCTCCGCCCCGGAAGCCTCGCTGCACCGTATGCTTCGCATCCGCTAAGGCATCGGCCAGGGAATATCCCTCCGCCCCGGAAGCCTCGCTGCACCGTATGCTTCGCATCCGCTAAGGCATCGGCCAGGGAATATCCCTCCGCCCCGGAAGCCTTGCTATGAAGGTATATATTACGAGGAAACCTAAGCGGATACGTTAGTATACGGTTCAGTGACGAGTAATATATACTGGAATTACTATATTTGCGTAAATCATTGCAAAAATGTTGGGGACAATTTTATTTATTAGCGGGCAGGAGGTAATTTTTGCTGTTTTGATCGCACTTTTACTCTTTGGATCCAAGGAGATACCCAAGCTGGCCAGAACCTTTGCCAGAGGTATGAAGGAGTTCAGGCGGGCTACGGACGATATCAAGCGTGAGTTTGAGAACAGCACACCGGATGTGGTTGAAGATTTCAAGGAGATCAGAAGCAGTCTTACAAAGGAAGTCAGTGAGATCAAGAATAATCTCACCAAAGAGACCGAAGTGATTACTAAAAATCTCACAAAGGATTCAGATGTGATCAAGAAGAACCTCACCAAAGACGCGGACAAAATTGTGAAGGGGGTAAAAAAGAACCTGGATCTGGATTAGCCCTTCACTCTGATTCATGATACAAACCTATCTTCTTTTATTAGCAGGACTGCTTCTACTGTTTATTAGCGGTAAGTACCTGGTTGATAGCAGTGTGGAAATCGCTAAAAGGTTTCGGATTCCTACCATGATCATTGGCCTGACCGTGGTTGCTTTTGGTACATCTGCCCCGGAGCTACTTGTTAGTATCCAGGCGGCTCTGAAGGGTCTTCCGGAGATAGCCATGGGTAATGTGGTAGGAAGCAATATATCCAACATTCTGCTTGTTCTTGCCATTACTGCCCTGATCTTTCCCATCCCTGTCCCGAAAAAATCGGTGAGTCAGGACTGGCCAGCATTAATGTTTGTCTCCCTTTTGTTGTTTGCTTTTGCATGGGATGGAACACTGACCCGCCTTGAAGGCCTTATATTTATTCTTTTTCTTTTGATCTACCTCGGTATTGCTGTTTTGCAGGCGAGAAAAAATCCCGCAATCCAGAAACAGGAGCCTATCGTCGGAAAGCAGATGAAAGTGTGGGTTGCCGGGCTGATTTTTTTTGTATCCTGCGGCGGACTGGCTTTTGGAGCAAATTTACTGGTTGAAAATGCTGCAATCATAGCGGAGGGATTAGGGATTTCACAGAGGGTTATATCGATTACCATGGTAGCCGTGGGAACAAGTATTCCTGAGCTGGCGACCAGTGTGATTGCAGCATTGAAGAAGGAGACTGAGATCGCCATTGGGAACATTATTGGATCCAACATTATGAACATTCTTGCCGTGCTTGGAGTCACCGGTTTGATTGGAAACATCAGCGTAGATCATGCCATTTCCCATTTTGATATACCCTGGATGCTTGGAGTGACGCTGCTTCTCCTGGTCACGATGTTGCCGGCCGCGCGTGCAAAAATCGTTCGGTGGGAGGGAGCCTTAATGATATTGATCTATCTTCTCTATATTTACATGATATTTTAGCCCCGATGATCTCAACAAAAAAAATCACCAAATCATATGGAAACCTGCAGGTGCTGAAGGGAATAGACCTTGAAATTGCAGAGAATGAAGTGGTCTCCATTGTGGGGCCTTCCGGGGCCGGAAAGACCACCCTTTTGCAGATAATAGGGACCCTTGGAAAACAGGATTCGGGTGTGGTTACCATAGATGGGATTGAGACTCATACCCTGGTAAAAAACCAGCTGGCCCGTTTCCGGAATCGTCATATCGGATTTGTATTCCAGTTTCACCAGCTTTTACCCGAATTTAGTGCAGTTGAGAATGTTTGCATTCCTGGATTCATCGCTCGAAGACCAAGAAAGGAAGTGGAGAGCAGGGCGAAGGACTTACTTGATTTCCTGGGGCTTTCGGAACGACTGGACCATAAACCGGCCGAACTTTCCGGAGGTGAGCAACAACGAGTGGCGGTTGCCCGTGCCCTGATTAACGATCCGGGAGTGATCCTGGCTGATGAACCTTCAGGGAACCTTGACTCGGAAAACAAACAGGAACTTCACAAACTGTTTATACAGCTTCGAAAGGAGTTTGGCAAAACCCTGGTGATTGTCACCCACGACCGCGAACTTGCAGGCATGGCCGATCGCATCATCACAATGAAAGATGGTCTTATCTTATCATAAGATCTCAGCTTCTTCTTCTACGAACAGAATCCCGTATTCCCTGAGTTCTTCGAGGACTGGTTTGTAAATGGAGGGTATTATGGGTAATTGAACGCCAGGCTCGCTAAATTGTCCTGTGAGGATTTGCTTGGCCACCATGGCCAGCGGGAGGCCCACGGTCATGGACATGGCGGTTTGATCCTTGTCCTTTCCAATGAAAACCATGGTGGATATGTCTTTTGAAGTGCAGGTCTTTGATCATGAAGTCGAACTGGTGCTGCATGACGATCATATCCTTGTCGCCCGGATCCAGTTTCCACTTCTCCTCAAGGATCTTTTGAAGGATGCGGGCAGGGGTAAGTCCGGCAATCCCGATTTTGGTATTTTCAAATATTCCCAGCCAGCGAAGCCGGTCCATCATATTGGGATTCCTCATCAATACCCAGGTAAATCGCCAGCTTGGTCTCCACAGGAATGTCAATCCTGTATTTCATAAAGCTGTTGATGAATTCGCGGTAGGTCATGTTTTCCGTATCCTCCATCACATAGCTGTCATCGGTGGCACCCAGCTGCACAAAGATATCCCATGCTTCGCAGAAACCGGGACGGCGAATGGTCCCCCTGAACATGGTCTCCAGGTTATGCAGGCCATAGGTTTCCCGGTAGGTCAGGGAATCGCGGTTTCCATAAACTTCGAAGGCACCCAGTTCGGGTACATGAATGGTTTCAAAGCGGCGGAATACCTTGTGATGTGGGATGTATTTGAATTTGCCATTGTGCAGGAACCTGGCCCCTTCGGCACCCGCCAGGACGACGTTTCTGGGATTCCAGGTAAATTTATACTGCCAGGGATTATTCTCGAACCCCGGAGCCACCAGTCCGCCTGTACTGGATTCGAAGGCCTTCAGCCTGCCCCCCTCATTTTTGATTCGGTCGATCATCTGCATGGCCGACATATGATCTATGCCTGGATCCACACCACACTCATTCATCAATACAACGCCCTTTTTCCTGGCCGCTTCATCCAGGGCCTTGACTGGCGGGAGAAAGATAGGATGCAGTTACCATATTCTTCCCCAGCTCCACGCAGGCTTCTGCCACCAGGTAGTGCATACGTGCGGGCAAAAGGCTGATCACGATGTCGGCCCGGGAGATCTCGGCATCACGCTGTTCGCGGTTAAAGACGTCGAATTGGAAAGCTTCACCAGCAGGATGACCCTTAATTCTCCTGATGGCAATATCTGAATCAATATCTCCGACGCGAATTTTCCAGCCTCTGTCCGACTGGTCAAGGAAATATTGGATGAGAGATCCGGAGGAAAGTCCGGCGCCAAGGACGAGTATGGTTTGCATTTTTTAGTATTTGAAGACTAAAGATAGTAAACCGGTTCTCGCTTTGTGGGAGAAATACGCTACTCTATAACATACCGTCTCCTATTTTCCCATTTGGGCCTTCATGATCCTGGCTATGTATTTACCAATGATATCGAATTCGAGGTTTACCACCGATCCAGGAACAAACTGATGGAAATTGGTGACTTCGTAAGTGAAGGGAATGATGGCCACCTGGAAAGAGGTATCTTTGGAGTTCACCACTGTAAGGCTTACACCATTGACAGATACTGACCCTTTCTCAACAGTGATATGCTCTTCACTGGAGGGTTCATATTCAAAGGTATAATACCAGCTCCCATCTGCTTCAGTAATATCCTTACAGGTGGCAGTCAGATCCACATGGCCCTGGACCATGTGGCCGTCGAGCCTTGAATCGAGCCTTGTGCTGCGCTCCAGATTTACCTTATCGCCCTTTTTGAGCAGTCCCAGGTTCGATTTCAGGAGGGTTTCCCGGATGGCAGTTACTGTGTAAGTATCATTCTCAATATTTACAACAGTCAGGCATACTCCATTGTGGGAGATGCTTTGATCGATCTTTAACTCATTGGTAAATGAGCAAGACATGGTGATGTGCAGATTATCCTGATCTTTCACCAGCCCCACTACAGCGGCAGCTTCTTCAACAATTCCTGAAAACATAAAATAGTCTATAAAGTCAAAAGTCTGTAAAGCATAAAGATAGTCAAAAGTCAAAAGTCAAAAGTCACTTTAAGCTTTATGACTTTAAGCTTTCGACTTTTTGACTGTTTAAGAAAGGCCAAAGGCCTTTTTAAACTTGTCCACATAGTCCAGTTTCTCCCAGGTAAATAGTTCCACCTCGATGACTTTATCATCCCAGTACTGGGAGGTGAAGGTTTTTGTTACGGTCTGAGGAGTACGTCCCATATGCCCGTAAGAGGCGGTCTCGGAGTAAATGGGATTGCGGAGTTTCAATTGCTTTTCAATGGCAGCAGGCCGGAGGTCATAAAGGGATGCAATTTTATCTGCAATCTCACCATCGGTCAAATCCACCTTTGATTTTCCGTAGGTATTCACAAATACACCAATGGGTTCAACCACGCCAATGGCATATGAAAGCTGAACCAGCACTTCGCTGGTGATCCCCGCAGCCACAATGTTTTTGGCAATGTGCCTGGCGGCATAAGCTGCAGAACGGTCCACCTTTGATGGATCCTTGCCTGAGAATGCGCCTCCACCGTGGGCTCCTTTTCCACCATAGGTATCCACTATGATCTTACGACCGGTGAGACCGGTGTCGCCATGGGGACCACCAATTACAAATTTCCCGGTGGGATTCACATGAAGGATGAAGGTATTATCAAACAGGGCCTGGATTCTTTCGGGTAGCTGGCTTACAACCTGTGGGATCAGGATTTCTCTCATGTCAGTGCGAATCTTCGCCAGCATCCTCTCGTCATCCTCGTCAAAGTCGTCATGCTGGGTTGAAAGTACGATGGTGTGCACCCTGAGGGCGTATCATCATCGGCATATTCGATGGTTACCTGCGATTTTGAATCGGGGCGCAGGTAGGTCATCATTTTTCCCTCTTTACGGATGGCTGCCATTTCGATGAGCAGACGGTGACTTAGATCCAGGGGGAGGGGCATGTAGTTATCGGTTTCATCAGTTGCATAACCGAACATCATTCCCTGGTCACCGGCACCCTGTTGCATGGGATCTTCCCGATCCACACCGCGGTTGATATCCTGGCTCTGTTCATGTATCATGGTCAAAACACCGCAGGAATTGTATTCAAACTGGTATTCACTCTTGGTGTATCCAATTTTTTTGATGGTATCGCGGGCCACCTGCTGAGCATCAATATATGTGTTGGTGTGTACCTCGCCGGCCAGTACAACCTGTCCGGTTGTAACAAGCGTTTCACAGGCAACTTTTGAATGTGGGTCGTAAGCCAGAAATGCGTCCAGCAGTGCATCTGAAATCTGGTCGGATACTTTATCGGGATGTCCTTCTGAAACCGATTCGGAAGTAAATAAATATGCCATGCTTATAATAATTAAAGGTTAAACAATAACAGGGCTGGAGGGACTGATCGTCTTGAAATCTCCTGTTTTAGCATTTTTTATATGTGGTTGCAATCAGTCAAATCTCTCCACCGAGATGCCACAAAGGAAGTAAATTTCATGCATGTGACAAAAAAAAGCAGCGTAATTAACGCTGCTTTTGATTTATTTCTTTTTTCGAAGATTAATTGCATCCAATGGATCCCAATCTTCTTTTCAGCCATGCTCAGGAAGGGATCTTCCGCTACTTTCTGAAGGCTTCACAGGCCTTATCGTACTCAGCCGTATTCTGGTAGGCACTACCCAATTCGAAATTAAGTGCTGAGATCCAGATCAACTCTGTCTCCGAGGCAAGGCCTTTCAGTGCAGCTTCGATGGCCTAGATCGTATTCTACTTGCTTGTTATAAACCATAGCCATGTAATAATATGCCCTGGCATTCTCCGGATTGGCATTGAGTGCTTTTTCACAAGCTTCAAATACATAATCATACTCAGGTTCTTCGGGATCTATAGCGTCATACTCTTCTTTAATTATACCATTGAAATAAGCCATCAACTGCCTGCGTTGACCAATTCAATGGTTTTGGTATCATTCTTGGCAAGGCTCCTTCTTTGGCAGCTGCAAATTCCTCGAGCATGGAATCAATCTCATCCTGGTCCTTGTAAACCATTCCCTTTCCCAGGTGAGCCTGGTAAAGGTCTTCATTAATGGCCAGGGCCTTATCAACAATAGCCCAGAGACTCAGTCGTAGGACTTATTCTTATAGCTGCGCTGACCTTCCATCATATAGGATTGCATCAGATACCTGGCTAGCTTTCTCACTGGACTCTTCATTATTATTATAGAGGGTAGCAGTTTCAATGGTCTTCTCCAGATAGGGAATGGCATTGTCATACTGCTTTCTTTTCAGGAACATCATGGCCTGCTTGTAATAGCTGGCCGGTATCAGATTCTCGGCACTGGCTTTTAATTCTGATGCAGAATCTCCAACAGTTTCTGCCAGGGTCAGAACCTGGTTAAAATGCTCAAGAGAAGCATCATACTCCTGGTTGTTGACTTTTTCAACACCTGCATTGAATTCATTAATCACATCAGTCATGGTCTGCGCAGATAAGGGCACCTGCGATCAGAACTCCACCTAAAATTGCTATTGTCCGTAACTTCATAGGTTAATCTCTTGGTTAAAAAATTGAATCGGTAAATATATAAATAATGTAAACAAATACAATGCCAATTTGTTTACGCAGTATTTACATATAATCAGATAATTAACCGAGAGTGATCTCCCTGAACAGATCTTCAAGGCTCTTTTCTTTCATGGAGAGAGACAGAATGGTAAGCCCCTGACTGACAGCAAAGTTGAAAATGTCGCCCCGGATATCGCTTTTTTCACGGGTCTCAAGAAGGAACTGGTTTCCGGCAAGTGGTTTAACGTTTTGAATGGCTGAGAGCTTTTCTCCAGATTTCGGATTGGCCGGAGCATTCAAGCTCCACGTGAATGGTACTGAATAGTTCCTGTGCCCCTCTCTTTCAGTGATTGCTGAACTGTCATCGGCCAGGATGGATCCCCTGGTTGATGATGATTACCCGGTCGCAAATGGCCTCCACCTCCTGCAGAATATGCGTGGAGAGCAGCACGGTCTTTCTGGTTCCCGATATTTGAGATCAGGCTACGTATCTCCGTCAGCTGGTTGGGATCAAGACCGGTCGTCGGTTCATCCAGGATCAGGATTTCCGGATCGTGGATAAGTGCCTGGGAGAGTCCCACCCTTTGACGGAATCCCTTGGAGAGGCTTCCAATCTTTTTATGTACTTCGGGAGTGAGCCCGGTCATCTCTATCACCCTGTCAATTTGAATCTCTCCTCTGTTTTCCCTCTGATCTGGTATAAGTCCGGCAACATACTCAAGATATTCCCGAATATACATCTCAGGATATAAAGGATTGTTTTCGGGCAGGTAGCCAATTATTTTCCGAATGGATTTTAAATTCTCCCCCACGGACATATCTCCGATCAGCACCTCGCCTTTATCCGGGGGAAGTGTGCCGGTAATGATCTTCATTGTAGTTGATTTTCCAGCTCCATTGGGGCCGATAAAACCGACTATTTCGCCCGTAGAAACGGTGAAAGATATGTCGTTTACTGCAAGCTGAGAACCGTAAGACTTTGTGATACTCTTGACTGCAATTGACATATTCCTGCAGTTAGGGTGCTCGCTGCGTGAGTGTTAGTGGGTTAATGGGTTAGTGGGTTAATGGGTTAGTGGGTTAGTGGGTTAATGGGTTAGTGGGTTAGTGGGTTAGTGGGTTAGTGGGTTAGTGGGTTAGTGGGTTAGTAAGTGGTGACTAGCCATACATAAACTGGCCCACCTTGGCAAAGTTTGATTTTGGATTTACGCACATTACCGGGATCTTCTCACTGTTGGAAAGCAGGTATTGTTCCTTTGGCCCCGAAAATAAAGTCAACCTTGGTGATATGTTTGGTGGTGGTGATCAGGATCAGATCTGCTTTTATTTTTTTTGAGAAAGCCAGAAGCTCCTTCTGAAAATTTCCGGATTTTGGAGCAGAATGTATTTCGTAGTCAATGTTATTCTGAATGAGAAAACGAATGGCGAAATTCAGGTTCACATTCACCTTTTTCTGCAGGTCCTTGTCTCCAATAGGTGTTTTATAGAGGTGTATTTTTGAATTCAGATACTTTCCCAGGAAGATGGCCCATTGCAGCTTCTCCTTGTTTTCGGATTTAAAGTCGATGGGAAAGACGATATCGCTGTACCGGTCTTTTTCGGGGGGATCGCTCTGGACCACGATAAAGGGAACAGCAGAGCCGATGATGACCTTCAGGGCCCAGCTACCGAAAAATTTCTGACTGCCCTTCATTCCATGGGTTCCCATGACCACAAAATCGACCCTGTTATCCTCTTTGGAAGCATAATTCGGCAATCTCCTTGAAGATATTACCGTGGTCAACAAAATAACTTACCTCTATTCCAAAATCTTTTTTTATCTCCTCAACCACCTTTCCCAACTTCTCTTTTGCCGCTTCAATTTCTGAAGGATCCTGACACTATGTGAAACAACATAATGTTGTATTTCACTATGTGCGACATCCTTAGGGCATGTTTGAATGCGGAATAGGATACAGCCGAAAAATCCCAGGTGACCATGATGGATTTCTTCACTTGTTCCATTGTGTAAGTTTTTGAATCACTGGCAAAAATAATCGAATCTTTTTAGATTATAAAGTTAACGATTGCAAATTGATAAAATTGTATTTTTGTGTTTTCAAAGTATTTAATATGAAGAGATCAAATGTAAAAGAGTTATTGGCATCCACTGAGACCAACAGGGACGTATTGCTGAAAGGATGGGTAAGAACCAGGAGGGGAAATAACCAGGTGGCTTTCATTGCCGTTAATGACGGTACCATTATTCATAGTATACAGGTTGTTGCCGACCTTGGAATCATTTCCGGCAGAAACCATGAAACGGGTTACCACCGGATCGAGTATCAGTGTAACCGGGAAACTGGTGGAGTCCATGGGGAAAGGACAGAAGTGTTGAAATCCAGGCTGAAGAGATTCAGATTCTTGGAGATTGCAGATCCGGAGGTATATCCCTTGCAGAAAAAGGGTCACTCCTTCGAATTCCTGCGTGAGAATGCTCACCTGCGTTTCAGAACCAACACTTTTGGTGCGGTATTCCGGATAAGGCATAGCGCTGGCCTTTGCCATACACAAGTATTATAATGATAAGGGATTTTTCTACTTGCATACTCCCATTATCACTGCCTCGGATGCCGAAGGAGCTGGAGCCATGTTCAAGGTAACCACCCTCGATCTGGATGGAGCGCCGAAAAACGAAGGAGGGGAGATCGACTACAGTCAGGACTTTTTTGGCAGGCCGACCAACCTGACAGTTTCCGGACAGCTGGAGGGGGAATTGGGAGCCATGGCCCTCTCTTCCATCTACACATTTGGACCAACCTTCAGAGCTGAAAACTCCAATACACCCAGGCATGTGGCCGAATTCTGGATGATTGAGCCTGAGATGGCCTTCTATGATATCAACGACAACATGGATCTGGCTGAGGATTTTCTGAAATACCTGATCAAATATACCCTTGAGCATTGCAGGATGACCTTGAATTCCTCAATAAAATGGTGGACAAAGGATTTGTTGGAGCGCCTCAGGTTTGTAATGGATAACCCTTTTGAGAGAAAAACGTATACGGAGGCAGTGGAGATTCTGATGGAATCCGGTAAGAAGTTTGAATTTCCTGTGAGCTGGGGACTCGATCTTCAATCGGAACATGAACGTTACCTTGTGGAACAGCATTTTAAGCGGCCGGTCATTCTTACCGACTATCCCAGGGACATCAAGGCATTCTACATGAAACAGAATGATGATGGGAAAACAGTCAGGGCAATGGATGTGTCTTTTTCCTCAGATTGGAGAGATTATAGGAGGTTCGCAAAGAGAAGAAAGGCTGGACAAGCTGTACAAAACAGGATGAGGGAAATGGAAATTCCTGAAGATGAATTGTGGTGGTACCTTGAAACTCGTAAATTTGGAACAGTGGAGCATAGTGGATTTGGGCTCGGCTTTGAACGCCTGATCATGTTTATTACCGGTATGAGCAACATCAGGGACGTGATACCCTTCCCCAGAACTCCCAAGAGTGCTGAATTTTAGAAAACCTATAAATGCTTAAACAAAGACTTCAACAAAAGTTACTTCAGAAACTTTCTCCGCAGCAGATTCAGATGATCAAGCTGCTGGAGATTCCGCCATACAGTTGGAGCAACGTATCAAAAAGGAGCTGGAAGAGAACCCGGTACTGGAAGAAGGAGCTGACGATTCTTTGAGGATCAGGAGGATGTGAAGGAAGAGCAATCGAACAGCAGGAAGAGTTTTCCCTGGAGGATTATATGCAGGACGATGAGATTCCCGGTTACCGGCTGAATGCACAAAACCAGACTACCGATCAGAAAAGGGAGGAAATTCCCTTTTCCATGGGATCTTCTTTCAAGGAGCTGCTAAAGGGTCAGCTTGGTCTAAGGAAACTAAGCGAGGAACAGGAATTACTGGCCGAGTATATACTGGGGAACATAGATGAAGACGGATACCTGCGACGGGAGCTGGAGTCTATTGCTGATGACCTGGCCTTTTCGATTGGCCTGGACACTACCTATGAAGCCTTACATGAGGTGTTAATGATAATCCAGGATTTTGATCCTCCCGGACTGGGCGCCAGAAACTTGCAGGAGTGCCTGCTGCTCCAGATCAATCGTAAGGATTTATCTGATCCGGTCGATGCTCCTGGCCCAGAAAATCCTCAAGAACCAATTTCGACGAGTTCACCAACAAGCATTATGAAAAGATCACCCAGCGTCTTGGAATCGAAGAAGAAGCGCTCAAAGAGGCACTGGAGGAGATCTTAAGGCTCAATCCTAAACCGGGAGGCGGCAGTGGGTGATAACCAGGGGAAATCTTTTCATCATATTGTTCCTGACTTCATCCTGGAGGAAAACGAGAGTGGTTTGCAACTCTACCTGAATTCAAATAATGTTCCCGAGCTGAGGGTCAGCAGAACCTATTCGGACATGTTTGAGAATTACACGGCCAACAAAGCCAACGCCAGCCGTGACGAGAAGGATGCGGTCACCTTTGTGAAACAGAAACTTGATTCCGCAAGGTGGTTTATTGATGCCATACGGCAGAGGCAAAACACCATGTTGCTGACCATGAATGCGATTCTGGAATACCAGAATGAATATTTTTACGAAGGGGATGAGACCATGATGCGCCCCATGATTCTTAAGGATATCGCTGAAATTACAAATCTGGATATCTCTACAATTTCAAGGGTGGTAAATAGTAAATACATTCAGACCCATTTCGGAATATATCCCTTGAAGTATTTCTTCTCGGAAGGAATGCAGACCGATAGCGGCGAGGAAGTCTCCACCAGGGAGATTAAAAAGATCCTTCAGGGTTGCATTGACAAGGAGGATAAACGAAAACCCCTTACAGACGACAGGTTATCAGCCATTCTCAACGAGAAGGGTTACCAAATTGCCAGGAGAACGGTTGCCAAGTACAGGGAGCAGCTTAACCTGCCAGTGGCCAGGTTGCGAAAAGAGTTATAATCTCAACATGAAGACAGCGTCCCGGCTTATTATCATCTTTTTTCATCCATTGCTTATGCCCACCATTGGGCTGCTGATCATTCTTAATTCCGGGACCTACCTTTCTCTGCTTGATCCGGCAGCCAAGCGGGCTGTTATTATTCGTAATGGCACTGGGGACACTATTTTTTCCCTTGATGATGATCCCCGTACTCTACTACAGGAATCTAATCTCTTCCCTGCAGGATGCCAGCAGGGAGGAGCGCTTTCTGCCCTATCTGATCATCCTGATACTCTACTTTATCACCTTTGTATACTTTCGTTCGCTTACCCCTGAGCCAGGTTATACATGCATATGTGCTATCGGTTTCGATTTTGCTCTTTCTGCTGATGGTGGTAACATTCTGGTTCAGGATATGTGCCCATACTGCAGCACTTGGCGGTATTGCAGGATTGATCTTTGCACTGATTTTTTTGTATGAAACGCCCCTGGAGGTTTTTCTGGCAGTAGCAATCCTGCTTGCAGGTCTGGTGGCCACTGCCCGCCTCATCATGGGGGTACAGCGCCCGGTGGAAGTTTATACCGGTTTTTTACTGGGATTTGCAGTGGTTTTAACTACCCTTTTGCTTTATTGACCTTCGCCTGCTCGACTACTCCAGATCGAGTTCCTCCTGGAGGATCTCATCCAGGTCATTCTCATCAAGCATAATATTCAGCTTCATGAGCACATCGTTGTATACCTGGTCGAAAATTTCCGGGTACCTGCTATACTCATACATGGTAGTATCGAACATCTGACGGCTTACCTGGTATTTCTCTAAAATTGGACCCATTACATCAATGGAGTCGACTCCTTCATAATAGCGGTAAAACTTGCGGTCGTTGGTGATCCCATCCACCAAATGAAGATCCACCAGCAAATCCACCAGCTTTTCCCTGGGGATAAATTCCTTACCCGTGATTTGGGTCTTTTTTGAACAGCCGGTCGAAATAACCAGTGTGAGACTGATAAAGAGAAATAGAATCCGGGAAGGCATACAGCTTGATTATTTTACATCATTAAAACGGTACCCGATCATCAATTCGTGTGTCCCCGAGTTATATTTCCGGATTGAAGAGATTCCAATGTCGTAAGAATATCCGAAAATAAAAGTGTTCTGATAAGAGTAACCGATCATGAGGGCTACAGCCTCGCTGTAACGATACGACACAGCCCCCCAGACCGTTTCTTGCCAGGCAAGTTTGGCTGTGATGTCGAAACTGATTTCCTTGGGAGCAGTGCCCTTGAGGATGAGCATGGGTTCCAGGTCCCAGTCACGGTTGATTTCATAAATATAACCGGCAGTCAGATTAAATTGAGGCTTCAGCCTGTTGTCGTCAACTTTAGTGTCGAAGACCTTTACCTTATTATTCAGAATCTGAGAAACAGATAAGCCCACATGAAACTGGTCCGCGTAGAGGTAGGCACCCAGACCCGCATCAGGCATATAGGCGGTACTCACCATATTCAGGATACTGGGATCGGAGACATCTTTGGGATTGAGCTGGGTTCCATCAACCCGGTATTGAATCAGACTGAATGAAATACCCATGGAGAGCCTCATTTGGCTGCTGACAGCAATATTGTATGCGTAGGATCCGGTGAGCCCGGTCCTGCTGGTGGGACCCGTAACATCATTGTAAATGTAACCCCCATATCCCATATCCCATTTTTCGTTGGGACCATAGAAAGCAATGGAGTTGGTCATGGGAGGATCTGCCAAACCCACCCACTGGAAGCGGTGATTGGTTCGGATCTGGTAATAGTTCTGGGTTCCGGCAATGGCCGGGTTGATTACAAAATCGTTGAACATGTATTGTGTGAACTGGGGCAATTGCTGTCCCAGCAAGCTCGCCGAACCCGCTATCACAGTAAACAGTAGTATGGCTGTTAATCTTCTCATGCTACCTGATTATAGTTACATTACCTGTGATGGGCTTTGCCCCACTGAACGGTATGATCACATAATAGTAAGTACCCAGGGGAGCTTCCGTGCCCCGGGTCGTTCCATCCCACCTTTTTGAATCATCATACCCCACCGATTGGAAGAGCATATCGCCCCATCGGCTGTATACCTCAACCAGGATTTCCGGGAAGCGGTCGGCGTTCTTTATATCAAAGTAGTCGTTAATACCGTCCCCATTGGGAGAGAATACATTATATGCCATGATATCCTCAATAACCTCCAGGGTGACCATATCGCTCTCCTCACAGTTATTTTCATTAAGGGCGTAAACAGTATAGGTGGTGGTTTGCTGGGGAGAGGCAACAGGATTTGGTACAGTGCTGTTGTCAAGTCCCTCTGCGGGATCCCATCTGTAGGCAAAGAAGGGACCACCAATAAGCTCGAGTTCTATGGAAGCACCCCGGATGATGAAGGTATCCTGTGTGACTTCAAGTCCGGTTTGGGGAAGTACCGAAATAGTGACAGTATCGGTATTGAAACACCCGTATACGCTGGCCTCTTCTGAAATGGTCAGTATATAAGTGATGTTATTGGTGACCTCAATTGCCATTGGATTGGCAATATCAGGATCGGAGAGGTAAGTGGTCGGTGACCAGGAAGCGGTATGTCCTCCCTCTCCAAAAAGCTGGATGGATGCCCCGTGACAAATCGTCGTATCATTGCCGGCAAAAGCATCAACAAGCACCTGGCTATTTACCAGCATGGTATCGATGCGCTTACACAGATTAGCATCCGTGGTAAGCAGGGTATAAGTTCCTGCCAGGATGCCATTGCGGTCCTTTACGGTGCTTCCATCCGACCATAGATAGCTGTATCCGGGTGTCCCTCCTGAAACTGTTATCTGGATCGCCCCTGTTTCGCTGAATTTATTACATTCGGCAGGAGTAATGGTTCTTGAAAGCATGATTTCGGATGGCTCGAGGATGTTAGCCGTTCCGGTAAACACTTTTCCGGCTGCATCCCGGGCAACCAGATCATAGGTGGTATTGCCGGCCAAATTACTAAAGAGGGCGTTGGGAACAAATGTTACACCACTGTCAATGGAGTATTCAACAACTCCCTCGGCATCCTGTGGAAGCATCTCTATGCTGCCGTCAAGCTCTCCAAAACAGGAAATATTGCTCACATTTACCACCACATCCAGGGGCAGAACGTCGAGGATATTTACCATTTCTTCATCAATGCATCCATTGGCATCTCTAGCTATTGCGTGGTATGTCCCCACTTCCAGGTCGCTGTAGAAGGTTTCCGAAGAGAAGGTTCCGCCCGGCCCTTCAATGGTGTATTCATAGGGTTCAATCCCCCCGCTTGTAACACTGAAGTTTATGGAACCCAGGTTCCCGAAGGTAGCATCTGTCTTAATAATAATGGCCATTACTGCTTCTGGCTCAGTAATGGTAACTGCCTGAGTGGCTGTGCACCCACCCTCATCCATTACATAGGCAGTGTAATCTCCTGCAGGCAGATTCATAAATGTGCCGGAGCTTTGGAAGCCGGTTCCGTTAAGGGAGTAAAGCAGAAGACCTGTACCCCCGCTGGCTGAAATATCTATGGCCCCACTGCTATCTCCCGAGCAAAGGGCGATATTATTGGCACTGGCAGAAATGGTAAGCAGGGCAGGATCGGTCATGGTAAATGAACCTCCGTAAACCGTGCAAAGATTGGCATCCCTGGCATAAACCTCATAACTGCCGGGAAGCAGACCCGCAAAGGAGGAGCCCGGAGTCCATGAGCCCTGGTTATCCACCGAATATTCGTAAGGAGGAATACCGCCGCTCACATAAATGTCGATGGCACCATTGCTCGCCCCGTTGCAGGTGATATCCGTCACTTCCACTGAGTCCATTGTGAACAGGGGTGGATCTGTAAGGCTAAACAGGGAGGAAATTACTGGTCCGCAGCCCTCTGCATCGCTCACCTCAACTGTGTAGTCACCCGGTGCAAGCAGGCCAAAGCGGCCGCTTACATTGGTAATTATTCCCGGGTTGAGGGTGTATATTACTGGATCTGTTCCCCCGGAGGCCAGAATTTCAATGGCACCGTCAGAAGCTCCATTACAAGTTATAGGGGTAAGCAGCTCGGAGGTGATCAGTATGGGTGCAGGTTCTGAGAGTGAAACAACAGTATCCAGTGTGCAGTCATTGGCATCTTTGATGGTGATGGTAAAACTACCTGCCAATAGTCCGGAGAAGGTCCCGGATGACTGGTATGCGCTGCCATTCAGTGAATAGGTGATACTTCCTGTACCACCCGAACCGGAAACACTCACCACTCCGTTGCTATCGCCATAACACCCGCTGACATCAGTCAGATTAATATTATTCACCACAATAGGCGGTGGTGCCAGGATCAGTACCGAAGTATCCAGGGTGCAGGCGTTCTGATCACTTATACTAATTGTATAGGCCCCCCCGGGCAGGTTCTGGAAATTTCCTGTTGTGTTACTAATGGTGCCATTGAGCCGGTAAGTTTTCGGACCAAATCCGCCTGTTGCAGTTATTAAGATACTTCCTTCAGGGGAATCGAAACAGGTGGAGACATCACCCTGCACATAATTGTCGATAATCAGCTCGGCGGGTTCAAAGATCGTGAGAAGACTGCCTGATATTTCGCAGCCGCTGGCATCCCTGACGATCGTTTGGTAGTCGCCTGCAGGCAGGTTTGTAAAGAGAGAGGTGGGATAAAAATCCACTCCGTTATTGATGGAATAGAGGTAGGGCAAAACTCCTCCGCTTACACCGTTGATACTAATTGTTCCCGAAGCATCGCCGTTACAAACAATGGGTCCTCCTACGACCTCACTGGAGATGGTAATTTGCCCGGGCTCAAAGATGGTAATGGTGTCTGAAACTGCACACAGATTGGCATCCCGGGTCCAAATGGTATAGAATCCGGATCCTAATCCTGTAAACAGGTTTGCAGGCTGATAAGAGGGATCAAGATTTCCGTTGATCGAAAATTCATAGCTTCCTGTGCCCCCGGAGGTGGTGACTGTGATCGTTCCGTCTCCACTTCCGAAACAACTGACATGAGTTTCAGCAAGAGAGCTGTTAATAGCAGGTGGCTGATTGAGCGTCACCATGGCCGGGTAAGATATACTACACCCGTTTGCATCTGTGATGGTGAGGGAATAAGTGCCGGCGAGCAATCCTGTTGGATCCTCATCGGTGGATACCGTTGTGCCGGCATCATTGGTCCAGGTATAAAGAAGGATCCCTGTTCCCCCGCTTGTTTCAATGGTGATGGCGCCACTGGCCTCACCGTTACAGAGGATATCGGTTTTTGAACTCAGAATGGCACTTATGGGTGGAGGCTCAGCGATGGTCGCGATGCCGGGGAAATTTTAATACAGCCATTTCCATCGGTGATCACAAGGTCATAACTTCCAGCCGCAAGTCCTGTGATATCCTCATCGGTGGAGCTAAATCCTGCCGGTCCGGTCCAGTTGTAGCTATATGGAAGTGTACCCCCTGTCACCGTAATACCGACTGAGCCATCGGAAAGACCTCCGCAGGAGATGTCTGTGATTACCGGTGTAAGTGCTATTTCCAAAGGCTCCAGGATGGTGGCCAGATTGGGG